>DAOLIT010000105.1:0-15878 GCA_035328405.1 Pseudomonadota bacterium | reverse complement strand
GACCTCAAGCCCGCGAACATTTTTGTGGTTCAGCAGGGGGATGCGGAGGTGGTGAAGGTTGTGGACTTTGGGATTGCGACGCAGGCGAACACAGGGCAAGGCGGCGCGCGGCTCACGGCACCTGGGATGGTTTTGGGTACTGCGGAATACATGGCCCCCGAACAAGCCCAAGGCCTTCCCGTGGATCACCGCTTGGACCAATACGCCCTCGGCTGCATTTTGTGGGAAATGTTGACGGGGAAGGTGCCGTTTGATGGGGGGCATCCGACGGCGACGATGCTGAAGCATTTGACGGACAGGGCGAAAGCGCCGAGCGAGGTCGTGCCGCATCTGCGCATTCCACCTGATCTGGATCAGATCGTTCTGCGCGCGATGGCCAAAGATCCCAAAGATCGCTTCTCGTCGATGGCCAAGTTGGAGGAGGCGCTGGCCACGCAGTTTGGCAGTTTGAAACAGCGATCTCCCTCGACGGCGGACCTTCAACTGGTGCGTCTTGTGCCTCCGCAAAATTTGCGGAATCGACTGGTGGCCGTCGGGTCACTGGCGACGGTGCTTTTGCTGGGAAGTGGTCTTATGGTGCGCTGGATTCTCTCGAAGCCTCAGAGTTCGGTGCAGGCAAGGGTTGTGTCACAAGGTGGGTCAGTCGTGCATTGGCGAGTTGCAACCGAGCCGACGGGCGCAGAAGTGATTCGGGTCGCGGACGGACACAAATTGGGAATGACTCCGTGGCAAGCAGACGAAACACAAAGCGGAGAACCCCTTTTGATCGAGCTGAGGAAGTCGGGGTTTGTCAGCAAGCAGGTCAAGCTCAGTCGCAAAGCGGATGAGGAACGCGCGGAAGTGCTGGTGCCACAACACCGCAGAGACAGAGATAGAGACAGGGACAGAGACTCGAAATCGTCCACCAAAAAGAGCGGAAGGAAACACAAAACACGCGACAATGATCAAGTCATTGTGGTCGATTGAGTGTGAGCCATGGTGGAACAAGCTTCTGTTTTCAAAAGGGGAGTGGAACGGACACCGGCTCTGTATTGGGCTGTGTGTGTGTGTGTATGCGCAACGCTTCTTGTTGGGAGTCGCCCCGCACAGGCCGAGGACTTCGACTCGGTGTTTCAACGGGGTCTGTCTCTGTATCAAAAAAAGGACTATGCGGCGGCCATCGATGCGTTCCAGGCTGCCTACAAAGTGCGACAGTTTCCTCGTGTCTTGCTGAACATTGCGCAGGTGTATCGAAAAATGGGGGAGGCGGCGAAGGCGCTCGATTATTACGAACAGTATTTGCGCGCAGAGCCCAAGATGCCCGCCAAGATTCGGCACGATGTGGAACAGTACGTGAGCCAAACCAAGGCTCTGTTGGCTGCCACCAGTCTGCAAGATGAAGCGGATCGGAGATCGGAGCCCGCGCCGTTGGGATTTGACAAGCAAACAGGGAATGCTCTGCCGGGCTACGTTCAGGGTTTTGAATCCCGACAGAAACGAAAAAAGGCGCTCACCATCGGTCTGATTGCCGGCGGAGCGGCGGCAGCGGTCATCTTGGGAGTCGGTTTGGGGGTCGGTTTGCACATCCGAAACAAGCTGCCAGATGGACTGGTAGTCTTTGAGTACTGAAGACAGAACAGAAAAAGGGAGGAGGGTTGCCATGAAACCTGTGTTTTCCTATGCGGGTTTGTCTCGAATAGCGACGGTGGCAACAGCCTTTCTGTTTTCGGGATGTGGCGAACATGTGGTCGTGTTGGAACTATCCAATTTGTCTTCGGACGCGACCGCTGTTTCGGCCTATTACAAAATCGAAACGGATTCCTATCGGGCTCAGTCCATCGCGACCACACAACTTCTGTCGGGCAAACCCGCGTTGGGTTTTCGGGCCCCCGCAGGTCGTGATGGGACGATGAACATCCAGGTGTTTGGGTACAAAAACCAGATTCCGTGCGCGCTCAGCAAAGGCAACACCGATGTGAATGTAGGGGGCGCGGGAAAAATCACGACACAACTGGTGCTCGACAACGGAGCCTCAGGGGGTGGATGTTTGGCGGGAGATGCGCCCGTGCGGTACCCGGCGGATGCCAAAGTGTGGGCGGCTGCAGCAAACGATGTCTGGATCGTGGGCAAAGACGCGGCTGTGTTGCATTGGAATGGAGCTCTGTTCCGCGAAATCGCCCTCCCAGACAGCGTAACCGGCACCCCACGTCCCACCTGGAACGCCGTCCGAGGGGACAGCCAAGGCAATGTTTGGTTTGTCGGGGATTCCGATGCTGTCGTCCAACTCGACAAACAAGGCCAAGCCACACGAATCAAGTACTCGGCCACGCCTTCTGAGTCCGTCAAATGGACCGGCGTCTATGTTGAAAACGGGGAGGCCCTTCTTTCGGGGACGAATGCCGGCGAATCTCGCGGATACGTTGGAGATTACGCTCGGACCAAAACGAGCGTGGATGTCAATCCTACAGGCGCAACAGGCACCATCGCTGAGAAGTTTCCCGTTTACGGATTGCTTGCAATGGATTGCACGTCGTTGGCTAATTGTTGGTTTGTTGGCGAAGGTAGCACCGTTGTGCAATTGCAGAACAGAACCACTATGCTTAAGAATGACGTTGACGATGAAGACACATGCGGGAGCCCAGATACTACTTATCGAATAGTGAAGGTATTGGCAAATACTGACCAGACGAAAGTGAAACTCATTCGGAATGATTCTGGAAATAATCTTCTGGATTTCTTTGACTGGAAAACAAAGTGCTTTGTTTATCAGCCAAGCAATCGAAAACTATCCTCTTTTGTTGGTTTGCATGGAAAAGACGGGAGTGATCCGATTGTCGTAGAAACGGATCGCATGTACCGCTGGAATGCGATGGGGTTGGTTCCTTTGCCGAATCCGCCGAAGGGGGTGTGGCAGTCGGTTTCAGCGGTGGCGGGAGGTGGGTTTTTTGCGACGGCAGTGGATGGTCGGATCTATTACGGAACGCTTTCTCCGTAACTGCGCAGATCATTCATTCGACCGAATGGAACGGGTAGCTTTGTCTACGTTTCCTTTCGTTTTGCAGACCGCGTGAAGAGAACTACACAAGCAAATGCCAATTCATTGGTATCCTTGACTTAAATTCTGAAGCCATAGTCAAAAAGTCCGTCTATGTCCATGTCTGTGTATGTGCGTTTCGGCTGTTGGAGACATCTATTTAATAGATTTACCCTGCAAGCCAATTGACACATACATCGGCCTTCGATTTATGATCGAACCGGGCTACTTAAACGAGGGGGGAACCGATGAAGAAAAAACGCTTTATTTGGTCATTGTTACCCGGTTTGTTCCTGTTGGTCGGGGTTGCGGCTGGGTACGGCTCAGCCGGATGCAACGACAACACGATCGGAGGAGATGACCCAAACGGCGGCACAGATGACACGCCGGACATGTCAGAAGATCCCAATTCTTCGACGGCGAAGTGCGCTGCGATCAACGCAAACTGCGGTTTGATCAGCGATGGCCGAGGGGGAACGATCGACTGCGGAACGTGTACGGCACCGCAAACGTGCGGTGGCGGCGGCACGTTCTTTCAATGCGGCGGAACATCGGGCAGTTGCGTCCCCAAAACCCAAGCGGAAGCCTGCGCCGGAAAGAACTGCGGTGAAGTCACGGACGGTTGCGAGAGCACGCTCACTTGCGGAACTTGCACGGCCCCGGAAACCTGCGGCGGCGGCAGCACGCCGTTTGTTTGCGGAACGGGTGGCGGAACGTGTACACCGACGACGTGTACGGCTCTTAACACAAATTGCGGGACGCCTGGCGACGGCTGCGGCGGGACGTTGAACTGCGGAACGTGCACGGCCCCTCAAACCTGCGGCGGCGGCGGCACTGCAGGTCAATGCGGGCAACCGACGTGTACGCCGTTTGCGACCTGCGCTCAGGCGGGCGCAAACTGCGGTTATGCAGGCGACGGCTGCGGCGGCATCATCGGCGGCATTGGAGGTCCGGGCTGTGGCAGTTGCCCGAGTGGACAGATTTGCGGTGCCAACGGCCAGGCCAACAAGTGCGGCGTTCCGGCACCGGTTTGCACGAACCTGTGCAAAAACCAGGTGGCTTGCGACGGTGGGACGACGCGGCTCACGGGCACGGTGACGGCACCAGGGCACGACAACACGGCGACGTGGGGAGTTCCAGACCCAATTCCGAACGCGCTCGTGTACGTGCCAAATGCAGCGGTGCAGGCGTTTACGCCGGGTGTGACGTGCGATCAGTGTGGTTCGGACGTGTCCGGCTCTCCGCTTGTGACCACGTATTCGGGCATCGACGGCAAATTCACGCTCGACAACGTGCCGTGCGGCGTTCCGATTCCGCTGGTGATCCAGCTTGGAAGGTGGCGGCGGCAGGTGACGATTCCTGCGGTCGCTTGCTGTTCCTCGACGGCACTCACGACGACGCAGACGCGATTGCCGCGCAACAAGACGGAAGGCGACATTCCTTCGATCGCGGTGGTCACGGGCAGCGCCGATCCGATGGAGTGCATTTTGCCGAAGATCGGCATCGACACCAGCGAGTTCACCGATCCGACGGGCACGGGCCGCGTCAACTTCTACCGCACCAACGGCGTGACGATCAGCGGTTCAACACCGACGGCAGCGACTCTGTTTGGCAACCTCACGACGATGAAGAAATACGATCTGATCATTCTCGATTGCGAGGGGAGTGCTCAGGACAAGTCGGCGTATTACAACAACTTGCTGAACTACACGGCGGCAGGAGGGCGCATCTACACGACGCACTACGGCTACGCATTCCTGCACGGGCAGAAACAGGCCGCACCGCCCCCGCTCAACACGGCGTGGGATGCGACGGCGACGTGGCAGGTCAGCCAGGCTTCGCCGCCGAACCAAGATGCGTTCATCGACCAGAGTTTCCCGAAAGGACAAACGCTGGCGCAGTGGTTGAAACTCGTTGCGGGCGGCACGCTCGGCCAAATTCCAGTGCAGACCTTGCGGCACGATTTCAACGCCGTGGTTGCACCGTCGCAGCGGTGGATGTATGGCACCAAACCGACCAGCACGACGACAGGCAATTTCCCGATGCACTACACGTTCAACACGCCCGTCGGCCAGACGCCTGACAAGCAGTGTGGGCGCGTGATGTTCAGCGACTTCCATGTCAGCACTGGGGCAAGCGGAACCGGCACGTTCCCGGCGTCGTGCAGCTTTGGCACGGGCAAGCCGCTGACCGCGCAAGAGAAAGTGCTCGAGTTCATGCTGTTCGACCTGACTTCGTGCATCAAGGCGGACGTGCCGACGTGTACGCCTTCGACCTGCTCGCAGCTTGGCTACAACTGCGGCTCGCAAGGCGACGGCTGCGGCGGCGTCATCGCAAGCTGTGGCACATGTACTTCGCCTCAGGTGTGCGGCGGCGGCGGCGTTCCGGGTGTGTGTGGCGGTGGTTGCGCGCCCTTCACTTGCACACAACTCGGCTACAACTGCGGAACCTACGCAGACGGCTGCGGCGGTTCGCTCAACTGCGGCACTTGTACTTCGCCCCAGACGTGCGGAGGCGGCGGCGCGGGCAAGTGTGGTTCGGGCGCGTGTACTCCAGCGACGTGCAGTGGGCTGGGCCTTGCTTGCGGGTCCACGGGCAACGGCTGTGGCGGAACACTCAATTGCGGCACCTGTCCGTCGGGACAATCCTGCGTTTCTGGCGTCTGCAAAGCGCCTGCGTGTGTTCCCCTGACGTTCGACCAAGCCTGCAAAGACAAAGGTCTGAATTGCGGCCCCGTCGGTGACGGCTGCGGCGGTGTCGTGGACTGCGGAACGTGCGCCCCTGGCTTTGGCTGCGGCGTGTTCGACCCGAACAAGTGCGGCGTCAACGGCTAGCCCGACCTGATCTGAGCGGCGATCGGCGTGATCCTATCGTCGCTCCTCCTTAGCTTCCTCCCAACTCCCCTTCCCTCATCCGTGTGCATCAAGCCAGGCTCGACCCAGTGGTTTCTTCTGGCCAAGTAGCAGATGATGGACGCCATGGTTTCGACCGACCTTTTGTCCAGACTGCCGCCGCAGGGTCAGCGATTGAAGCGCATCGTGGTTCATGCGTGGGATGGCTTTTGGGATGATCGCTGTTCGCTGGCGGCGTCGTCGCTGTCGTATCAAACGGCGTTGGCGTTGGTTCCCCTTTTGGCCATCGCGCTGGCTTTGTTGAAATACGGAGGACAGCTCGAAGACGGTTCGCGGTTGCTGTCGGTCGTCGTGCGGCAGGTTTTCCCTTCATCTCCCGAAGCGCAAGCCGAGGTTGTGGGTCGGTTGTCCACCTTTTCCAGCAATTTCACCGCAGGCGGTTTGGGCAGCTTCGGCATCATTGCTGCATTGGCTGTCGGCTTCTTTTTGTTTCTTTCGGTCGAATCGATTTGGAACCACATTTGGGAATCGCATCGAGAACGGACTTACGTTGAGCGATTCTTGCTATTTTATACTGGAATCACGCTGATTCCGTTTGCTGTTACGCTGTCCTTCGTCCAAACAGAAAAATTATGGGGCAGTTTTGCTGTGTTTTTGCCCTATCTCTCTCCGCTGATGACGACCATCATGCTGATGCTGGCCAATCGCCTCATTCCGACACTGCGCGTTCAGTGGCGGGCGGCCTTGATCGGTGCGGGGACTGCCGCTGTTTTGCTTGAGATAAGCAAATTCGGCCTCGGTCGATACCTGACATGGGTTGCAACCAGCTATAAATCAATCTATGGAGCATTGGGTGTTCTGCCTCTTTTCTTGTTGTCTATCTATTTATGGTGGTTGATTGTGCTGTGGGGTGTGGAAGTGGCTCGCGCGGTTCAGCGTTTGCCGTGGCAGTCAAAAATTCATGAACACGAGGGTGCCTTCGATCCGCAATTGACAATCAATGGGCCTTTGGCGTTGCGCTTGTTGACAGACGTTGCCAGGCACTTTTGCCAGGGGCAAAAAAACTTGCCTGTAGATGAATTGACACAGCGGCATGGATTGCCTGAGAGCATTGTGCGAAAGATCCTGACACGTTTGGCGAAAAACGATCTGGTGATTGAACATGAAGATGGCTATCTTTTGGCGAAATCGCCTGACTCAATTCGCGTCGATCATGTTCTAAAATTGTTTCAGCCTTCCCAATATCTGCATTCGGACATGGCGCCCGATCAGTTGGATCAATTGCTTCTGCGGCTAGACAAAGAACAGCAGGCAGTACTAGACGAAACGACGCTTGCGAGCGTAATTTGAAACATCTCGTCTTTTTTCGCGAGCTTGCCTCCTGAAACGCGGGCTCGCGGTTCTGTTATACAAAAATCAAAAGGACAAAACGATGGGACGGCATGTTGTGGTGACCGGTGCTTCGTCGGGAATTGGTGCGGCGCTTGTGGCGGAGTTCGTGCGGGCTGGAGATCGAGTGACGTTGGTCGCTCGGCGGGGCGCGAGGATGGAGGCGTTGCGCGCGGAAGTTTTGGGCAAAACGCAGCAGTTTGAAGTCGATTTGAGTCGGATCGACGGAGCGTTGGACTTTGTTCCACTTGCGGAACAGCAGTTTGGCCCGATCGATATCCTGATTCACAACGCGGGGGCGCAATTTGTGGAACCTGCGGAAGAAATCGATGAAGAAACGCTGCAAACAATGTTGCGATTGAACTTGGTGGTTCCCTTGTTGATAACACGGCGGATATTGCCAGGGATGCTTTCTCGAGGAAGCGGGACGATTGTGGATATCTCTTCGATTGCTGGTTTGGCACCGACACCAGGAATGTGGGGATATAATGCAACAAAAGCTGGTTTGGGAGCAGCCTCGGAAAGTTTGCGCGGGGAATTGCGAAATAGCGGAGTTCATGTGGTGACAGTGTACCCAGGCCCGGTGGACACGGCGATGGCGCGAGCAGGTTATGCAGCTTATCCAGACAGCCTGTCTGTTCGACTGCTTCCTGAAGGAACACCGGAAGAGATGGCCCGGCGAATCCGAGAAGCTGTTGATTTAAGGAAATCGCGGGTGATCTATCCTTCTTTCTATGTTTTATTGCGATATTTCCCTTGGGTCGCGCGTTGGTTGCTCGATCGCATGACTCCGCGACCATTTTCCAAGAACAAGAAGCAATCATGCGAATAGCAGTAGACGAGATATTTCACAAAGAACGCAGGGATTTTGTTTTGCACTTTTGCTGCGAACAGTGCGGGTTTTATGTCAGAAAGAAAAATGAATGCGCACACGAATGGCCGACGGGCGAGCACAGAATGGCTCGGTATGAAACACCGACGCCGGATTTGATCGTCTGCAAAGAGTTTGAATTGGCTTGATCGGTTGGCCGAAGAGGGGTAGCCGAAGAGGGGTTATTCGAGGGGGATGTGGGGATAGCCGGGGACCTCCCACGTGGGCAGATCGGAGAGCAGTGCGTTGTGTGTCAAATCGAGGCCGAGAGGAGTCACGGAAATGGACCCCTGACGGATGGCATGAACGTCGGTGCCAGGCGGTTCTTCGGCGGGCGCAAGGGGACCCCCAATCCAATAATAGGTGTTGCCACGGGGGTCGGTTCGGCTCTCGACATGAGAGCGGTAAGAGCGTTCTCCCAAACGCGTGATTTGGTAGGACAATTTTCCAGCGGAAGGGGGTGCTTCCTTGGGGCCTGGGACGTTGACGCTGAGGAGGGTCCGCTTGGGAAATGGTCGGGTTCCCCAACTGGTGAGGAGTGCGGTGCAAAATTGTGCGGCTCGGTGGAAATCGAGGCCGGGTCCAGTGCCCATGGACATGGCGATGGAGGGGAAGCCGCGCAAAGAGGCCTCAACTGCGGCAGCGACGGTACCGGAATAGAACACATCGGCACCCAAGTTGTAGCCGTGGTTGATTCCTGAAATCACCCAGTCGGCGTCTTTGCAAAATTCCAGCACGCCCAAGTACGCACAATCTGCGGGCGTTCCCGAGACGGCCCAGACCCGGTGGCCGACTTTTTCGACGCGGAGCGGTTCGTACAGCGAGAAGGAATGCGAGGTGGCGCTGCGTTCGCGATCGGGCGCGACCACAAAAACCTCGGCAATGTCAGAAAGCACGCTCGCAAGAACGGCGAGTCCATCGGCGCGCACACCATCGTCATTGGTCAGAAGCAATTTCACGGCGCGGCAAGATACACAAAAAACGATCGAGGCCGGCGAGGTTTGCAAAGGGTCCTCCCAAAAAACGACGGTTTGGTCGGGCGCAGGAACAGGGAAAAACGAAGTACAATCGGGGCGATGTTGCGTGTCTTCCCCTTGTGGGGCGGGGGCTTTGACCCAAACGACAACGCGGGCGGGGAATGAAGCGGTCGTCGTGGGGGCTTTTGGCGCTGCTGGCGCTTCTGCTCTTGGCGGTCGGGCTGGGGCTGTCGTACAGGCTGTATGCGCTGGGACGGGCGGCAGTCGAGGAATCGACGCAGGACAGGCTGTATGCAATCGGGACGACGTTGCAAAGCGCGTTTGCGCGGTCTCAGACGGTGGACGAAGGTTTGCTTCGGGAAGTGGCAGAAAGCAGCGATCTGGAAGCGGCGTATCTGTTGACGGACAAACTCCTGCCGGTGAGGACGGGACAGACGGTGAATTTGTTGCGGCTGGACCCCGATCGGGCGATGTCGGCGCTTTCGGGAAAAACGCAAGTGGGGCCGGGCTACCGGATTGAAATGCCGGGCGGGACAGACGACGGCGCGCCGAAAAGTGCGCCGATTCTGACGGGCTATTTTCCTGTGAAGCGGGGCGAACAAAAACAGCTTTTGGTGCTGGAAGCGGGCGAGCGTTTTTCGAGGGTGCCGGGGCGGCTTGGGCGGTCGGCTCTGGGGTCGTTTGCGGTGGCGGGGATCTTGGCGGTGGTGCTGGGACTGTGGGCGGCACACACGCTGCGGTCGGCGCACCGAGAAGAGGAACTGCGGGCAGAGGCGCTTCGCGGGCAAGCGATTCGACAAATGGCGGCGCAGGTGGCGCACGAGCTGCGCAATCCGCTGGGGACGATTCGGATGGGCGCAGAACTCCTGCGCGAAACGACGGGGCAGAACGAGCTGTGCGAGGACATCTTGGCCGAAGTGGGCCGTCTGTCGGATTTGACGACGCAGTTTTTGGATTTTTCGCGGGACCCGAAACTTCATGTGTCGCGGGTCGATCTGCGGGCGCTTCGAGACGGCGTGCTGCGATCGTTGCGGGTGCGTTTTCCGACGCGGGCGCTGGTGTTTGTGGGCGATGCCGATGGGGCTGGACGCTCGCCCGTATGGATGTGGGTGGATGAGGGGAAAGTGCGGCAGGTGCTCCTGAATCTTGCGCTGAATGCGGTCGCGGCGATGGGGGAAGCGGGGCAGATCGATATCAGGATCGAGGCAAACAATGGGGAGGCGCGGGTGTGGGTGAGCGATTCCGGGCCGGGCCTTTCCCAGGAAGCGGAAGAACACCTGTTTGAGCCGTTTTTCACGACGAAAACACAAGGAACGGGGCTGGGACTTTTGGTATCGCGGATGTTGGTCGAAAAGCACGGGGGCACGCTGCGCTATGTGCCGAAAAAGGCGCGCGGGGCCTTTCCCACAACGCTGTGTGGGGCGTGCTTCTGCCTGACGCTGCCACAACGTGCTGCGCCGGTCGAAGAAACCGATGCACCGGCGGCGAAAAACGGGGTTTCGGCGGAAAAAACCGGATCTCGGTCGGACGCAGACATCGGAGAGTAAACAGGACACAGGAAAGCAAAGGCGATGCGGAACATCTTGCTGGTCGATGACGAACCCAAGCTCGGGAAAATGCTCCAGGCGGCGCTGCACGCGGCGGGGCATGCGGTCGAGCGGGCTCTGTCGGTGGGCGAAGCGGAAAAGAAGCTGTCGGCGCAGACGTTTGACGTGGTGCTGACGGACTTGAAATTGCCGGATGTGTCGGGAATGGAACTCATCAAGCGGCTGCGGGATCTGCCGAATCGGCCCGACGTGATCATGATGACGGCGTTTGCAAGCGCAGAGACGGCGGTCGAGGCGATGCGGCTGGGAGCGGCGGACTATTTGATCAAGCCGTTTTCGATCGACGAATTGCGGATCAAAGTCGCGCAACTGGTCGCGCGGCGGGCGCTGCAAGAACAAAATGGGAACTTGCAGGCGCAGCTCGAACGGGCGCAGGGGATGGACAGCCTGGTGGGTACGTCGGCTCGGATGCGCGAGGTGTTCGAGCAAGTGGCGCAAGTGGCAGCGACGGATGCAACGGTGCTGATTTTGGGAGAAAGCGGGACGGGGAAGACGGCGCTCGCGCGGGCGATTCATCATCAATCCAAAAGGCGACACGGACCCCTGTGCGAAGTTCATTGCGCGGCGTTGCCGCAAAACTTGTTAGAAAGCGAGCTGTTTGGGCACGAAAGGGGGGCGTTTACGGGGGCGCTCGAACAGCGCATCGGACACCTGGAAAAGGCGAATGGGGGGACTCTGTTTTTGGATGAAATCGGGGATGTGCCGCCCGCGATTCAGGTGAAACTTCTGCGCTTCATTCAGGATCGGGAGTTTCACCGCGTCGGTTCGAGCCAGCTTCGCAAAGTCGATGTGCGCATCCTGTGTGCGTCAAACCGCGACCTGACCCAGGCTGTCAAGGATGGCGCTCTGCGTGAGGACTTTTTTTACCGCATCCACGTCTTCCCCATTCACTTGCCCGCGTTGCGGCAACGGAGCGATGACATTCCGAAGCTCGCCTACGACATTCTGCGAAGGAGGCATCCGCTTCTGTCGATCACGCCCGAGGCTGTCGAGCTGCTCCAGCACTATCCGTGGCCGGGCAACATCCGCGAACTTGAAAACATCTTGGAGCGCGCGGCGATTTTGGTGGGCACCCACCGACCGCTGGGCGAAAACGTGATTGGGAAGGAACACCTGCCGCGCTTTTTGGCGGATTCGGCGGCCCCCTTTACGCCGTCCGGTCTTTTGCATCCCGGTTTTTCGATCGACAAACTGGAACAGGATGTGATTCAAGAGGCGCTGGCGCGAGCGTCCGGCAACAAGACGGAGGCGGCGAAACTCCTGGGCATCACGCGGCGGCGGCTGTACTCGCGGCTCAAGAGCCAGGAACAATCCGATGAGGGCGACGAACCAGACAAAGAAAAGGACATCACAACGAAAGGAAAAGGGGTCTCATGAGCGAAGCCAACAAACCCTTGCGGGTCATTCCCTATGTGGCGCATCCCTGGCACGGCATTTCGGCGGGCGAGCAAGCCCCGGAAGTCGTGACTGCGTACATCGAACTGGTGCCGACAGACACCGTGAAATACGAAGTGGACAAGCGGTCAGGGCATTTGAAAATCGACAGGCCGCAAAAGTATTCGTCGCTGTGTCCGGCACCGTATGGTTTTGTGCCGCAGACGTATTGCGGCGCGCGGGTTGGCGAGTTCGCGGGCGAAAAGACCGATCGCACGGGCATCGTGGGCGATGGCGATCCGCTGGACATCTGCGTTCTGTCCGAACGAACCATCAACCACGGCGGCGTGCTTTTGACGGCGCGGCCCATCGGCGGCTTTCGCATGTTCGATGGCAACGAGGCGGACGACAAAATCCTGGCGGTGTTGTGCGACGATCCGGCTTACGGTGGTTTTCGGTCGCTCAAAGATTGCCCGCAAAGCCTCGTCGAGCGGCTGCGGCACTATTTTCTGTCCTACAAGGACATGCCCCAGCCCGGCGGAGGCCACCGCGTCGAAATCACGCACGTCTACGACGCCGCCGAAGCCCAACACGTCATCTGTCTCTCGCAAGCCGACTACGCTACCCACTTCACCCCTGTCCACACCCCCTAAACGACAAAGACAAAACGGGGATCGATGGTGCGTAGGAAGGGGTCAAAAGGGGTGGGTCTCAGGATGTTTGGTCTTTTGGTTTTTTTGAGGGTTCCGGCACCCCGAGCTTCTTGCGCAGCTCGGCGACCCATGCGCGCGCTTCGGCTTCGCTCGCGACAGAGACCAGTGGAGAGCCCGGATGCTTTCTGAACATGGAACCGACGCGGACGATCATCGTCATCAAGACGCGCTGCGCCAGGCTGGAGCCGAACAGCGCGGACCCAAAGACCTTGGCACCATTTTGCCACTCGCTGCCGTAGCGGCGACTCTCCGGCGGGAAATCGCCGCTGACGGTGAAGTCGCTGATCGTAAAAGCGCCGCCGTATTCGGCGATCACCCCATCGGCGATTCTGCACCATTCCTTCATGTGCGCCAGCTCGAAGTCGCCGCGTTGTCGGACGATGATCACGTCCCCTTCGATCTCCACCAAGTGCGGACCCACCGGAATCCCCATCGCGTCATCATATCAAAATCGGAAGACTCCCATTTCTCCTTCTTTCTCTCTTTTGAAAAGGGTGTGTAGACTCGCCGGAAGAAAGTCTGGAAAAGACCAGGGATGAGGCCAGCGAAGATGCAGGCGAATACGAAGGTGAAGATGTGGTTGCGGCACAGGCTGCGACTGGGGTCGTTTTTGCAAATGGGGGTCGCTGTGTGTCTGCTCCTTTCGGGGTGTCCGAAGCGGTTTGATCCTCGGGCACAGGTGCTTTCTGGAGGTTCCCCAAACACCGATCCAGACTTTGTACGGGCCGAGCTTGCGCGCAAACAGGGTCTGGCTGCCTATGCCGAAGGCGATTTTGACCGAGCGCGACAGCAGCTGGCACCGCTGTCGGATGACATCGTGGATTGCGATGAGGGGGCCGAATTGCACGCCACGCTGGCCGATGTGTACAAGCGTCTCGGCGACGCGGAAAATGCCCTCCGGGAATATGAACGCTTGTTCCAATCCGCGTTTGTTCGTCCTGGCGAACGGTTTTATTTGCGGCAACAAGCCCGTGCGCTGTGCGACGGATTGCCAGGCGCAGCGTCCAACCCCTTGTCCGACGCCGTGCGCAAAAAGCGGTGCGCGTTTGTCACTGGCCTGTCACACAAGAAAACCGACGACGACGAGAGCACCTTGCGAGTCGGTTTTGTGCTCCCGTTTTCCGGCAAGGATCGCGTTCTGGGCGAACAGGTGTCGCGCGGGGCGCTTTTTGCGGCGGGACTCTTGGGTGGCGACGCGGATGCCCTGGCCGAAAAACCCGCCGTAGACCTGCGGTTTCGCGATGCCCACGCAGGGAATCTTCCCAAACTTGTTGCTGAGCTTGCGCAAGAAGGGGTGACTGTCCTGGTCGCGCCTCCTTTGAAAAACGAAGGCCAAACGGTCTGTGACGAGGCCGAACGCCAAGGGCTGTGGGCCGTCAGCCTGTCGCCCCGCGAAACCCCCTCGAATGCAACGCTCAAACTGTTTCGCCCTGCCAAAGCCCGCGCTCAGGCCCTCGCTCAACATCTCAAAGCCAGCGGTTTGCGCACCGTGGCCGTTTTGGCCCCGAGCACCCCTTTTGGGCAAAACCAAAGCCGCGCATTCATCGAGGCGCTCCAAGGCTCGCACGTCCAAGTCGTCGCCGAACTGTCCTTTGCCGAAACGGCCACTACGTTTTTGGGTGAAGCCAAGCAACTGGCCCTGGCACCCCCCGACGCGCTCTTCCTCCCCGTGTCCGCGACCCAACTTTCCTTGATAGCTTCGCAGCTTGCCACAGAGGGTCTTTTGGCCACCGCCCGCGTCAGCAAAACCGCAAAAGGTGATGCCCTGTCCCCCGATTCCAAAGTTCAAGTGGTCTTGTCGTTGGCCGAGGGACTCAATCCTCGCTTGCTTGCCAGCGCGGGCCGGTATTTGCAAGGGGCGGTCCTCGCACCCCTTTCCCTTGCATCTGTGAAAGTATCCCCGAAAGGGTCTGGGCAACCGTTCGCGAGCCCCATCCTCGAATACCCGTCCGGCGAGGAAGCCACTTCCCTCGACGCCTTGGGCTACGACGCTGTCCGGTTTGTCCGGGCCGTCTGCCAAAAACAACCAAGCGCGGTCGAATGCACCGGAGGGACGCTCGCGCAAAAAAGCCCAACCGTCGTCCTCGAAGGAGCCACCGGACGGCTCGGTTTCGATGCCACCGGGCAGCGGTTGTTTGGTCCTCCTTTGGTTCGCGTGGTCGGCCAAACGCTGGAGGCCATCGCCCCATGAACCCCGAAAACCCCAAAAGCCCCCAACATTCGACCCCACACGCGGGGGCCCACGTGCCCGCCGACCCGCCGGCATCCCTGTCGCGCCGGTCGTTTGTGTTGGCGAGCGCCGCCACCGCCGCCGTTCCCGCTTTGGCACGCGCCCAAACCACCGCCGCCGCCGGAACCGCCACTCCCGCCGCCCCAACGGCTGCCCCCGGCGATATCCCGCTTTCCCTCACGGTCAACGGCACTCGCCACGAGTGGTCCATCCGCCCCGAGGAAACTCTCCTCGACGTGCTTCAACATCGCCACAACCTGCCTTCTGCCCGCCGCGATTGCCGGGACGGTTCTTGCGGGGTCTGCACCGTCCTGCTGTCCGGTCGCCGTGTCCCCGCTTGCCTCGTTCCTGCCTTGCTTGCCCAAGGTCAGGCCGTCGCCACCGCCGAGGGTCTTTCTCCAGAAGGCTCTCTTTCCCCCATTCAAAAAGCCTTTTTGGACCATGACGCGGTGGAATGCGGCTACTGCACCCCCGGTCAAGTCATCACAGCCCAGGCCATTCTGACCGAGCCCTGCGGCCACACCGCCGAAGACATCCGCGAGGCCCTGACAGGCCACAAATGCGAATGCGGCAAACTTCCCGAGATCATCGCCGCCATTCAGCACGTCAAACGCCAAACGCGCTGATGCGACGGCGTCCCCCCACCAAGTGGCTATGCACCGAACACGATCGCGGCATCGGGCGAGGGAGCGGTGGCGGCTTGGACCAGCCAGCGGTCGAGTGTGGCCGGGTCTTGGCACGTCATCACCGCCTTGCGCACCAAGTCCGTCACAGCCACGCCCCGCGCCGCCATCACAGCCAACAGCGCGTCGGCTTTGCCGATCGCCTTGCCTCGGGCTTCGCCTTCGGCTT
>DAOLIT010000104.1:0-16108 GCA_035328405.1 Pseudomonadota bacterium | reverse complement strand
GTTCGCCCAGCGGGCCGAGGGGTTCGCCCGGCGGGCCGAGGGGTTTGTACAGCGGGCCCAGGGGTTTGATCTGTTGAGTCTGCCTTGCCCACTGGCACCGCTTGCGACATAGAATCTGCGCATGGTTTGGTCTCCTCGCTTTCCGGTCAGCGATGAAGCGGCGGCGGTGCATGGGTCGGCAACGCCCATCGACTTGCACATCGACACCATCAAGTTCATCAGCCGTGGCTATGACTTTCTTTCGGAGCACCAACCGTCGTGGCTTGTGCGGGGTTTCGGCGGCCACGTCGATTTGCCGCGCATGAAAGCGGGAAACATGGCGGGGCTGTTTTTCGGTCTGTGGACCTTTCCGAAACCCGAGGTGGGCTGCCTGGCCGAGGCGCATCGACAAATCGACGCGCTGGAAAAAACGGCGCAAGCGGGGGCGTTCACACTGTGCAAAACGGCGGACGAGGTGGTCGCGAGCCGTCAAAAGGGACAGGTGGCGGCGCTCATCGGTTTGGAAGGGGGGCACTGCCTGGAACGAGACGCGCGAAGCGACATCGTGATCGAACGGCTGCGGGCGCTGGGGCAAAGGGGGGCGCGGTATTTGGGTTTGCTGCACTTTAGCCGGAACGCGCTCGGCTGTCCGGCGATGGGCTGGGGACAGGATGAACACCTGGGGCTCACGCCGCTGGGTTGTGAAGTGGTGGATGCGTGCAAGTCGTTCGGGATTCTGGTCGATTTGGCGCACATCAATCGGAAGGGCTTTTTCGACGCCGCCGCGCGGAAACCGGGGCCGCTTCTGGTCAGCCACACGGGCGTGGCGGGGGTGAAACCGCACTGGAGAAACATCGACGACGAGCAAGCCAAGACGGTCGCTGACAGCGGCGGCGTCATCGGGGTGATTTTCGCGCCGAAATTTTTGGGGCAAGGCGGCGTGGACGGGGTGGTTGCGCACCTTTTGCATCTGCTGAAGCGGGTCGGAGAGGACGGGGTGGCGCTTGGGTCGGACTGGGACGGTTTTGTGCGGCCTCCCGCCGGCCTGGCAAGCCCCGCCGATCTGCCGAATTTGACGGAGGCACTTCTGCGAAAAGGCGTTTCGGCCCAAACCGTTCACAAAATTCTCGGCGAAAACGTGTTACGCCTGTTGCGCGCAGTGCCTCCCCGACTGTAGGTGCTGCATCCATCCATGCGCATCGCCGAAAGACTACAAAAGCCATCGCCGAGCTTCTCGTTCGAGTTCTTCCCGCCGCGCACCGAGGCAGGCTTGCAAAACCTTTTGTCCACGCTGCGCGACTTAAAGGAGCTGGACCCGACGTTTGTGTCTGTGACCTTCGGGGCGGGAGGCTCGCTGCACCAATCGACGGCGGAGCTGACAGGGAAAATCAAACGCGAGATCGGCATCGAAGCGATGGCGCACCTGACGTGCATGGGACACAAAGAGGACGCGCTGGCCCGCATGCTGGATGAATTTGCAGAGGCGGGCATCGACAACGTGCTGGCGCTGCGAGGAGACCGGCCCGACCCGGCGGCTGACCCGGCGCTTCGGGTGAACAACCCTTCGGCGGTGCAACCGGACGCCTTTTCGTATGCGAGCGAGCTGGTCCGTTTCATTCGGCAGGACCGCAAACGCTGGCCGTTTTGTTTGGGCGGGGCGTGTTACCCCGAAGGCCACATCGAGTGTCCATCTCGAGAGCAGGACTTGCGTCACTTGGCGGAAAAAGTCGAGGCGGGCACGGAGTTTCTGATCACCCAACTGTTTTTCGACAATGCGTTCTATTTCGATTTCGTGCAGCGGGCCCAGGCGGCTCGGGTGCGGATTCCGATTGTGCCGGGCATCATGCCCATCACGAGTTTCGAGCAGGTCGAACGCTTCACCCGTCTGTGCGGGGCGACGATTCCGATGCGGCTGCGGCTGCAGCTGGAACGCTATCAACACGACCCAGAGGCGATCTTGGAGCTGGGCGTGGCGCATGCGACGGTGCAGTGCATGGAACTTCTGTCTCGGGGCGCGCCGGGCATTCACTTCTTTACGCTGAACAAAAGCCGCGCAACCCGCATGATCCTGACGGCCCTGCGTTCCCTCCCGACGTAGATCTGCCCCAAGGGCGTCTGTGGATCTTTGGGTGAAGGGATTTTGGCCTCGTCGAAGGCGGGTTAGAACTTGGTTTTGAGTTTGGTGCCCTTCTTTTTGACTTTGAGGGTCTTTTCTCGCAAATCGTCGGAGGCAGGGCTGAGGAAACCCAAGGTGTATTTGCCGGGTGCGAGGCTGAGGTCCTCGGTCGGGCAGGTCAGGCCGGTGTCGTGGCCGTCCACGAGGATGCGGAGCTCGCCCTCGTGCTTGCATTTGACTTTCACGATGGCAGACCCGCTCACGCCGTCGGGAAGTTTGGCTCTGACAAGCGAGGCGGTGACGGCCTGACCGCCGGTTGCTTCCTGCTTGAACAGTTTGTACCCCTCGGCAACCAGAAGCAGCTTGTGCGAACCAGGCTTGACGGTCAATTTGGCGGGCGTTTTTCCCTTGGCTTGGCCGTCCAGGTAGACGGCGGCTGTGGGTGTGCTGTCCACTTGCAGCTCGTCGGGTTTTTGCTTTTGGGGCGACGGCTGGGCGGCGACGGCACTCGCATCAGACGGGCCCGCATCGGTGGTGTTGGAACCGCTCGTTCCGCGTCCGATCACGGCCATCATGACGACACCCGCGATGACCGCTGCTCCCAAACCGATTCCGACAAACGCCGCCGTCGATAGCTTCTTGGGATTCTGAACGAGAGAGGGCGAAGGTTTCGGCAGCCCGAGCGGTGCCGATTGCGTCGTGCCGCCGCCCAGACTGTCGGTGCCGATGGCGGGTGCAAGTTCGGGTTGGGAGTAGCTGCCGGTCGAATCCAACGCGGGGTTTTCTTCGAGGACCTCGGCGATTCCGCTCTCTGTACCCGCAGGCTGAGTCGCGCTGGCCGTTTGTGGTTGCGCGGCGGAAAGGGCTGCCTGCGCGGCATTGGCCTGACCTTCGTTCGGGGTTTCGCCGCCGACGGCTTTGGGTGGATACGGTGTGTATCTTTGCGGTTGCCGACCCATCGCAGGCATCGCGGGGCTCGTCTCGGTGACAGAGATGTGATCCACATCGACGGTCATCGGCGTGGGCCGTCTGCGCGGAACGTCAGACAACTTGGTAGACGATTCCTTTTGTGAGGTCGCGATCTCGGCCTCGGCGGCATCAATGTCCGCCGTGGGAGTGACCGCAGACGCGGCACCGCCAGTCATTCCGGGGCCAAACGCGGCGCGCGGATTGATGGTGACGGGATTTTTCGCTTTGGGATCGGCAGAGGGCTTTTTGTCGGATTCCGGCGTGGCCTTGACCGGAACCGGGGCCTTGGCCGCCGCATCGGTCGCGCCTGGACCCGCCGTTTTCGCGGGCACCGCGTCGGCTGGTTTGCCCAGGGAAATTTTCATGCTCGGGGGCGGAGGCAAAGGTTCTGCGGCGGACCGATCGCTCGTCGTGACTTGCTGAGGAACCGTATCGCCCGAAAGCTCGAAGAGTCGGCCAAACCGCTGAAGCTGCGCCGGCACCGATTCCATCACCCGCACCGCATCGAGCGCCTTCACCAGCTCGAGCATGTGTTGCGGTCTTTGCGCGGGCGTTTTCGATGTGGCCCGCTGACAAATCGACTGAAGGGCCAACAGCGCCGAGCGGGATTCCGCCGTCAGCTTGTCCGCCGGAACCCACTTGAGCGGCTCTTGCAACAAACTCCCGAGCGCATAGACATCCGTGCGCGGACCCGGCACGCCGCTTTGCAACAGCTCAGGCGCAAGATACGGCGCAAGCGGTTTGAGCACTCCCTCGGGCTTCCAACCGCCCTGCGGAAGAACCGCCCACAAACCCAATTCGGACAAGTGCGACTCGCCGCACGCATCCACGAACACACACGACGGAGAAAGCAGGCCGTGGGAAACACCGCGTTCTTGCGCTGACACAAGGGCTCGCGCAAGTTGCTGACCCAAAAGTGCGATCATTTGAGGCAGCAGCACCTTGGCCTCGTCGCCGAGCAGGTCCAGACCGCTTTTCAGTTTTCCCAAATCGGCAAAACCCACGAAGTCATACGCGACGAAAGAATCACCGGCTTGCGTGCCAAATTCCTCGAGGCGCAGCAGGTTTTGGTGCTGGATTTCTGACACGCTTCGCAAAGCAGCCTGGAGCCTGAGCGCCGTCGTCGAATCCTGCGCCAGTTGTGCGGCAGAGATCCGATACACCAAATACTGCCGATCGAGACCCGCCAGGCCGAACCGCTTGGCTCGCCACAATTCGCCGACAGGGCCTTGACCCACTTTCTCGACGCAGGTATAGCGACCAAGCGTGAAGGTACGCGATAGCACGGTCAACATGTTATCACGCCTTGCCGAGAAAAAACCGTTCGTTAGCTTAACATTTCGAGTGGGCGTTACGAATTTCTGCGACGGAGCGAAAGCCGGAAACGAATGCAGAAGTCGCCGTTCTACGACATGGAAGCACTTGCCGTTGCGTTCTTTTTCCGACGCAACCGCATCTGCGGCAGACGGAGCCGGGGCGGCCTCGCGGCTTTCGGTTGTTGGATTTTGCCGCGCACGGGCAAAAGGTAGGGGATCGACGGCAGATCGACGGGTTGTGGTTCCGCCAAGTCGTCAATCCCGGCTCGCGCCAAGTAGGCCGACTGCGCCGAGTCCGAAAAATCCCCGTTTTCAAAGTAATCAAACGACAGCCCACCCAGGTGTACGAGTCGTCGTTCTGCTGCGGCGAAAAAGTCCCGCGTGTCAAATTCCGCGTTCACGAAATACCGCTCGCGCATCGCGTCCGTTCGAGTGCGTTGGCTGTTCTTGGCAACCCACGGCGTCGAAAGCAGCAGGCCAAACTGCCGAAAATTGCGCACCCATTTGCTGAATTGAAGCTGCGACGGGCTCGAGCCATACGCCGCCCCAAACGCGGTCGTCACAAGATCCAAAATGGGTTGCTCAATTTTCAGCGACAGCGAATTGCCTCGCTTGGTGATGCGGCAGCGTTCGGCAAACGCGGGCGTTCCAATTTGATCGTCGCCAAGACGCCACAAATGGATGAACAGGGCGTGGTATTTTTCGGTCAGACGGTGGTGCGTGCTCTCGTGTCCTCCGTGACGGAGAACGTCCCGACGCGCGCAGTAGTTCACGAGCGGATGCATCGCCAAATCGATCGCCGCGTGGGACAATAGCCCTCCGACGAGAGCCAGCCGTTCATCCGTCGAAAGCCCCGACGTCGTCCGAGCCGCTGCCACAAACGACGCCACCAACCGATCGGGATGAACGGAATGCAGTCGATAACCCCACGGCTCATCGAGAGCGGGCGCTCCGAGCCCGTAACGAACCGCCTCGAACACCATCGGACCGTAGTAATAGGGCAGGTCGTGAAAAATGGCACCGAACCGGGTGTAGGCCGGCTCTTTCGCACACGCCCGTCGCATCGCAACGGGCAAATGCGTGTTGTGTTGGACGAGATCGCCGAACGTCAAGTGAAGCTGCGGCGCAGGCATGCGACCGATTCTATCAGCATGCGCTGTTTTTCAGACGAGTATCTCCGTCGAAAGAGCTTGGTCAATGTCACAATGGTCCGACCGATTCTCGCATTCATTCAGCCGCGTCGCTGGCAGGCTTTGCACGCACGGACACGACCCGGTTTCGGCCTGCGCGTTTTGCCGCATACAGATTCGCATCCGCAGCAGCAATGAGTTCCTGCGCCGTGTTTCCGTCCGTCGGAAATTCGGCGACGCCGATGGATAGCGTGCAAGAAAACGGGTTGCTCTCGCCGTTGAGCACAAGCTTTGCGCACTCAAGCCGGATGCGTTCCGCCAACAGGCAAGCATTGGCTTCGTCGGTGGCTTCCAAGAGAATTGCAAACTCCTCGCCACCATACCGCGCGGCGACATCCACTTTCCGTACGTTGTCGGCCAAGAGTTTCGCGATTTTCCGCAGCACCTCGTCGCCGGTGAGATGCCCGTAGGTGTCATTGATCTTTTTGAAATGGTCGATGTCACACAAAAGCAACGTCAGCGGACGAACCTGCCGAGCCGCGCGCTCTCGCATTTCGTTGATTCGTTCTTGAAACGTCCGACGGTTGAAAAGACCCGTCAATCCGTCGGTGAGGGCTTGCGCTTCCAATTTTTCGTACATGCGTGCTCCATCGAGCGACACGGCAATTTGGTTGGCAAATACGGGCAAAAGCGCGCGTTGCTCTGCGGTAAGGGGTTCTCCTTTTCCCGCGACGACCAAACAACCCGACGCTTTGTCGTGCAGAAGAAGCGGAACCACCCGAAGCCACACATAGCCCGAAAGACGGATCGGCTCGGCAAACAATCGCGTTTCACGGTCGTGGTCTCGGAGTGTTCCACCGACGGGAAGTTCTGTTCTCCGGCGAACTGCGGACGCACACAACCCTTCGTTGTCCGAAAAACGGAGTCCCTGAACCTTTGCGCACAGGGCCGGGTCCCCTTTCGTCGCCCGCACGCGCAAGTGGTGGGTTTCGGCATCGCACTCCACAAGCGCCGCAAAGTCGTAAGGACACAAATGCTCGAGGGCAATCAGCGCCGAGTGTTCGACATCCTCGGAACGAAGCGCCGCCGAAAGCTGGGTGGACGCACGAGCCAAGCCTCGAGTCGCATCGCGGCCAAATTCGACCGCCCGAAACACCCGCTCGGATTGCACGATGCGAACCGCAATGGTCGTCGCTGCTCGCAACACGGTTTCGTCCCTTTGTGAAAACAACAGGCTGTCCGAAAAACGCTGCGAAAAACGATCCGCGCAGAGCATTCCGATGACTTCGTGCCCCTCGAAAAATGGGATCACCATCGCCGCCGCACACTTCCAATCGTCTGTTTCGGAAAAACGCCCTCGTGCGTCGTAGTACGCAAGCCGCGCAAGCTTGGGGGCCACGACGCTGACCATCGATCGCGCCGAAATCGCCGAACCCAAAAGCCCCGCATCTTGTCGCACCTGCTCGCACACCGGCAAGGAGCCGACCGTCGAAAGTGCGACGACCTCGTAATGCGTGTGGTCGTTTTTTTTCCACAGCACCACGCATGTCGAAAGATTCAGCGCCGCCCGCACCACACCCGCAAGTGCATCCAGGTTTTGCCGAACCATCACTGCCGCACTCCGAATGTGTTCCTCGCGATCGTCGTCTGGGCCGCGCGGGGTTCCGCCGTGTTTCGTTTTGTCCACCAGCGTCCAATCCAGCGAGACGGGCAACAAAGAATCGTCGCTGCCACGCAAGCGAAACAACGCAACTTGTTCTTCCAGCGTCTGCATTGCTTCCGCCACGCGCTGTTTGTGCTCGAGGTGCTGCCGCCAGCGAACGGTTTTTTGAACGACTTGACGCAGCGCGACAAACAACCCAAGAAGTGCCTGTGCCAGAAGGATTTGTCGTGTGCTGGTTTGGCCCATCGCGACCAAAAACAAGACTTCGCACACAACGGCCAGAACCAGCGGTGCCACAAGACGAAAACCACTTCTGTAGCCCGATGCGACGATGACCGCCGCATAACGAACCACCGCAGCTTCGGGCCATACGGCACTTATGGCCTGCGCGACGGCAAAACCAAGCCCGACCTGAGCCGCTCCCGCAAACAAGTTTGCATGGCGGGATTCCTCGTCGAGGATTTCTCGGTTTTGGAACAGCTCGGACACCAAAAAGAACAGCAAGAACCCCGCACACACACCCGCACACACCGAGGCAAACAAACTCGACGAGAAACGGTAGTGCCCCAGCGCCAAACAGACCAAAAGTCCGCCCAAAAAAGACCACCGAACCAGCCAGACAGACGGCCAAACCGACGACCAGAACGAAGACCGCCCGGACGGTCCGAACGACAATCGGGTTGAAAACCGCGACAAAAACGAAACGGAAAAACCTGGCTGAGGCGCGTTCACGGCTTACTCCACTTTGAAAAGCAGCTCGTCCGCATGAATGAAGCCCAGCTCGTCGCGCGCGACTTGCTCAAGCTCGTTTTCGTCGTGTTGAAGACGCTCAAGTTTCTGTTTCAGCGCATCGTTGTCTCGTCGGAGCCGTTCATTGTCCTCGGACAGCTCACGCAGTTCTTTCCTGAGCGACAAATGCTGCGCCAGACCGACGCGAACGTGCAGCCTGTACGGCACGTATCCCACAAACGCCGACAACGCCAACGCCGAAGAAACGCGCAGAAACCAAACCGAAATCACCCAAGACGGGCGAGATCGCCGCACAGAAGTCGCGACATGAGAGGCGTACATCGACCCAGATTTTTTGCGTGGCTCGTCAAGAAAACAAATTTTTTGCAGTGATATTCACCACACAAAACTTGGCGGAAGCTACTACTCGATGGCCGTGTGCTGTCGGACAGCGGTCAGCAAACTGCCATCTTGCAAAAGTTGTCGCGCCGCTTCGATGTCCACATACAGCGGTCTGTCCGACAACAGCTCGGCGACGCGAGTTCGTACCTGCTTGTGCGCCGCAAAGAGCGCATTTGCCGGTTTCAGAGGTGCCCGCAAAGACACACCTTGCGCCGCGCAGCACAGTTCGATCGCCAACACCGTGCGCACGTTTTCGACGATGCGGCACAGTTTGTCCGCCGCGTGGGTTCCCATCGAAACGTGGTCTTCCCGACCCGCAGAAGACGGAATCGAATCCACCGACGCAGGATGCGCCAAAATCTTGTTCTCTGACACCAGCGCCGCTGCGGTCACTTGTGCGATCATGTAGCCAGAATGTAGCCCGCTTTCACGCACCAAAAACGCCGGCAAGCCCGACGACAAATGTGGGTTGACCAGTTGTTCGATCCGACGTTCCGACATGTTGGCCAGCTCAGCCGTGGCGATGCCCGCAAAATCCAGCGCCAACGCGACCGGCTGGCCGTGAAAATTGCCGCCGCTCACGATGTCGTACATCAGGTTTTCGCCCGTTTCTTGGCCTGTTTCCTCGACGAAAATCAGCGGATTGTCCGTTGCGCTGCGCGTTTCCTGCAACAGCACTTGCTCGGCGTAGCCCAGCGCATCCCGCGTCGCACCATGAACTTGCGGCATGCAGCGCAGCGAATAAGGGTCCTGGACTTTTCCGCAATCTTTGTGCGACTCGACGATCGGGCTGCCCGCCAGAAGCGCACGCAAATTCGCCGCTGAACGGGCTTGTCCCGGTTGAGGCCGCACGGCATGAATCCGCGCATCAAACGCCCTCGGCGTCCCGAGCAGCGCCTCGAGAGACATCGCGCCCACCACATCCGCGACCGCACACAATTCCAGCGCCTCAGCGACGGCAAGCATCCCGATGGCCGTCATGCACTGTGTTCCATTGATCAACGCCAGGCCTTCTTTGGCCGACAAGGAAAGCTTCTCCAAACCCGCCTCGTGGTGCGCCTCTGCCGCTGTTTTCCGTCGAGACTGACCCGGCATGCCCACTTCGACCTCGCCCTCGCCGATAAGACCCAAAGACAGGTGCGCAAGCGGTGCCAAGTCGCCCGATGCTCCGACGGAACCTTTGCTCGGCACGCACGGATGAATTTGCCGGTTCAGAAACTCGCACAACCGACACGCGACGGACAGACGCACGCCGCTGTGTCCCAAAGACAGCGTGACCGCCCGCAACAGCAACATGCCGCGCACGACTGGAATCGGCAGACCCGGACCTACACCCGCTGCATGCGATCGCACAAGGTTGTGCTGAAGTTCCACAAGCTGTCCTGCCGAAATCCGCACATCGGCCAAAAAACCAAACCCCGTGTTGATTCCATACACACTGCGCGCGTCGTCCCCACCCTCGAGAAGTTTGTCCACGACCGCACGAGAACGCGCGATGCGCTGTTGGGCCGTTTCCGAAAATGCAACCTTTTTTCCATGCAGGCAAACGTCCCGCATCGCCGACAAATCGAGCACATCCTGCCCAATCCAAAATGGTTCCGAAAAAGGCACTTTTGGCGTGTGTGTTTGCATGCGCGGTTTCGTATCACATCGAGGCACGATTTTTGTGGTTTGCCTCTTGCTGCGCACGGTCGGTTCGTGTTTTCGATGAACTTTGAAGCCGTTTTTCCCCACAATTGCCGCTTGGATCTTCTTTGCAAGACCGAGACGGCCCGGAGGCAAGCGACATGTCGGCTCACAGCACACAGCGTCCGAAAGTAACCCACCTCGATTTGCGCAAAATGAAGGAGCAGGGCGAGCGAATCACCATGCTCACGGCCTACGATTCCAGTTTCGCGAGGCTTTGCGACCAAGCGGGCACAGATGTTCTGCTCGTCGGTGATTCACTGGGAATGGTCATTCAAGGGCACAAAAACACGTTGCCCGTCACTCTCGAGCACATGATTTATCACTGCCAAGCCGTCGCACGCGGCGTCGAGGCAGCGACGGGCCGCGCAATGATCGTCGGAGACATGCCGTTCATGTCGTATCAGTCCGATCTGTCCGAGGCGATGCACAACGCGGGCCGGTTGGTGAAAGAAGGCCAGGCCGAAGCGGTCAAGCTCGAGGGCGGAGCGGAATACAGTGAGCTGGCCATGCGGCTTGTGCGCGTCGGCATTCCCGTCATGGGTCACATCGGTCTGACGCCGCAGTCGCTACACACCCTCGGAGGTTTCAAAGTCCAGGGTCGACAAGAAGACCAGGCGGCTCGGCTGAAAGAAGACGCTCTGTCCCTCGAAAAGGCCGGCTGTTTTTCGATTGTGCTCGAAGGCATCCCCCAGGAATTGGCCGCCGAAATCACGGCGTCGCTCACGATTCCGACGATCGGCATCGGCGCGGGCCCCGATTGCGACGGCCAAGTGCTGGTGCTGTACGACTTGCTCGGAATGAACGAGGAATTTCGCCCGCGTTTTGTCAAACGATATGAAAACTTTGCCGTCCGGGTCCGCACCGCCATCGACGGCTACATCGGCGAAGTCCGTTCCGGCGATTTCCCAGGCCCCGAACACTCCTTTTCACGGAACCCCCAAAAAAATCCACCCCGCGCACAAACCGCAGGTGTGGTCAGCGAAACTGAGGGTGGCTCCGTCGATGCGGTCGGCGCAGGCTGCATTCCCCTTCGGCCTCTTTTGCAAAAATGAGGATTCCCATTCCCCCGCTTTTGGTCTGTCATGAAAGAAAACAAAGGGGCTTCCCGCCATGGCTGAGCAAACCGCTTTGGAAATGACCCAGGCCGCATTTTTGGAATCCTTCCCCAAGCTTTTACCGGTCATTTTGGCCGAGTGGCAACAGATCGATTCCGCATCGCTCACAGCGACGGGCGGCGACTTGGACAAGGTGATCGCCGTTCTGGCCGACAAAACTGCGCACACCAAAGCCCTGTTGCGAAAACAGCTCGAGGAACTGTGGCAAATCGTCTGCGAACCCCCGAAACGCGCGTCGGGCGAACGACCTCAACCCGCTAACCCGTCGAGGCTTCGGAAAAACCTGCACGAAATGCTTCCCGAAACTGCCGACGAACTTCTCCGCGAATTTGAGCAACGCACTGCGCGGGTGTTGAAGCAGTTGCGTGGCGGTTTGCTCAAAGACACCAGCAACCGCGTCCGAGAAAATCTGCTGTTTTCCTTGCTCGTGACCCTCGGACTCGGTTTTATCGTCGGTGTGCTGTTCACCGGTTGGAATTTCAGGCGTGCCCGATAAACAGAATCCTGAGGGTTCAACCACGAACGTCTCGGAAAGCACCAACCCAATCGCTGACGAAAACACTCGCGACGAACAGACCACTCCGATGAATGAAGCGACCGCAAACTCCGAGCGCACCGACGAAGATTTTGACGAATCGGAGGATGTTGGCGATTTCGATGATTTCGATGATGCCGACGAGCCAGACGACAGAAGACGCGCTCGCAGCGGGCCCACCACCGGATCTCGCATGTTGCGTCTGCTTGGAAGCCTGTTTGCGGTTCACGCCGAGGTCGCCAAGCAAGAACTTTCGACCGATCAAAACCGCGTCATCAAAGGCTTGGTGCTGCTCACCGTCGGGCTGGCCTCGATCGCGATGGTGGTGTTGCTGCTGCAAGGTGTGTTTGTGTGGTTGCTAGTGCAGCGCGGCCTCGCACTTGGTTTTGCGCTGCTCGCCGTCGCGGGAGGCGATCTTTTGGTCGCGCTCGTCACGATTTTGTGGGCGCGCCGATGCTTCCAAACTCCCCTTCTGCCCAAAACCCGAGCCCTTGTTCGTCGAACCATCGCGGCGGTGTGGACTTCGTAAACAACGCCGGTTTTTTTAGGAAATGCGGTATTTGTCGAGTTTGTAATAGAGGGCGCTGGGTTTGATGCCCAGAAGGCGTGCGGTTTCCGTTTTGACGCCTTTTGCTTCTCGATAAGCCTGCAAAATCAATTGCCGCTCTAGATCATCGAGGATTTCGGGCAACGCGAGACCATTTTTGGGCACTTCGAGCGCAGACAAGTCGGCCCTGTCATCGACGGTTTCGCCACGCACATGCACAGGAAGCAACGCCGCCGTGATGGTATCGCCTTCGCAAAAGACCATTGCTTGCGAAATGATGTTTTCAAGCTCTCGCACATTGCCCGGAAACGGATAGGCACATAGCCGCAAAATTGCATCATCCGAAATGTGCTTCACATGTGGACTTAGGCGCGTGTTGTGTTTGGCGATAAAGTGCCGAGACAGCGCAGCGATATCGGCCCGCCGTTCTCGCAAAGCCGGGACTTTCAGCGGAACCACTTGCAGCCGATAGAACAAATCTTCGCGGAACTTGCCTTCGGTGATGAGTTTCTGCACATCCCGATGCGTCGCCGACAACACACGCAGATTGACATGCAGCGTTTGTTCGCCGCCCACGCGCTCGAACGTGCCTTCTTGCAGCACGCGCAAAAGTTTCACCTGCATCGCGGGCGAAATTTCGCCGATTTCGTCCAAAAACAAGGTGCCTCCGTCGGCCAATTCCAAACGACCGAGCCTCCGCTTGATCGCGCCGGTAAAGGCCCCGCGTTCGTGGCCGAACAGCTCACTTTCCAGCAGCGTTTCTGACAGCGCGCCGCAGTTCACTTTGACAAACGGACCTTGGCTCCGACGGCTCAAATGGTGAATCGCCCGCGCGACCAGTTCCTTGCCCGTGCCCGATTCGCCGTAGATGGCCACCGCCGCATCGGTCTTGGCCACTTTGCTGATTTGATCGAGCAGCTTGTGCATGACTTCGGTCGAGCCGACCAGTTCGTTGTGCCCGGACGCCGCGTCGTCGCGAAGTTGGTCGTTTTCCGCGCGGAGTCGTTCGCCGAGGCGCCGGGCCGCGCGCAGCTCCAGCGCCCGCTCGACTTTCAGCCGCACCACCTCGGGCGCAAACGGTTTGACCAAAAAATCCATCGCGCCGAGCTTCATCGCCTCGACGGCTGCCTCGACCGTTCCGTAGGCCGTCATCAGCACTGTCGGACAATCCGCATCCAGGTCCCGAATCCGCCGCAACACTTCCAAACCGTCCATCCCGCCCATTTTCAAATCGGACATCACAAAATCCGCCGGAGTCTTTTTGAACAGCGCAAGTGCATCGGCCCCCGATGCCGCCACCAAAGGAGTGTGTCCCATGCGCCGGATAACCTGAGCAACACCCTCGCGCATCGTTTCGTTGTCGTCGATGATAAGGACGATAGCCATGGCCGGATGCTATCATCCTGGCCGCAAAACGCATGGACTCAAACCACCCGAATCTGCCGACAAAGCCCAACGAAAACGCGATTCCTTCCGATGTGGAAGCCGCCATTGTCCGTCTGAAAAAAGAGCGCAATGCCGTCCTGCTCGCGCATTACTACCAAGAGTCCGAAATCCAGGACTTGGCGGATTGCGTGGGCGATTCCCTTCAGCTTGCGCAGGCGGCACAGAAGACGCAGGCCGACCTCATCGTGTTTGCCGGGGTGCATTTTATGGCCGAGGTCGCAAAAATCTTGAACCCCAGCCGCAAGGTGTTGGTTCCTGACCTGTCTGCATCGTGTTCCCTCGCCGATGGATGCACGCCTGCTCAATTGGCCGCTTGGCAGCGCAAGTACCCCGGCCATGTGACGGTCAGTTACATCAATTGCTCGGCGGCGGTGAAGGCCATGTCTGATTGCATTGTCACGTCGTCGAATGCCGAGAAGATTCTGCGTTCCTATCCGGCAGACCAACCCCTTTTGTTCGCCCCTGACCAACATTTGGGACGCTTTTTGGTGAAAAAGACCGGGCGTCAACATGTCGTTCTGTATCCGGGGTCCTGTCAGGTCCATGAACTCTTCAGTGAACGCGAGCTGTGCCGGTTGAAACTGGACCACCCCCAAGCCCACGTTTTGGCTCACCCGGAATGTGAGGAACGGGTTTTGAGTCACGCACATTTTGTCGGTTCGACTTCGGCCCTCATTCGCTATGCCGTCGAAAACCCGGCCAGCGAGTTCATCATCGTGACCGAACCCGGCGTCATCCACGAGATGCAAAAACGCGCCCCCCACAAGACCTTTCTTCCTGCTCCTGCCGAAGGCGGTTGCGCCTGCAACGCCTGCCCCCACATGCGAAAAAACACGCCCGAAAAGATTTATCTGGCCCTCCGCGACCTGTCCCCCGAACTCACTCTCCCCGAAGACCTCCGCCAAGCCGCCCTAAAACCCCTCGAAAAAATGCTGTCTCTTTCCTGATTCCCAACTGTTTCGACCGAACAGGGAACGCGCAGGACGCGAGAACCAACTTTTCGGGTTGCGGACAAGGGTGGGGGCTTCGTTCGGAATGCAAAGGAGGGTTTGGGACTAGGGTTTTGGGAGGGTGAAGAGGGCGGACAGGAGGCCCTGGGTGGTTTCTTTGTAGGTGAAGTGTTCCATGCAGGCTCGCGCGGCTTCGCCCATGGCTTGGCGGCGAGCGGGGCCGTCCGTGGGGTCGCACAGAACCGACAGACAGGCACACAGCGCGTCCGCATTCCCGGCTGGAAAGCGCAGGCCTGTTTTTCCAGGCCACACCAAATCCTCGGCGCAACCCACGCGATCCGAGACCACAGCGGGTCGCCCGGCGTGCATCGCCTCGGGAACCACCATCGCGAACGTCTCGCGGTGGGAGGGCACGCACAAAAGGTCGGACGCGGCGTACAGGCCCGGTAGCTCGGTTTGGTTGCGGAAACCCAAAAAGGACACGTCGGGAATCGACCGCCGTGCGACCTCGCGCACAAGCGACTCGCGAAGCTCGCCGTCTCCGCAAAACCAGAGCGCCGCGTCGTAGCCGGTCTGCCGAAGTCGAGCAAACGCGGACAACAAAAGCTCGGGTGCTTTGACAGGCGAAAGCTTGCCGCAGAACAGCACAACCGGTTTGTCCCCCGTGCAACCCAGGGCGGCGCGCACGTCGTGTCGTTTTTGCGCAAGTTCGGCATCTGGCAAACGGAAGCGGCGGTCCTCGACGGCATACGGAGCAAAGAAAATCCGCTCGGCGGGCATTCCCGCGTGCAAAAGCAGGCGACGGTTTCCAGTCGAAACGGCGAGCCCCGCGTGGCACAGGGACACATACCGCGCCAGCACCGCCCGTTTGGCCCGCGCGGAAAGTCTGTCTTTGGGGGACAGCCGCGCCTCGGTTTCATCCGCATCCGCGTATCGAACAGAGTCCCCCCGCAGGATCACGGGAATGCGCGCGAACCGAGCCGCCGCAAGCGCAACGGGATACAGCGCATAGTTCCACCCCAAAATCACCACCGCGTCGAAGCGTTCCGACAAAAAGTGCCGCACGGCCTCGCCGCTCAGCACGCCCCAAAAACGGTCCAGGCCCGGCCATGGCGTGTGCGAGGCCAGCTCGACGTACCGATACCCCGACAGCAAATCCACATCCCACCGCACCTTCTGCCCAAAATCCCGGTCGTCTGCCGCGCGCGTTTGCCCCGAAAGCGTCCCGTACAGCACCGTGACCTCGACCGAAGGCTCGCGAGCCACCTGCGCAAACCAGGGCGCCAAGTATTGGATCGGATGAGAACACACAAACGCGACGCGCCACGGACGAGACATCGCCGAACACTAGAACACACCCCAGCAAAACAAAACACCCCCGACCGCGAAAACCGCCTCCTTTGCACTCTCGAGAGTAGCCGGGAGGGCCAAAACCGCCTCCTTTGCACTCTCGAGAGTAGCCGGGAAGGCCAAAACCGCCTCCTTTGCACTCTCGACAGTGGCCGGGAGGGCCAAAACCGCC
>DAOLIT010000103.1:10223-16490 GCA_035328405.1 Pseudomonadota bacterium | reverse complement strand
AGCTCGTCGGCCACGTCGTGCCCGAGGGAGTCGTTGAGCTGCTTGAAGTGATCCAAGTCGATGCGGAGAAGCGACAGGGCGTACCCGTGAAGCTGGGCGTTGCGCACCCTGGCGCAAAGCAGCTCCTCAAAGGAACCGGCGTTGTAGAGCCCCGTTCGGAAGTCGAGTTCCGAACCGAAGTAGAGATCTGCGGCGGACCGAAGCAACGCGCCAAACGACAGACGAGAACAACGTGGAGTTGTGGTAGACGTGGTGGACCTCCCTATGGGTGACGATGTGACCGGGGTCATACCATGTTCCACGGGCACAACACAGCCGCTAAAAGAAGCTGTGGGAGCAGCAAGCTCCAAGATGCCCACAAGCACTATCTGTCCTGGCACTGGGAAAAGGTGTTTCGCGCAAAGCGGACCCCATAACCCTCAACAGAAACCCGACAAACAAAAGGCCTCTCGTGGCTGTTGGCCGCAGCCAACCTACGCAAAGCAGAGAAGGCGGCGGAAGCGGTTGAGCATGTGAAGGGGGCGGAGAAGGGGGTTGGCGCACAGAGGGCAAACTGGTTTCCCCCGCCCGAGTTAACCCTCCGGGGGAAATTGTATAACTTTTGAGCAGTCCGCGTCGAGACCCGTGACCTTCCCATCTCCAGAAATTCCCACAAGCTGAAACAAGCCCCCGATCGACATCTTCATTTTGTATTGGCAGTCAAACGGGGTGACGTAGCTTTGGGCTTTGAATTGGGTGTCGAGCAAAAGGCGTCCGCAGCCACCCCGCAACTTGACGATCTGCATTCCAAGTTTTTTGTCGGGCAGAACCGGGCCGTCAAGAAGCCCTTTCCCACTCTGTATTCCCTTGATGTAGTGGACTTTCAAATCGACTGACGCAGGAAGCGGTCCCCCTTTGTTCTCAACCACGACCTGGACCCACGCTTTTCCGGGATTTTGTTTCACCATGTATTCATAGGCCGCGTCAACGACCCGAATCTGCACATTGGGAGGACCATTGCCGCACGGTTCATCTTCGAGTTGAAACGTGATCGGTTGGCTCTTTCCGACGACGCTGCCCGCTGTCGCCATCACTTGCACCGTTTGCGGGCCTGGCACATCCGCCAGTACCGAACGCACCGTCAGTGTGGCCGCTCCGCCTCCCACAAGCTTTGCAGGAGAAATCTCTGTCACTCGCGGGCTCGACGTTTGTGCCACCAGATCAATGGGGGTGTTTGCAGCGACCCCAACCGTTTGAATTTGAATTTGGAATGAGCCCGATTTTCCGATGTACACGATGGGTTGATTGGGGGACACCTTGACATCGATTCGGCTCAGACTAGGAGGACGATTCATGGTCGCCCCCGGCTTTGGTGCGACAATCTTGAACGGAGGTCTTGTCGCTGCTTCTTGCGCAAAAATCGCTGCGGGTAGCAACGCAACAAAAACCCCCGCAATCATTCCATTCCATATCCTGTGTCCGTGAATCATCCTGTTTCTCCCGTGGTCTGTGTGTGCGCAAACGCGCAGTGGATGATTCTATCGGGATTCATTCCGCAAGTGCTCTCCGCAAAAGTTCCCGTTTCAGAATTTTTCCGGCGGGAGACAAGGGAAGTTCGTGTAGGAAATACACCCCTTTCGGCACCTTGTACCGAGCCAATCGTTCGCGGAGAAAGGACAGAATTTCCGCTTCGCTCGGTTCCGCCGTTTGCTCTCCTTCGCTTCTGTTCTGGGTCTGTTCCCGTTTGTGCAGAACGATGTACGCTCGGCCTACCTGCCCCCACTTTTCATCTGGGACACCTATCACCGCACACTGTTTTACGGCTTTGTGTTCGTACAGAATGCGCTCGACCTCGACGGGATACACATTTTCCCCGCCCGAAATGAACATGTCCTTTTTGCGATCGACGATATAGAAAAAACCCTCCTCATCGCGGCGCGCGATGTCCCCGGTGTGAAACCATCCCTGTTCGTCGATCGCGTTCCTGGTCGCCTCCTGATCTTGAAAGTATCCCGAAAACAGCGCGGGCCCTTTCAAAAGGAGTTCCCCTATTTCCCCCGTATTCACATCTTGGCCCTCCTCATCGACGATCCGCGCGCCGACAAAAGCATTCGGACGACCGATGGAACCGGCTTTGGTCTGCGCATATTCTGCGCCCATGCTGAAACAACCGGGTCCAAATTCCGTCATTCCGAAACCTTGCTTGAAAGGAATCGGATGTATCTGTGAAAAAGCAGTGATGAGGGGAACAGGAAGGGGTGCGCCTCCGCTGGTCACAAAACGAACCGAAGCAAACGATGTCTGGGCCAGACTTTTGGAATCGAGCAGCATTTGATACTGCGTGGGAACACAGAAGAACATCGTGACCCGTTCACTCGGAATCAGCGATAGAAAAAGCTCGACATCCCACTTGCGCAAGATGACCACTTTCCCACCCGACAGCAGAAGCGGAAACGCATACACAAGGAGTCCCCCGGTGTGAAACATCGGAGTATGCACAACGGTGACATCGCCGGGTTGAAGCTCGTGAATCATCGTCGTCAACGCATTGTGTGCGCACATTCTGTGCGAGATCATCGCGGACTTCGGAAGACCCGTCGTTCCGCCGGTTCCGAGCAAACAAAGAATATCCTCACTCACCGTCGGTGATATGATCCGACTTTCCTGCTCTATCTCTGTTTCCCCCGTTCGCACAATAGACTCAAAGGAGGCCACCGAATCGGCCCCCTTTTTTTGCATCGCGGTTTCCCCTGTTTCCAGGAACAGAACGGACAACGCGCTCTCTGTCTGAACCGCCGCAACGTGATGTGCGTACTCCGATCCATACACCAGGACTTTGGGAGACGTATTCCGAACGACCTCACAGAATTCCTGGGGATGCATTCTGTAGTTGTACGGAACAAAAATGGCCCCAAGTTTTGCGCAAGCAAACAGCGCGTCGATGTACTCGATTCCGTTGGGTGCCAAAAGACCCACACGGTCCCCCTTCTGCACACCGTGTCGTTTCAGAAAACTGGCGAAACGGAAAGCCCGGTGTTCCAGGTCGCGGTAACTGAAACGCCCCGCTTCCCCGCGCTCGACATCGACGACAGCGGTCTTGTCGCCAAAGTACAGAGCACCCCTTGCGGCGTAGTCCAGACCCGCAGCAAAAACAGCCGTCTCGTGGTTTGAAAGTGGCATCGACAGACTCCAGAAAAGGTCTTCATTCATAACCGTTCACCGACGGAAAGTCAGTCAAAAACAAAACCGACAGGCTGTGGAGATCTCGCACAAAACACGTTGCGTCGGATCGGGTCTTCTGCGGTAACATACATGCTCCTCTCACAGAAAGTTCAATCGAGGGGAGGCAGGTTACATGCGTTACGTCGATCGTTGTCTGCTCCGATGGCAGCCGTGGCAAAAGGAGCGCGCTCTTCCGCTATGCGCGCTGTTTTGCCTGGGTTTTGCTTTTGTGTTGGAACTGGCTGCGTGCGGCCCGAAATTGTCGGCTGTCAGTTCAGTGGCTACCGTCGAGATTGTCCGCACTCCCGTGGAACTTTCGGCTGTTTCGTCGTCGTCGAAACACGCGATCAGTGGCGAGGAACGTGCGACGGCAGGCCAGACGCTTTCGGTCGCAGCGCATGCGCAAGCCCTTCTTCACCACGATGTGGGCGCGCGAGTTCTTCTGGACGGCGGCAGCGAAGCAGAGGTCACGGACACGGGTCTGCGGATGGCAAAAGGACGCGCCTGGGTGGATGCGAAGGCGGGTGGCCGCATCGAAATTGCCGTCGGTGACAAAAATCTGATTGCGGCAAGCGCAGGTTTTGAGGTCACAAGCCGCGACGGAAACGTCCGGGTTGCGGTGGTTCGGGGAGAAGTCGCGTTTCTGGGCGGGGGACGCGGCGTGGTTCATACCGGCGAGCAACTGACTTGGGAGGGAGCTGCGCCGAAGGTCACACCGACGGCGTTGTGGGATGATTGGACGGGTGGATTGGCGTGGCCCGATCCTCGGTTGGGACACGGTGCGCCGGGTCTGGGCGAGGTGGGAGCACGCAAACCCGGAAATTTGGGAGAGGCGCGATTTCCACTGTCGCTGAATCGACTGGAAGTTCGGGTTCGCGTCGAAGACGACTTGGCCGTAACGACGGTCGAAGAAACCTTCTTCAATCCGGCAGATTCCACGCTGGAGGGCATTTTCCGCGTCCGGCTTCCCGAGGACGCGATTCTGTCTCGGTTCGCCATCGATCGCCGAGGCCGTTTCGTCGATGGCTACGTGAAGGAACGGGAAACGGCCCGACGAGACTACGAATCGAAAGTATACGAAGGTTCGACGCACGATCCCGCCCTGCTCGAATGGGAGGCACCGGGGCAATTCAAGGCTCGGCTGTATCCGCTGCCGCCGGGCTCTGTGCGCAGGGTTCTTTACACGTACTCACAGTGGCTCCCGCTTTCGGGCCCCGGAAACAGTCTGCGGACGTACCGTTTTCCAATGGGAGCGGGTGCCAGCGCACCCATGATTCAGGAATTGGACATCGACGTGGACCTGAGCCACGCCTCGACAAAGGAAGTTCGGTCAGGTCTGGGCGCGACGCTTTCGGACGACGGAAAACGTGTCGTTCTAAAACGCACGGACTATGTGCCAAGCGCGGATCTTTCCATCGAGCTGCGAGGGGCAAATCGCGCGGATGATGTGGCGCGGGTGTATCACGTTCCGCACGAGGATGCGCCTCGACCAGGCTTGCGTGCGCGAAAACCGGAAGATGAGTACGTGCTGATTCGTGCGCTGCCAGCATCGCTTCCCGCAGCGACGGAACGAGCACCAGTCGATTTGGCGGTGCTGGTGGACATTTCAGCAGCGACGGATGCAACGCATTTGGCGATGGCGAAAACGCTGGTGGAATCGGTGCTGCGGCGGCTGGGACCAGACGATCGCGTGGTGCTGCTTGGGGCAGATTTGGACGCGCACGCTTTGACCGACGGGGGAAGCGCGAAAAAAGAGAAAAAAGAAAACTCGGCAACACCGGTGTTTGCGACGGTGAACGCGGAAACATCGAACCAACTGCTGGCGATGTTGGGAAGGGTTGCTCCGGCTGGAGCGACGGATTTGGGGCGGGCGCTCAGCCAGGCGGCGGCGACGCTTGCGCCGAATCGGTTGGGTGCGGTGCTGTACGTGGGCGACGGAAAGCCCACCGTCGGAGAATTGAACGCAAAAACGCTGCGCGAGCGGCTTTCGAGTTTGCCTCAACCCTTGCGACTGTATGCGGTTGGCGTGGGCGACGATGCGAATCTGGATTTGTTGTCCCATTTGGCCGAGGCAACGGCTGGACAAGCGTATCGCGTCGGGGAACGGGCCTCGGCGGCGGAAACGGCGCTAAAAGTGGTGTCGCACATGGCTCGGCCTGCGGTCAGCAAGCTCAAATTCGATGTGGGAAGCGCGCTGGACCGTGTGTATCCGCGTGAAACGGTCGCAGTGCGGGCGGGGGAGCCGCTGATGATTTTGGCCCGTCTGAAAAAGCGGCTGCCGGCTGCGATTACCGTCGAGGGAATGCAGCTTGGTCAGGCGTTTCGTCGGACGTATCGACTGGAAGGACACCCGGTGACCAACACGTCGGATTTGCGTTTGCGTTGGTCGGCGGCTCGGCTTGCGCATTTGCTCGAAGGCGGTGCCAGCGTCGAAGAAGTGGCTGAACTCGGTGTGCGCCAAAATCTGATAACGCCCTACACCTCGTACTATGTACCGAGTGAGGAGGAAGTATCGGTTCTGGAAAACTCGATTCCGCAAATCAGGGCAGCGGGTTGCAGCAAACGCTCGCCGATGTCCTTCAGCCAGGCAGAGGCACCACCCGCGCAAGTGGCGGCAGATCCAGCGATGGAGGATGCGCCGAGTGGAGGCCCCAGCGACGAAGGGCGCATGGGAAAAATGGCACCCATGAAAATGGGCAAATTGGCCTCTCGGTCGGGGGATGTGGACAAAAAGATGGCGCTGTCAGATGACGCGCCAGCGGTTGCGGCTGAGCGAGCTGCGCCGGTCGCGCCACCGGCTGCGCCCGCAACTTCGATGGCAGCGCCGTCGCCGAAAGAAGAAGCGTTCAGCGAGACAGCCAAACCCGCCAAGCGACGGATGATGGCTCGCGAAAAAATGGACAAGGGGGATTTCGATTCCGAGGTGACAAGAGGATTTGGTCTGGTCGGTGCGGGTGCAGGTGGCGGCGGGACCGGCGAAGGAACCATCGGCCTGGGCAACATCGGCACCATCGGTCACGGCTCGGGGGGAAGTTCGGGATATGGAAGCAAGGGCAAGCGCGGCGG
>DAOLIT010000103.1:0-10123 GCA_035328405.1 Pseudomonadota bacterium | reverse complement strand
CTTCCGGTTCTGTTTCTAAGTCGAACGACGAAGATTCCATGCCGGCTGTGTTGGTGACCACGTCGGACGTGACCGTGCTTGTGGGCATCCTTTCACACAGGCCAAAAGGTTGCTCTGCAGCTTCGACGCAGCCTCTCGACGAAAGACGGCAGCTTTGGAAAGAGCGGCTGACGGGCGGCGTTCATCGGGCACTGGAGGTCTTGCAGGATGCGGTGAACGGCTGCGAAGTCCGTCGCTGGTCCGAAAGACGCGAGCTGCTTCGTTTGATGCTGCGCAGCGTCGGCGGCCCAAGCGGAATGGTGGACTTTTACAACCGAATGTCCGACGAGCCGGACGATCAGGAATTCCTGCGGCACGCGATTTTGGGCGAAGTGAAAAGTGCGAAGGATTTGCGCGTGATTTACGACGGGCTCGGCCTGGCCGACGAGGAACGCGCGATGCTGGCGCAGGAAGTGGTGGCCAAAGCGAAATCGTTGCCGGATCGACTCGGGCGGTTGGAAGAGCTTTTGGCGAAATGGCCGGGCGATTTGAAATTGCGGATTTTGCGGATGGAGACAGAAGAAGCGCTGGGCGAGGCCGAATCGGCCCGTCGCACAGCCGAGGAAATCCGCATCGACCCGTATGCCGACGCACAAGCCCGAACGGCCATTGGCGAGTTGTTCGTGCGTCTGGGCGACGAAACGAACGCGCGGCGTGCATTTTCGGAAATCGTCGAATTTGCTGCGGAAGATCCGTTGGCCCGTCGGCGGCTGGGCGATTTGTACCGGGCGCACGGCTGGTATGACGAGGCGTATCGCCAATACGACACGCTTCTTCAGCTTCAACCGGGCGACAACTCGGTGTTGTTGCTTCTGTCGGCGGCAGCGGCGGGGGCCGGAAAAATCGAAGAGGCGCTCGGTTTGGAAAAACGAGTGGTGGGCGACGCAGAACCGGGCAGCGAAACAGGTCTTGCCAAAATTGCGCTTTTGTGGTCAAGCCTGCGACTCGCAGAATTGCGCGAGCAGGCTCGGACGCAACCGGGCAAAGACACCGCCGAGGAGTTGGCGTTGCTGAACCTGCGGGCGCGACAAAACGGCATCGAGGGGCTGTACCGACCTGTGCGTGTGTTCCTGACCTGGGCGCACCCCGAGGCCGATTTGGACCTTCGCGTGGGTCCACCGGGAGAATCGCTGGGTCCAGCGATGGATTTGGCACCGCAATTCGGTTTGCTCGGCTGGCACAGCAACAAAGACGCGACCCCCAATGGCGAATACGTCATCGAAGTCAATCGCCAAGATCGCAACCGAGCGATTGGGTACGACGCGGTGTTGACGATCGTCGTCTCCGAGGGGCACAAAACCGAAAAATTCTTCCGAAACACGTTCCGTATGGCCGGAGAGCTGACCTCCCGAAGGTTGCTGCTCCGCGACGGACGGCTCTTGCCGCAGTAAGGGGTTGCCATGAACAGGCTTTCACGAATTTCTGGAAATGCGCGGCGCAGCCTCGGTGTTTTGCGTTTCGTGCGTGTGTTCGCGGCGGCTCTGCTTCCGCTTGTGGCGTGGGTGGGCTGTCACAAGGTGCCGCCTCCGCAATCAACGGTGGCGTCCATCGAGCCGAGCCGGGAAGGCGTGACGTATTCGCGAGCGGGCGCTGTGTTTCCGGTGAATCGGTTTTCGCGTTTGGAACCCGACACGGAAGTCACAACCCCAGTCGGTGTACGTGCGTCTCTGTACTTGGATGTAGGGGCATGGGTGCTGCTGGACCAGGGCAGCTCGATTGCGCTCTTGGAAAAAGGTCTGCACGTCAAGACCGGACGAGCCTTCGTCGATGCTCGGGTTGGCGTGGATGTGGCTGTCGTCGCGGCGAGCGTTCATTTGACGGCCCAGCGAGCGGGTTTGGCGGTGTCGCTGGTCGAGGGTGGGGCAAAAATTTATTGCACGAGCGGTCAAGCGGCCTGGAAGTTGGGCGAAAAAGCGGGCCGACTGGAATCAGGCCTGACGCTGCTCGTCAAGGGAGACGAGGCGAAACAAACGGCGCAGGCGTTGTGGGACGATTTCACGATGGGCCTCGCCGAGCCTGGACCGCTGCGTCCGCTCGAGGCTGCGGGCGTGGGGCAACTGACGGCGCGGCCTGCGTCGGGCCTGGGCACGGCGCGGATGCCTCTGATCGTACGGGCGCACGAAGTCAACGTTGTCATCGATGGAGACATGGCCACGACGACCGTCGAACAGACGTATTTCAACCCTCGGTCGGAATATCTTGAAGGGCTTTACACGGTTCGTTTGCCGGAAGCCGCGATTTTGGAGCAATTTTCCGTCGGTGAAGACGATTCGTCCGCGCAAACCGGGGTCGTGTTGCCGATGGATCGCAACGCGAGCGGCATCACGAGTTTCACAGCCAATCTGGAATGGGCTGGTGCAGGTCGCTACCGAGGCCTGGTTCGCAACATCGCGCCGGGCAAAGTGCGCAAAATCGTGCTGCGCTATCGGGAATGGTTGCCCCATTTGTCCTACCCGGACGCTGTGCGTCGTACATACATCTACCCGATGGGACAAAGTGCGCAGATGCAGGCGGGGACGGTTTCCAACCTGGGTGAGTTTTCGCTGTCGGTTGACGTGACGCGGGCGGGGGCGGCGACGCTACAGGCTGGGCTCGGCGCGCGATTGGAAAACAACCAAGTCACGTTGCGTCGCAGCGATTTCAAACCGACGGCGGATTTCGTGCTCGACCTCATCGACGGAAAAGAGCGTGTGAGCGGGCGGTTGTATGGTTTCCGAGGCGAGGAAACGAACGGTCAACGGTATTTGCTGGTGCAACCCGCGCCGGTGCCGGGAAAACCGCAAAAGAGCCTCGACATCGTGTTGGTCGTGGATGTTTCGGCGGGCACCGACGAAGCGAAACTAAGTTTGGGGAAAGCGGCGGCGCTGGCGGTGCTGCGAAGGCTGACGCCTGCGGATCGAGTAGCGGTGGTCACGGCCTCGCTTCATGCGACGACGCTTGGAACCGAAGCGTTTGCGCCAGCGACGAAGGAACGCATCGAACAACTGGATGCGCAGCTTGCGAAACAGACTCCGGGCGGCGCAACGAACCTGCAATTGGCGTTTCAGCGGGCCGTCGAGCTTTTGCCCAAAGGTCAAGGCGCAGTGATTTACGTCGGAGATGGACGGCCTACCGTCGGTGCGTTGACGCCTGCGGATCTGCGCGAGCAACTGCGCGTGTTGGGCGAACTTCCACGTTTCTTTGCAGCGGCGATTGGGACCGATGCGAATCTGCCGCTTTTGGAGTCGCTGTGTCATTCGGGAACGCGGTCCTCGGTCGTGCGGGTCGATGATGCGCCGGATGCGTCTCGGGCGGCGCTGCATTTGCTGGAACGCATCGCGCAGCCGAGCCTGTCGCACGTTCGCGTGGACTTGGGCGAGGGCGCGGATGTGGTGTATCCCGACGAGCCTGTGACGCTGGAAAATGGAGACGCGCTGTCCGTCGTGGCTCGTTTGCGCACAGATCGAGGAACGCCGGGCAAGCTGGTCGTGCGAGGTCTGCGAGACGGCGTGCCGTTCGTCGAACAACACGACTTGACGGTGCGCTCGATGGACGATGGAGGCGACTTGGCAAGGCGGTGGGCACTTTCGCGGATGCAAGGACTTTTGGAGCGGGCCTCTGGGAAAGAAGCGATTTTGGACATCGGCAAGCGATTTCAGGTCGTGACGCCGTGGACGGCCATATTCGTCGGTGGATCGGGAGGCGAAACGTACAAACCCTACGTCGGAGATCTCGAGGCTGGGCTATTTGTTCCGCTGGCGTTGCGCGGCCATGCTCCGCAAGATTCGGCGATTGCGCTTGAATCGGGCGTCTCGACGACGAGTCTGCGGACGATCAGCGTGAATGAGATGTACGTGCGGGCCCTACAAGGCCAAAGCAGCGCGGCACGGCTGTGTTACGAGCGTCGAGCCGCAGGCAATCCAAGCCTCTCGGGGCGCGTGGAACTGAAAGTCAAGCTGGGTCTCGACGGGATTCCCAAGGATGTGACGGTGACTTCCTCGACGCTGCGGTCGCCCGAAATCACGGCTTGTATTTCGAGGGCGCTGCTTGCGGTGAAACTTCCGCCCGCCCCCGATGGAAAGCCGCACGACGTGGATTATGCGATGCAGCTCAATCAACCCGAACGTGACGACGGCCCGTCGCGTTGCAGCGCCGCCTCGAGAGCGTATTTGCAAGTGCGTCGGAGTCTGTGGAGAGAGCGTTTGTCGTCTCATCCCGGCGTCGAGGGCGGCATGACGGTATATCGAGAGGCGACGGCTCGCTGTGAACTGAAAACTTGGCTGGATCGTCGGGCACTGGTCGATCTTTTGCGAACACACGCAGGCTCGACGGCGCAGCAAGTGGATTTGTATCACCGGTTCGACGATTCCGAATATGCGCACGAGATTCACACCCATCTCCGGCGAGAAATTCTCAAGGCTGTGCGAACCGAAGCGGACATTCGAGCAGCGCAGCTGGGCCTCGCACTCGACGGTGGAGTCGATCAGGAACTGCTGGCGCAAGAACTCAAAAAAGCAAAAACGGTCACGCAGCAGCTTGAGGTTGTGCGTCGTTTTCTCGCGCTCGCGCCGGACTCGCTGTCACTCAAGCTCAAAGTGCTGGCTTTGCTGGAAGAAGCATGCGCAGAAAAAAGTAGAACACCGACGGAAAAACAGGCCATGTTTCAAGAAGCGAACCGGCTGATCGAGACAATCCGAACGGACCCCGGCGCCGATGCCGCTGTGCGTCAATCCGTCGGGGAATATCTGATTCGCCGAGGAGAAGGTGCAGAAGGCGCGCGTGTGTTGTCGGAAATCGTCGAGTTTGCGCCGTTTGATCCATGGGGTCGGCGGCGTTTGGGCGATTTGTACCGCGCGCACGGCTTTTTCGACGCTGCGTATCGCGAATTTCAGGGGCTCAGCTGGCTGTTGCCGCAAGACGAGGCGGTGATGCTGTTGCTGGCGGATGCGGCGGCGGGCCAGGGCCGCACCGACGAATCGCTTCGTTTGACCAGTCGCGTCGCTGAAGCAGTGGGCGCGCAAAAAACGCAAAAAGGCGCTCCGTCTTGGGCGCGTGCGCTGTACGCCGTGCGTCTTGGTCGCTTGGTCGAGGAAGCAAACAAACGAGGCGATCAAAACTTGCTCGGACAGCTCAAAACGCGGGGTCGCAGCGACGGGATTGCAAGCTATGCGGGCAAATTGCTGATTGCGGTTACGTGGTCGCATCCCGATGCGAAATTGGAACTTTTTGTGACGCCGGAAGGACGCGGCACCGAACCCACGCGCGCGACGATTTTGGGAGGCGATGTGGGCATCGAAGCCTACCGGGCCGACCGTTTCACACAGGCAGAATGGAAGGTTCGGGTGGTTCGCAGTGGAGGTGCCTTTGCTGCGGGCGACTACAAAGGCGAATTGGTGGTCATCGAACACGCGGGAACCGACGAGCAGTTCATTCTTCGTCAACCGCTTACGTTTTCAGCAGCGACGGGATCGGTGCAAAACTTCTCGCTGCGCGGAAAGACCCTCTCGGCGACCAAATAAGCGTGTTTCGGGGTCAAGCTGCCGGTCTAGCTGCCGCACCGAGGGCCAGAAGTTCGCCCGCTACTTCCACGGCTTCCAGCACATGCGCCTGCTCGGTGGGATTCCGGATCAGTTCGACGGTTTTTTCGACGAGATTTTTCAGTTCCTGGGCGTCCTCGGCTTGATGCACGAGCAACCATCGCATCGCCTCGCGCGGCACACTCCCCACGGACAACAGGCGAATCACCGACGACGTAACTTCAGACGCAACGCCAAACAGCGCGAGCACGACACCCAACATCGCGTGGGGTTTGTCTCCGCTGACATTTGCGCAATAGGCTCGCAGCGCAATGTCACCGGTTGTGACGGGACGATCGGGCAAATCGTCGGAAAAACCCAGCCGGCGCAAATCGGACAGCACAAGCTGCATGCGGTTTTTTTCTTCGCGCTGGTGCTTCCGCAACAAATCCCCGACGGCCTGGTCCGTCGCTCGTTCGCTGGCCCGACCGAGGACTTCCTGTATCAGATCGCTTGTTTGCGCAAAATCAAGCAAAAACGCCGCGTATTTCGCACGCAACGACAAAGGAGGCCGCAGAAGGTAGCGCACGGTAGCCATCTTGTAGCTTCGCGCGGACGCTGCCATTCGGATGTTCAGGGCTTCGACCATTTCCATCGGCGTTTTTGGCTGGCTAGGAGCCGCTTTGGCCATGGGTTTCTACTTTTTTTAGGTTAACTCCATTACCTTTGGCCGGCCACTTTGTACCGATGGCGCTGGGTCTGTCACTTCGAGCCGCCACCGTCGCCCTTCTTCGGTCGCATTGCCTGAAAAATGACCTTCAAACGATCGCGATCATATCGGGTGTATTCACTAAATTCGCCCGCGCCGGAAAGCCAACTTCCGCCGTCGATCGTCACGCAATCCCCGTTTTGGTACGGACTTGCATCGCTGAGCAAAAACACCGCCAAATGACCCAGTTCGCTGTGTTCTCCGACGCGACCCATCGGCACACGGTTCGTTACAAGGTCTTCCACCATCGCACCTTCGGGCACCAAACGCGACCACGCACCTTCTGTCGGAAACGGCCCTGGCGCGATCGCGTTGAGCCGAATCCCATACACGCCCCACTCGACGGCGAGAGACCGCGTCATCGCGAGCACACCAGCTTTGGCACACGCCGACGGAAGCACGAACGCGGAACCGGTCCACGCATACGGCGTGAGGATCGACAAAACGGAGCCCGCCGCCTTTCTTGCGATAAGGTGTCTTCCGACGGCCTGCGTCGCATAGACACTGCCGTACAGCACAGTTTTGACGACTGCATCAAAGCCTCCGGGAGACAAATCCTCGGCGGCGCACAGGAAATTTCCCGCCGCATTGTTGATGAGCCCGTCGATTTTTCCGCACGCCTCGCTGGCCTTGCGAACCAGCTCGTCCACTTGTTCGGGGTTGCGCACATCGCACGACAGCGACATCGCACGACCGCCGCGCGCCCGAAGCGTTTCTGCGGCCTTTCCAAGCCGGTCGGGGTTGCGCCCACAAATGACGACCTGTGCGCCCACGTCACACAGTGCAGCACTCATCGTGAGGCCGAGCCCGGACCCGCCTCCGGTCACCAAAATGACTTGTCCTTGCATCAAATCGGGTTGAAACACAGGCGTGGCACGAGGCGTTCGACGAGGCGGCATAGGTTTCGAGTCCATCCCTGTTTCGTAGCATATAGACTGCGCGCCATGCAGATTTCCTTCCGACACAGCCCCAATCTCAGACGCAACCCGCGTTTGCTGACCCTCGGTGCGGTGATTCTGTCGCTTTGGGGCGTCACGCCGTTTGCACAAGCCCAAACGACCCATCCGAACGATCTCGATCCCGAGCTCCGGCGCCAAACACCGACAGTCGCCCCAGAACAGCCCAAGTCGGAAGCCCCATCCGACGCGCCTCCACTTGCCCAAACCGAGCCACCTGCCCCGCCGACTTCACCTGTTGTACCGTCGCTGCGCCACGCGCCTCGTGTGTTTTCGCTGGCTGCCGGATGGGCGTATTCGCCGCTCAGCTATTTGCCGCTGGCCGAGGCCGATCCGGGAACCCGGTTTCAAACACATGGCATCCGAATCGACGGAAAATTCGGCTGGCAAGTCGGCGGTTTTGCGTCCCGGTATCCGTCTTATGTCGGTTTTATGACCGGATTTTTTTATCTATTCGGAGGCTCCGTCGCAGACAGCTTGGGCATCGACTACGGCATTTTTGCCAAGCACGTCATCGTGCCTGGTCAGAAAGTGCGAGCGTTTCTGGCGTATGGCCTGGGCGCAACGCAGGTGTGGGTGCGTTCGCACGACGGTCGAGGCATCGGACACGTAACTCGGCTGTCTGCGGGCGTGGACTTTCGACTGTCGCGCCGCGTCGATGCGGAACTCGAATGTTCGTATCAATTCAACATCTTGCCGACGTTTTCCGGGCCTTTGGCCGAAGGGACGCGCAGCCACGATTTCCACACGGTTCAGTTTCTCGTTGGCCTGTGGTTTGGGGAACCGCGCCCCTGACGAAGACTCCACAACCCACCGGTCCAGACTCAAAGCCGCGACAACAAGGTTGAACGGTTGGTTCAATCTATCTGCGTTTTCCGTGCGTAGACGAAACAGCTTGCTGATAGGATGACGCCGCGCGAAAACGCGCAAGGCCCGATGTTTTCTTAGGAGTTGTCGCATGCAGTTTCCGTCTCAGCTTAGCCGCCATGCCTCCAGCGTCGCGGTGTCCCTCGCCAAGGCCGCATGGCCCCTTTGCAAGTTTGTCAGCGAAACCTTCGAGCGTCCCGCGCCCCGCCCAACCTGGGCCCCGGGACCCCTTTTGAAATCGCGTCAGCGGAGCAAACCGCCCCTCGGTTGGCCTCGCGAAACCGATTCGCTTTGCCCAGGCTGTGTCAAGGAAGTTCGGAACGAGATTCTGTCTGGAAAGAAAGACCTGTCCGAGCTTCTCAAAGGCCGTCCCGGCGAAATCAAAGCGCGAATCGTCGAGAGAGACGGCAAAATCTGGATGGAGAAAACGTGCGAAAAGCACGGCGACTGCATCGAACTGCTCTCCACCGATCCCGCTTTCACCGCACGCATCGAAAACCTGTTTCCGGGCCGCGATTTTCGGACGAACCAAACAGACCTGCGAGCGCACGGAAGTTCGAGCATGAAATACGGACGCGGCGCGGTCATGACCATCGATCTGACCAACCGCTGCAACATGATGTGCGACCCCTGTTTCATGGACGCGAACCAAGTTGGTTTTGTCCACGAACTGTCTTTTTCCGACGTGAAAAAGATCCTCGACGATTCGATCAACGTGAAGCCACGGCGGCAATTGAGCGTGCAGTTTTCGGGCGGAGAACCAACGCTGTCGCCCCATTTTCTGGATGCGATCCGTTATGCACGAGAGGTCGGTTACTTCGCCGTACAGTGTGCGACCAATGGCCTCCGTTTCGCGATGGAGCCGGGTTTTGCGCAGCAGGCCAAAGACGCAGGGCTTCGGATGGCCTACCTGCAATTCGACGGTGTGAGCAACGAATCAAACGCACACCGCAAAGTCGCCAACTTGTTCGATGTGAAACTGCGTGCCATCGAAGAGATGCACAAAGTCGGCATCGACGTGATTTTGGTCGTGACCCTCGTCAATGGCGTGAACAACGACCAAGTGGGCAAAATCATCGAGTTTGCCATCGAGAACAGCGACAAAATCACCGTCGTGTCCTTCCAGCCGGTCAGTTTCACTGGGCGCGATGAAGACATCGACGACGAAACGCGCAAAAAACAGCGGTACACCCTGACTCACATGGTTCACGACGTGAAGAACCAACTTGGCGTCACCGAACCGATGCGAGATTGGTTTCCGCTGTCAGGAATGGGGCCGTTTTCGGATCTGACGGACTTGCTCATCGACCACAACGCGAAATTTGGCGCGGTCAATTGCGGCTGCCATCCGAGTTGTGGCGTCGGCACGATTCTGTTTGTGAACAAAAAAACCAAACAAATGGTGCCGCTGCTCGAGTTTTTGGATTTGGAGCAATTCGCCAAGGATGTGACCGTCATCACCGACGGAAATCTTCCCAAGCCGATTGCGATGGCGCAAACGGCAATTGCGCTCATCCGCAACTTCCGACCCGAGCGTGCCCCGAACGGCTACGACTTGCTGACGCTCTTTCGGCAGTTTCTGTCGCAAACCGGAGCACGCGGCAACAAAGTGGGCGAGTTTGAATCCGATGCAACCGAGTTCGATTGGCGTGTCCTTTTTGTGGCAGGGATGTGGTTTCAGGACCTGTTCACATATGACTTCCGTCGGACCGAGATGTGCATCATCCCCTACGGTACTCAAATGGGCGAGATCAGCTTTTGCGCCTACAACACCGGCATCGGTTTCCGCAACATCATCGAGCAAATGATGGCCAACGCGACGGTGTCTGAGTGGTATCGCAAGCACGGACGCCATACCGTGTACGCCAAGAATCAGTCCATCGAACTGCCCGAGTACAGCAACCCTCTCACCAGCCATATCCCCGGCGTACCGGACTATGTGACCCAGCTCAACCAAGAGGGTCGAGTCCGCCTCCGCATCGTCAGCTAGCCCGTTC
>DAOLIT010000102.1:16628-16694 GCA_035328405.1 Pseudomonadota bacterium | reverse complement strand
TTGGCACGGACCGGCGATGTTGAAAAATCGTGGGCGCATCTGCGGCGCATCCTAGCAGCGAGGTCC
>DAOLIT010000102.1:0-16528 GCA_035328405.1 Pseudomonadota bacterium | reverse complement strand
CGCTGACCTCAAACGACCATTTCCATGACCCCTCCGAGGTCCCGCTGACCTCAAACGACCATTTCCATGACCCCTCCGAGGTCCCGCTGACCTCAAAAGGGCGTTTGGGCGTCCGACGGGCGGGTGTGGGGTGGTCGCTGGGATGGGGGCGGCCCGGTTTACGCGGGGACGGGGACGGGCGGTTTTTGGGGTTTGGGACGGGCGCGGGTTTGCAGGGCGGGCAGGTGCGTTTCCAGGTCGTCCCCCCACAGGTAGTAACCCGCCCGTCGGAGATCCTGAAACGTCTTCCACAGAAGCGCCGCCAACTGGTCGCGGTTTTTCACTGCATCGGCGTCGGGGCGCGGGCCAGCTTTTTTGCGGGCGTCGCCCGGTTCCAGCCGTCCGAGCAATTCGGTCCCGAGCGCGCTGGCGGCTTTCAGGTGCTCGGCGCGCACCATCCGCTGTTCTTTGAGCGACTCGGGCGTCTTGCCGTAGAGCGCGGCCAGCTCGACCAAATCCCGCGCCGAGTCAATGGGCCCGTGTCCGGCGCGAATTTTCAACACGGCGGCGGCTTTGAAGGTCCCCGACAGAACCAACGCCTCGGCTGTGCTGAGAAGCAGCCCCCGCAGCTTGCTGGCCTCGGCAAGCTGCTTGGCCAGGTCGCCCAGGGATTTGGCAGGGCCCTCGACTTGGGTCGCGGCGAAAATCACGGCCTGCGCCAGCTCGCCCGCCGCAAACATCGCCGTGTGGTCGAGCAGCGGCAGGGCCTTCTTGAGGGCGTCCCTGTGCGGCGCAAGCTGGGCGAGCGCGCCCTGCACATTGTGATACGCGAGCACAGGGTCCAGACGGTAGGCGGGCACCTCGTGGGCGGGTATCTTTTGCGCAGTCGGCAAAAACTTCGCATACGCCGCCTCGGACCCGACGGCATCCCCCAGAAGGGTCGAGCGCCCCGTGGGAGACTCCGCCGCCGTCCCCGCAGTCTCCGCCGCCTTCCCTTTCGGGGTCGGGGCCTTCCCCGCGCCTGTCATCAGGTTCGGGTCCATCGCTTTGGGGTCCGTCGCTTTGGGGGTCTTCCCTTTCGAGGCCGCCCCGGTTGCTTTCCCTGCCGGTGTCCCCGGCTCGTCCTTCCGTTTCGCTGGCATGGCTCACCTCACAAAAACAAAAAACCCCCCGCCCCACTCACCTTGAGGGGGCTTCTCCCGAAAAGGAAACGATCACGTTCCGGGGGGCCTTGGGGTTTGGGCGGATTCTAGGCTTGTGGGGGTTTGGGGTGCAAGCTGGGTTTGTTTTGGCGGGCGGCGGTTGCGCGGTGTGGTAGGTTGCGCGCCATGCGTGCTTTGTTTCGCCGTGCGCTGCCTCTGCTTGTTGGCGCACTGGCTCTCTTTTTGGCTCTCAAGGGCATCGATCTGCGCGATCTGGCGGTTCGGACAGCAGATGCGTCGCTGGGTACGTTGCTTTTGGTTTCTGCGGGGATGGCGCTGCTGAACTGCGCGGCGGACACGTTGGCGATGTACTACGTGTTTCGTTGGTTCGGTTTGCCGCTGCGCTTCGTCGAGCTGTACATCATCCGGGCGGCGACGTACACGCTGGCGGTCATCAACTACCACGCGGGGCAGCTTGGCATCATCGGATACATCCATCGGTGCGGCAAAGTGCCTCTGTCTTCGGCGAGCGCGTACATCCTGTTCATCGTGGGGGTGTGGGTGATGCTGCTTTTGCTGTTTGCGTCGGGCTCGCTTGTGCTTGGAGGCCCGAAGGCAGCGGCTCTTTTGCCGGCACTCGTGGCGTTTTTCGTGGGTCTTTTGGTGTATGCGGCGCTTTTGACGTGGCCGCCGCGCTTTTTGCTGACAGAGCCCCCGGCAGCGTCACACAAAGCGGACTTTGCCGAGCGGTTGTTCCGTCGCCTGTGGCGGATCGCGCACAAACTGTGGGTCCCGCTTCACCAAGCGGGTGTGTGGGGCCACGTTCGGGCGCTGGGGATTCGCATCCCGCACCTGTTGGTGCTGCTTTTCTGGCACTACATCGCGCTGCGCTGTTTTTCGATCAATGTGCCGTTTCACGTCGCGCTGCTGTATCTGCCGGTGGTGTTTGCGGTCACTTCGTTGCCGATCAGCGTGCAGGGCCTGGGGACTTCGCAGCTGGCGGCGGTGTTTTTTCTGTCGGATGGGACTGAAGTCGGGAACAACAAAGTGCTGGCGTACAGCCTGACGATGACGGCGATTTCGACCGTAAGCCTTCTGCTGATGGGTTTTTTGTTTCTGCGAGCGGGGGCGCGGCTGGGCCTGAAGGAAATGACCGCCGAGGCGGAAGCGGACGAAAAAGAAGAAGAACGACAAGACAGTCTGACCGAGGCGCTCCCCTTCCACAAAACGATCTGATTCACTTGGGTTCTTGTTGGGGCTGGCCTCGGCGGGTTTTCCACAGGGGGAAGAGCTTTTGGGGCTGGCCCATGATGTCGGCGAGGGTCTTGCCATCGAGCACGGCCAAAAACTGATACCGGGCATCGGCCAAGACCGCTTTGAGGGCGCAGGCACCGACAATGGGACAGGTGTTGGTGCGCAAGTCGAAACACTCCACCAGATCGAAGCTGGACTCGGTTTTGCGGACGACTTGCCCGAGGTTGATTTGCTCGGGGGGCAGGGCGAGCATGAGGCCACCGTTGCGCCCGCGCGTCGCTTTGACAAAACCGGCCTGGACCAAAAGGCGGGCGACTTTGCTCAGGTGGTTTGTGGAAATGCTGTAGGCGCGGCTGATGTCGAGGACTGCGGGCAGGCGCTCGTCCTCGATGGGGGGATGATGGGCAAGGTAGATGAGGGTGCGCAGGGCGAAGTCGGTAAATTGGGTGAGTTGCATGGTGTGTACCTAGAAAAAGAGGCGTTTGGTGCTGGAAAGGGGCGTCTGGTGTTTCGATTCCAGAAGGACGAAAGACGGCGCAAAAACCGCATCTCAAAAGAGGACATGTTTGCGGTGCTGTTGGGAAAGGGAGGCAAGGAAGGTGAGAGAGGACCCAGAACGACTAAAAGACGAACTGGGGACCCAGGTAGGCATCCACGAGGAGGCCGGTGTTGCCCGCAAGCGAGGTGAGGACATTCAGGTCGAGGGAAACGCCGGCGTGACGGCCTCCCAAGTAGAAGCCCGCGCCCGCTCCGACAAAGAGTTTGCCCAAAATCACTGAATCAATGCAGGAACCGTCTTTGGGGCACACTCGGTTGAGATACTGGGCGTTCGGGGTTCCGGTCTGTTGGTTGTAGCCCACGTTGCCACCGACAGAGGTACACTCGGCGGGTTTGCGGTTGTCCGGGACGCCGTTGTATTCGGCGCTGCACAAGTCAGTCGGCTGGTAGGGGGAGCTTGCGTCAATGGCTCCGTTTTTCATGGGACGCGAACCATCGATGTTGAGGCCGCTTCGCCACTCTCCGCCACCAATGTCCGCGTGAAGGTAGGGGCGAAACACTTTTCCGGGACTCCATTGGTAACGGAGCTTGCCCAGGACGAGATAGCCGAATTGGCCCTTGCCCGTCGCCGCAAAACACGGAGAGGGACGACCTTGGTTGTCGGTGCATTGGGTGTTTTTCATCGCGGCGTCTGTGGCGTCGGCGTTGTGGTTGAGCATCGCCTCGAAACGCCCGGACGCTCCGAGCGAAAGGCCTCGCCACAAATAAACGCCAAATTCGGCGCGCACGCCGAGCCCGCTCCACGTAAAACCGGTCGAAGAGGCTTTGGCCTGCTCATATTTCGAGGTCTTGGGATTGAAAAACCAGGCGACCTCGGTGGCGGTTCCGGCGGTGACAAGCGCGCCACCCGAGCCGACGCCGACATCGATGTAAACGCGATCTCGCAAACCCGCCAAACGCCGCCGCTCGTCTTCTTGCTTCACATACTTCATCGGGTCTTCGACATCTTCGCTTTGCGCAACGACGATGCCTGCGTACTCCGAGACGCCCATGACGATGGGAAGCTCGGCGGTGGCCTGGGTGCCGCACACGCGGCCTTTGGCGTCGTAGCCTTCGATGTAGTACTGGACGAACTTGCCCTCCATCGCAATCGGAGGAATCACGCCGACCCAATCGCCGATCTGCTTTCTGCTGAGAATCATGGGCGATTCGGTGAAGCGTTCCTGGCCGGCGGTTCGATAGAAAATGCTGGCGCGAGCGACGGGCCCGAGTCCCGGTGTGGCGTACAGTTGGGCCTTCATCCGGCTGCGCGCCTGGGCGATCGGCGCGTGTCGCATCTCGCACTTTTTCACGGGATCAAGCAAGTCGTCGGCGCTGTATTCCAGCGGCTGTTTGGACGGTTCAGGTTTCTTGGGTTCGGCCTCGATCTGGAGAGGATCGGGCTGCGTGGGTTGGACCGGCACCACGGGCGGCGGAACAACGGACGGCTGCACCTGAACCGGCGGCTGGACCTGAACCGGCGGCGGCACGGGCGCAACCGGCGGCGCAGACGAGGAGGAAGACGCCCGGCCCCACACCATCTTGACCTCGGGCGTCGCAAGGGTTGGGTCAAGTTTGGCGTTTGGATTGATCGAAAGGGCTCTGCGAAACCACTGCTCACCGCGCCCCAGATCTTTGAGCTGCACATACACCATGCCGAGGTTGATGAAGGTGCGCGCGGCTTGGTTGGTGTTGTCCAGGTTGTGCCTGCGCAGGAGGGCCACGCAGTCCTCCAAGGTTTTGCGCGAAGCGTTAAATTCCAGACGATCGTAGTCATCCATCGCCTGCTTGTTCATGTTGGCCACGCGGTCTTGGGGTCCCGCGTGAGCCACTTCCAACGAACTGGTCAGCAGGGTTCCCACAAACAAAAAGCGAGCCAGACGACTGATTCTTACCGACGGCATTTGTTTCATCGATTGCGCCATGAAAAACACGTGCTCACGGGAAAGGGGTTCACTCGATCTCGTTCAAACCGAGTCATCCTGAGATTACAGCGTTTTGGGCTGGTCGTGTTGGCCTGCTCCCAGCTTTTTCGATGGTTCTGTTTTGGTATGAGCGAGGAGGTTCGCGAAAACGCAGCACAACGCGCTTGAGAAAGGACTACTTGCCTTTTTTCTTGCCTTTGCCTTTGCCCTTGCCCCCACCTTCAGCAGGCGCGGCTTTGGCAGCTTTGACAACCCCGGTTTTCGGATCGGGCGCAACGCACTTGCTGGCCTGGCCGGGTTCGGCGATGAAGAAGTCGGTGCGGCGGTTCTTTTCGCGTCCTTCCTCGGAACCGTTGTCGGCCACGGGGCACGTCTGACCAAAGCCTTCCGATGACAACCGGCTCGCGTCAATGCCGCCCTTGACCAAGTAATCGACGACGGCCTTGGCGCGGTTTTGCGAGAGCGTGAAGTTGGCCTTGGGCTTGCCCTTGTTGTCGGTGTGGCCCTCGATGCGAAGGTTGATCCGCGGGTTCTTCTTCACAAGTTCCACAACCTCGTCCAGAAGCTCGAACGAATCCTTGTTGATGAGCGCCTTGCCGGTCGCAAACTGCACTTGGCGCTTCAGCTCGATCTTCTCTTGCGTGATCGTGATGTATTTCTTCTCGGGGCAACCCGCGTTGTTCGGTGAACCGGGCTCGTCAGGACATTTGTCGAGGCGATCGACCACCGTGTCTTTGTCTTTGTCCGTATCCGGGCAGCCTTGGTTGTCTTTGTGTCCCGGTTGCACCGGGCACTTGTCTTCTTTGTCCAAAATGCCGTCTTTGTCGTTGTCTGGATCGGGACAGCCGTCGCCGTCTTCAAAATTGTCCTTGTCCTCGGGTTCCATCGGACACTTGTCTTGCGTGTCGTAGATCCCGTCCTTGTCATTGTCGAGTTCAGGACAGCCGTCTTCATCCTCGAAACCGTCCTTGTCTTCCGGTTCGTCGGGACATTTGTCTAGTTCGTCCTTGATTCCGTCGCCGTCGGCATCGCCACTCTTGGGCACGATAACGACTTTCTCTTCCTTATATGAGCAACGATCGGCGGGCGATTTGGCCATCGCCTTGTCGGCATTCTCTTTGGTGATGGCCAAATGTTCCTTGGCGGAAAAGTAGTCGCCATAGCTCAAGTCCGCCGCCGTGAAGCTGCTGTGAGATTCGGCCATGGCCAGCTCGACCGGTGCACAAAGATACGCGCCGTTCTTTCGTGCGGTTTCGATCGTCTGATTGACACCGGCCAGCTCGCTTTTGAGCACAGCGCCCGGACAGCCCCCGAGCAAAGGCACCGCCGAAGCCAAAAGCACAAGGTGAAAAGCAACGCGACGCATCACTTGGTCCCTCCCTGCTGCTGACCGGTGGGACCGAGAAGGGGTGGCTTTTCAGAATCCAGCGGTGGTTTTTCGGTGTCGTATTCGAGACTGGATTTGCGTTTCACCATGCCATCGCGCGTGATGAACAAGCTGGGGTTCGTCGGGTCAAGCACCGCGAGTGCGTGCGCCTTGATCCGCTTCTGCGCCACTTGTTTGGATGCAACCGCGTGTTCGCCCGCTTTTAAGGCGAAGGCGTTGGCATCTTGAAATCTCGCGTAACCGGCCAGCTCTTGGGCTCGGCGATGATACTCGGAAGCTGCCGTGTATTCGTAGGGTGCCATGTTGTCCGATTTGCTGGCTTTGGCACTGGCCAATTCACCGGTTGCACTAAACGTAACCCGCGATACATAAGTCACGGGACCGCATCCAGAAGCAACGGCCAACCATGGCATAGCGCACAGCACGAGCAGACGAGATACTCCTGTCATACGCGACACGGTAACAGGAGGCCGAGGCTCCCGTCAACACTTACGATTTTTGCCGTTGGTCAGAAAACAAAGACAGAAACCCAAGACAAAGTGCGCAACCCAGAACAAGCGCAACTCCCGAGAGCAACAAGACCCATTCGAGCCGCACCGCGCACGCGGTTGCAGGTGCCGTCGGCCCCGATCCAGACACGGACGCAAAACGGGGCAGGCACAGCGAGATGAGCAACCACTGCCACTGCCACTGGCCGTTGAGGCCGTTGTGAAAATCGGCATAGGAACCCACCCACCTCAACCGATCCGACATCGCCCACGCAAACAACGCGAGACCGGCTGTTCCCCCCAAAAAAACAAGCCCCTGGAAAAGCCAACCGCGAACCCAAAGGCGAACGATCAAAAAACCACAGGGAATCATCAGCGTGTGGACCGTAAAAAAGGCCGCCAAAAATGCATCGGTCGCTCGGTGCGGAGGCACAAGATACAAAAAAGCCCAGTCCGGTGCCTCTCGGTAGATGCAAAGCCCAATCGGCAGCCAAATCAACATCGCCAACGACAAGACCGAGCGTTCCAAATCGCCTGACTGGCCCAGAAGCCGGCCCTGAAACCGGTCCAGAAACGGTTGTCGATGTCGAAGCGAGAAAAAAGCGAGTGCGGTTGACCACCAAGCGCCATTCCGAACGACCTTGGTTTTGGTGTTGATGCGGTCGCTCGCGTGCGCGGTCCCGAGCATCGAGCAAGCGATCCACAGCGCGAAACCCACAAGCCATCCGACCGGCAACAGCAAGATCGACACGTTGCGCTCCTCTCCTCTCTTGTCTTGGCCTGGCCTGGCCTGTCTCGTCCAGCGCGGAGGCTACGGCGAAAGTGCAAGGTTCACAAGTGGATAAAGACGTGATATGACTGGCCAAACCGTTCTGTCTTTGCTTTCCAAACCAGACACTCCCTATGGAGGATGATGTGAACGCACTCATCAACTACTTGCTCGACAACTTGATGCTGGATTTCCAGGGCGACTTGTCGATGGACTTGGTCCGCGACTTTCTTCGGGATGACAGGAGTCGCGACGCGGAGCAGCTTCGAGCCAAGTTGCTCGAAACCCGTTCGACTTCTGAAATGATGATCACCCTGGCTGACTGCCTCAAGGAACATGTGCGAACCGGCATCAACGAGGACGTGATCCGAGAGCAGCTTCGCATGTACACTGAGAGTTGATGGGCTCTCTTTTTCAACGCCGCAACCGCACGTCCTCGTCTTCACATTTCTCTCCGACTTCTTCTTTCCCACCTTTCCGATTTTGTTCGAGCGCGCTTTCCGCGATGGCGCTGCGCATGGGGCTTGTCGCTTGGACGGCCTGCTCAGGTTGCAGTTTTCCGAGTGACAACGAACCGTTTACGCCTGCGGACGAAAAACCGATGACGCTCGTGTCTGTCACACTCAGCAATCCGGTCGATCCTCAGCCAGTCAATCCAGTGATTACGGTCGCGTTTTCGGATGTCTTTGATCCAGACACAAGCAGCCAAGTGTCTGTTCGTTTGGGCGGTCGTGGAAATCCGCTCGAAATGTTGGTCGAGCACAACTTGGTCGAACGCAAACTGGTGTTCCGACCCAAGTCGAATCTGGTTCCAAACTCCGAGTTTCAAATCGATATCGGCACGAGTTTGCGGTCGCTCGCAGGAATCCCGCTGGACAAAAGTTCGCGCATCACGTTTCGCACTGGTTCGACGGTTTTACCGCCACCGGCTGGAGACACGCCGCTGGTTTTGGCCGACATCATCGGTAGCAAAGGCGAACTCAAAAAATACTGCGCAGCCACCAGTTGTCATGCGGGATCAGATCTGTCCGCGCGAGGTCTCGATTTGTCTGCGGCCACGCCGACGCTGCGAAGCTACTTGACGAGTACAAGCGCAGTGGGTTCGCCCGAGGGTCTGCGGCTGGTACAACCGGGCCAACCCGAAAAGAGCTACCTTCTGCGCAAATTGCTGGCTGGAACGGCCTTTGCGCGCATCATCGGCGATCCCATGCCGGTCGAAAGCGCGCCGCTCGCGAACACCCAGCTCCTCGCCATACAACAGTGGATTCGCCAAGGTGGGAACTAATCGTTCGCAACTCATCAGGTGACGTTTTGCGGCATTTCGGGCTCGGAATCGCGGTGTCTCTGTTGTGTCTTGCAGAGTTGAAGACAGCCCGCGCAAAGAAGAGCCCCGAACGACCTGCTGGCAAAGCCCTTTGCGATGATGCTGATGCGGGGTCTCTCGTCGCTGCAATTGACCGGGAACTTGCGGCATTCCAGGAGATGCCGAGCGCCCATCGGTTGCGTCTCGCGGGCCGGGATGTGGACAAACAGGTGTATGTGGAACAGATCCTTTTGCCGATTCGAGCGGCGGCTCAAAAAGGGAATGCGACGCTGTGCCGGTTGCTGTCCAAAAAACTCAAACTCCGGTCGTTGGCGGGGAAGGCGCGCGTGACTGCGTATTACCATCCTGTCGTGCGTGGCTCGGTCACGGCCAAGCCGCCGTTTTTGGTTCCGCTATATCGGCGGCCTTCGGATGAAGTGTTCGTCCACAAAACCACCGAGGAAATTCTGTCCGGTGCTTTGTCGGAACGAGGCCTCGAGCTTGTGTACGTCGATAGTTTGGCGACGGCGCTCCACGTCCACATCGAGGGCTCAGTCACTGTCGCGCTGGAAGATGGACGCGAAATAAACCTGACCACGGACGGACACAACGGACATGCGTATCAGAATCCTTTGCGCCTGCTTGTGCAGGACAAAGTGATCCCGAGTGATTTCCAGGCGGCACCAGCGCACAGTCGAACGCATGCGTTTGTCCTGGCCCACCCCGACATTCTGCGAAAGTACTGGTCCAAAAATCCGCACTTCGTCTTTTTCAAGGAAACACCGCTGCGCGGAACGGGCAAATTTGGCGAACTGGTCGCGGGTCGATCTATAGCGATTGATCCTCGGCATGTGCCGATGGGTTCGGTTCTGCTTCTGCGAACCAGTGTTTCGACTATGGGCCAAGATGCACACACGTCGCACAAAACGATTACTCGTCTTGTGCTCGCACAAGACACAGGCGCGGCGATCGTCGGGCCGAAAAGAGTGGATCTGTTTTTGGGAAGCGGTGATGACGCGCGTTTTGCAGCCGCTCACACGAACCAGTTGGGTGACTTGTGGCTGGTGATGCCCCCAAAACCACTCCGCCCGCAAACTCACTGACGCCGCGTTTTTTTGTGAAAAGACACTGGAACGGATGTTCTGAACAGAGTGAACGGAATCAGGGGAAGAGAAAACGGAATCAGGAGAAGAGAAAACGGAACCAGGAGAAGAGAAAACGGAACCAGGAGAAGAGTGAACAGAGTCAGGAAGAGAGAAGAATGCGGGCGACGGGGCTAAGCGGAGAAGAGTCGTTCGATCTCGCGTTCGACGCGGCTTTCCGTGGTGCCTTTGGCGACGGAAAGCTCTTTGATGATGAGGGTGCGCGCGGTGTCGAGCATGCGGCGTTCGCCGAACGACAGCGTTTTTTGATTCTTGAGCCGATACAAATCACGGAAGACCTCCGCAACCTCGAACAGAGACCCCGTTTTGATCTTTTCCATGAAACCGCGATAGCGTCGATTCCAAGTCTGTTTGTCAATGTGAACTTCTTTTTCCCGAAGGATGTTGTAGACCTCTGGGATTTGGTTGCGCTGGACGACTCCACGCAAACCCACTTGGTCGGCTTTATCGACGGGAACCAGAATCCGCATGTCCGTGTCGAGGATACGCAGGCAATAGAAGCGATGGATCTTTCCGGAAATCTCTTTTTCCTCAATCCCGTCGATCTCCGCAACGCCCTGCGCTGGGTAGACCGCCTTGTCGCCCTTCTGGAAGTGGATCATACGTTCCTCCTCATACAGATGTGCCACTCACCCGACAGCGAGGGCACCGACGCCGGCTTCGCCCGCGCAATGGAGTGGTTTCGATCTCGATATCGCAGCCACACCCTAGGGAGAGCCGCGAAGATTGAGCACAGAAGCGCCCGATCTGCGGCTATGAGAGCACACAACTACCTTTCATTTCAAGGGTTATTGCATTTTCGGGTTTGTGAAGCGGTGAGGTTGACAGCGTAGGCCCTTCGAGCGAAGAATCCCGTCCCATGCTCGACGCAAAAATCCTTCGTGAGAGTCCTTCGGAAGTTTTGTCTGTTTACCGCGAACGTCTGTTTGATGAAGACGCGGCAAAGCTTTCGCAAGAGGCGCTTGGCTTCGACGAGAAACGCAGAAACCTGCTCCGCGAGGCGGATGAACTCAAGAACAAGCGCAACAGTGCGTCGCAAACGATTGGGCGCGAAAAAGACCCCGAAAAACGAGCGGCGCTCATCAAAGAGATGGAAAGCGTCAAAGCGGACATTTCACGGCTCGACGCTCAGCTTGTGGAAACAGAAACTCAGCTCAACAAGTTGCTGTTGGAACTTCCAAATTTGCCCGATGCAGAAGTTCCGACGGGCCGCACGGATGCCGAGAACCGGATTGTCCGCACCGAGGGAAAAGCATTCTCATTCGACTTTTCCCCGAAGCCGCATTGGGAACTCGGCGAGGCGCTGGGGATTTTGGATTTTGAACGCGGCGTCAAAATCTCGGGAAGTCGCTTTTATGTGCTCAAAGGTGCGGGCGCGCAGCTTCAGCGGGCGCTCATTTCGTGGATGCTCGATGTGCATTTGGACCAGGGCTACACCGAGGTCTATCCGCCGTTCATGGTGAAAGAACAGTGTCTGTTTGGCACGGCGCAGCTTCCGAAGTTTGGAGAGAACCTCTACCGCGACGCGGAGGAGGATTTTTACTTTGTTCCGACGGCGGAAGTTCCGGTAACCAACTTGTATCGAGACGAAATTCTGGAAAATGAACAACTCCCGCTGCGACATGTTGCGTACACGGCTTGTTTCCGACGGGAAAAAATGGCGGCGGGCCGGGACACGCGGGGCATGAAACGCGGGCACCAATTCGACAAAGTGGAAATGGTGCAGTTTGTGCGCCCCGAGGACAGCAAGCAGGCGCTGCGCAGTCTGCTTTCCGACGCAGAGGAAATCCTCAAGCAGTTGGAACTTCCGTATCGCGTGGTGCAAATGTGTACCGGCGATTTGTCGTTTGCGGCGTGTGAAAAATTCGATCTGGAAGTGTTTTCGCCGGGCGTGAACGAATGGCTCGAGGTGTCGTCGTGCAGCAACTTCGGCGACTTCCAAGCCCGCCGCGCGCAAATTCGCTATCGCCCAAGCAAAGACAAAAAAGACAAACCGAGGCTGGTCCACACGCTGAATGGTTCGGGTCTGGCGTTGCCTCGGACGGTGATCGCTGTCCTTGAAAATTATCAGCAGGCCGACGGAACGGTGAAAGTGCCAAAGGTGCTGCGACCGTACATGCGAGGACGCGAGACGATCTGCTGACGGAATCTACGGAGCGGCCTGCTCGGTGCCGGGCGTCGTCTGAAAAGCGTTCACCTTGGCGATAAATTCAACGCTGCGCAGCTCGTGCCCAATGTGTCGTCGCACGACAGCGAGCAGCAACTCTTTGGCCAGTTGCTGGGTCTGGAAATCGATGCCAGGCGTGTCTTTTATCGCACGCTCCAACGCCAAACACGAAAGTTGCGAAAGCGTCGCGCGAAGTTCAGCGGAAAGACCGCCTCCGCGCGGGCCAAGCTGCGTGGGAATCGGACCCTTGTAGCAACGGGAACAAAGCACGCCTCCGCGCTCGACATCGAGGGGAACGAGCGGCGCATCGGGTACGACATCTCCACACGCCGCGCAATCCTCGATTTGAAGTGCAAGACCGACTGCGGACAGAACCTGAAGCTCGAACGCGCGCAGCAAAAGGGCTTTCGGCTTCTGTGAAAGGGGCAACCGATCCAGCTCGTCGAGCATCGTGACGAGCAGACGAAGCACACGCGGCTCGGGAACCTGGGGCGGACACAAATGCAGACACAGCTCGCATGCGTAGGCCGCGTACCCAAAACGACACAACTCGAGCGGCAGGTTCGGAAAACCCTGGCTCATATGAAGTTCGGACAGAACAAACAACTCCTGACCGGGCCGTTCTTCGAGCAAAGCTTCGCCGTATCCAAACGACGCAAGCGCAGCGCCGAAACGGCGGCGGCTGGTGCGGGCCCCTTTCGCCAGCGCAGACACCTTGCCAAATTCCTGGGTCAACAAAGTCACGATGCGATCGGCGTCTCCGAAGTTCACGACTTTGAGCACAAGGCAAGGCGTCGCCACCTTGGGTCCGTTCCGTCTGCGCATGTCTTTTTTTTGGTTTTTTGGGGGCAGGGATTTTTAACAAGAAACGGCAGGGTCGTGTCAGGTTTCTTCGTCGTCGAGCGGCTCGCCGTCTTCATCGACTTCGCGATAGACGACTCCCTCGACGCGGGCGTATTCGCGAGGGCTGTCGTCCGAAAGCATGGTTTGCCAAGGACGCGCGACAAAACGACGGCGGCGGCGTCGTTCACGCACCATCGCCGCCACGCCGGATTCGATGGTGGGCAACGGGTCACGGACCAGCGCCTGTTTGCCTTCGGCCAAGGCTTGCTCACCGCGCGGGTCATCGAGAAGGTGTTGCGGCTCGAGCATGAAATCAAACCGCGTGGTGGGTCGAAAGATGTCGCGCAAAATCGACTGCGGCACGCTTTCCTTTAAGTCGCTGGCCAGTTCTGCGGGAATGTCCACGTCGTTCACCGATAGGTATCCGACGTGCCAATCTCGCAGTGGGTTGTCAAAGCGCGTGGTCATCTCCCGCAGCGCGCGCGGCAACTCGCGGGGACGCGGCAACATCGGGTGGTGTTCGACGCGGTGAATGCGCGAAAGAATCGCCGGATCGGCTTCTTGACGAAACCGGTCTTGTCTTTGCTCGAGTTCAGAGCGGGTTTGCGGAGAAACGGGCTCATCGCCGCCCAGCACAAAACGCATCGGCTAGTTCCAGAGGATGTGCAACAGAAAACCGAACGACATGCCGAGGAGCGCCCACCCCACCCAAAACAGCGGCTTGGGCACAGGGGAAACTGCGCGTCTTGGTTTTTCAGCCAGAACCTGCTGCCGCACCACCAGTGCTTGGGCCGACAGCGTCATGCCACCGGCTGGGCCTCCGGTAAAAATCGTCGCGTGGCCACCATCCATGCCGACCGTTCGACCGGGCCGGTTTGCGGGTGCGCCGCCGCCCATGTTCGGCGGAAACTGCGGCGCAGGCGTTGCCAACATGGTTCTCTGTTCTGCCCCGGTTGCAACCGGAGGCGCAGCCGAACCGCCAAATTGCGAGCCTTGCGGCGGGGCCAGGGGCGGGCCAGAAGGCACCGTCATGGGAGGTGGGCCGCTGCCCGGAGCAGTCATCGGAGGCGGACCACTCGACGCGGCCATGGGAGGCGGCCCAGAGGAAGCGCGCGGGCTGTTTGCACCCACCAGCGAAGCGCCTGCCTGATTCGGACCAGCGGAAGGTAGGTTTTGTGGGGGAACGGTAGGCGAGGCACTCCCTTGTGCGCCAACCGCTGACATGCCCGCACTTGGCGTTTGCTTGGGAAACAGCGTGTCGAGGCAATCCATGCACTCGCGATGCAGCTCATCAGCACTTTGTTGGCGACGGTCAGGCGTCTTTTCGAGCGCCTTCATCGTGATGCGCACGATCGGCTCAGCAAAACCGACGAGCGGTGCCGGTTTTTGCCGCAAGTGCATCATCACGACCTCCATCGGCAACGCGGCTTCAAAGGGCGGCTTTCCCGTCAGCATTTCGTACAGCACGATGCCGCACGCATACACATCCGATTGGGGTGCCAGCTTCACGCCTCGGGCTTGCTCTGGGCTCATGTAGGCGGGTGTACCGAAAACCGTTCCTGCCCGCGTGAGCTGCGCGTCCGGCGTGTCCATTTTGGCGACGGAAAAATCGAGCACCTTCACGAAGTCTCCCTGCCCCTTCATTTCGACCAGGAAGACATTGTCCGGCTTGATGTCGCGGTGAATGATGCCCTGCCCGTGGGCCTCTTGAAGCGACTGGCACACCTGCGAAATGATCCGCAGCGCACGCTGGGGCGGGATTTTGCCCAGGCGAGAAATTTCGTCGGACAAAGGCCGCCCGTGCAGAAATTCCATCGCGATGAAAAGCAGACCGTCTTTGGTTTCCCCAAAGTCGATCATGCGCACGGTGTTCGGATGGTCCAGACGGGCAGCGGCGCGGGCTTCGTTGTGGAACCGTTTGACCCACTGCGGATCGGAAGAAACATGCGCACCGAGGACTTTGATGGCAACGGTGCGATCGACGGTGACTTGCTTCGCTTTGTAGACGACGCCCGTTCCGCCTTCTCCGATGCGGCTCAGAATTTCAAACCGATCCGCCAGGACTTTTCCAATCAGCGGGTCTTGTTGCCCAGGCGTGCTCATGTTCGCGGCTCCTGCGACGGGTCGGTGCGCTACTTGAACAACACCACGCGGCTGTTTTTTCCAATCGAACGAACAGAGGATTGGGCTTTGCTGGTCGTGTCATCGACGACCTGGATGATTTTGAAACTGCCACCATCGAGCGCCTGACGACCACTCTTGCCTTCGAGCACGGTGCCCTCGGTGCCCACCTGAACGCCCGACGACGCACCTTTGTCGATGATCATGACGGTTCCCGAACTTTCACGGAACGAAGTCTTGATGCGACCCTCGGTGCCTTTTTCGATTTTCTCTTCGAGCGTTTCGACTTTGGCCGGTTTGTCCGGTCTGGGTGTGTGGCGTTTTTTGCCGTTGGTAGCGACGGGTTCAGGCGCAGCGACTTCCTCTTCCCAACGGCAGATCACGGAAAAATCGGATTCGTCCTTGGGCATCGCAGCCTGCATGCGCACAAAGTACGTCCCAAGTTCTTCCAGTTTGACTGAGAGTTTTTTCAGCTTGTTCGGTGCGGGCCCCGGAGAAAACCCGATCTGCGTCCCGAGGCTGTTGAACAAATCGATGTTCAAATCGGCACCGGTGTTGTCGATGCGCAGCTCGCAGTCGAGCACGTTGTCTTTGCCAGGAACGCCGATTTCCAGGCTCTTCCATTTGGTGCGCTGAAGTTTGGGCCAGCTCACCGAATCCGTCTCGGGACGGTTGATTTGCATCGGTTTGGCACCACCACGCTTGGCGTCTACGCCGCTGTTGGTGTCGGGGTCGGGGCCGTTTTTGATTTTGGCGTTCACGTCGTCTTTTTTGCAGCCGACCGCTGCCATGAGAAGAAGGCTCGACGCACACAGGACCCGCAGAAGTTTGGCTCGGAAAAACATCAGTATTTGCCTCGTCCCAAAAGGGAATGGGGTTCCAAAGTTGCCCAAAAACACGCAGACGGCGTGCCTACTTGGGTTTTTGGACCATGAATCGGTTGTTGCCGCCCAAAGACTTGCCGTAGTCCGTCGTGGCTACGGCCTGGCTATCGCCAAGAACCTTCGTAATCGTGAACGTCCCGCCATCGAGTTTTTGCCCGCCGTCTTTGCCTTGCAGAATGCTGCCTTGCATGCCGACCCGGAGCTTCGCTTTGCTGCCTTTGTCCAAGTACAGAATGCGTTTGCCTTCCTCGACGGAAGATTGAACGATGCGACCTACGATTGCGCCTTCGGGAATCGCGGAAGAATCACCGCCACTTGCGCTGCCCGAGCCGCCCGCGTTGTTCCCACCCTGCATGCCGCCTTGCATGCCCATGCCGCCTTGCATGCCCATGCCGCCTTGCATGCCCATACCGCCGCCCATTTGGGGATATCCACCCATACCACCCGGCATTGCGCCCATTTGAGGATATCCACCCATGCCTGGCGCTCCGCCCATGCCCGGCGCTCCGCCCATGCCTGGCGCTCCGCCCATGCCCGGCGCTCCCGGTGCCCCTGGCGCTCCCGGT
>DAOLIT010000101.1:0-16745 GCA_035328405.1 Pseudomonadota bacterium | reverse complement strand
ACCCCTTCACCCCTTCACCCCTTCACCCCTTCACCCCTTCACCCCTTCACCCCTTTTCTGGGGCTTGTGCAACAACCAAGCTGTGATGGCCGTGAACCGTCAAGACACGATTTTTTTTGGGCGAAAATATGTCAAAAAAACGAAAATTTTTCCCAGCGTTGAGATAGAGTCCATGGTTGTTACACCCCCTGGCACTTCGGTAAAAGGGCGCAAGGCCGATTCGGGAAACCGGGTCGGCCTTTGTTTTCCAAGTCTCAAACGCCGCAGACCGCGCGTGTTTTGCTTTCCTTCAAGAGGGGTGTGTGGCTTCTGCGCTTATGGTTGGGACGGTTTTGGGAGCCAGGTTCGGAGGATTTCTTGGGAGAGGGGGGCGGCGGTTTTCGGGAGGGCACCGCAGAGCAAAAGGACGCGGTTGTCCTTGCGAGCCACGGCGTACACGCGATCGTTTTGCGTGCGCTCAAACAGGACTGTTTTTCCAGGACCGGGGAGTTTTTCGCCGGTTCTGCCGGTCAGGTTCAGCACAAGCTTTTGCGCTGCCAACTCGGCTTCGTCGGTTTCTTCCGGGTTGTCCCACGCCGATAGAGCCACGACGATCGGCAGCGTTTCCCCTGGCTGCGCAAACGACACCAGGATGTCGCCTCCCCAGCCCGCTGCTGCCGTGACGGCTTCTCGTTCGGGCATCGCGCGTGAAAACCACACTTTCCACATCCACTCACCCAGCACGTCACGGTGTTGTTCCTTGTGAGAGGACGCCGCGAGCAAAGCCAAAGGCGGCGTAGCAAACTGGACCGGCTTTTCTCCCGCCACATATTTTTCGGGGTGCAGAACTTGTTCGGTGGAAATCGGGGGATTCAAAAAAGCGGCATCGATTTTGGACCAGGAACCGTCGCCCCGAATCGTCGCGACAAATTCCAGTCCAGCCGCATACGGAAACATGAGTGTTTCGCGCAGGACCGCAGGCGCTTTTTGGAACGACGGAGTTGTGGACATCGAAAGCTGCATCATCTGCCGACCAAGCCGCGCGAGTGCTTGCGGATTTTGCGCCGCGTTTACGCCCATCGACTTGGCCGCAAATTCCAGCATGACCGACGTGCCGTCACCCTCGATCAAGGCAGACTGCGCAAGCTGTTTGTCCCCCTGACCTTTTTGCGGTTTCGCAAGCTTTTTCAGATCGAAATACTGGTCCTGAAGCGCGTGCTGAATTTCGTGCGCCAACGCCGGGCGCTGCATTTCCAGGGGCAACCAATCCGCCAAGTACAACATGTTGCGATAGGGGTCGTAAAAACCGGCCACTTGCTCGGACAAAAGGTCAAACAAGAGCTTTTCGTAGTCGGCATCCATGGGCAGAAGACCCATGCGTTTGAGGACGAGCGATTCCTTCCGCACTTCGTCTGGGGAATAGTCCTGGTGAATGCGATCTTTCAGGCGTTCGACGATTTGCTCTCGGGTCAAAATGCCGCGCGCAAAGGGGGCTTTGGGAGGCAGACCCCGAATGGTGGCCACCTTGCGGGTGATTTCATCGACCGCGCCGAGCAAACCCGCATGCACAGAAGAAGGAGGCGCGACTTTCGGAGGCGAACCACTGTCCGCGCGAGCCGCCTCACCAGCGAGCTTTGCTGAAAACAGGAGGGCCGCCGCCACAAACAAAAAAACGCTCGTGCGAACACCCCTGGCCGCAAACGAGCGAAAAGACGAGCGAAAAAACGCGAAAAACCGTGTCCCCATGTGTGGTGAGCTTACTCAAACTTCGACGAGCTTGCTATTTTGCGCACGCGATGAGTCGCCAAGACCTGTTTTCCGCGTCCAAAAACCAAACCCACCCTCGTGAACGCGGAAACGGTCTGTCCGTCGCGCTCGTCAGCGAGTACTTCTACCCCGATGTCGGCGGAATGCCCGAACACGTTCACGAGCTGGCCCGCGCGTTGTGCAAACGAGGGCATCGGGTTTTCGTCGTCACCACGGACTTTCCAGGGCAACACGTGACGCCGAAACCCCAAAACGAAGTGCCGTATGACGTGTTTCGGCTCGGGACCGCGTGTCCGCCGATTGTGCTCAACGGTTCCGTGTGTCGCGCGGCGGTTGGGCTTTCGTTGCGGCGAGACCTGGAACGGCTTTTTGCCGCGCAAGGGGTCGATGTCGTACATGTCCACGCGCCGATTTTTCCGACGCTGGCGTTGCTCGCGACAAAATGCGCGCCGAAACACGCGGTCACGATCGGAACGCTGCACACCCATTTTGAGGACTCGTGGGCGCTGCGCATGTTTCGTGCGCCGCTTGCGCAGTATTTGGATTCCCTCGACGGTTTGATCGCGGTCAGCGACACGGCGGCGGACAGTCTGCGGCGCGTCGGCTTTCGGGTGGACGCGCGCGTCATTCCGAACGGAGTGGACGTGGCCGCCTGGCAAACCGGAAACCGAAACGAGTCGCTGCGGACGGGCAGTTCCTTTTGTTTGCTCGCGATGGCCCGGCTTGAACCCAGAAACCGAATCGAAACCGTGGTGGATGCACTTCGGATCGGACAGACCGAGGGTCGGAACGCGCGGTTGTGGGTGCTCGGGGATGGGCCGCGCAAGGCCGAACTTGTGCAAAGGGCGCGCGGCGTGGATGTGCAATTTTTTGGTTCCGTTCTGGCCGAACGACCAGCGTTTGCAGCGTCGGCGGATGCGTTTTGCTTCACCGCAGACATTGCATCTTTTCCGATGTCGCTCATCGAAGGAATGGCAGCGGGCCTGGCGGTGATTGCGCATCCGATTCCCGGTGTGCGAGAACTGGTCCGCGATGGGGAAAACGGACTCCTGGTGCCACTTTGCAACGCGCAGGCCTATGCAGAAGCGTTGCGGGCCCTGCAAGAAAACCACACTCTGCGGCGCACATTGGGAGAGGCCGCGCGCCAAACCGTAGCACCGCTCGATTGGTCCAAACTCGCGGCGCAGATTGAAGCAGAATACGAACGAGCGCGGTCTTCCCCAAGGACCCTTGCGCCGAAGCAAAGTGCGTAGGAAAACGGCCCGATGAAGCTGTGTCTTTCGGATGGAACGGTGTTTTCAGGGCGGGCTTTTGGTGCGCAAGTCCAGACACGCGGCGAGGTCGTTTTTCACACCGGCCTTACGGGGTATGTCGAGGCGCTGACAGACCCCTCCTATCGCGGGCAAATTTTGGTGCTGACGTATCCCCTCATCGGGAATTACGGAGTGCCGGAAGAGGGGCATGAATCCGGCGCGGTTCAGGTGTCGGGTCTTGTGGTTGCAAAACACACCGCGCATCGAGGAAATTTGGGGCAACATCAGACGGTCGGGGAGTGGTTGCTCGCGCAAGGCGTGCCGGCGATCGAGGGCGTGGACACGCGGCGTCTCGTCACGCAGTTGCGCTCTTTCGGCACCATGCCGGGCGCGCTCCTCTATGACGAAACAGAGGGATTTGCACAGGCCAAAGGGGTCCCGATGGAGGAAGGCCTGCGGTGCGTGGCCCTGTCCGAGGAAATTCGGCTTGTGGGGGCCCAGGACATGCCGACCATTTTGGTGATTGATGCCGGGGCAAAGGAATCCCTGATTCGTGCCCTGCACACGCGGGGAGCGAACCTTGTGCGGATCTCTGCGGAAGCAGAGTGGGAAACGGTTTTGCCGGACATCGACGGTGTGGTCGTGTCCTCTGGGCCGGGAAATCCGCAACATTTCGATGCGCTCGCGCACCGTTTGCGGCGGGTGCTGGCGATGGGAATCCCGACGTTTGGGATTTGTTTGGGACATCAACTGGTGTGTCGCGCACTTGGTGCAACCACGTACAAATTGCCGTTTGGACACAGGTCGCACAACCAGCCCGTCGTCGAAAAACAGACCGGACAACCAACCTTGCATACAACGCGACATACACCTGGACATACACCCGGACATACACCTGGGCGCGCGTTTGTGACCAGCCAAAACCATGGTTATGCGGTGGAGCAAGACACGCTGCCCAAAGACCTGATTCCGTGGTTTGAAAACGTGAACGATGGAACCAACGAAGGCGTCCGGCATGCACACTTGCCGATCTTTTCCGTCCAATTTCATCCAGAAGGGGGAGGCGGGCCGCACGACACCGCGTGGCTGTTTGATGAATGGCTGACCCTTGTGGCCAGCAAAAAGGGGTCTAGGTCGTGACTCCTCATGGTTCACCCCAAACGGTTCTGTCGAAACCGGCGTTGCCTCGAAAAGTAGTGTTGCTCGGGTCAGGGGCACTCCAGATTGGGCAGGCGGGGGAGTTCGATTATTCTGGAACGCAGGCATTGAAAGCCCTTGCGCAAGAAGGGGTTTCCGTTGTCCTGGTGAATCCGAACATCGCGACTGTGCAGACCTCGCGCAAGTGGACTTCTGCGGTCTATTTTTTGCCGCTCGAACCCAGCGTGGTCGAGCAAATCATCGCCGTTGAACGCCCGGATGCGGTGCTTCTGGGGTTTGGGGGACAGAGCGCACTCAACTGTGGTCTTGCGCTCGAAGAGACCGGCGTGCTCGATCGGTTTTCGGTGCGCGTGTTGGGAACTCCTATCGACACGATTCGCCTGTGTGAAGACCGACGCCTGTTTGCAAACACACTGCGCGAGATCGGAATCGAAGTGGCACAGGGGCGCACCGTGACCTCCGTTTCGGAAGCGGAAGGCGTTGCGCGGGAACTTGGTTTTCCGCTTGTGTTGCGCGCGGGATTTTCGCTTGGGGGTCGCGGGTCTGCGGTTGTGCGTCGGGCGGACGAACTTGTGCCTGCGGTCGAACGGGCTCTGCTCGGGGTCGGTCAGGTGCTTCTGGAGGAATCTCTGCTCGGCTTTCGGGAGATCGAATACGAGCTACTCCGCGACGAGTACGATCACTGCATCGCTGTGTGCAACATGGAAAACGTCGATCCGATGGGAATCCATACGGGTGATTCCATCGTGGTTGCGCCCTCCCAAACGCTGACCGATCGGGAATACCAAACCCTGCGCGAGGCTTCCTTTGCGGTGATTCGACGGCTCGGAATCGTCGGAGAATGCAACATCCAATTCGCGCTGCATCCCCGCAGCGGACGTTTTGTGGCGGTTGAAGTGAATCCACGTTTGTCGCGATCCTCTGCGTTGGCATCAAAAGCAACGGGGTATCCGCTCGCTTTTGTCGCTGCGAAACTTCAACTTGGGTATTCGCTTGTGGATGTGCGGAACGAGGTCACGAAAACCACGACGGCATTTTTTGAACCGGCGCTCGATTATGTGGTGTGCAAAGTGCCGCGTTTCGACCTTGAAAAGTTTGCGGGGGTCGACGCGCGGATAGGTACGGAAATGAAATCCGTCGGCGAAGTGATGGCGTTTGGGCGGTCGTTTCCCGAGGCACTTCAAAAAGCGTTGCGGATGCTCGAGGTCGGGGCCGATGGGCTGGACCCGGACGTGGTGGGTTCGCAAGATATCGCGACGACGCTTTCGGAGTTGTCTGTGCCGACGTACCGCCGCATTTTTTTGCTCGCGCGGGCGCTCTTTTTTGGGGTCTCTGTTCAGGAACTTTGCGAGCGAACGGGGATTGATCGGTTTTTCCTTTCCGAAATGGAGTCTGTGATTCAGTTTCGGAAAATACTGCTTGGACAGACCTTGGAAGCCATCACAGGGCCGCTTTTGCTGGAAGCCAAAAGAGCGGGTTTTTCCGACGGTGGATTGGCACGGTTTTTCGGCGCAACGGAGGACGATGTAGGGAGTCTGCGGAAGGCATTGGGAATCATTCCTTGTTTGCGGCAGGTCGATACGTTGGCCGCAGAGTATCCCGCAAAGACCAACTATCTGTACTTCACCTATCACGCAGACGAGTCTGATCGATGTTCCCCTGATTACGGTTCCCCGACTGATCGCTCATTCCCTTTGCATCGCCCGGCGCGGGTGTTGTTGTTGGGATCGGGGTGTTATCGGGTGGGGTCTTCGGTGGAGTTTGATTGGTGTGGCGTGGCCGGGGCGGAGGCGGCTCGGGAGGCGGGGTATGAGGTGACTCTCCTGAATTGCAATCCCGAGACAGTGAGCACGGATTTCGATGTGTGTGAGCGGTTGGTTTTCGATGAAGTGTCGTTGGAAACGGTGCGGGAGTTGTGGGACTTTGAAGCGCGGTGGGGAACGGGGTTTGTGGGGGTGCTTGGGGCGTTTTCGGGACAGACTCCGAATCGGTTGGCGCGGCCTCTGTTTCGGGCGGGAATTGTGGGACTTGGGACGCACGCGGATTCGATACATCAAGCAGAAGACCGCGCTGAATTTTCCGCGTTGTGTGATCGGCTTGGGATTGCTCAGCCGCGCTGGATCGAGGCAAAACCGACACAGGACGCGGCACAACTTGCAGCGGCGCTGGGGGGTTTTCCTGTGCTGCTGCGTCCGTCGTATGTGCTTTCAGGGGCGGCGATGCGCGTCGCGCACGATGCGAACGAAGGCGAGGCGTTTTTGACGAAGGCGCGTGCGGTTTCCCTCGAGCATCCCGTGGTTCTGAGCAAGTTTGAAACCGATGCGATCGAGGTTGAATGGGATGGTGTCGCGCAGAAGGGGGAGGTTCTGTGTTCCGCGCTTTGTGAACACCTGGAACCTGCGGGGATTCATTCGGGAGATTCGACCATGGTCTTGCCGCCGCAGACGCTCTCTTCTGCGCAGATCGAAACAGTGCAGCGGATTGCAGAGACGCTCGTCCGGGAATTGCAAGTGACGGGGCCCGTGAACCTCCAATGTATGTTGCAGGGCCAGCAGAACGAAGACGCAAAGGTGATCGAATGCAACCTGCGCGCTTCTCGGAGTCTGCCATTTGTATCCAAAGCCGTCGGCATTGATTTCGCGAGGATGGCTGCGCGGGCGATGCTTGGGGAAACGCCGACCCTCGACGAAACGGAGGCGTCTCTGAACCACCCGATGAAGCAGCGTTCCCTTCCTTATGTTGCGGTGAAGGCACCTCTGTTTTCGTTTCGGCGTCTGGTGGGGGCGGACCCCTTACCGGGCGTCGAGATGGCCGCGACCGGCGAGGTGGGTTGTTTTGGCGTCACGTTTTTCGAGGCGCTCGCGCACGCCCTTTTGTCCACCGGGTTTCGTTTTCCGCGCCGAAGTGTGCTCTTTTCGTTGCCGCAAAAGGAAGACGTGTTGGGGGTGGTCGCAGAGGTGCGTGTACTCCAACGTGCGGGGTTGGTCATCCTGGCCACGCCGGAAACCGCCGACGTGCTGGCTTCCCTGGGCGTTGCGAGCCGCGTCGTGGACATTTGCGAGCGTGATGCCGACCCCGATGCCGACTCCGTTCGGCAACGTCTGCAACAGGAATCCCCGGATTGCGTGTTTGGTGTGCCCTCGGGTCGTCGCCTGGGCGGTCGGGAGGAGGGGTTTGCACTCCGTCGAGCTGCGGTCGATCTGGAGATTCCCCTCCTGACCAATCCAAACTTGATCAAACAGGTGTTGCGCATGCTCGTGGCCTTGGGTCCCGAGGGTTCGCGCCGCCTTCCCGTTCGTCCCTGGCACATGTACCTGTCCCTGCGACGTGGGTAATTTGCCCTGCGCGCCGCCCGCCCTGCTGTGCGGCCATTCGAGCGAGGGGGGTTTTGTTATAGGATGGGACACCATGAAAATCCCAAGGCTCGTTGGATGGCTTTTTTTCGCCGCGTGTTCGTGTGTTTTTTGGGGTGCGACGCCCCGCTCGGCTTGGGGCTATGCGATCCAGATTCACAATGAAGTGACGCGGCGGGCGCTGTCGCACAGCGGCTTTGCGGTTCCGGCGGCCCCGATCAATCCCCAAGCGATGGCCGAGCTGCGAGACTTTTTGGCCGAGCAGGGACGGACGAATCCCGCAATCGCATCAGCGTGGCAAACGCGCTATCCGACCGCAGCCGCGTTCGATGCGTTTGCGCAGAAACAACTTCTGCTCCTCGCGGCGGGCAGCCAGGTGTTCGGCATCGATCGCGTGGATGAACGGCTCGCTTCGGGGCAAACCCTCCTTGATGTGTTGTCGTGGGGCGCGGGCCAGCCCGACGAGGATTGGCGCAACCGCGAACGGCTCGCTTACGACGACAAACGGCAACCCCTCAAGGACAAGTTTGGGCAGCCCGTTCCGGCGGACCCCGCGCTTTTGAACATGGGAAAACTCGGGGGTTTGTCGAGCCAGGCCCATGCGCACTATGGCCTCGCCCAGGTCGAATTTTCCGGCGACAGCGACGTGCTGGACACCGATCCGCGCCGTTTTGCTCGCGCCGTCGGATGGGAAAAGGGACCGATCATGACCCTCGCCGCCGAGATGACCCAAATTCACCTGGATCTCGCGCTTCTGGCGGGGCTTTCCGACGCGCCCACTTCCCAAGAACTCGGCTGGCAGTTTACCGGCGAGGGGTTTCACTACCTCAGTGATATCGGCAACCAAATCCACACCGTACAAGTCGGCTTCTTTGGCTTCTTCAAGGATGCGTTCCTGGAGCGCGCCAAGCTGGGTTTGTGGACCTTCGGCGGCTACCTCGGCACGATGCGGTCGCTCGGTTCCATCGGCATCGACATCCTGTCGAGTCACCACACCCTGAGCGAGGAGCTGACGTACCGCCGTTTCAAAGCCGCTCTCGAGGGAAAAGGCTCGCCCGAAACCGTCCGTTTGCTCAAAGCCCCCGAGGAAGACGACCCCGAGTTTGCGAAAAAACTCGACGAGGCGCTCGCCAAACTCGGCGAACACCCGGAACGAGGCGAGTTTGGCCTGGTCATCACCCGCACGCTCATCGACGTGTCGTCGCACGAAGGCGATGACGTGTACCGCGCGACCGCGAACATCGCCGACCCGGCCCTTCGCACACGCTTCAAGTTGTTTCACGAGGACCGCGACGATCCAGAACAGTTTGTGATTCCGCGAAACGACAAAACCGAAACGGCTTATGTTGAATTCTTCTCGCTGCAAGAGCGCGCTTTTCGTCGTGTCGGAACAGCGATGCGCCGTTTTGTCAAACTTCAGCAAGCCCTGCTCGCGTCTGCCAAAACGCCAGAAGAAAAGCTCGCCTTGCGCAAAGAGATTGCAGGCCGGCTGCTTGCGCGGCAGCTCAAAGCCTTGTCTGACACCGAATCGAGGCTTGCGCAATATCTGTCAGATCCACCCCAAAGCGTGAATGCGCCAGAGCATTCGCTGCTCTTTCTTGCCGTTGACGTGTTCTTCATCGTTGGTTTTGGGGGATTGTGCGTTTTCCTCCTGTCTCGAAAACGCAAATCGGCGCAGTCTGCGGCCTAAGCTCGTTTTCACAACAAACAGGGAGTTTTGAATGGTGACGTTCTTTCTCAGAAACGGTATATACGCTTGTGCGGCTCTGTTTTCGCTGGCTGCATGCCAGTCTTGCGAAAAACCCAAGCCGGCTTGTGTCACGCTCGATGGAAACTTGGCATGGCACGGGACAAATCGGGATAAACTCGATCAAATGATGCAATCACGGGGCATTTGTAGCGAAGGTTATGACGCTGCGAAAAAGCCGGTTGCCGTGTTTGATTGGGACAACACGGTGGTCAAAAATGATGTCGGCGATGCGACCTTCTTTTACATGCTCGCGCACGACAAAGTGTTGCAGCCTGAAAACAAAAACTGGCGGTTGACCAGCCGCTTTTTGCAAGCCGATGCGGTGACTGCCCTCGATACAGCCTGCGGCTCGCTCGCTGCCGCTGGAGCGCCGCTGCCCACGTCCACGAACGTGGCTTGCCAAAAAGAAATCCTGACCATTTATACCGATGGGAAAACGACCACCGGGAAAACAGCCTTTGCGGGCTTCGATTATCGTCGCATGGAACCGGCGTATGCGTGGCTTACGCAGCTTTTTGCCGGATACACAAAAGCGCAAGTGCAAGAATTTACAAATGCAGCTAAAAAAGAGAACCTGAGCAATCCAATCGACCAAATGCAAACGATTGGCGGCACGCAAGTGGTTCACTGGGTTCGTGTTTATGATCAAATCAAAGACCTGATCGCGAAATTGCAGCAGAACGGTTTTGATGTGTGGATCATGTCCGCGTCGCCTCAGCCTGTGGTCGAAGTATGGGCCAGCGAAGTCGGCGTTTCGACCGATCACGTTGTCGGCATTCGCCAGGTCGAGGCGAACAGCAAATACACATACAATCTGCAAGGCTGCGGAGATGTTCCCGATGGAACAAACAATGGTGCGGGACAGGCCACGGGCAACAGCCTGATTACGTACATAGATGGAAAGCGTTGCTGGACCAACAAAGTCATCTTCGGCCAAACAGGTGCATCGGCGCTGTCCAAGACTGCTGACGAAAAGCAAAGGCAGGCATTTGCTGCCGGGGATTCGGACACCGATATTACGTTTATGCAGGATGCGACCGCGCTCAAGCTTGCAATCAATCGCAACAAAAAGGAAATCATGTGCAACGCTTATGCGAATGCGGGCGGAAAGTGGATTGTGAATCCGATGTTCATTCAGCCCAAAGCGCAGCAAAAGACGCCGTATCCATGTAGCACCACTGGTTGCAAAGACGCGGCGGGCGCATCCGTTCCCTGCAAAGACGAAAACGGCCAAGTCATCCAAGACCAGGCCGACACCGTTTTCTAACAAAAGCCCAAGACTCCTTCTCAGAACAAAAAAGCTGCCTTCGGGGCCTGTGCGGACGCCGGTTGGAGGTTCCGAATGGCGTGACTTCTTTCCGTCCAAGCTTGATGAGGCGCGCGTCCGAGGCAGTCGCTTTTGGGTGGGGAACGGTTACATGCGTTGTACGGCGTAGACGCCTTGGAGTTTTTGAAGGGCGCGGATGATTTTTTGGAGCTGGTCTACATCGACGACGTTGACGCGGAAGGTGTTGACGGCGCGGTCGTCTTCGAGGGTGCGGCAGTTGGCCTGGGAAATGTTGAGGCCTTGGTCGTGGAAGGTCTGGGAGAGAAGGGCGAGGATGCCGGGTTTGTCGGCGCAGACGACTTGAACGGTGGCGGGGCGGGCGGTCTTGTGGTCGAGATCCCACTCAGTGTCGATGCGGCGCTCTTCGGGTTGCTCCATGGCGGTTCCGCAGTTTCTGGCGTGGATGGTGACGCCGCGACCGCGCGTGATGACGCCGACAATGGGATCGCCGGCGACGGGCGTGCAGCATTTGCCAAAGCGAACAAGGACATCGCCTTCTCCGGCGACGCGAATGCCGGGCGGTTTGAGGCCGGGCGTGCGTCGTGCGAGGCTTGTGGATTTGGAGGCGGGCTCGGGGACGATTCGCGAGGCGCGTTGGCCCTCGGGCAGAAGCTGCTCGACGACATCGGCGGGCAAGAGCCTGCCATACCCGACGTTCATGAGAAGCTCGTCGAGGCTCTGCTGCCGCAGCTCGTTGACAACGTGGACGAGATCGCCGGACCGCTCGCATTTGGAAAAGGACAGGTCGTGCAGGCGCAGCTCTCGATCGACCAAATCGCGGCCCAGCTGCTTGGCCTTTTCACGCTGCTCGGTGCGCATGAAGTGGCGGATCTTGGCTTTGGCGGACGACGTTTTGACAAACTTGAGCCAGTCCTTGGTGGGTTTCTGGTTCGGGCTGGTGACAATCTCGACGGTATCGCCGTTGCGCAACTTGTACCTGAGGGGCACAAGCTGGCCGTTCACACGCGCGCCGGAACAGTGGTTGCCGACATCGGTGTGGACCAAATACGCCAGATCGACCGGAGTCGCGCCGGTTGGCAGGGCTTTCACGTCGCCTTTGGGCGTGAACACGAAGACCTCATCGGCAAACAGATCGACTTTGACCGTTTCCATGAACTCGGTCGGGTCGTTGAGGGTCTTTTGCCACTCCATGAGCTTGCGGAGCCACGCAAACTTCTTGTCGTCATCATCGCTGCCGCTGGGTTTGCCCTCTTTGTAGGTCCAGTGGGCGGCGATGCCGTCTTCGGCGACGCGGTGCATCTCGTCGGTGCGGATTTGGACCTCGATGCGCTCGGCCTTGGGCCCGATGAGCGAGGTGTGCAGCGACTGGTACATGTTGGGCTTGGGCAGCGCGATGAAGTCTTTGAAGCGGCCCGGAATGGGGGTCCATTTGCCGTGGACGATGCCGAGGGCGGCGTAACAGTCGCGGACGTTTTTTACGATGGCGCGGAACGCGATGATGTCGAAAAGCTGGTCCAAATCGCGCCCGGTTTTGACGGTCTTTTGGTAAATCGACCACAGGTGTTTGGGGCGCCCGGTCACGGTGGCCTGGATTTCGTTTTTGGATAGCTCCTCGCGGAGGATTTGGGCCACTTCGTCGATGTACTGCTGGCGGTTGGAAAAGTACGTGGTCAGCTTGTCGGAAAGGTCGGCAAAGTCCTTGGGGTACAGATACCGAAAGGACAAGTCCTCCAGCTCGACTTTGACCCACTGAATGCCGAGGCGGTGGGCGAGCGGCGCGTAGATCTCCATCGTTTCGCGGGAAATGCGTTCCTGTTTTTCGGGGGCCATCGACGCCATCGTGCGCATGTTGTCGAGGCGGTCGCACAGTTTGATCAGGATGACGCGGATGTCGCGGGCCATCGCCAGCAGCATCTTGCGGAAGTTTTCCGACTGGTGCTCTTCGCGGGTTTGCCACCGGACCTTGCCGAGTTTGGTGACGCCTTCGACCAAGAACGCAACATCGGCCCCAAACAGTTTGGTGATGTCATCGACGGTGGCGCTGGTGTCTTCGACGCAATCGTGGAGCAAACCGGCGCAAATGCAGGCGACATCCAGCCGGAGTTCGGCAATGACGAGCGCGACGCTGAGAGGATGAATCAAGTACGGATCGCCAGACTTGCGAAGCTGGCCTTTGTGGGCGTTTTCGGCAAAGGCATAGGCTCGGCGGATCAAATCGAGATCAGCCGACGGATGATAGGCACTTACTCGATCCAGAAGCTCGTTTGGCGACAGCACGACCGAAATGTACGCCGGGCGTTTCGCCGAGGCAACAGACGGTTTTGGGTGCGGGTTTGCGTGAGGAAACGATGGCGATGCTATTCCCAGACGCGGTTGATCGGAGGCACTTTTTCGCCTGCGACGACTTTGATTTTGATTTGGTCGCGTTTGCCCTTCACGTCGTTGACGAGCAGGATGGTGTGCGAACCGGGGCTGATGGCGTAATCGCGGAGCGGAGTCTGTTGAATCTTTTTGCCGTCGATGAAAACCATCGCAAACGGTCGCACGGTCACAGTCAGCGTCGGTTTGATCTTGGCCACGTCGGTTTTGTCGCCTTTGTCTCCCTTTTTGCCCTTTTTGCCTTTTTTGGCGTCTTTGTCGTCGTCGGGCTCGTCGGTGTCGGCTTTGGCAACTTTGTCCTTTTTGCCTTTTTTGCCCTTTTTGTCGTCTTCATCGGTATCGGATTTGGGCGCGGGTTTGTCGGGCGTCTTGTCGTTGGTCGCGGTTTTGGTGGTGTCCTCGGTGTTTTGGACGCCGACTTTGGTATCGAACTGGCTCGCGTCTTCGGTTTTGGCTTTGGTGCTGCCAAGCTTGGGCATGCGAAGGTTGAGAGGCGCGCTGTCGTCGGCACGGAACAACACTTTCATCTCGATGGGATCGTAGCCCGCGAGCGTGATTTTGAGGTTCGCTGTTGCACCGACGTCGCCTTTGATTTCCGTCGGCGTCTTGCTGTCGAGGACCTTGCCGTTGATCTCGATCGTCGCGCCGGATGGCTCGCTGTTGACTTTGATCTTTTTCGAGGCGGCGAGCAGGCTGGGGCCAGCAGGACCGGCACCGGGTGCGGGAGGCCAAATCCGGTTGGCCAACGCGGTCGTGAGCAAACCGACAATGATGGCGATGGCGGGTCCGATGAGCCATTTGGCCATCGGGGGAAAACCGGGACCGGCAGCACCGACGGAAAATGCGATGGCAGCGGGACGCATCGTTACGGGAATCCCAGGATTGCGGGCACCAGGCGGCAACGTGGCCGCCATCGAGGACGGAGGCACGCTGACGGGGGCGGGCGCTCCATACACCGTCGCCTGTTGGGAACCTGCCGATGAGACCGGAGAACCTCCCATGCCCGGTGGCGGGCCCGGAATCGCCGGAGCTTGCGCAATCATGGTTTTGGCACCCTCGCCGGTTGCCCCGCCTTGCGCAGACGGAGGCGGATACCCTTGCCCTGGCATGGGCGGTGCCGACGGAGGGGCTTGCGTGGGCAACGAGGGAGCTTGGGCAATCACGGTTCGGGCACCAGCGGGTGCTGCCGAAGGCGGTGTTCCTCGTGCGAGGGCCGCTGCAACCTCTGGAGGCATTTCGGTGGCAATTTGGGTTTTTTGATCCGATCCAGACATGTTGCTCCGGTGCGCAGGTTCTTCTGTGCCTGGCGCAAAAAGGGGTGGTGAAGAGGGCTGGTCCGCAGGTTGCGGGGACGAGGTTTTTTGGGGCAAGGCAGTTTGTTGTTGCAGCAAGGCCAACTGCGCAGGACGAAGCTGCGCGGTTTCGTTCGATTGAGCGGCGAGTGGCGGCGGCGCGGGCCTTGGCTCATTCGTTGCTTTTTTTGAAAGAGATCCTGATTTCGGCTGGGCGTGGACGACTTCGGCGGGAAGTTCCGCTTTTTTCTGCAACGAGGGCAGCGGCACCGATCGGGGCAGCGGCGTCATCATCAACATGTTTTTGCCCGCCGGCTGCTGCGGTTCCTTTTTCAACATGTCTTGCAGAAGCTTGGTCCAGTTGCGCGACTGCTCGGGAAAGAGCGTCGCCATAAATTCCCCGAGGGCCTGCGCTTCGTAAGCGTATTGCGGCAACCCAAGAAGTTGTTTGACCACCTCGGCGGCGGTTTGGACGCGCTGGTTTCGATTCGGGACCAGCATGTTCATGACGACTTTTTCGACCGCTTCGGGGATGTCTGGATTGAGCGTGCGGGGCAATGGAACGACTCCATCGCGAACGCGGCGCACGACCTCTTGCTCGTCCGCGCCGAAGAACAGCCGATGGCGCGTGAGCAGCTCCCAGAAAATAATTCCCATCGAGTACACATCGCTGCGCGCATCAAGGGTTTGGCCCGTGATTTGTTCCGGGCTCATGTAGGACAGTTTGCCCTTGACCGTCCCACCCGTCGGTCCCGTTTGGCATTCGGCGACTTTGGCGATCCCAAAATCGCTGATTTTTACGTCTCCTGAAAAGCTGATGAGGAGGTTGTGCGGCGAAATGTCGCGATGCACGATGCCGAGCGGTTTGCCGTGGTCGAGTCGGGTGTGCGCGTACTGAAGACCTTTGAGCGCCTCGCTGATGATGTAGATCGATACGGACAGCGGAAACCAAATGCCAGCGCGGGCGGCGGCTTTTTCGCTGAGCCGCAGGTCGCGACCCTCGACGAGTTCCATCGCCAAGTAATAGCGATCGCCCTCTTTGTCGAAGTCGAAAATCTGGACGATGTTGGGGTGATGAAGCTTCGCGACCAAGCGAGCCTCGTCGATGAACATTTTCACGGACTCTTCGTCGCCCAAAAACTTGGGCAAGATCCGTTTGATCACCAAATCTTTGGTAAATCCCTCGGAACCTAGCGTTTTGGCGCGCCAGACCTCGGCCATACCACCGACGCCAATTCTTTCCAGCAGATGGTACTTGCCGTAGCGTTCGGGGGCTTGGGGCACGTCCTGGGCGACCAGCGACGCGGAAAACGGGGAAAAGGGGGAATTGGGGTCGCGAATGCGTTGCGCGTCTGCGCCGGTTTCGTTGGGCACAGGCAATCCACCTGGCGACGGCAAAGGAGCCGCCGCGCCATCACGGCGTGGTGGGGGCGAAGTCTTCGTCGGCACGGGCGCAGACACAAACTGTACCACAGGTCGGCCAAACGGCGATTACTTATTTAGTTTTGGAGGACACATATTATCTGCAAAATTTGAAAATGGTTTCGTGCAAAATGAACGAACAGAAACGCGAACATTTCCGACGGTCTACACAATGAGACGTGCCAAACACAAAACTCGACGGTAATAGTTGGGCTGTGCTGACGGAGCAAGGCGTATTGCAAGGGGATGGCCGCCTAGCATATGATCTGCACGTTGTTTTTTCGTTTTCTCCAGTACCTAATTGGTTTCTGGTGACAACATCCCCCAAGAGGGTTTTTCGATGCATCCAAGGGTCAACACTCGCCGCTCCCATCGTTCACACCTCTACCTTGCAACCCTTTTGGGAGCACTTGCCGTGTCTCAAAGTGGTTGCCAAGCCCTCACCACCGCCCAATCTGGGGTCAGCACGGCCACCTCGACGGCACAAACCACCAAATCGACGGCGGACACCACCAAGCAGCTCGGCACCGATCTGAAAGGTGACGTGGACAAGGCGCTTGGGAAAAAAACCGATGGAACCGGCGGTGCGGGCGGCGCGGGAGACAAACCAGAAGACGAAGACGGCAAGCGGATTCAATCCAAAGTCAGCAAACCGAATCAGCCGGTCAACGACGAGCTGAGTGCGGCCAAAAACGACAAGACCGATTGGAAGTCCTACGACCTGTCCAATATTCCCTCGGGAAGATGGGTCGAGTTTGTCCTGAACTGGGACGAGCCGGAGGCCGAAATCAGCCTGGACATTTTCGATCAGGTCGGAGCGTTGGTGGTGCAATCGCCGGGGCGCGCGGGCGTTCCTCAAAAGAACGTGCCGTTGCGCGTCGCAACTCCTGGGATTTATTACGCGCGGCTCATGTTGCATCCCAATTACAAGAAGCAGGATTCGGTCTACACCGTTCTGCTCAGGACCGGGAAAAACGTAGCGATCGCCAGGCCCACGTCGATTACGGGCAAAAAGGAGGACGCTGGTGCAGGTGGGGCAGCGGGAGCGCCAGGGGCACCGGGAGCGCCGGGAGCGCCAGGGGCACCGGGAGCGCCGGGGGCACC
>DAOLIT010000100.1:8915-16837 GCA_035328405.1 Pseudomonadota bacterium | reverse complement strand
CGTGCTCCGGGTCCGACTCCGTAACCAACATCACGTTGTCCGGCTTCAAATCCCTATGAACAATCCCTTTCATATGGGCGGCTTGGAGGGCGGAGGAGATTTGGCGGATGAGGCGGAGGGCTTCGGTGAGACCGAGCCTGCCGCCGAGGCGAGCCAGTCGCTTGCTGAGGGTTTCGCCTTCCAAAAGCTCCATCACGATGTACGCAGTGCCGTCGGGCATTTGGCCGAAATCGGACACCTGTACCAAACCGGGATGGTTGACCAAATTGACGGCACGCGCCTCGTTGATGAAACGAACGGCAACCTCTGGATTTTGCGCAAGCTGCGGATTCAACACCTTGATCGCGACGCGACGCTCGATGGTTTCGTGGACGGCTTCGTAGACCGCGCCCATTCCGCCTTGGCCTAGTTTTCGTTCGATCCTGTACGGACCTACTCGCGTCCCAATCATCTACTCGCGCCCCATTTGGCAACAATTACCGACGATCCACCGTGTGTAAAGCAGCGGCGGCAGCGTGACGGCTGCACATTCCCATCATATCTCATTGTCTCAATTGGGTAAGATAAATCATGTTCGCGTGGACTGCCGCACGGCCGGGACCGTGCGCTCGGCAGAGGTTTCATCCCGTGGAAGCGCACGTTTTTGAATGAAAATGTCAGCAGAGCAATTGTGATTTTAGTTACAAAAACGGTTTGTGTATGATGGTTCTACTCTGGCGTTGGCATCGCTCGGCCTTCTGGTTTTGTGTAGGCTTTGACGCCTCAGGACAAACCGTGACGACGATGGAGCTTCGCGACGACTGTGAGCACGGGAAGTACAGATAGCGCCGATACCGCGACTTGCTCGCGCTGCGGCACCAGTTACAAGACCGGCGCGGTGCACATTTGTCCGCTGGCTGATCCATCGACGCTGGCCGAAGACAAACTGATCGGCACAACCATCGACAATCGCTACACCGTCGAGTGTCGTTTGGGCGAAGGCGGCATGGGCGTCGTGTACCGTGCGCGACACGTCACGCTCCGAAAACCGGTTGCGATCAAAGTCCTGCGCAAAGCCCAAGAGGAATCGGCCTGGAAACGGTTTATCCAAGAGGCGCAAACCGCTTCGATGATCAACCACACAAATGTGGTTGATCTAACCGATTTTGGTCTCATCGAAGGACATCCGTACTTGGTCATGGAGTTTTTGGAGGGCGAGACGCTGACGGATGCGATCACTGCGGGGCCGATTGCCCCATTGCGCGTATGTCGGATTGGGGCGCAGATTGCGCGCGGTTTGCAGGCCGTTCATGACAAAGGAATCGTCCACAGAGATTTGAAGCCCGACAACATTTTCCTTCTGGAACGGGAGGGGAAACGTGACGTAGTGAAGATCGTCGATTTTGGTTTGGCCAAGCTCGACGAGGGACAGCGGCTCACGCAGGATGGAACGGTGGTGGGGACGGCGGAATACATCTCGCCCGAGCAAGTCACCGGGAAAGACACCGACGCGCGCAGCGACCAATATGCGTTGGGCTGCATTTTGTACGAGATGCTCACGTCGCGGCTTCCGTTCGACGGTGCGACGACGACCGATGTGATTTACAAGCATGTGTACAAACAACCGATACCGCCGCGAAAGGTGCGCCCCCAAGCGGGCATTCCCGAGGCGCTGGAGCAGGTCGTCGCACAGTGCATGGCCAAAAAACCTGCGGACCGCTTCGAGAAGATGGCCGAACTGGAACAATCCTTGACCGCGATCGAACTGACGTTGGCGGGCACACCGCATGTACAGGTGGTTCTCCCCACATCGAAGGCCGCGCGTCAGCGTCGCTGGCTTCTGGCAAGTGTGGCGGTGCTGGTTGTTCTTCTTGGTCTGACGCTCGTTTTTGCACTGAGAGCAGACCCTCGCCCGGTTCCAAACAGTGCCGTTGCGGATCTCGCCACAAGTGGTCGCGCTGACCCAAAACGGCCCGAACGGCCCGACACAAACCTGCGTCCAAACGAGACCCAGCCCGAAAGCCCCGACACGACCCACGACCAAAACGGAAACCGACCCAAACAGCCAACCGATCCCAAGCCCGACAGCACCCAAAACAAGCCGCCTTTGCAAATCAAGCTGTCGATTTCCCCGAAAAAGGCGCTGGCGACCGTCCAATGTGACGGCGAGGCGGTCAATTGCGCGCCAACCTGCACGATCGAAATCCCGTCAGGCGGACAGTGCGAAGTCGAAGCGCCGGGTTTTGAGACGAAAACGCTGATGAGCGATCAAGCAAAACGCAAAGGCACCTGGCGCATCGCTCTTTCAAAATCGAAAGCCAAACGGAAACAATAGCTTCGGTCGCGTCGCCAAATACCGGCGATCGTGCTCGCGAGCATTGGGCGTCACTTTGGGTTTACAAGGCCCGGCAGTCTTGGGATCATCGCGCCGAATCTGTCTTCAGGAGAAAACGCAAGCATGACCACTTCAACAAACCCCGCCGGGCAACCCATCACACTCGACAAGGCGACCGGCAAATTGCACGTTCCCGCAACACCGATCATTCCGTTCATCGAAGGCGACGGAACGGGCCCCGACATTTGGCGCGCGTCGGTGCGCGTGTTGGATGCAGCCGTCGAGTGTTGTTATGGTGGCCAGCGGAAAATCGAGTGGCTGGAAGTTCTCGCGGGGGAAAAGGCCTTCAAACAGACGGGCAATTGGCTGCCCGACGCAACCGTCGAGGCCTTCCGCGAATACCTGGTCGGCATCAAGGGGCCGCTGACGACACCGGTTGGAGGTGGGATTCGGTCGCTCAATGTCGCACTCCGACAAATGTTGGATCTGTATGTGTGCCTGCGACCCGTGCGCTATTTCCGAGGCGTTCCGTCCCCCGTCAAACGCCCGGAAGCGGTCGATATGGTCATTTTCCGCGAAAACACCGAGGACATTTACGCGGGCATCGACTTTGAGGCCGGAAAAGAAGCGGCTGTCAAAACGCTCGAATTTCTGAAGCAAAACTTCCCGAAGGAGTTTAAGAAAATTCGCTTCGGGGCCGACGACCTCAGCAGCGTCGGCGTCGGGATCAAGCCCGTCTCGAAGCCCGGCACGGACCGCCTGGTGCGCAGCGCGATCGAGTACGCCATCAAACACAAACGCAAGTCGGTGACGCTCGTCCACAAGGGCAACATCATGAAGTTCACCGAGGGGGCGTTCCGCGATTGGGGGTACGCGATCGCAAAAACCGAATTTGGCGGCGTCGAAATCGACGGTGGCCCGTGGACCAAATTGCCCGGCGGCATCGTCGTGAAAGACGCGATCGCGGACATCACGCTGCAACAGGTGTTGACGCGACCCGAGGACTTCGATGTCATCGCGACGCTCAACCTAAACGGCGACTATCTGTCCGACGCGCTGGCGGCGCAGGTGGGCGGAATCGGGATCGCGCCGGGCGGTAACATCAACTACCTGACCGGACACGCGGTGTTTGAAGCCACGCACGGCACCGCACCGAAATACGCAAACCAGGACAAAGTGAATCCAGGTTCTGTGATTCTGTCCGGTGTGATGATGCTTGAACACTTGGGCTGGCAAGAGGCCGCCGACCGGATCATTTCCGGCATGGAAACCACCATCGGGCAAAAAGTCGTCACGTATGACTTCGCTCGCCTCATGGAGGGTGCCAAAGAAGTCAAGTGTTCCGAATTCGCATCCGCCATCATCGCGAACATGCGCGCCGCGCAAAAAGCTGACTAAGACCCCCGAACCTGTTCGACCTCCGTTTTCCCGTATCCCTCCCCTCCTTCGTCTATCCAGGCGGAATCACTCGCCACGAACCAAGACATGTCGAGTACCTCGCAATTCGTCCGTTGTTGCACGATGAAATTTGCTAGGTTCGTGACCACACAAGCGCCCCTCAACCCCTTTGCGATCGAAAGGAGCCGCGATGCGACGACTTTTGGCTGTTTTGTTCCTTGCGAGTTTGTTTTTTGCCAAGACCCCTGCATTTGCCCAGGCCGTGCCGGAAAGCACGCAAACCGCCACCCCTTTACCTTCTGCCGCAGCACCGGCCCAAAACACCGCCCCCCTTTTTGCCAAACCCGAGGTCATTCCGTCGAAGGTCTCGCCGCATGCGTTGGCACTGCGGGCGCGCTGGGTCACGGTGCCCGGCTGGTCGATTGCGACGTTTGTGGCGGCACACTCGCAGCTCAACACGGGCTGGTCGGTCGGTATGGAGTATCTGTACCGCCGGTCGGGTTTCGATGTGGTGCTCTCCCTCGATTATTCGTGGCTGGAAGCGGACCCCGGCAACTTTTTGGGCAAAGGCAACAACCCAGCAACCGAAACGCATTTTCTGCGGTTCGACAAACTATCGTCCCTCTCGTTTGATGCTGCGCTCATCGGACACTGGAACCTGACCTCGTGGCTCGAGTTCCGCTTGGGAGCGGGCCTCGGCATCGGCTACGTGTTCGGCAACATTTACCAAATCACCAACAATTCCGGTTGCACAGAGGCAAACGCCGCCGACAGCACCAAATGCTATCCCCAAAAAGTCGGCCCCATTTCAAACATGGACGCCGACACGCTCGACCGCTTGAATGCCCAGGGGTGCCCCAACGACGATTCTTCCCTCGACACCCCGAAAAATCCGTGCGTGCGGTCTACGCAGACTTATCCGTTCAACGCCCGTGTCGTGCCGGTGCTGAACACCACGTTCGGCTTCCGCTTCAAATTCCATGACCATGTGTATTGGCACCTGGATGCGGGATGGCGGCTGGTCGGCTTTTACGTGGGCGGCGGCCCAGAGTTTCGGTTTTAACCATGTCTTCTCGCCTTCTTACCGTAGAACCCGCGCACGCTTCCCCACGGCTTGATCGTTTTGTTGCAGACCACACGGGCTTTTCTCGTAGCACCGTCCTGCGCCTGATTGCCTCGGGCCAGGTCCGCATTGACGGTCGGCTCGGCAAAAAAGGAACGACCCTTGCGACGGGCCAAACCGTGGCCGTTCCGCAAGATGCCCAAGATGATTTGGGGACTCCTCCCGCGCCCGATCCGTCGCTCCCCTTGGAGGTGCTGTACGAAGATGACGATGTGGTGGTCGTCTCCAAAGCGCCCGGCCAAGCCTGTCATCCACTCAGGGCCGATGAACGAGGAACCTGTGCGCACGCAGTCGCCGCTCGCTATCCGACCTGCGCGACCGCATCGACCCCTTTGCGCGAAGGGGGTGTATGTCACCGACTAGACAAAGAAACTTCTGGCGCACTCCTGTTTGCCAAAACCAACGAGGCGTTTTTGGCGTTGCGCGCTGATTTTTCAAACGGCCTCGTAAAAAAGGAATACCTCGCGCTGTGTGTCGGGGCCCCAGCGAGTGATACGTTTGACGTGCGCCTTCCCCTTTTGCCAGGGAAGCATGGCAGTCCCAAAGTGCGCGTAGCCGTGACTCCCGAGGAAATGTACGACAAAGAGGCACTCGACGCTCACACGCACGTCACGGTCCTTTCCCGATCTGCGAAGCATACCCTTTTGCGCGTCGTTCCCCATACCGGTCGCCGCCACCAAATCCGCGTCCACCTGAGCCACCTCGGCCTCCCCATTTTGGGCGATGCACTGTATGGTGAGGTACACCCTCTTGGGCATTTTCTGCATGCCCTCAAACTCACCTTTCGGTCCCCTTCCCATCCACAAAAAGAGATCTCCGTAACCGCCCCCCTCCCCAAAGAACGCCAAGCCCTCCTGTCCGAACTGTTCGGTACACAGGCCCACGCCAAGTTCACATAGGGCCACCAACACGCTCCTCGTTGGCTGGGCACAAAAACTCTGGCCGTGGTACAATGTGGCCACCTATATGATTGGCAGCGTCGTCGGGAACTACCATGTGCAGAGAACGATTGGGCGCGGGGGAATGGGGACGGTGTACGAGGCAGTCCAACAACCAATCGGTCGCAAAGTCGCACTCAAAGTCCTGCATTCGGAATACGCGAATGATCCCGACGTGTTGAAGCGTTTCTTCAATGAAGCGCGTGCGGCGAACCTCATCAACCATCCCTCGATTGTTCAAGTTTCGGACTACGGCCAACTGCCCAGTGGCGCGGCGTACCTGGTCATGGAATATCTGACCGGTGAGACCCTGGCCGAGCGACTGAGTACAAGCCCAGGTCGGCTGTCCCCCGAGCTGGCCCAACACATGGCCTGGCAATTGGCGTCTGCACTCAGTGCCGCACACGCTGCCGGAATCGTTCACCGCGATTTGAAACCCGGCAACATCATGCTCACGCCCGACGCGGTGATGCCGGGAGGTCTCCGGGTCAAAATTCTCGACTTTGGCATTGCGAAGCTCGCCGAGCGCGGGGATTCCCGCCCCAACACGCGGACAGGTTCCGTGCTGGGAACTCCTGCCTACATGGCCCCCGAACAATGCAAAGGCGAGCTATTCGTGGACGGAAAAACGGATGTGTATGCGCTGGGCGTCATTCTGTTTGAGGTCCTGGCAGGCAAGCCTCCGTTTTCTGCGCCCAATGACTTGGCCCTGTTGAACATGCAGGTGTCCGACGACCCACCGAATCTGCAACAAAAAGCGCCGCGTGTTCCCTCTGTCCTTGCGAATTGGATTCACAAAATGCTCAAGAAAAAGCCTGCGGACCGCCCCACCATGGCCGAGGTGTTCGCCGGTCTTCAGCGTTTGGGGGCTTCGCAGTCTTTGGAGCACGCGATTGTGGTGTCGCACACGCCCGGCCCTGAGCTGGCCAACCTTGGCTTCGTCAAAACGGAAAGACACGCGCGCGTGACTCCTCCGTCTGGTATCGGACAGAAGCACACCCGCAAACACACCTATGTTCGGACCACGACCGCAGCGGTCGCCATCGTCCTGGCTGTTCTGTTCGCCTCTTTGGCCCTTCGTTCTGTGAGCAAGACCCAACAGAGAGCAGCTTCGGAAACCTCCCCAAAGGACAATCGACAGGAATCCTCATCGGCGAAGGTCTCCCCGTCGTTGACAGACCCCCCATTGGCCCCAAGCAACCTCGTTCTCACGCCCCCCCCATCAAAACCGGAACCTGGCAAGGATACTCCGGTGTCAGAACGTGCTGCGTCGGTTCCACCCTCCATGGTGACGATTGAACTTGAAACCACTCCATCGGGGGCCCAAGTTTTCGACGCAGAGAGAGATTCCCTCATCGGAAAAACGCCATGGAGCGGCTCTTTGCCAGGCACAGAGGGCGATCGCTTTCTGCTGTTGCGCAAGCCAGGTTTCCATGACCGCATGCTGCGCCTGAAACTGCGCCCCGGAATCAGCATCCAACGTCATGAAGTGTTGCTACCGACAGCAAACGTGCGGAAGTCCGCACGCAAGCCCTCGAGATCCACGCAGGTTGAGATGGAAGAATAGGCACCCGTGCCTCCGCTTGCCCCGCAAGGTAAACAGGCCTTTGCACCCATCCGTGCGGACGGCCAGGAACGAGGAAGCGTCGATGCAGAACTCGACTGTGTGGATGATGAAAAGGTCTGCCCCCAGGCCCACGATACAGCCAAATCTGGCAAACCTGCGTACAGAAGCGGCTGACTCGCCATGTTGCGCGCAGAAAATGCGTTTGTAAGCGGCTGACTCGCCATGTTGCGCGCAGAAAATGCGTTTGTAAGCGGCTGACTCGCCATGTTGCGCGCAGAAAATGCGTTTGTAAGCGGCTTACACACCCATGTTGCGCGCAGAAAATGCGTTTGTAAGCGGCTGACACACCCATGTTGCGCGCAGAAAATGCGTTCGCAAGCGGCTTACACACCCATGTTGCGCGCAGAAAATGCGTTCGCAAGCGGCTTACACACCATGTTGCGCGCAGAAAATGCGTTCGCAAGCGGCTTACACACCATGTTGCGCGCAGAAAATGCGTTCGCAAGCGGCTTACACACCCATGTGGTGCGCAAAACATGACTCCGCATGCGGCTGATGTGGGCATTTTCCAGGTTTTTCTGG
>DAOLIT010000100.1:0-8815 GCA_035328405.1 Pseudomonadota bacterium | reverse complement strand
GCGCAAAACATGACTCCGCATGCGGCTGATGTGGGCATTTTCCAGGTTTTTCTGGGGTCCTTTGCAAAATGGGCGACACAAATGGGGATTTCAACTCCCCATTGTCAGGGGCGCATGGTAGCATTCGAGTGTTTCGTTGAATTGATCGGAGAGCCCATGTCGAGTACACAGGCCGCGTCCCCCACCGACGCAGAACATCCATCGATCGTGGATGTCTCGTTCCCCCTGCGGGGCAAAGTGGTGCCCCGCGATCACGGCTATTTGTTATACGCCGCGATCTGTCGGCTGATTCCGCAGGCGCATGAAGCGAAGTGGCTGTCCGTCCACCCGCTTGCGGGACGAACCGCAGATGCGCTCCTGCTGCTTCCCCCTCGCGCGTTCCTGACGCTGCGGGTACCCGCAACGCAGATTCACCAGATTCTTCCTTTGGCCGGAACCGTGCTGCGAATCGGCGAGCATGAAATCGGTCTGGGGCCTCCGAACATCTACGCGCTTCGTCCCGCTTCCAACCTGGTCGCGCGCCAGGTTGTCATTCGTTTGACAGACGTTCCGAAAAAAGCCGACGGAACCCTGGACAAAGAGGCGATGGCCCAGTCTTTTTTGCGGCAGACGCAGCGCCAACTCGCGGCGATGTCCGTCCGCGCCGAAATCAGCCTTGGTGCCCCCAGACAAGTCGTCGTGAACGGTCGCCGCGTCCTCGGTTTCACCGTACGCCTCGCCGGCCTGTCCGACCGCGACTCCCTCCAAGTCCAAACCCAAGGCCTGGGCGGCAAACGAACCATGGGCTGCGGCGTGTTCGGCCCGAGCAGGGAAGCGTCCATGGCCGTTCCACTGCATCGAAGGTAGGCCTTCCCATGTCTGGTCATTCAGTCCCAGCGTTGCTGGCCAAGTCCTGTGGCGTTCCTGGCAAGATTTGCGGCGAAGAGACTCTGCGTGGGCACACTGCGATGGTTCTTGCGGCGGCAAGAAAGATCCTTGCCGCTCGGGCTGAGTCTGCACTTGGCGCGGCTGGGCTGTCTACATCGCTTGCTGCCAGGCTCTCTCGCGTGGTGCTGTGCGGGGCCTTCATTCACGATCTCGGAAAGTGCAGCGACCATTTCCAGGCCATGGTTCGCGGACAGCGATCCGAGCCGCAGCTTGTGCGACATGAGGCGCTTTCGCTGCTTCTGTGCTGGCCGGGAAAGGCCCTGGCATCCTGGCTACGTGGTGCCGTCGATTCTGACGAAGACTACATCTTGGCGCTGCTTGCGGCGGCAGGTCATCACAGGAAGTTTTTTGCGAATGCACTTGCCCCGATTGGGAGCGGTGCCGGTTCGTCGATTTCTTTGCTGGTCAGTCACGCGGACTTTGCGCAGACGCTTGTATTGGGTGCAACCGAGCTTGCGCTGCCACCAATTCCTTCCTTGAGCGAAGATCTGACTTGGACCATCCATCGTCGTCGCTGGCAACCTGAAGCGGAGTTTCAGGAAATGCGGGCCGAGGCCGAGTCGGTGATTCGACCCGGCACCCTATCGGCCAACCTCTTACCGCTGGCCAAAGCACTGCTTCTTGATGCGGACGTTGCAGGCTCCGCGCTCCCCCGATCCGGGGAGAGGTTGTCATGGATTGAAGGAAGTCTTGGGTCCAAGTCCAGGCCGGAGGAGCTTGCGCAAATCGTCACAAAACGTCTGGCCGGAAATGCGCCTCGTCCTTTTCAAATCGAGGTGGCCCAGAGTCAAAGTCCCATGACGCTTGTCTTGGCCGGCTGTGGAACCGGCAAGACGCTGGCCGCCTATCTTTGGGCAGCCCAGCAGCATGCGGGACGCCAGGTCTTTATGACCTACCCGACCACCGGAACAGCGACGGAGGGATTTCGCGACTACCTGCATGGCGTGGACTCCATAGAAGCGGAGCTTATCCATGGTCGAGCAGAGGTTGACCTGGAGATCTTCTCCTTGCGCGAAGAAGGAGGGGCTTCGCGATCGTTGGATCGTTTGGAGGCACTTCGACACTGGGGCCGCGATGTCATCACTTGCACCGTAGACACGGTTCTGGGACTCATACAGAACCAGAGGCGGGGGCTTTATGCTTTCGCTGGGCTTTGCCATGGCGCGGTGATCTTCGACGAGATTCACGCCTATGATGAGCAGCTCTTTGGCTGTCTGCTCCGATTCCTGGAGGGCATGCCTGGCTTGCCTGTGTTGCTGATGACGGCCAGCCTTCCGAACGCCCGTCTTGAGGCACTTCACAAGTTGACCGAGCGGGTTCACAAGCGACCGCTCACCATCCTGCGCGGACCTTTGGACCTTGAGACGCTTCCGCGCTATCGCCTCTCGGCACAGACCGAGCCATGGCCGATGGTAGAGCAGTGCCTGCAAGAAAACGGCAAGGTGTTGTGGGTCTGCAACACAGTGGATCGCACCATTGCAACGGCTGAGCACGGAAAACACTTGTGTCCGCTCCTCTACCACAGCCGCTTCCGCTATGAAGATCGCGTGCATCGGCATGCGGATGTGATCACGGCATTTCAAAATCGCGGGTCTGCCTTTGCTGTCACCACCCAGGTCTGTGAGATGAGTCTTGATCTCTCTGCCGATCTTCTTGTGACCGATTTGGCACCCATTCCTTCGATGGTGCAGCGTCTCGGGAGGCTCAACCGAAGAAGCACGCCAGAAAATCCGTCCCCAGTAAGACCTTTTGTGGTGATTCCATTCCAAGGACTTCCGTACACGGAGGGCGAGTTGGCCTTGGCGCGTCTGTGGATGGCCCGCCTTGCGGATCGAGACCTCAACCAGAAGGACCTGGCGCAAGCCTGGACAGAGCTTGAAACAACCACGGCTCCATCGCGAACGACACCCAGCGCTTGGTTGGATGGGATTTTTGACACGTCGGTGGATTCAGCACGTGAGGCAAGTCCTTCTGTCACGGTCTTGCTGCGAGACGATGCGGATCGCGTGAGCCGGGGAGAGGTCTCGGCGATTCGCCATGCGCTGCCCATGAATCCGCCGCCCGGAGCACTGCGAGATTCCTGGCAACGCTGGCCTCAAGTAAAGGGGTACGTTGTTCCGCCCCGAAGTGCGATTGACTATGACCCAATTCGAGGTGCGCGATGGGTGAGGTAAAGAAGAAGAAAGCAAGCGTTGATGCGGTGCCTGTCAAGTCCCTGGTGATCGGACTTTTCGATCCCGGCATGACCCCGCTGTTTCGGGCTGGCCTTGGGGGGCTGGCCGCCTCCCTGCGTGCCCGCATGCTGGAGATCGATCCCACAGCACGCTGGCCACGCGGTGAGGATGAATCCGTTGAGATTCCTGTCGCCGATGGAACCGCCGTTGTTCAATCGCAACGGATCTGCATTCACTTTGGCCCGCGTGGTCCAGAGGCATTCCTACAGGACTTGTTCGAACACGCGTTCCGACTGCGCCCGCCTCATCAAGTCATCGACCTGCCCGGAACGTACACCTCAAATCAGCCGGTTCGGTTGGGAATCCAAGTCGCTTCTCAAGATGCAGTCACCCGGACGTTCCTACAGCATGGAAGTACACGAAAACCATCCGGCAGCAAGAAGCCTGTCAGCACAGATATCGACGACAAAATCGAGCAAGTGATCGTCCAGCCCCTGAAAAGCTACGTTCACCAAAAACATGAAACGTGGCGGGAACTGGCTGATGCCATAAAAGGGGGCCAGTCGGTTCAACTGAGCGGCTGGGCGTATCCAGGGGCCATTCTGCGGCACGACAAGTTCAAGCAAACAGGCATCTACTATTCTGGCCCGGAAGCACTGTGTGGCTGCTTTGCGCTCGTGGGCTGTGTATCGCTTCAGGGGAGTCGGAACAGCGGCATCCTGGTGATCCCAGAGCCCAACGATCTCTTGCGCTTTGCGGAGACCCGTCCGCAACTTTCCCCACAGAAAGTCAGCGACGCCTTTGTTACGGGCGTTTCGGATGCCGTGCTGCTGGTCGAGCTGGTGCTGCGGATGTTGAGCAGACAGGACGCTTTTCAACGACACGGGGTTCGCAATGTCCGCGGGGTTCTCTTGCGCTCGACACCGTGGGCGTCACAGCAAAAGCTTCGGGTCCGCATCATCGATCCATCTCAGCTTCTGTCTCACCTTGATGATGAGGTCTTGGACCTGTACGAATGCGCGGTTCGCGAGCTGCCCACGACGCTGCACATTCGCGCTGCAGCAGAGGAAGACCAGGCTTCCTTCTTCCCGATTTACAGCGAGCTGCGGGCCTTCATCACGGACAACCTGGCGGCTGGGCGAAGGTGGTTTCAGGACTTTGGCACGGCCAAAACAGATGATCCGAAACACCCTCAGTTTCTCCATCGGTATTGGAGCAAAAAAGACAATCTTGGGGCGCTAAGACCCGAGGAACGGAAAGGACTGATCAAGATGAGTACGTACCTGAGCGAAACAGAGAAGCTCTTGGTTCGCAGCGTGCATGTCGCGCTTCGCCAGCGTTATGGTGCCATCGCGGCGGAGTGTGAACACAACGACGTTCTGCGAAAAAACAGGTTCGACAAGGAAACGGAGCGCTGGCGGCTCAACTTTGCTGGTGCCAAGACCCATGCCCAGGTTCGTGCATCGCTGACAGACCTGTGGAGTCGGGCCGGACGCAACAGCGAGCTGCAAGCACACTGGCCAGCACTCCTTCCGCTGCTGCACCCAGATGAATGGCAGTTGGTTCGTGATTTGGTCTTGCTGGCGCTGGCCAGCTATGCCGGATCGGGTGCCAAGGAAAACACATCCACGGCTTCTTCTGGAGCACAGGAACAGAACGAGTCATCACCTTACTAACCACTTCACCGACCCAAGAAAGCGATCAGGAGGAATTTCCATGAGTACTCACGTCTTTGCCGCCGTTCTTACGTCTTATGGGGTTGCTGCCAACAACCGTGGGATGAACGAGGGGAACACAACAACACTTCAGAAGCTGCTTTGGAACGGGCAGGTTCACACCACGGTGTCTGCGGAGTCCATTCGGTTCGCGCTGCGCCGTCGATTGGCCGAAGCGGGTCAAAAGTGCAACCGCAGTTTCAATGAGTCCTCGCGCATGAACGAATGGATTGAGCCCTCGTTTGCGGCCTGGAACTCCGAAAGCGGCGATACCTTTGCAGATGATGATCTCCTCGGCTTTATGATTGCCACGGGAGCTGGCACTGAGGGCGGAGGAACCGATGAATCGGAAGAAGAAGAATCAAGCGGAAAGAAGGGCAAAGGGAAAGCCAAAGCCAAAGCCAAAGGCAGTGCAACCGTTCGTCGGGCTGTCCTTGAGATCACCCGCGCCGTCAGTCTGACGCCGTGGGCGGGAGATGTGACCTTCAATGCGGCAAGTCCGGGAGCAACCCCTTCTGCTCAAAAGAAAGGAAAGGACAACCCCGTTCCTTACGCAACAGAGATGCACGCCACTCGGTACCAATACGGCCTCTCGCTCACGCCAGAGCACCTGCGTGTTCGTGCCCGTGCAGCGGTCGCACTTCAGAGCATCTGCGCTCTGGGTGAGGTCGCTGGCAATCATGGCCGCTTCCTGTACGACTTCAGCCCGGAGTCCGTTGTCTTTCGCGTAACCCAAGATCCGGCCCCCAGGTTGCTTTACACCTTCGAGCAACGAAACGAACAACCGGCGATTTCATCCCTGGTCCGCAAGGTCAAGGCCGGTGACATCCAGGCGTCCGAGTTGATCATCGGCGGTTCGATCATTGACGGCCTGTCCCAGGAAGAGCGCAAGGCCATGGAGGGTGCGGCCCTCTTCGCTGGTGTAATGGCGGCTTGTCAAGAAGTCTGCCGACGATTGCCGAAGTAGGGGGTTTGTCATGCTCGCAATCAAGCTGACAGTTCCAATCGCCTGCTGGCGCAAGGGGTATGCTCGGGAGTTTTTGGAGTCAGAGAAACTTCCGCCACCCGCGACTTGCTATGGGGCGCTCCTGTCTCTAGTCGGAGAGACGGACCGGCGGCGACATCGCGGCTGCCGGGTGACTGCAGGGCACTGCACGCCGCTCGGCTCTCCCAGCACGGTGTTGCGAACACTCTGGAGGGTCAAGAGCAACAAAGTGCCGCAGGGCTCAGGTTGTAACGCACGGCCTGACTTCCAGCAGCTCTTCACCGATACGACCCTGATCCTCTTTTGTGATCGCGGCGATGAACAGAGCGGCCAGCTTTCTCTGGAGGACCGGGTCCGCACCGCCCTCAAGAATCCGGCTTCGGTCGAACGGTTTGGCGGCTGGTCTCTGGGAGAGTCAACTCACCTCATCAATGATGTGTGGCTGCTCGAAGAGGGGATTGTTGATACACCGTGCGAGGTGTTTCTGTGCGATCCCAAGGGAGACCTAACACTCCCAATTTGGGTGGATCACGTCGGCTCGGCAGGCACACGCTACGCCGTAGGAAAGATCGAGCGCATCACCCAACTTCCAGAAGTGTCTCGAATCCCAAAATTGGCTTGACCAAGCAACCAATCCTGTGGGTACAACGGGGTTTATGATGGTTTCGGCGGCTTCTGGGTGTTCGGCGGGGGGCGAGTCGGGTCTCGACTTGGGTCCCCCGCTGCGGGTCATGGCGCTGCATGCGCTTGTCTATTGTGAGCGGCTCTTTTATCTGGAGGAAGTCGAAGAACTGCGCGTCGCGGACACAGCGATTTTCGAGGGGCGGCGCGTGCATGAGGAGCTGGAGGAAGGCCCTCTTGCGTCCTTTGCTTTGGAATCCCTCGAACTCGGTTTAAAAGGAAAGGTCGATGCCATTCGGAAACGCGATGGAGCACTGCTGCCGATCGAAGTGAAGAAGGGACATGCGGCCCCTGGGGAAGGTCCGCTTTCGGCGTGGGAGTCCGATCGCGTCCAGGTCGCCGCGTATGCACTCCTGCTTGAATCGACCCAGGACGTACAGATCACCGAGGGGCGCGTCCGCTATCTGACCGATCACAAGACCGTGCGTGTGCCCATCGACGACGAGCTGCGAAACAAAGTCCACGCGCTGATTCAGCGCGCCCGGGCGCTGCGGTTGGAAGTCGTGCGTCCTGCCGTCACCGACAATGAGCGCCTCTGTCCCCGTTGTTCGCTCGCCCCCGTTTGTCTGCCCGAGGAAGAACGCCTGGCACAGGATGCGCATCGGGACACCCTGCGTTTGTTCCCCCCTCACCCCGATCGGCAGGTCGTGCATGTCTTGGAGCATGGCGCGCACGTCGGTCGGCAAGGGGACATGCTCCAAATCAAGATACGCGACGAAGAGCCGCAGACGTTCCCAGCCCGGCAGGTCAGTGCCGTCGTCCTGCATGGGTATTCGCAAATTTCGACGCAAGCCCTGCGCATGTGTGCCGATCACGACATCGGCGTGCAGTGGGTGGCCCCCAATGGTCAAGTGATGGGCGCCCTCCTTCCTGCTGCACAGAGTCCGCAACGCCACCTTCGACAGTTCCGCTGCCTTGACAACGCCGTCGAGCGTTTGCGTCTGGCCAAGCTCCTCGTCGCAGCCAAGGTCCAAGCCCAGCTTCAGTTCCTGCTGCGGAGTACCCGCGGTGCGGAGCGGACCCCCGACATGACCGCCCACATCGAACAAATTCGGGAGTCTTTGCGCCACATCGACAGTCTGTCTACCGTTGAGGAATTGCTCGGACGCGAAGGGGCCGCAGCCGGTGCCTATTTTGATGGGCTTGCGAAGTTGGTGCGCGAGGATCTCGACCCCCGACTGCGTTTTGCGCATCGCTCGCGGCGACCCACGACAGATCGCTTCAATTGTCTGCTCAACTATGGATACGGAATGCTGTATCGGGAATGTCTGTCCGCGATTGTCGCGGTCGGGCTCCATCCGGGTCTCGGAATCTATCACCAGCCAAGGTCCGCCGCGTCGCCCCTGGTCCTGGATGTCATGGAATTGTTCCGCGTTCCGCTCGTGGACATGGCTGTCGTCGGGGCCGTCAACCGCGACACCTTCGATGCCGACCAAGACTTCGAGGAACGCGGACGCCAAGTTTGGTTGACCCAGAACGGAAAAGCCAAAGCCACAGAGCTGTTTGAGCGACGAAAACAGGAAACATGGAAACACAGTGTCGTCGGGTATTCCTTGAGTTACGCCCGGATGATCGAGCTTGAGGTTCGCTTGCTCGAAAAGGAGTATTCGGGCGAGGGACAGCTTTTTGCCCGTTTCCGGTTGCGGTAGTTGCGGTAGGAGAACCGACCCATGCACGAAACCCAACACTGGCGGCTCGTTTGTTATGACATCCGCGATGCCAAGCGATATCGAAAAGCCCACAAGCTCTTAAAAGGATATGGCGAGCCGGTCCAGTTTTCGATTTTCCGTTGCCGACTCGACGATCGCCAGGCTGCGCAGCTTCGGTGGGAGCTTGCGACAATCCTGGCAGAAGAAGATGGTTTGCTGATCCTCGATCTCTGTCCGCGCTGTGCGGGCCGCGTGGTAACGTGCAACCACAAAGCCGGTTGGGATGAACCGCCACCGACGTTTTCCGTCATCCTGAGTGCCTCATCTGCCCAAGCAAGGCCCGATCAAGGACCGAATCAAGCACCAGCGCGTGAAACCTCGGACAAGGCCGCAAGAACCACCAACACCGACGGAAGGAACGTTCTTTGACAACCCAAGAGATCCATGTAAGCAAATCCTCGACGGAACCGCCCAACGCGCAACCAACGCGCTTGACATGGCCCCCCGCTTTCACTAGGGTCCTTGAATCGCACCGAGTTCTCCGTCGAACTTTCCCCCAATTTCCCAGGGGGCCCTGATTCCCCCTCCGATGCCTTCGGGCGTTGAGCACTCGTAATTGATCGCGTCAGTCTCGGCAACGATCTTGCTGATTCCCCCTCCGATGCCTTCGGGCGTTGAGCACTC
>DAOLIT010000099.1:0-17021 GCA_035328405.1 Pseudomonadota bacterium | reverse complement strand
ATTGAACCGAGCCGAAATTGCGGCCATTTCAAACATCCATGATTGAACCGAGCCGAAATTGCGGCCATTTCAAACATCCATGATTGAACCGAGCCGGAATTGCGCCCATTTCAAACATCGGTGATTGAACCGAGCCGGAATTCCGCCGATTTCAAACATCCATGATTGAACCGAGCCGAAATTGCGGCCATTTCAAACATGGGTGATTGAACCGAGCCGAAATCGCGGCCATTTCAAACATGGGTGATTGAACCGAGCCGAAATTGCGCCTGTTTGAAGGTCGGGGACCTTGAATGGGGCCGGAAATGGGGGCTGTTTGAAGGGTTTGGGGTTATTGCGTGGCGGTGTTTCGGGGAAACGTGCGTCCGCACTCGGAGCACCGGCCTTCTTGGGACAGCACGCCGATGCAGCTTGGGTCTTCGCAGAGGGTGCGGGCCTCAAAATCGCCGTCGACGGACAGGCCACTGTCCGAAACCGGGTCGGCCCCGGACGCTTCGGACGGCTCGGACAACGACGCAGCCCCGGAGCGGGCGTCCGCTGGGTCGGGGTGGTCCTGTTTGCGAGCGCGCTGGACCTGCGGCTCGGCACCTTCGTCTTGTCGCCCGCATTCGGTGCAACGGCCATCTTCGCCCATCACACCGATGCACGCGGGATCGGCGCACAGCCGTCGCGAATCCTCGTCAAACGGGCTTTCTTCTTCGTCGAGTTTGATGCTCATTTGAGGTTCTTGAAGAGCGCGGCCAATTTCTTCTTCGCTTCTTCCGCCGACCGGTCCTCTTTCCAGCCTTCCGAGTCTTTCATCGAAAAGTGCGGGCAAAAATTCGCTTCCGCCCGGTCTCGGATGAACGCCGCTTCCGGTTCTCGGCACTGGTTGTGCAACCCCGGATCGTAGTGCTGGCAGTTTTTGCAGCAGTGAAGGTCGGCACCACAGTGAGGACAACTGTCGCGTCGCCCCACTTTGATGCCGACTTTCACCTCGAAAATCTGTTCGTTCCCACACGAGTGACAAAAGTGCGCCATGACGCGGCGATCTTTGGCACACAGCGCCCCACGAGCGCAAGTGTTGTCATGGCCTTGTGACCCTTTGCGAACCCGGAAGAGGGAACAACAGGTCACAGAACAGTTCGAGGAGGAATGAAGGGGAATCTTCGGAAAGACGCGCGAGCGTGGTTAGTAGTACGTGATGTCCCAGTGGCTGCTTTCTTTGGCGTAGATGTTTCCCGCCGCAGATTTGTACATGGGCGCGCCGTCGCCGCGTTTGCCGATGTACGAGAAGTTTCGCGTGATGTAGGAATCGATGCAGCCAGAGAACGAGATGTCCACTTTGTAGCCGTTCCAATGGCTGTATGTTCCCGAGGCGTGGCCGGTCTCTGTTCCGCCCGTGATGGTGATGCCGCAGCCGCTGGCCCCTTTGAGGGTGATGATGCCGTTCACGGTGCGGTCGTTGATTTGATCAAGAGACGTACAGTTCGATTTGTACCGGTTCGAGCAGCCCCCGCTGGAGTAGATCCCAATGCCCGCACCCCGGATGCGCGATTCGGCCTGGGCCTGAGACAGCTTGGCGGCCCAGTCGGGATCGGCCCAATCGGGCGCAAACTCGTCGCCCGTGACCGTATCCTCGTCTTCCATTGTCGCGTCGGCAAACGCTGCTTGCGAAAACGCCGTTACCAGCACAAACGCCGCGCCTGCACACAAGAAACGAAACTTCGACTGCATTTGCAACATAGGGAACCTCCTTCTTTCGTTTGGACCCAATGCCCACACGGGCATCGAAAACAAAACCAAACAGCGTAACGACCCTGGAACCTCACAGGGGAACGGTTAGGTTCGAGGGTTCTTTGAGGCGGTAGTTTTTGCGCAGATGGGCGTCCAGTTCGTCGAGCATCGATTCCCCCTGATAGGCACCGAGTGGATGGTTTGTGTAAAACGCCCCCTCCTCGCACTGGTCCCCTTCTGTGGACAGGGGCTCTGTGGGAACCTCTCCCCCTGGGCGACAGACTGCATCAACAAAGACCAGAATGGCTTTGGGAAGCCTGAGTTTTTCGTCCGGTTCGGACATGAAACCGTGGATCAAACTTCCGATGCTCTTGCCCAGGTCCTCGGGACTCATGCCGTAGCCGTGGCCGATGTAAATGACCGGATACCGCAATGGCTGGTTCTGCGGCTCGAAATAGCCGGGCGGCAACACCATCCCAAACGGCGTCACGCGCCCATTTTTCAGGGTCAGCGAAAGCCCTTTGGGCACCAGTCGGGGGTCGTCGGCAGGCTGAACCGACGTATCTGCATCAGGCCATCGCGAAAGCAAGAACTTGAACAACACCAGGGCGCGATGCACGACTTGCGTGACCTCGCCCGCGTGTCGGCCATCGCCGGTTTCGGCTGCTTTTTCCTCGGTGATTTCGGGATTCCCGTAGCGCACGAACAGACGACGCCCCAGACCCGGAACATCTACGTCCGCCGTGGAAAACCGCGTCTCGGCGGTCGGGGAAAGGCCCGACAGAGCCGGGAAACCGCCAAAAAGCTGCGTGGACAAACCGCGCCCGGCCAAGACGCCGAACAGGTTGCTCGTCGAAATGTGCGCGTTGAAAAAATCCCGGATGCCCGCGTCGTAATAGATGTCTTTTTGCGCCAAATCCGACACCGACATCTTTTCCATGAGCGTGCGCGGGTCGTGTTCCACCCACTTCGCGAGCCCCGGATTCAAATCGAACCGACCGTTGCCTTCGCCGTGGTCGAAACAACCCGGCGTGCCGTTTTCAATCTCGCAGCCTTTGCCTTTGACCCCATCGAGACCGGCGTCTTCATACGGTTCGCCCGCGTCGTACCTCGCGTTGCCTTCCGTGCCGGTGGGATTCATCAAATAGTGGAAGTTGTCGCCCGCCGGATCAGGGTTTTTCACCAGGTCGTAGCCCGGTTCCTTTTCATCGGGCAAACCATCCAAACCGACATCCGCAAACGGTTCGCTCGCCTGGAGCACCACCGGCTCGCCCGCGTCGCGTGTTCCGTTTCCGTTCACATCGACCGCCAGCACGATTTGCACCGGGTCCGTTTGCGGCTTGCTTGGATCAAACACGCCTTGCTTGCCGTCTGCTTCGCCACCATCACAGAACGTGATCACGTCCGACCTGCCAAAGGGATTGAACCGTCCGTCGTAAAACGGCTTGCCCGTGGGGTCGTTTTTCAATCCCTTCATCACGACCGGCTTCTTGCACGCCTCGTCCGGGGTCTGCGCAAGCGTCGAGGCTGGCACACCCGGCGGCAAATACGGATGCTGAGGGTTGTACAGCGCGAAATTTCCAATCGCTCGCGCCAAGTCTCGGTTTGCCCGCAGATACAACTTCCGTCGCAGCGTCAGGCCGATGCCTTCCCCAAGCTGGACGGGCATCGCCTCGAACGAACCCACATATTCGTTTTGGCCTCGCAGCGGTGCCCGAGGAAGCGGACACGCCTGCCCAATCGCCCCGCGCCCCGCTTTTTCATCCGCCGCCGTACAAAAACCGCCGAAAAACAGGTCTCGCGTAAAACCCATGCTGTACGTCAAATCCGGCCCCGGATCGGCCCCGAGCACCCCGATCGCGTCGTACCGGTCCGGGTGACGGAAAAAGTACATCGACGCTCCGATGCCTCCCATCGACATGCCCGCCACCGCTCGATACGTAAACCGGCGCGTCACCGTCTGGCCGATATCCGTGGGCATCGCCACCTGGAACGTCCCCACATCGAGCATCGCGTGGCCTGCGTCTTTCGGCCCGATGCCGTGTCCCGGCATGTGAAACCGAAACTGACCGCCACTCGCGCTCGACACCGCGATGTTTTCCACCGGAGTCACGTGTACCGCAGCGGTCCCAAACCGTGACAACACCACCAACCGGTGCCGCTGGCTGTCTTTCGGGAGTTCCCCAAACGAAAACGGGAGTAGCAAATCCACGCCGCGCTGTCCGACGGGTTGCGCCAACTTGAGCACGACCGGAGGCCCCACCAGCCGATATCCCGCAAGCGACAAATCCGAGCCCCTCCCGACCGCCACATGCACAGACTGCGCGGCATCTTTCGGATGCACGCTCAAGCACGCCTGCGCAAAACCCACGTCGGCACTTTTCGCACTCGTCGTATGCGGTGCAGGCAACGCGGCGCTGCACACCGCAAGTTCCGCCTCCTCCCCAGTGGGAAAAGGGGAGTCTGAACCCGGCTCGCCGCATCCTCCATACAGAGTTCCGAGCAAAAGAAACACCGACGGAGTGTTCCCGTGGCGAATCAAGAACGTGATGTTGCGGTGGGTTTTGCGGCGGGTTTTCTGATCGAACGGAAAAAGGGACGTTTTCATGGCGCGAAGTGTATCCAAAGGCCAGACAAACAGGCATTCTTTCTGTCCATCATGTTGCAGTGCGCGCAGTGCTTTACCCGCTATGCAGACGGAACCAAGTCCTGTCCGCTGGACGGCGGAGACCTGCGCGCCGTCGCTGCGGCAGGAGACTACGGCCAAGGCGTCACACCGCATCTTCTGTCCCACAAAACCATGGGGCGTTCAACCGCTCCGCCCGACGAAGAAAACGACCCACTCATTGGTGAAGTGCTTGGCGGCAAGTTGCGCGTTCAGCGCCGCATCGGCCAAGGAGGCATGGGCACCGTGTATGTTGCCGAGCACTTGCTCCTGCACCGCTCCGTCGCCGTCAAAGTCCTCAATGCCCAGCTTGCGTCCGCCCCCGATTTGGTCTCCCGCCTGCACAGCGAGGCTCGCCTCGCCGCATCCATTTCGTCGCCCCACATCGTCGAAGTCTTCGACGTGGGCATCGCCCGCGACGGTCGCCCTTATGTTGAAATGGAGCTTCTTCTCGGAGAAAGCCTCGCTCAACGGCTCGCGCGCTGTTCTGCCCTCTGTGAAACCGACACCATCCACATCGGCGAACAGCTTGCTGAGGCCCTCGCTGCCGCCCACGAAAGTGGTGTTCTGCATCGCGACATCAAGCCCGAAAACATTTTCCTGTGTGCGCGCGAGGGGGCAGATTTTGTGAAACTCCTCGATTTTGGGATCGCAAAAATCGTGCGCACCACCGACGAAACTCGCCTCACCCGAACCGGTGCAGTGCTGGGCACTCCTCTCTATATGAGTCCCGAACAGGTCCGCAGCGATCCCCTGGACCCCCGCGCCGACATTTATGGTTTGGGAGTCGTCCTGTATGAATGCCTGACCGGCAGCGTTCCCCACTGCGCGGCCAGCTATCTGTCCGTCGTCGCCAAGATTCTGATGGAAGATGCCGAACCACCGTCCAAACGATGTCCTGATCGGCAAATTTCCAAAGACCTCGAAACCATCGTCATGCACGCCATGGCCCGCGAGCGCGACCACCGCTATTCCTCTATGGCCGAGCTCCTGACCGACCTTCGCTGTTTTCGCCAAGGTCTGCCCTTGTCCATTTTTCCCCACACTTCCCATGCCGAGCCTCCGACGAAACCCTTGCCCCGCGAGGCCCTTTGGCGATGGTTCCTCCTGCTCTTCGCGATGTTGCTTCTTCTGGGAAGCCTCGAGTGGCGTTCGCGCAAAACCCTTCCGCAACAAGAAACCCAGACACTCCTTGCCCCCAAGACCCCTACACAACTTCCAACGCTTTCAGGAAGTCAAACCACCATACCCCTCGTGCCGATTCCGACCGCCGCGAAAGCCAAGCAAATTGCGGCGAAAAAACAAGACCCCTCACCGACGAAGAAGCACGCACCTCTTTTGCCTTCACAGAATGCTGCTTCTGACCCTCTCGATGATGAGCAAGCGCCGAATCCCTTTCGCAAACCTCGCGCGCCGCAGTCCCCCGATTGATTCACCGTCGCAAAAGCACGTACACCGCACCCAGACCCCCATCCACCGGACGCGCTGTCGCAAAACACAACACCCCTTTACCGATCCGTCCCTTGCTCAACCAAAATTTGACCGATTCCTTCAACACCGGAATCTGGTCTTTGGAATTGAGCCCCCGTCCGTGAATGATGAGCACGCACCGACGGCCATTCAACCGAGACTCGTGCAAAAACGTCTCTACGCGGATTCGCGCTTCTTCCCGATTCAGGCCGTGCAAATCCACATGCGCTTGCACCGCAAAATCGCCCCGCCGCAACCGCGTGAGCAACCGACGATCCAAACCCAGCGCAATGCCTTCGATGTATTCATCGCTATCGCTCACATCGAAAACCCCCGAACCTGACACCAAATCAGAAAGCTGTGCATACGCCTCTGCATCTTCGGACAAACGCTGCCGCGCCGCGCGGTCTTCCTCCACGGGCTTTTCCCGACCTTTTTCTTGCAAACGCAGCGTCCCCTGCATCTCTCGTCGAAACAATTCCTCGTCGGACAACGAGTCTTCCGGTCTTTCGACGGGTTTCGGGGGCGTTGCCGGAATTTTCGCGCTGTCCGCCTTTTTGTCCTTCCCCACAAGTTCCAGAAGTTCCTTGCGAGCCAAAAGAAAAGGACTGTTGAGCGGCTCTTTCTTTTTTGGGCTCCCGCTCGTTTTCATTCGCTTCGTCAGTTGCGCCATGATCTACACCTATCCGTCCCGCACACGACTTGCAAGTCGCCCCGTCTTTTCTTTTTCGATGCGGCGTATACTCGGCCCATGCCGCACGAAATGATCGATCGTCAACCACCTTTTTGTCGTGTTTGTGAAGGAGTCGCCGGTAGTTCTCTCCCCACCGATTGTCCCGGACAAAAACTCACATCCGAACAAGTCACAGCCGTCTACAACCACACAAGCGATTTCCGTGAGGGACGTTGGGATACTCCTGGCAACTTCGATTGGAAACCCGCCGCCATGCCCGAAACCTCTGGTTCCACCGTCAGTGTCAGTGGTGGAAATGCAACCGTGGTTTCCAGCGGGGGAAGCCATCACATCACCACCCACGTAGACCTTCCCGAAGACGACGAACCTGACGAAACGTCCGAAAGCGGCGGCATCCGAATCGTCCCAGTCCCGATTCCCATTCCGATTCCCATTCCCATTCCTGTCTCCTCTTCTGGAAACCCCGATGCAGAAGAAGAAGAGGACAACCCCGACCCCACTCTGGATGTTCACGTCAACAAGTAACTCATCCTTCTTGCCCTCTCCACACCTTCCTGCTTGCCATCGCAACGTCAACCAGACCGCAAAGTCCTGAAAAGCGAGCGCAATTTTTGCCGCCTCGCGCCCAACTCCCCTTTCAAGTGAGCGAGCCGGAGGTCTTTCGGTTGTCTAGGTCTGCTTTCATCGCTTCTTCCATCGCTTGCGTGATCGGGTAGTTGTGGATGAGACCGATGCCGAGGCCAATCAGAACCGTTGGCACCACCGTCAGGAGCAACCGGATTCCGTGCAGCGTGTCAGGATGCAAAGACATGGTTCCCCCGGACTGCGCGGTGTAGCCAAACAGCTCCAAACCCAACCCCGCCACAAGACCCCCAAGCGCAGCAGAGGCTTTGAACGCAAAATAGAAAAAGCCGTACAGGAGTCCCTCGCTTCGCACCCCCATTTTCCATTCCGAATAGTCAATCGTAGACGGAACCATCGCCCACGGAAAGATGTAGATGCTCGACATTCCTACTCCAGCCAATAGCATGATCGGGATCGTTTGCCGAGCAGAAAGGTGGGGCAGGGCATACAGCAAAAGCAGAGACCCCCCAAAGATCACCATCCCAGCATTGAACGCATGTTTTTTTCCGATTCTGCGTTCAATGAAAAGCCACAATGGAAGTACCACCGCCGCGCAGACAAACAGGGACACATACGCCACCGGCGTGAACGATTCTGCATGCAAATTGTATTTGAAATAGTAGTTCGTCAGCGTCGCCACCACCGTCATTGCTGCCAAATGCAAAATGATTGCACCTGAAAGCAACAGAAACGGTGCGTTGCCTTTCAGGAGTCCCAACATCTCCCGCGCACTCGTCTTTTCCGGGGGCGCTGTTTCGTGTTCATACGTCGTAAAAAACGTCACCCACGTCAGCAGTGCCGCCGCCGTTCCATACACCACCCCCACAAACCGAAACCCCACTTGCGGAGAGGAAAAGGCCCCCACAATCGGCTTTGTGATTCCTCCTACCAACAAGATCGCCAAGATCGCAAAACCCATTCGATAAGCCGTCAGAGAAGATCGCTCCGCAGGGTCCTTTGTGATGCTCGCCGTGATGGCCCCATAAGGGACTCCCACAAAGCTATACGCAGTCGAAAAGAACAGGAATGTTCCCACCGCATAGGCAAACTTCCATTCCACAGAAGGTGCGGCCACAAGCAAAAAGAACGCGACTCCCAAAGGCACCGCACCCACAAGCAGAAACGGCCTTTTTTGCCCAAACCGCGTACGTACACGATCCGAGAGCGCCCCAATCGTCGGATCGCACACTGCATTCCACAGTTTTGCAATCGCAAACACCCCACCTGCGGCTGCGGCAGACAGACCAAACACGTCCGTGAAGTAAAACACCACAAACAGCGTGACCGTCTGAAACGCCAGGCTTCCCCCAAAGTCCCCCAGTGCATAGCCAAGCTTCGTGGTAAGCGTCAATCTATCCCCGTTTTCCTTCATCTTGTCCCCCGCTCAGAGCCCAAAGGCCGCGCGCAGTTTCATCGCTTCCTCTGCGCGTCCTTCCAATTTGATCGTGCCCTGAAGATACGCAGTTTCCACCCGTTTTTTCTTGAGAAGAATCGCTGCCCACGTTCCCGCAGGCACAAACAGAGTCAGCACCGCGTCCTGTGGGAGTCCCCCTTCCACGACCTGAGCCACACCCCCTTTCACCACCACACCCAGCCGCGTCTCTTGCTCTCCGCCATCTGCCAAAAGCACAAGGCCGATCGTCGCTGACCAACCCGGTGCTTTGTTTTTGTCAAAACGTGCAACCAGTTCTCGCGTCAGCGCAATCGCTTGCTTCGCATCTCCTGAAGAATTCCCAAACAGGCTGGAAAGCCATTCCCGACCTGCCTCTGCCCACTGATGACGCTGCGCTTCGATGCGCACCCGATGACTCAGCCAAGTGAACGTCGGATGCGCTGCATCCATCTCATCCAAAAAGACTTCTCTGCGCAGTCTGGAAGATTTCTGGATCGCCAAGGAGAGCCGCAACACCTCATATGCATCCTCCCCCGAAAGTTGCGGCTTCGCCTCCCCCAACATCGCCGCGACAAAGTTCTCCGTAGCTCCCAAAAAACCCTCCCCCCAATCCCCCTCTACCTCAAACTCTCCCCACCCATCAGACCGAAAAACGGTTATGGGGGGACCCATCCGCACATTTCCTGTGCAGCGGTGGATTTGGGCGATTCCTTTTGTGCCGGTTAGCTCGAACCATTCGTCGTTGGCGTAGTATTTGGAAGGGATGTGGAGGTCTTCTGCGTGAGCGTATTCACAAACTCCGTAGCAGGTTTTGTCTGCATACTTCCAGTGAATCACGGCGGGGGAGTCCACGACACCATCCAACGAGTCAATCCAGGCATGTACGGAGTGGACTTTGCCCAGCAGAAAAAGTGCCGTTGCAAACAAGTGATGACCGTGGTCAAACGTCTGCATGCCACGGCCTTCCATGCGTTCCTGCATGCGCCATTCCCAAGCGGAAGCAGGCACTTCCCAACCCCCTGAACCGCCACTGATGAGCTTGATGCGGAGGTTTGTGGGGACACCAAGATGCCCCTCATCCAACAGGTGTTTGAGTTTCACGATGGGGGGATAGAACAGGTAGTTGTCTGTGATGCGAAAGACCTTGCCGGACTTGCGCATCGCCTCGATCATTCTGCGCGCACTCTGCAAGTCGATGGTCATCGGTTTTTGAAGCGCAACGTGCTTCCGTGCCTGGGCAGCCGCGAGGACCATCGGTTCATGCAGTTTCTGCGGTGTGAGGATTTCCACTGCATCGACGTTTCTGTCGGCCAGCATCTCGCGGAAATCGGTATATGCCTTTTCCGCACCCCATTCGATCCGCCTCCTTTCCGCAAGGGCGCGGTCTTTGTCGCACACCGCGTAGATGCGCGCTGCGCGATTCCTCGCATAACCGGGTGCGTGCAAGTCCGCAATTCGCCCACAGCCCACAATCCCAACGTGAATCATGTTCCCCCCTTCATGGGAGGATAACCCCCAAACGAGGGACTGTAGCGAGTTTTTGATCAGCTAGACTCGTTTATATGCAATCGGGGGCATTGTCTCGATTTGGTAGGCTTCTTGGGCGAGTTTGTCGATGGTGGTGAGGTCACGGGAACGGAAGGCTTGGCGTAGGTCTTCTTTGAGTTTGGAAGACAACGTGGCGGGCTTGGGAATCCGAATTTTTCGCAAATACTGCGCTTGAAAACGAAAAGCCCCCCCGCGCATTTGTACGGCATAGGAAGAGATAAACAGAAGCGCAAGGTGTGAAGACAGAAGGCCTCCCAAAACCTCCAGGTCAACATCTGTGGCGGTGATGTGATACAGGTTGTGGTGCGGATAGTGGTGCCCCGGATCGAATACGACTTGCAGGAAATTGGCGATGTCAGGAATCAACAACTTGGGCGTTTTTTGAAGTTCGGGATAGACCCGATCGATCGTCCGAAACCAGGCGTTTGGGTTTCGTTTGGCGACGTGTCGCTTGCGAATGTCCGCCTCGTGTTTTTGGAAATAGGAATGCAAAAGGGGGTATGAAGACAGGCAGATGGGTTGGCCGTTTTCTGCAAACGTATTGATGACAAAGTGTCTTCCGTTTTCGATTTTCCCATCGCGTAGTTTGTCCAAATCCTTGCGAAGGATGAGGGGCACGAGTCTGTCCGCTTCGATCTGTTTTGCGTCTTCTTCGGACAGAATGTAGAGGGAGTCATTTCCTGTTGCGACCCCGATTCCCACGCGGATGTTTCCGCATTCTTCCAAGAGCGGATGTTCTGCTTCGAGTTTGCGAAGCAACGTGAGTCGTCTTGCGTCGCCAAACACCCAGGGTTCCTCTCCTTGAAACCAAGTTGGATGAAGGTGAAGAGTAGGAGAACCATGCGAGCTTGTGTCCGATTCTGTTTCCGATGCAGACTGACAAGGGGAACGCAGAAGTTCCATGGTTTGGTTGCATTCCTTTTCGGAAACCGTGGGCAGTGCAATCACGGGAACCGGGGCCGTGATATTGTTGGAAGCAGTTCTTTGTGCGACGGAAAAAATGGATGGATAGGCGCTCACTTCTGCATCAAACGGGGACCGTTGGGACAGGTCCAGATACCCCCTTATCACATACTGTTCGGAAAGGAGTTTGCGCAACGGAGCGCCATAGCGATTCCGCGTCCACCGGTCTGCGCAAATGAACGCAAGCACACCGCGAGTAGACAAAAGAGACAAGGCGCGTTCGATGAATGCAACATACAAATCTGCTCGGTCGTACAAACAGGAGAATCGCGCGCGGTATTCTTTGTGTAGTTTTTTGGGAATCTGTTCATAGCGAACATAGGGAGGATTCCCAACCACGACATCGAAGCCTTGCGCGATGGGAGACAGCAGAAAATCATCGCAGAGAAACCACTGTGAAACGAGTCGTTGAGCGGTGTGAACGGACACCCCATTTTCCAGAAGGAGTGCGAGGGTCTTCTCGCGGGCGATCTCGATTTGCTGTGGGTCAACATCCACGGCCAACAGTGCATTTCCAAGCTCTGCGGGGTTCCGTTTGTGGATGCGCGCTGAGGCCAATAGCCTTTCGACCGCAGGAAGTACAAAAGCCCCCTGTCCACAAGAGGGTTCCAAAAATCGAAGCCCAAAAAGGTCTCTGTTCTGCACATATCCAACCCAATCCAACATCAACCGGACAACCTGCGGCTGGGTCAATACCACCCCATGCCTCCCCCCTTTCGCCCGAACGCCGAAGTTGTAGGAGTGAGAATGCGTGGATGTTGGCATGCAGAAAACCTGTCGCCAAAAGGAAAAAGTGGCAAAAAAGGCAACGGTTCTACGGATTCTAGGGAGGAAAGGTTGCTGGCTGCAAGTTCCGATTCCTGACAAAACTGAGGAGTTCCGTTTTCATCGAATCGCGCGACCAGGACACGCGGCAGGGCGTGGACCATCTCCATGGACGGTCAAGTCGGCGCAATGTTTGGAAAAAATGGCACCTGATTTGCCTAATGCCTTGATTGGACATGAAGGGGCGAGATACTCCAGTCGGATCGTGGTTCCCGTTGGCTGCACACACCATGCGTCGCCCATCAGATCTAAACCCCGGAGACCGAGCGAATTTCCCGCACTCAAAGCCCTGATTCACAAATCGGTCGCCAAGCAAAAGGGGAAGGTGCAGTATGTGCTTGTGGCAGAGGACACTGCATCGGAATCCATGGCTCTTTTCCTTCAGAAGAACAGGCATGTGATGCCGGATGGTCGTCTGTTTCATGATACGCAAGGACAGATTCGGGACCTGATTCGACCGGGCCTTCCGGGAGGGGAACTTAAGTTGCCTTCGACGCTCCTTGTGGATGAAAAGGGGGTCATTCGCCAGACGTTTGTGGGGCCCCTTGTGGTATTTGAATACGGTACCCAAGCCCTGAGTTGAGACCTAAAACCCTCGGGCGATGTGCCAGGTGTTTTGGGTGTGAGACAGGATGGCAACGAGTTGGTTTTGCTCATCGAAAATGGCGAGGGGTGAAGCCGTGGAATCGGTGGGCAGGGGGAGGGCCGACACGGTGTTTTTGTGACCCTGTTTGATGCGAAGGGCGATGTCGTGGGACACATGCAGGCTGGGCAGGTGTGCGATCGCTTGGGCCATCGAAAAGGGGATTCGTTGGGTCAGGTCATCGAGCGGTATGGCGTGTTCCAGTGTGAAGCCTCCGACGCGCAACCTTTGCAGGGCGATCAAGTGTCCTCCGACCCCCAAGGCTTCTCCCAAGATGCGCGCCATCGAACGGATGTAGGTTCCTTTTCCGCAATGAACCTGGAACGTCACCAAGGGAAAAGGGCCTTCCCGCTCCATGTTTTTCACTTGCACATCATAGATGTCCACGAGGCGTGCTTTTTGGGACACGTCTTTGTCCAATTGTTCGCGTGCTTCTGCGCTGTGAGCCGACCGAGAAAGGTCATACAAACGCTGTCCGTCGATCTTGAGCGCAGAATAGGAAGGGGGTTTCTGCAACACCCGTCCGACTTGCAAATGGAGGGCTTCGACAATCCTGTGTTCGGTCACAGCGGCGAGTTGTTCTTCCGTGGCAACGTGAAGCACCTGCGCATTTTCGCCCGCGTCATCCGTATCGGTCGTGACCCCCAATTTCACCGTGGCCAGGTATTCCTTGTCCGTGTCCTGAAGAAAGGGAACCAGTTTGGTGGCTTCCCCCAAACAAACGACGAGCACTCCGGTGGCGTCGGGGTCGAGCGTCCCTGTGTGCCCGACTCTTTTTTCGCGCAGACTTTTGCGAACACGCGCAACCACAGAAAAGGAAGTCATGCCCCGTGGCTTGTCCAAAACCAACACACCATTCATGGGCGTGTGTGTACCGTGTGTGTACCGTGGAGTCAACGGGGCGCAAGCGGGGCGCAAGCGGGGCGCAAGGAGCCTCAGCGGGGGCGAGCGGAAAAGAGGGCGAGGATGTCTTTGTCCTTGCGTTTCTTGGCGAGGCCGACAGGGGTCTCTCCGGCTTTGTTTTTCACGTTGTCTTTGGCACCCAGCGCGAGAAGTGCCTCGACTCCTCGACGTGAACCCAAACGAACGGCCTGGTGAAGGGGAGTGTCGCCCGCGTCATCTTTGGCATGTAGATTCGCCCCCGCTTCCACGAGCATTTGGATGCCTTTGGCCTCCCCCGGATCGACGTATCGGGTGCCGTGCGGGGCCCCAAGTTTTTCATAGAGATGTTGTTCCTGGGGTCTGTACGCAAACGGCCCCCACGAAAGCGGTGTCTGGCCATTGTGATCGCGCGCTTCCAGGGCAGCATGGGCCGACAGGAGGACCTGGATGCACTCGATCTTGCGTTCCATCACCGCGACATGCAGCGGCGTGAAACCATCGAGCGGCGCAGGGGTTGACACAGCCGCCCCCAAAGAGATGAGGAGCCGCAACGTCCCAGCATGCCCATACTTGGCCGCCGCATGCAGGGCCAGGTCGCGATCTTTTGCAGTCACACCATGTCCCACAAGAATCGGAATCACATCCGCCATGCCACCGCGAGCCGCGAGCGTGACGGCCCCTTCTGGGACCTCTGCACCCGCGCGGAGCAGAGACAGCGCGGCCTCTGCTTTTTCAAACTCGAGGGACCACATGAGCGCCGATCCATACGGTCGCGCCGCCATTTTCAGAAGGCCCGGATGTGCGGCAAGGAATTGATCGTATTCCTTTGCGGTGGTTTGTCTGGGCAACGCATCCCATTTGCGCAACAGGTCTTCTGCCGGGCCGGCCTGTAGAGCCTGCCGAACCTGTGCATCGTCGAGCTTCTTGTTCACGGACGGTCCGCCGGTTTGTGCAAAAGAAGCGGACGGTGGGCCCAAAACAAGCGCGGCAGCCGAAAGCACACACGGTCCCAAAACCAGAAACACAGGGGATGCACTGCGAGTGGGGCGGTCATTCATGTCGGTTAGGATACCTTGGCGTGGCTTTCTTGTTCCGGGACTTCGGCAACACGCAGCAAACGCACGATTTTGTAACGCAGAAACCATCGAAACAGCCGGGCCAGGACCCACGGTCCCGCCGCAGTCACGCCCGCCGACACCACGGACCACTTGAGCACATCGCGATAGGACAGGGTGCGAAAGACCGCCTCCCACAGCGTGAACAGAGAGACTCCCGCAAACGAACCACCCGCAAAGTAGTACCGGGCTTTGCCGAGGAGTCCCAACACCTGCACAAGAGCCTGGAACCGGCCCTTGATCTGGGAAGACTTGGCTTCCACGGCAGCGAGGTGGTGCTTGACGGCGGGCGTGTCCTCGCAACCCTGGCGCACTTTGGTGATCACGTCTCCGGTCAAAAAGACCACGGAACAGGCGGCTACGGGGTCCCCTTCCGCAATCGGCATCTGCTGTGAACCGTCGGCATCGAGGCCCGTTTCGATGTGGAGAGCCCCAAACTGGAGGAGCGTGCCCAGATCGTTTCTTGGGGACTCTGTTTGCATCTACTTTCGTATGCCGATGAGGGAGTTGAAAAAGGACAGGACCAATTCCGACAGCTTTTGCCAATATCCCACGGCCAGACTCACACCCTGGTTGTGCAGCTCGACGACCTTGGGATACGCGCTCTGTCCTTCCGCAAGTTCGCGTTGGATGCGGGTAAAGACATCTCCGCTGAGCTGGATGACCGTCTGCATTTTCACTTCCTCTGTTCCGATTTCCCAGATCTTGCGAAGTTGCAGCCGTTCCCCCGTGTGCAAAGGAATGTTTGTGGTGGTGGCGTTCTTCCGACACACGCCTTTTAGGATCGATCTCCCGGATTCCTTTCCTTTGCCGCTCGCTTCCTTCTCACGGGCTTTGAGGGCGTCAAAGATGCCCAAGATGGTGTCGCAGTTGTCGCGGATGCGGATCAGCAGATAGCGTTCCGAATCCCCGAACCCCTCTGCTCCTGTGTTGTGGGGCAGCAGCGCCGCCGTCTTGCACAGCTTGCGGGCGCGAGAGGACAGGCTTTCGACCTCGATGTCGAGGTCCAGATGTTGCGTCGTGCTGAGCTTCTGGAACGGCTGCTCTGCGGGGTCCCCCAACAGGGTTCTTTGGAGGTGGTCGAGTCGGGCCAGCTCGGCATCGTACTCACTGATGATGTCGAGCAGGGTGTGGGCCACGTTCCGCATGCGGGTGGCGGTCATGTTGGGTTTGACGATGGTGTTGACCTCAATCGCGAGCAGGTCCTGCACCACTTCAATCAGTTGTCCCTGAAGATCCGACATCAAAAACTCCACCGACGCTTTGTGCTCCCGCGCCCCCTCCTACCGCCGGGAATCGGATTGGGCACGTCTCAGAAGATCATCCACGCCGAGTTCGATGGCCCAGCGGGACAGGTAGTGATTGTCTAACACGGGTGCGCTCAGACGCAGAACTTCAACTACATCCCGCCACTGCTTCGAGGACTCTTCCCCCCCTGCTCGATACCATAGAAGTTTGCGCAGTACGGTGTCTTCCGGGGCTTTCACATAGAGCGTCTCTTGCATCGAACGAACGCACACACGCTGCCGTCTTTGGAACTCCATTTCGTCATAAGGGGAGGTGCCCAGCGCAAAGAAATCGATTTTAATGACCAGTGGCAAGTAAAAGAAGTTTGCACAGCTTCCACGTGCCAATGCGTCGCGAAGCATAGCTGTGTCCACCTCGAAGTCCGTGCCGAGCTTTTCGGCAAAAGCCGCGACCCGCTGGGGTTGCATCGCGACCACGAAGTCGATGTCATTGGTGGATCGGGGTTCGCCAAACATCGAACTGGCCAAGCTGCCGCCCACGAAGTAGTCGCAGCCCAAGGATTCGAGCACGTTCCCGATGCGAAGCGCCAAATCCACAGAATCCCGGATGAGGTCATGGGAGGCTTCTTGGGAGCGCCCTTCCTGAGCTTCTTCGGAGGTCATGAAGTCACCCCGCGTCGTCTGGGATTGGGCGGAGCGATTTTGGCGTTTGGGATGGGCCATAAAGGCGCACCGCCAGGTGATACTGAAGCTCGGCTTCGCTGGCGCTTTTGAAACGCTGGCGCAGCCCCGCCAGGACCATTTCCCGGACACCAAGCGACAGCCTCGCCACAGTTTCAAGCCTCGCTGCAGATGATTGTTGTTGCAAGAGCGCGTGGTATCGCTCGCTCGCTGGTTCCGACGTATCGTTTCCCAAACTCGGCATTGCGCGCGAGCGTATCACACAACCCGCGCGCTTCCCTCATCGCAAACCATCAAACGGTCATTCCCATTCAAGAGACAGGCACGATCGGATGGACGGCTGGATGCATTCGCCAGAACATAGCTGCCCGGAGGCGCGGGCCAGTCGGGCTCAAAGTGGATGACAATCCACAAGTGATGGTTCGTGCCGTCCGCCGGGTCGGCAGGTCGTCCGGTAGGCCTGGCTGTCTTTGGCAGTGCGTATGCGGTGCTTTGGCACAGCCGTTTCTGGGAGTTCGTCGTTGGGATGCGGCGGGCGAAAGAGGAGGGCGGGTT
>DAOLIT010000098.1:0-17751 GCA_035328405.1 Pseudomonadota bacterium | reverse complement strand
GTCCCTATGAACTACGCCTCGTTGGTGGGCGTGTTCTAAGGCTTTGGCGACTTGGAGGGCGATATCGACGGCTTGTAGGAGGTGAAGGCATTTGCCGGGGCTGGAGACGACGAGCTGATACAGCAGCGTGCCCTCGACATATTCCATGACCAAGTACGGAACGTCTTTGTCGGTTTGGCCGTAGTCGTAGATGCTGACGATGTTGGCGTGATCGACGCTGGACGCAACACGCGCTTCTCGGAAAAAACGGGCCAGGGCTCGTTCGTTGCTGACAAATTCCCGACGGAGAAGCTTGACGGCAAACGGACGCTTGAGGACGTTGTGGTTGGCCAGGTAGACAACACCCATCCCGCCTTTTCCAAGCCGTCTCTCGACGACAAAACGACCGGCGATCACGCGACCAATCCAGGGGTCGTCTGGAACTTGGGTTTGCGCCTCAAAGAGTCGGGAGCCGTCTTTGGGACAAAAGAGCTTGTCGTCGCCGGAATAGACGCTTCGACAAGCCGGACATTCGCGCCTCTTGGCCATCGCCGAAAGTCCCCCCAAAAAGTTGGAACATCGTAACACGACCACCGCTCTGCCAAACGGTGCTTTGTTTCGCGCATAGCGACGGAGGGAAACGCCGTTCGCAGCACATGCGACCGATTGGGGGAAGTCTGTTTTTGGGTGTTTGGTGTTTGGTGTTTGGTGTTTGGTGTTTGGTGTTTGGTGTTTGGTGTTTGACTGGCGGGCGATTTTTTTGCTTGTTTCTGCCTATGGAATCGAAAGTGAACGCGGTGTGGGCTCGGTCGGCGCTTCTTCCTTCCGGCTTTGAGACAGATGTACGAATCGACATTTCGAGCGACGGCACGATTTCGGGGGTGACAACACACGTGCCGCCAAACGATGCGACGGTGCTCTCGGGAGTGGTGCTGCCGGGAATGCCGAATGTGCATTCGCATGCGTTTCAGCGAGCAATGGCGGGTCTGACAGAAGCTGGAGGCCCCATCGCGGACAATTTTTGGTCGTGGCGTCAAGTGATGTACGACTTTGTGGGCGAGCTTTCCCCGGACGATGTGGAAGCGATTGCGGCGCAGCTTTATGTGGAACTTTTGCGGGGTGGTTTCACGTCGGTCGTGGAGTTTCACTATCTGCACAAAGATCCGTCGGGAGCGTCTTACGAAAACCCAGCCGAAATGTCGTGGCGGATCATGAGGGCCGCAGAGCAAGCAGGCATCACGTTGACGCTGTTGCCGTGCCTCATCGAGCGCGCGGATTTTCTCGACGAACCCCTTTTGCCGCAGCAGCGCCGGTTTGGTCTGAACTTGGCCGAATTTCTGGACTTGTTTTCGTCGCTGCGCCAGGCAGCAAAACCGACCGTTCGTCTTGGAATCGCTCCCCACTCGCTCAGAATGGTGGACCCATGGACACTTCAGAAGGTGGCGAACTTGTGTGGAGAGCTGGACAAAACGGCCCCCATTCACATCCATGTCGCGGAACAATCAAAAGAGGTCGATCGCTGCCTGTATTGGTGCGCACAGAGGCCGGCAGAATGGCTCCTGGATCACGTCGATCTCGACGAGCGTTTCTGTTTCATTCACACGACGCATGTCTTGGAAACAGAACTGTCCGCGCTGGCTCAAAGGGGTGTGGTTGTGGGTGTCTGTCCAACCACCGAAGCGAATTTGGGAGACGGCGTGTTCAAAGCAACGGAGTTCGTGTCGTACCAAGGTCGTCTGGGGATAGGAACCGACAGCCATGTGGGTACGTCGGCTTTGGATGAACTGCGTTTTTTGGAATACAACGAACGCTTGCGTCACCGTCGGCGAAATGTATTGAACCCGGATGGCGAGGGCTCGACGGGAACGTGGCTGTGGCAGGCGGCTGCACGGGGAGGCGCGCAAGCCGCTGGGCAGCACATCGGGGCCATCGCTAAGGGGTGTCTTGCGGATCTGGTGGTGCTGGACCCAGAACGGCCCACGCTGTTTGGGAAGACAGGAGCAGAGGCGTTGGATGCAGCCATGTTTGGACCGGACAGAGACACAGTGAGCGAAGTGTTGGTGCGGGGTGATTTCCGTGTCCAAGGGCACCGCCATATGCAGGAAGAAGTCATTGCTGCGCGCTTCCGGGAAACGATGAAACGACTCCTTTCCCATAGGCACGGAAAACACGCAAAAAGGAGTGTGTTTCCGCAAGGCTAGTTGAATCCGTTGCGTGATAGGATGCCGTATGGCCGCGACGTATTTTGCGTTTCTGGATGGTGCATTCCGGTACGACTGTGGAACTTGTGGGCAAGCCTGTTGCCGTGGAAAAGGGGTCGCGATTTCGGCTCAACAGGAGTTGGTTCCGCTGCTTTCGCGCGTCCCTCGGATTGCGAGTCTGCTGTGTCCTTTGCCTGGCGGACACGTCCGTTTGCCGGATGTCACCGACGGATGTTGGTTTTTGGCAGGGGATGGTTTTTGTGACTACGAACGGTCCCACGGGGCAAGCGCGAAGTTTGCAACTTGTCGCATGTTTCCGTTCAATCGCGTGTTCCGGGTGGGTGCATCGCAAATCGTGGACGTAAACAGTGTGGTGTGTCCGGTTGAGGATGCGTTTCAGTCGGGCTTGGGGGTCTCGCACACCGAACTTTTGGCAGAGCTTGCGCGGTTTGCCAAAAACCCGCTTCTCGAAAGCCCGGTGCCGCTTTCCGAGGAAGCGCAAAAACTCCGTTGGCTGACGCTGGAAACCCAGTTGCGAGACGACAGCGCCGGCTTTTTGGCCGCCCCCCGTTTCTTGGACTATGCGCGCCACATGCAGCAGCACACGGCTTTGCACCTGGGTTTGCGTCGCAGCACTGACGAAGCAGCTAGGCACATAGCGGACCTGCTCCGATACCTGGAGACGTTGTATGGGAAGGTAAACCCAGTACACACAGAAGCCACGTCCCGCGCGTTGCTGCTGCTGTCGCCGTCTTTGCGCTTTAACGCTCTGTTTCGGAAAAACACGGTGGGGTATTCGCAAGTGGTCCAAAGTCTGCCCGCGCAGCTTTTGGCGACGTTCGCGCTGGCCGCGCAAGCCGCGACGGTGTGGGATCGCCCGTTGACGCTGCGAGGTCTGACGGAACTTCACCAGGCGCAAACCGATTTGCGTTTGCTGCTGGCGAAGTTGCGCGAGGTCGCGGTGCTGAGAGAGCCCGTGTCTGCACCCGATTTGCCATCGTCACTGCAACAAGCGGCCCACGCTCTTTCGCAACGCCTTGCGCCGGTCAAGCAAACGGCAAAGCCGCTCGGAGACGTGTTGGTCGAAGTGGCTGAACCTTTGTGTCCGACGGACCGAGCCTTGTTGCCGACGCTGCTTTTGCGTGCGCAAGCGTCGCTGCATTTTGTGCTCAAGTGACTTGAACGACTTGGGAGGAGCGCACTTGACTCGACGGCTGTTCGCGATATCGTCCGCCGCGTGAACGAAAGTACGAAACAAACAAAAACTCCGGCGAAAGGGCCGGTGTTGGTGACGGGCGGGACGGGTTTTTTGGGGGAACATCTTGTGCGGACGCTGGTCGAACGCAGCGAACGCGGGCGAACGGTGCGGGTGCTCTCGCGTGAGCCGACCAAGGAATTGCGCGAGCTGGGTGTTTCGGTTTTTGCTGGGGATTTGCTGACGGGAATCAACCGCGCGCAGCCGTCAGGGCAAACGAGCGGAGACGAACCAAACAAGGCGCTTGTCGCGGCGCTCGACGGCGTAAAAGAGGTGTATCACCTGGCCGGGCTGGTTTCGCGCGACCCAAGCCGGTCGCACCAAATGATGCAGATTCACGTCGATGCGACGCGCGAACTTCTGCACGCGTGCAAAAAGGCGGGTGTGCGACGGGTTCTTTTGGCGAGCACGTCTGGAACGATCGCCATTGGCCGCGATCCTGAGCCGATTCCAGACGAAACATGGCCCTACCCCGTCGATTTGTGCGGCGAGTGGCCGTATTACCTGTCGAAGATTTACCAAGAAAAATTGGCGCTTCGTCTGGCCAAAGAACTTGGTTTGGAACTCGTCGTCGTCAATCCGAGTTTGCTGTTGGGCCCAGGCGATCGGCGGGGCTCATCGACGCTGGATGTGCGGCGCTTTTTGTGCGGCGAAATTCCGGCAGTCCCGCTTGGTGGCATCAATTTTGTGGATGTGCGAGATGTCGCACCCGCATGCCTCGCAGCGATGGAACGGGGCAGAGACGGTCAGCGGTATTTGCTCGGCGGCCCCAATTGGACGTTCGCCGAGTTTTTGGGTCGGCTTTCTCGCATGGCTCGCGTCGATGGGCCGGTTCTGAAAATTCCGTCTCGGTGGAAAGGGTTGTGGAAAGGCGCGGTGGAGGCGCTGGACGAACTGTACAAACACCGCGAAAAAACGAGCCCGATCGACCGAATCAGCTTCGAGATGTCACAACATTTTTGGTATTGCGACAGCAGCCTGGCGGAAAAAGAACTGGGGTTTGCGATCCGAGACCCCGCCGAGACCCTCGACGACACGGTGCGGGATGTGCGCAAGAAATCGGTTTACTGACGGGAATCAGGCTGGGAATTTGAACTGGGCTTAGCCGCTGATGTGTTCTGCGCAGAAACCGTTGAGGCACAGGTTTCGCGAATCGCAGCAGTCCGCGACGGTCGTGCATTTTTCTTGCACGCTCGAGCACTGGCTTCCCGAGGTGCTGCCGCAAACCAAGTCTCCGGTCGCGTTCGGGTTGCAATAGCCACCGCAGCACTGATCACCCGATTGGCACGAATTGCCGTCGGAACGACACGGATCGAGCACCCAATAACCGCGCGAATTGCCCGCCAAAATTTCTTGTGCCGGCAAGTAGAACGCCGGATGGCTCGGGTCCGTGCCTGGTGCCGCATTCAGGTCCACCGCCGCGACCCACAACTTCTTGGTCGTGATGTTTTGGACCAAATCCACGCCGCGCGGATCGCTGCAATACGGAGGGATTGCGGCCACGTTGCCGTACATTCTGCGACTCACGAACACCACCCACGCATAACCACCCGTAGCGACGGGAAGCACCGTCGGTTCGTAGTTCAGAATGGGGTCCGTACTGTGATCCACATCCATGCCGGAACCCGCTGCAACGGCCGAGCCGTCTCCGGTACAAGCCAGGGTGCTGGGAGCGAGCAATTTCGGCAAATACACAGACCCGTCGGCATTTCGACCATTGAGCTGTTTGAGCAAAGCGACGGAATTCGCATCCGTCGTCGTGGTCCAGGCGATCTCGCCTTGTGCGCCTTTTCGCGTGTGCAATTCGCCCGAAGCTCCGTCGATGCCCGCCTTCAGTTGGTGTTGAAAAATCACCGATTTTCCGTCAGGAAACACAGCGGCCCAACCAGGTCGGTTTTCCGCCGACAGCTTCGAGTAGTCCGCGATGACGACGGGATTCGAGACGCTCTTGTTGGCTGCCGAGTAGTTCAACGCGACGAGTTTTTGCGTCGGACTGGTGATGCTGCTGCTCACCATCGGGTTGATCACGAGCAAATCGCCCGCAGGCCCAAACGCTGGAGTGCCGAGCGAAGAGGCGATGGCCGCCAGTCCTTGAATCGCAAACGACTGAGTCGCCGTCGGCATTTGCAGCAGCGCACCGGTTGGTGACAGCGCGAACGTCCCGTCGGGATAAAGACCCGGGAAAGTCGCCCCGGTAGAGAGTGTGGCTTCCGACGTGCCCGTTGGTGTGATCGTGTAGCCGGCACTCACACCGTAGTTGTCGCCGCGTTGTGAAATCAGCCGCGCGCCTTGCGACGCCACCGAGTGGCACGTCCGACACTGCGCCGTGCCCCCGTTCGCTCCTGCGAGCAGTTTTGGCCCCAAGTCACCGACGCGAATCGACAACACCGCGCCGCCAAACATTTTGTCTCCGCCAACCGCGCCGCTGTAATTTTTCGCAAGCAGCGTCCCATACGATTGGTAGTAAATCGTTCCCGTCAGACGAGCGGTCGCAACGCCCCACGTTTCGGTGATCGGGCCATAACCCACGCCACCTCTGGCCAACGTCACTTTGACCGTGAGCTGCTCGGGAGTGCCCGACGCCGTTTTTCCTCCGGCGCTGTTCGTCGCCATCTCCCACACGTCTTGCGGAATCGGGTGCCGAATGAACGGCCCTTTCGTCGTCGCCAAAATCGCAGGCCGCCCGAAAGACCCGCTCCATTTGAACGAGCCGCTCGTATTCGAAAGCTCAATTTTGATCGCGTCTGCGTCGCCAAACGACCACCGCCATTGAAGCAGCGGTGCCAACATCCCTCGCGGCCACACCGTTGCGTTATACGGATACAAAAAGGTCAAGGCTTGGGCCGAGCCATCCCCCGTCGGGGCGTTCAACGCATCGATCGTGGCCTGGTCTGTCACCGCACCTCCCAGGCCCTCGCCACCGACGCCGCCGACACCGCCGCCGCTCGTCAGATCCCCCACGCCTTTGGGGATCTGCCCCGCCTGGCTCGGAATCGACGGATTTGCCCCGTTTTGTTGTCCGCTCAGCACCACCTGAACCTGCCGCGTGAGCGTCTGGCCCGAACAAGTCGCTTTCACCGTCACCAAACCGCCCACCGTCCCTCGGGCATTGAACTGCGTGTCCGCCGCCGGGCCCGGATTCACATAGCCCACGTCGCCGCGATCCACGCTCCACACCGTCGAGCACGGCTGCCCATCGAGCGTCGCCGTATATCCCACCGACTGCGCCTGCTGCCCCATCGTCACGGTCACGGTTTGCAGCGCGGCGGGCTGCACCTCAAACACATTCTTCGGCGGATCTTCGACCACCCCCAAATCCGGGTCGCCACCGAGCGTTGAGCTGTTGCACGCGGACTGAAGGAAAAGCGCAACTGCGCAGGAAAAAAGGACTTTTGCTGTTTTCATCGAATTCCTCTATTGAAATTTAGGCTCTTTGCTGTTCCGAGTTCCAGGCACTTCATCATAAAACTTCCTTCGTTTTCGTCCACATTGTAGGCCTATCGTATTGATTGGATTATCCTTTCGATGAAATCATGTATGAAGATGCACTATTTTGAACAACACATTCCTACATCGATTACTATGTCGCAGAGTCAAAATTACATACTCAGCGGAACAAAAAACAATTCCGCACAATTGAGAATTTCGAGATACTTGCTCTATGCGCAAATCGACACTTCTCGCTGCCTTGGGTGCATCGTGCGTTCTGTTCGGGTCAGCAACAACGAGGGCGCAAACCGCTCCTACACCGGCACCCGCTGCCACTGCTCCTGTGCCGACGGCTGCTCCAGCGGATTCCTCGTCGCCCACGTCCTCGTCGCCCGCTGTGGTCACGACAGCCGAAAAAACCACTCCAGAAACCGACAAGGCTTCTGCCGCAACGAGTGTGCCGCCCACTGCGCCACCGGCCACCCAGCCCGTGCCCGAGCCGCCCAAACCCGCCGCAAGCACGTTGTCCGCAGTGCTTTCCGCGTTTCCCATCAAGGTGTACGGGATTTTGCGCGCAGTCGCGGACGTAACCAATGGTGTCGAAACTTTCGGCAATCCCAATTCGACAGCCATGACAGCAGCGGCCAATCCCTTGTTTTTGGCGCAGCCAGATGCGGCCTATCTGAGTTTTCAAGTCCAGCAAACGCGCGCAGGTATCCATGTAGGCGAAGGCACACCGGTCCGAGGGCAACTTGAGATCGACTTTATCCACTTCGATCAGGCAAGCCCGACAGTGCAAGCCTATCCGCGCATCAGAATTGCTGAATTGTCTTGGAATCCAGCGAAAAACCAGAAACTTTTCATTGGTCAAAACTGGGATATTTTCTCTCCAGTCAACAACCATACGAACAACATGGTCGGCAATCTATTCCAAGCAGGAAACTTGGGATTTATGCGACATCAGCTTGGATATATTGGTCTTTTTAGCGGCGTGGAACTGGCGTTTGCGCTCGGGTTTCAAGGTTCAAACGCAGGGCCCTCTTTTGGAAATCTAGAACTTGATTCCGTCCCAACGGCTTCGCTCCGGCTGGCTTATCGAACAGAAAAAAGCGGTTGGTTTGGCGTTTCTGCAATCGGCACAGCGCCACGGTTTGTGAAAGGGCCAGACAGCGAACGTCGTGCGGCATATGGTGTAAATGCTTTTGCCGATCTAAACCTGGGTCCGTTGAATCTGCGTGCAGAGGTTTATTACGCACAAAATACAGCAAATCTGGGAACACTGAACCTGGCGTTTGGGCGATTTGGGACGGACATGCGGGATGTGGGAGGTTATCTATCTGCAAAAGCGGTTCTTGGAAAACACTCGATTTGGATGTTGGGTGGTACGGCAGTTGTATTGAATCCAGACGATTTGGCTCTTGGATATACGCCTGGAACGGTGGCGGCACCTACACCGATAAGAAGTGCGGCCTTGGGGCCTGGAATTGAATGGAATGCTTCGATGCACTTGGGATATCAATTCTCACCTTTCAAGGGTTTTGGGATTCTCTTGGAACCTTTGCTGTATGTCACAAAACACAAACTCGCAGACGCAGACATAAACAACGGGGTCGATCCTCGTCGAGTGGCCGCTGGCCTCGAGTTCGGTTCGGTGTACGCGTTCTAGTCAAACACGATCGTCCTCCCTTTCCACATCGAACGGAATGATTCGCCCATTTCTTCACAATGCAGAGGATATTGGCCAATTGGCGCGTTGGGTTCGCGCTCGAGATCTCGACGAATTTCGAGAGAATGAACTTCCACCGATCGGTTTTATCGTCGATGAGGTCGCGGCTGGATTTCTCTTTTTGACAGACGGGAATGTCGGTTTTCTGGAAACCTTTATCACAAATCCATACGCACCTTCCGAGAAAAGGAACATAGCTTTATTGGACATATTCACAGCTTTGCGAGAACGTGCGATTGAACGCGGAATTCATCGTTTGTTTGCATTGACAGCAGACGATTCAATCAAAAAAAGAGCACGATTGTACGATTTTTCTTCGCTCGGTATGTTTGAATTGTTCGAGATGGATTTAAACAAAACAGATCTATCGAAATCAAAATAGAGCTACTCGCCGTCTAAGTGGTGTTGGGTAATTAATTTATATAGGTGCATGCGATCGATTTGGGCTCGGCGAGCGGCTTCTGAAATGTTGCCGCCGGTGGATTTGAGGAGTGCGGTGAGGTATTCGCGCTCGAAAGCATCGACGATTTTTCGTTTGGCGAGTTTGAACGGAATGGACAAATCGACTGCGGCCAACTGGAGAGAAACGTGTTCGGTGCGGGGCGGTTCGGTGTCCCACAGAAACGGATCTTCGTCGGGAATGTGGAAGACGCGCTCGACGGCGTTGCGCAGCTCGCGGACGTTTCCGGGCCAGGCGTAACCACCGCTGCAAAGCCTTTGTGTGACCTCAGCGAGCGACGGTCCACGGTTGTTGGCGGCGAGTCGTTCGTAAAAATGTTCGACGAGCAAAGGTATGTCCTCTCGGCGCTCTCGGAGTGGGGGAATGTGGATGTTGACGACGGAGAGGCGATAGTACAAATCCTGCCGAAAACGGCGTTCGTTGACCTCGGTGGCCAGAACGCGGTTCGTCGCGGCAATGACGCGCACGTCGATGGCCCGTGTGCGTTCAGCCCCGACCCGTCGCACCTCGCGGCGTTCGAGCACACGCAGAAGTTTGGGTTGCAGTTCGAGAGGCAGCTCGCCAATTTCGTCGAGGAAAATGGTTCCGTCGTCGGCACGTTCAAACGCACCGCGATAGTCTCTGACGGCACCGGTGAACGCGCCTTTGACGTGGCCAAACAGCTCGCTCTCGATCAGGTTGTGAGGAAGAGCAGAACAATCGACGACGACAAATGGCTCGCTGGCGCGGAGTGACGCTTGGACCAGGGATTCGGCAACAGCCTCTTTGCCGGTTCCGGTTTCGCCCGTGATCAACACCGTCGAGTGGGTTCGCGCAATTTGTGCGATGCGCGAAAACAAACGGCGCATAAAAACGCTCTGTCCCACCATGTCGCCAAAACGGCCTGCGGGGTGGAGGGCGGCGCGCACCGGCTCGTCGAGGCGAGCCTCAAAACGCAATTTGGTGCGACCGAGCGCAATCACGGTTCCCGAACGCAACAGCAGCTCGAACACGCGCATACCGGACACAAACGTGCCGTTGGTGCTACCCACATCGCGCAGTCGCCAGCCGTTCTGGGTTCCGGCGATTTCGATGTGATAGCCGCTGATGCTTTTGTCGGACAAGACGAGCCGGTTGTTTTCGCGCGTGCCGACGCGGACGAACATCTCGTCGTCGCTGTCGCAAAACTTTCCGGCGTCCGGCCCTTCGAGAACAACGATGCGGACTTTGGGCAGATCGATCGTCGTCGGAAAACCCACCACTTGCGCTTCGGTTCGCAACCCGGAAAAAGGTTCCATGACCGCGCACCGTATCACACGCCACGCCGATGGTGCGGCGAGCGGGACGGCTGAAACGGATGCTGGCGTTTTGTCCGTGAGTTCTGTCAAATGCGGGCATGTGGAACTTGTTGCGGCAAACACCTACCTGTAGTCGAACGCGACCTGTGGGGCGCGTTTTGCGTGTCTTCCTTCTGCTTTTGGGAATCGCAGTTCCGTTGGCGGCGCTGGCGTGGCCTCCCGACGAAAGCAAGGGTCCGGTGGATTACGCAAACCCGTCGAGTTGGCCGAGCGATCCAGGTTACGGGGGCCAGTGGCAAAGTTGGAGTTTTGCTCCGGCGGAGTACAAAAAACTCGACGCACGAACGCGACGGCTCGGGATGGGCGGGCATTACGACCGAGCGTGGGCCAAAACGCCGGGCGACCCGCGCGTCATCATCGCGGTGCTCGACTCGGGAGCGTATTGGGACAACCGTGATTTGGTGAACAAGTGGTTTTTGAACCGAGCAGAGCTGCCCCCACCGGAAGACGCTTGCCAAAAACCGGAAAACCGAGGCGAAGGAAAACGGCTGCACGACGCGAACGGAGACGGTGTGTTCAACGTACAGGACTACACGACGGCAAAAGGTCACGAGCAGCCGGATTTCTCGAAGCGGTGCGATGCGCGCATCCAAGATGGGAATCGGAACGGATTGCTCGATCCGCAGGACTTGATTGCTTCGTTTTCAGACGGTCAGGACGACGATCGAAACGGATACGTGGACGACATCGCAGGATGGGATTTTTTCCGCAACGACAACGATGCGTATGACGACACACGATACGGTCACGGAAACGGCGAGGCGGAAGATTCGGGGGCGGAAGCAGACAACGGCCTGTCCGACGCGGGAGTTTGCCCAAAATGTCGGCTCATGCCGCTGCGCGTGGGCGACAGTTTTGTGGCGGATGGAAATGATTTTGCCGTCGCTGTGACATATGCGGTGGACATTGGAGCCGCTGTGGTGCAAGAGGCGCTCGGGACGCTGGACCATTCACTGCTTGCGCGCTTTGCGATCGATTACGCCTATGACAACCATGTGACGGTGATTGCGTCTGCTGCCGACGAGAACAGCTTTCATCACAATTTCCCCGGCACGAACATTCACACGGTGTATGTCCACGCGATTCGGTACAACGCAGACCAAAAACAAGACGCGACGCATGCGTTTGCGTTTGACAACTGCACAAACTACGGTGCGCAGCTTCAACTGTCGGTTCCGGGCACACATTGTAGTTCTGAGGCGACAGGCCGAGCGTCGGGCATGGCGGGTCTTTTGTACAGCGCGGCATTGCTCGCGAATTTGCCTGCACCGGAAAAGCTGCATCCAGTGGGTGGCGTGACGGCTCCGGCGGGGGATTCAGGTCCGCTGGCCGACCGGGTTCGCCGTCTGACTGCCGAGGAAGTTCGCCAAATCATGATCGGCACGACGGACAGTTTTTATGACCCGCAAGAAAGTCACAATCCGGCGGCGTATCCAAGCGGGCCGGGTTTTGTGCGGCGGTTTGGATATGGTCGCGTGAATGCAAGAACGGCGGTCGATGCGATCTTGGCGGGCGCACTGCCTCCGCAGGTCGAAATCGAAAGTCCCGATTGGTTCGAGGTGCTGCACCAACGTCTCGGGTCCGTGCCGATCGTCGGGCGCATCGCGCTTCGGAATGGCGGAACGGGCGCTGGGCAAGACCAATACGACTACGTGTTGGAATGGGCAAAAGGGGTCGATCCGAAAGACGGTGAATGGACACGCCTGGGATCTGCGGAACATCAAACGGGAGCGCTCGAGGGGATTTTGGGGCAGTTGCCGGTGGCGAATTTGGAAGTGCGCAATCCGGTGTTGTCCCAAGACGATCCAGATTGGCAGCCGGACGACGTGTCGCATGTGTTTGCGCTGACGGTGCGCGTGACGGTCGTGCAGCATTCGACCGACCCTGCGCGAAATGGCCTCAAAGGAGAAGCGCGGCGCACGGTTCACCTGGACAAAGACGCGGATCTTTTGCCTGGTTTTCCAAAACGGCTTGCGGCGTCAGGGGAAGCTTCGCTGAAAATGGCAGACTTGAATGGCGACGGGAAACGCGAGCTGATCGTGGGGGATTCGAGCGGTCAGGTTCACGCCTTTTTGGTAGACGGCAAAGAGCTTGCGGGCTGGCCGTATGTGCTGCCTCCGATTCCGGCACTGGCGCAGGACAAAGAAGGGCATTTGCCGTCGCCAGCGTTTTCGGCTGCGTCGTTCCGAAAACGACCGGTTTTTGGCCAAGCGGTGCTCGCGACTCCTGCGGTGGGAGACGTAAATGGAGACGGAAAACCGGATGTGGTGGTCGCAAGTTACGACGGGACAGTGGTTGCAATCGGGGCGGACGGCAAACCACTGGCGGGTTTTCCGGTCAACGTGGATGGTGTCGCACGCAGCCAAGGCACGAATCCGAAAAAAATCATCGATGACGGTTTTTTTGCGGCACCGGTGCTGGTGGATCTCGACGGAGACAAGCGGCTCGACATCGTGGGGGCATCGTTCGATGGGCAGGTGTACGTGTGGAAAGGGGATGGAACGCGATTGCCAGGTTGGCCCCAGCTTGTGTCCGATCCACAGCGCCCGGACGACCCGAAAGACCCCGAACCGAGGCAGCGGGCCCGCATTTTGTCCACGCCAGCGGTCGGGGATTTGAACGGGGATGGGATTCCCGATTTGGTGCTCGCGACGAACGAGCAGTATGGCGAATATGGGCGGGTGTATGCCCTGGACGGTCGCGGTGGCAAAGCACCCAAGTTGTTTTTGCCGGGCTGGCCGGTGGCCCTCAACAACAAGGAAGTGCTTCCGGTCGTCGGCATTGGCATTCCGAATGCACCGGCGCTGGGGGACATTGACCGCGACGGTGTGCCGGAAATTTTTGTGAACGGCATCGCCTCTCGTCTGACGATTTTGCGGGCGGACGGGAGCCTGTACAAAGTCACGCTGAACCACAACCGCCAAGCGTTTGGCGAAAACAGCCGCACGCGCGAATTTTCGACGCTGAGTTTTATTGCAAGCCCGGCGCTTGGCGATCTCGACGGGGATGGTGCATTTGAGGCAATCTTACCGACGACAGGAGCAAACACCGCGCTGTCGATGGCGCAAGCGTATCGGCGGCTCGATTATGAAATGCACCTGTCGGCGTGGGATTTGGCGACGGGGAAGATGAAACCGGGCTTCCCGCAAGCGATCGAGGACTACTTGTTTTTCATGAATCCGCTGGTGGTGGACATCGACGGTGACGGGAAAAAGGACGTGGTTTCAGGTTCGGCTGGATATTTCGTTCACGCCTGGAACGTGGACGGCCAAGAAGCGCGCGGTTTTCCGAAACTCGCGGGCGGTTGGATCGCGGCGACGCCGACTGTCGGCGACATGGACGGCGACGGCAAACTCGAGCTTGCGGCCATCACGCGCAACGGTGTGTTGTTCGTGTGGCATGTGCGCGGACTCGCCAAAGGCCGCATGGATTGGGACAGTTTTCACCACGACTTGCGCAACACGGGCAACTTGGCGACCCCGCTGGACCAAGGCGGCGACGAGGTAGTGCCTCCCGAGACGCCCGAAATCAAGGCTGAGGAGGCCGGTTGTTCGTGCCGGATGGCACCTTCGTCGGCGTCGCCTTCTTTTGCGGCGTTTTTGGGTCTTGTGCTGCTTCTATCTGTGCGGAGGTTGCGCAAAAATCGGCGGCGGCATTTCTGACATGGTTTTGCCGGAACACAAGACGGCCTAGCGTGATATGACCTTGTGTGGATGTTGCGACGGTCGGCTGTCACGGTGAGCCTCAGCTTCGTGATCTTTGTGGGTCACGGGCGCATGGTTCGAGCCGAGAAGCCGTCTGTAGAAACGCTCCGTCAGCCAAGGCCCTTGCCTTCTCCTTTGGACCAAAGTCCCGAGGCGCGGCTCGCCCGAGGCAAGTTGGCCTACCAACGCGGCGACTATGCGGCGGCTGTGTTGCTTTTGCGCCCCCTTTTGTATCCCCAAACGCTGTTGTCCGTCGAAACAGACCTGCTTCTTTCACACAAACTGCTCGCGCTGTCTTACTTTTTTGAGCACGACGAGGCGGGGGCGGAGCAAGAGTTCAATTTGCTTCTGTCGCTGCGTCCTGATTTCGCGCTCGACCCGCTGGTCGATCCCCTGAAGGCGGTCGCGTTTTTGGATGACATCCGCAGGCGGAATCAGCAACGACTGGAAGACATTCGCCGTCGGCAAGCGGAAGAAGAGCAGCGTCAAAAAGCCGAATCCGAGGCGCTGTTGCGCCGGGCACAGGAGCTGGCACAAAAACAAGCCGAGCGACTCTATTTCGAGCGGGTGGTCACAAAAAAATTTGGCCCGCTGCAATTTGTTCCGTTCGGGGTGCCTCAATTGGCGGACGGGCGAATCGGTGTGGGAACCGCACTTCTCGTCGGAGAAGCGTTGACCGGAGCAGCCTCAGCAGGCGCTTGGCTGACCGTACGTTTGCGTTATCCAAACGGAACCTTTCCGGCCCGCGAAGTCTCGGCGGCGCAAGCCCTGACCGGCACGTATTTGGGAACCGGAGCAGCGTTTTGGGTGCTCGTCGTGGCCGGGCTGACCGATGCGCTGCTGCATGCACGTCAGGTGACTTCCGTGCGACGGCTGTCTGTTCCCCCGACCGATTTGTCTCGTTCGGACACCGCGCCAGTGCCAGCGTTGTCCGTTTCGTTCTAGACGAGGCAGCTTCGGCACAGTTTTGCCGTGGGCAGGTTTTGCAACAGCGTCGGCTGCGAAACCCCAAGCGCAGTCCCGAGGGTGTGGAGCAGCGCGGGCGTGCTTTCCGACGCTGAAATGTCTGCTCCATCGTGCGGTGCGCCGGTCTTTCCGTCGATCGCTTGGGCAGCAAAGTCTCCGTCGCGTGCAACGATTCCACCCACCACGCCGCCCGAAAAAGCGGCACCTTGCAAAAGTGCGGTGTTGTGCAACGCCCAGTGGTCGCGTCCCACCAAACCCTGCCGTTTGAGCGTCCGACCGAATACCGACATGTGCGCAAAACACGTTCTGTCGGCCATGCCATAAGCTGAAAGTTTTTCCCACAGCAGCGCCACAGCCTCGACGCCGCTTCGGTATTCCTTCGCTTCTTGCTGCAAACCTGCGTCGAAGTGATTGTCGCCGCCAAACGGAATCCGAATCGCCACAACAGGAGACAAACCCAACCGAATCGCAATCGCCGCTGCGATCACCTGCGCGGTGGGACCGTCGTCTTTGATTTGCGACAAATCCGCAGCCAGTTGTTGACCCAAACGCTTGGCTTCTTGCGCCGTCTGCGCCGAAAAAGCCTGTTTGTTTTTCTGAAAAGTTCGCATGCGCGAAAGCCGCGACAGCGTGTCTTCCCGCAGCGCCTCGAGCCGCGTCACCGACGTTTGCCCCGTTTGCAGCAAATCTCGAAACTGTAGGGGCAGAATGCGCGGCAGACGTTCCCCGCGTGCGTAGAGCACTTCATCGGCCCCGAGCAGAAGAGGCAACGGCGAAACCGCCGACAACCTCGTCGCCAAATCCTGCGCAAACAGAACCGGCGCAGACACGGCGTCTTTTCCGACTTCCAGAAGCGTCGGCAAGCTCGGGTGGCTGATTTGGCCCGTGGCGTGATGAAAAAACACCGTCCGGTCCATGAGTTTTTGTGGAAAGCGACTCCAGACGCGCGCGGCCACAAGGCGCTTTTGCGCGAGCCGAATGGGCACTGCCGCAAACAACGGATCGGGCGGATGCGCAACACCGGACTCATAAGACCCCGGTGCATTCGCATTCAGCGGATCGCCGCTCGTCGAAAGGCTCAGGACCAGAAAACGCCCTGGTTTTGCCGCCGGATTGCGCGGTTCCGATAACGCCTCGCCCGGAGAAAGCAAGACACTCGCAGGCAACCCAGTCGCAATCGAGCGCAAACTGAGGAGACCCACCCCGAACAGACCGTTCTTGAGCGCCTCGCGTCTGGAAACTTTCATCTTGAACTCCGGTCTTTTCTGGCCGCGCTTTTGTTTGGGAACGGACCATTTTACCGCCATCGCGATCGAAGCTGACGACAGATTCCTCGACAAACGCGCGCGTTCCCAAGTCGCCCGTATAGGACACCTTGCATCACACACCCACCCGCGCACATGTTTTCCCCACTTTGCTCATGCTTGGAATCGGCGCGATCGTTGGGAGGTCTCTGCTTCGATTGGGAAACGCAAAAGCACGCAGCGGTGATAGAACACAGGGCCATGCGAAACATTCTTGTGCTCGGCGGCTCGGGGAGAATCGGACGTGCGGTGGCGGCGCTCCTTCTGGAAACGGACAAGGATTGCTGCCTGACGCTCGTGGGAAGGAATGCCGTACGGGGTGAAAAGCTTTTGCGCGCCCTGGGAGATCGAGCGCGGTTTGTATCGGCGGATGTGTACAACGAAAATGAACTTGCGGCTCCTCTCAAAGACGCGGATCTCGTCATTCACACAGCGGGCCCCTTTCAGGAAACAGAACCGACTCTCTTGCGAACAGCCATCACATGCGGAGTCCCGTATCTAGACATTGCGGACGACCTGTCTTTTGCCCAAAAAGCGCGCGATCTGTCTGCGCTTGCCAAAGAACGGGGTGTTCCTGCGCTGGTAAACGGCGGAATTTTCCCGGGCATGTCGAATGTGATGGCGGGACTCCTGGCGGAAAGGGGAAGCGTCACCCACTTGGCCTTCAGTTACTTCATCGCAGGGTCCGGTGGTGCCGGGCCCGGAGTCATGGCGTCCACGTTCATGCTCGGAACGACTCCAGTAACGGAATATGTCGATGGAAAAGCCGTTCCAAGAGTTGCGTTTACGGGGGGAATGAAACAAGCGTTTTTGCCTCCGATTGGGAAACGATCGGTATACTTTTTGGAACTCCCGGAAGTGACCTCCTGTTTTGAAACGTACAAGATTCCCAATGTGGTCGCGCGGTTTGGGACTTCTCCGGGAATCTGGAATCACCTGACGCGATGGTGTTGTTCGCTGTTTCGTCCGTGGCTTTCCAACCGAAAAAGGGTGTCGTCCTTTGTGGGCCTGTCTCTCCCATTCGTGCGCCTGCTCGACCTGTTCGTTGGGAAAGCCATTGGAATGGAAGTAGAAGCGAAGTACTCCACGGGGGAAACGCTGCGAGCAAGCTACGCGCATCCGAACACGATTGCCTCAATCGCACAGGCCGTGGTCGCGCAGGCAAACGAAATGTTGGAAAAACGCATTCCCCCCGGCGTGTATTGGCCCGAGGAAGCCATCCAAGAGAAACGAAGGCATCTGGTGGTTTCAAGCCGTGGAGGCCTTTTGCACCTTCCCGATGCCAAAGCCCCAAACCCCTAAACGGACCAAGACTCAAAAATCGGTCGTTTCATTTTGAAACGACCCTTCTGGCGCATCCAAAACGCCTCTTTCAACAAGAAACACCCGT
>DAOLIT010000097.1:0-17942 GCA_035328405.1 Pseudomonadota bacterium | reverse complement strand
ATCCAAACTCCAACTCACCACCTCCCCAAACCCCTGGGGCCTCGCCATTGGGGACGCCTGAGCCCATGATGAAGTGCTGATGGATGCGTACAAGGAAGGATGGGGGTGTTTGTCATGCGGAGGCCGCTTTTGTGAGACATCGGGTAGGAGGAAGGTTGCCGCTTGACTTTGTATTCGCCCGAGAAGCAACGCCCACCCCCGATGAGCAACTCGTCAGGTTTGTGAGCGGTTCAGGTTTGTGCGTACCGGGTTCGTTCACCGTATGTTTTGCTGCTCACGTTCGAGCTGTATCAATGGAGCCCCAGATAGGAATCCAGGGAAGGGGAGCCGCCCTGATAGGGCTCCTGGGGGACAGGGACTGTTTCAATGGAGCCCCGGATAGGAATCCAGGGAAGGGATTCGACCAACGATTGGGAAAAGGGGGACGTAAACGTTTCAGACCCGCCACCTGCCCAAGCCCGCACAGCGTCACCGAGAGCGGCCCCGGCTCTCCCGATTCCCCGACCACAAACGGAGGCAGATCCCGTACCGCCAGCAGCGCCGCCACCTCCGACGGCAAAAATCCCGCCGGAGCATACACCACGACATGCGTAACTCGCAGCGCACCGTCCTGCGCGTGGCCTGCTACCCCGCGACAGTCCGCCACATAGTGAGCATGGCGATGCTGCCGAATAAGAGGCGTCCCACTTGCATCTTTTCCCGCCAGCGTAGCCGAGGGAACCCGATGCATCGCCAGCGCCGCACGCCGAAACGCCTCTCCCACCACCCCCGCCCGCGTCAAAAGCGGCAACATCCGCCCCGCAATCGCCAGCTCAGCCACCGTCGGCAAGCCCAGCAGTCCCGATTCAGTCCTCGCGTCATTCATCATCTCGATCCGCACCGTATCACCAGGCCCCGCACTAGAATCGAATGAAGCTGTGCTTCCTGTTGTTCTCCAGCAACTGCTTGCGCACATCCGTATCCGTAGAGGATTTGGCCAGCTCGTGCTGTGGCCAGGCATCGAACAAGCCAGGATCATCGGTGGCGATGAGGGTCAGCTCGGGGAGCTCTCGATGCAAGTGGCGCAGCGGAGATTCGCTGAGGTTGCCGATCCGTTGGTTGGAGGTGGGGCACGACTCGACCGCAATCTTACGGGCTCTGAGCGTACGCAGTACCTGTTGGCGCATGTGCTCAAAGCGATTCAACCACTGATCATCCAGGATCACCCACTCGCGATCCTCGGGCTCCAAGAAAGCCGGGTCTTTGAAGTGTACCGCAGGGAGCAGGAGTCGAACGGGATGCTCGTCACCATCAATGGCAGCAAGAAAGCGCTCGCTGTTCACTGGACTCCCATGGGCGGACATCGCAGCGCTGCGCAGCTGCGCCTCTACCAGCTGCTGCTCGATGGTTGGACTTTTCTCTTTGGCCTTCGGACTGGCACTGGCTTCGTTGTGCATTCGCCACTCCCAGGCCAAATCTAAGAGGTGAACCCCACGCGGCTTGTGAAGGCGCCAGCGGGCTCCTCTGGGCTGCTTGACAGGTGCAGCGTCGCTCTGTGAATAGCGCCGAGTGAGTAGATCTTTCAGAGCTTCTGGTGCGAGCGCAGCGGCTAGCGCATGTCCAATGCGGTCGCCTTCCCGAAGACCAAGGTGATGCAGCGTTTCCCAGATATGACGTAGACCTGTCATTGGATCTACGAAGTCTTCCCCTGCATGGATGGTGATGCCGAGCCGGATCGGGGCAACGCTCCAGCGACGAAGCAGCTCTGCAACATCTTCGAGTTTGTTCGATTTCTGATGGGCTTTGACCGTCTTCTCAAGGTCTTCATTGGTCATATGCCGACCAACGGGGAGACTGCTTTGTCCCTTGTTGTATGTGCGAATCTGCTGTAGTGCCTTGCTCAGCGCACGGGGGGGACAGCCTTGTTCTTGGCCGGCCGCATCGATCCCCACCACAAAGTAGCGATAGAGAGCATTCTCACACAGCAGCGTTAACAGAGTCTCTACTTGGGTCTCCCACTGCTGGACTTGCGTGGTCCAGACCTCGGGGTTCGCCAGATCAGCTCCTTTTTCAAACTGCGGATCTTTGCGCAGGCTGAACACGATGCCGAAGCGAGGCCGAGGAGCGTCCCTGACAGACTCTAGGAACTCGAAGTAGCCCGCGATGAGGTCGTCGAGAGTCTCCCTGAGCGTTATGGCATTTCTGCTGAGCATTGGGCGTAACTCCACCGCGTCTGCGCCCTCTTGGTAGAATCGCTGAAGCGACGCCTCGACCTGCTGTCGTACAAAGCTGCGCGCGGGGTGGGCTCGGGGTCTGCGAAGATCTCCCACTTTGCCAAAGAAGGTCGAAAAGCCAGCCAGGCCGGACACACTGCGGTCGAACGCCATGCTGCGGCGAATGCCGATGTAGATCGACAAGTATGCGACCGACTCGGTTAGCGGACTGTGGGTTCGTTCCACATGCTCGATAAGCTGCCCCCGAAGCGCAGCATCGTTGCCATCGCTGGGTTGCGACGAAAAAAACTTGAGTAGGTACTTCCTGCAATGCGCCGCATTACTGAGCAGCTCAGCATAGGTAGTCTTCCAAGTCCCCATCCCGAGGTACCTATCGACCGTCGATTGCTCGATCGGGTAGTCGATGTTAGCCCTCGGTCGCAAAAGATCCCCTGTCATCCACTGCTGCCACAGCCATTCATAAGGAACGCAGCCGTCCTTATGAACGTGAACTTCGACATAGCCATCGGTTCCAACAGCTTGGGAATCGGCTGGCGTTGGACGATCCGAGTTAGGAAGGAGATCGCATGCTCCACCACTGCTCGCAACCTCTCGATACTCGGACCTCTGCCGAGGGTTCGCGGCAGTCGAATTCCACTCAGCAAGAACGCAGCGCAGCGCGACAGCGAAGAACTCCGCAGGGGTCAGGCGTGAATCGAAGATGTCAAGACCAACTGATGATTCTGGGCCTTTAGTTAGGTACCGTTGACGAGCGTCCTGTCTATGAGGATCTGACGCGATGGCTTGCTTAAGTTTTTCCCATGCCTTTGTACGTCCCTCTTCAGGGTGCAGGATGGTGGGAGCCAGTGAAAAGAACGCGTCCTCATAGATCCTGAGTGGCCAGCACTCTACCGAATGATCGGTCTTACCGGTCTGGCACGGCTCTACATACAAGCGCACAAAAGCCGGAGCGCCGAGCGCTGTGAGTAGCCAGCAGAAGCAGTCCGTTCCGTTGCCCTGTTCCTTTCGTGAACGAGAACATGCAGACATCGAAGAGTTACTCGCTTAGGTCGAAGACGTACAGATACTGGCTTTGGTCAGCATAGAACTCGTAGAGACTGATGGTCCACGCATTGAGCTGCTGACCCAGGAAGAACGCGAGCACGTCAGGGCCGATCACCGCCAAGTGGAAGCGCTTAATCCCTTGGTCCTGAAGCTGGTAGAGGTACTGAAGGACATCTGTCATGACCTCATAAAGCTGCTGGTTCGAGCTAAGCGGCTGTACTTCACCCATCGGAACCAAGCGGGTCCGTACTTTGGTACGAAGTGACTGCTGTTCTTTGTCTTGGAATTGATCGAGCTGCTCGGGCTGACTGCGGCCCAGAAAATCAATGACCACCAGTGCTTCCTGGGGATGGAGCAAAGACTCGGCTGTTTCCGCTACCAGCGACACTGGCTGAAGCCGGAGGTACGCTCGCTCTGATGCAGGCCGATGGATCGGCTCGGGGGGGCCCTCGAACGGCACGAGTCCTCTTGGCAAGTCGTTGAACATGGTCACACGACGCAGGTAGCGCAGCTTAAAGCCCAGCCACAATAGGAGCGGTAGTTGCGCCTTGGCCAGGATGTCGACTGGGGCTCGGCTATCCTGAAGAAGCGCTAGCTTGGGCAGGTTGTCCGTGGCCTTAGCGCGGGCGTGCCGGAGCTGTTCCGGGTCGGCTCGTCCTCCCTTGGCAAACTCGGTCAGCTCGAGCACTTCGAGACTATCATAGCGGGTTTCCCTCGGCAGAGTTTGGCCGCGATCTTGCGCATTGGAATTCAGACTGATGTAAAAGAGGTGGCGCGGTGTTCCCTCTTCGCTGAGCCCATACCAGCTTTGTGCAAGCGAAACCAGGCATTCATGCGCCTTGAGCAACTCCAGCGCCCGCAGTGGGCGGAGCCTTTCTGACAACAGGGGAGTTCGATTGGGTGGAGGCGTACTCCGCTCCCTGCTCGCTGGGTCTGGCCTGTCATCAAGACTTGCATCACGATCGCGGTCTCGATCGGACATCGGTGTCTCGAGTGCAACCATGTCCTTCAGCTCGCCCAGGAAGCTTCGCTCAAAGTCTGAGAGCAGGTCCAGCAAGGCGAGCTCGGGCTGTCTCACCTCGATGCTCAGCAGCAAGGACAGAAAGGGTTCCACCATGGCATGTTCCAGCCCAAACTGTGGCTTGCTGTCAGCACTGACCCATCGCTTCTTGTCAAACGTGCCAATTCGGTTGTGAAGGTAGATCAGGCCCCGATAGGTATCAGGCAGCAGCGGCGTCACATGCTTTTCCGCAGTCTTGGCCAAGGAGTCGTTGGGGAATCTCTCCTGGGCGGTCTGCCAGTACTCGCTGACCAATCGATCGGCGATCGATTCCGCATTCTGAACCGACTGGGGCCGGAAGTGCCAGCGCTCCTTGATGCTGGGGCGAGGAAGCGAAAACTCGATTGGAACCCACTTGCGCAGTAGGGCTTGTGCCAAGCGCTCAAAATGGGAAACCGCTGTCGAAGTATCACCTTTCTGCTGTGCCTCTCGGTGATGCAAGGAGACAGCCAAGCTGTGTAACAGCTGCTCACGATCTGCGGTGAGAACCACGAGTACCCGTGGATGGCGCAGGAAGAGCTGGATCAGTTCTAGCAAGTCGAGCGCCCGCTGCGGCTGCAAGTCCAGATCGTCCACAAACAGAATCAGGCGACGGGGGCCATTCTTTGGCTCGGTAAGGAGTGCATCGAACAGCGAGCGGAACGCTTCATGGATACGCGCTGTTGTTTTTGCGACCCGGATCTGTGACCCCACCAATCGACGAGGCAGATCTCGGGAGGAAACACTGGAGTCCTTTTCAAACGCAAAAAACTGATCCGGCATGCGCCGCCGCACTTCTGCCCCACGGATGCGCGCCAGTGGACTCCCCTTGCTGCGTTCCTTCAAGCGATGATTTGCATCGGGCAGTAAGGGCTGGTACCGAGCTTCCAGATAGGCCAGCAGCATGAACAGCAAGTCATCTTCTACTCGACCGTACTCAGGCGCAAACAGCTGCCTGGGGGAATTCTCGGGCTCATCGGGAGACGAAAAACGAATAGGGAGCAGCCATTCAATCTGCTTGGATCGGTCTGCCTCCGCCAGCTTTCCCTGCGCCACCCCTTCATCACGAAGCAGGCGTAGCAGAGTGAGGAGTGCAGAGGTCTTGCCAGTACCACGCCCACCATACAGTGCCAGCACCTGTCCGTGCGTGGACACATCTAGCTCCGACATTCGATCACGTACAGAGCGGACGAACTGACCGAGCGCGCTTTCTTGCGAAACAACGATCGGACCTTCAGGGACCAGGGTTGGCTTTGCTGTCGTCTGGCTCATTAGGGGTCCGCTCCTTATGCAATCACAAACCGGCCATAGCCCGCAGAGGTCTTGCCACCGACGCCCCACTCGCTAAGCACCAGCATCAAGTACTTCTTTGCATCATCAAGGGTCTTGAGTGCCTGGGCGATCTTGGCATCGAGCTTGCCGCTTCCTTGGGACGCATCCTCTCCATCTGCTGGCGCTATCTCAACAGCAAGCCAGAACTCGAAAGTCGTCTCGACCACGGTCAAGAAGGAATGCGGAACAGGGTTCATCCGCTCGCTCGGTGGTTCGTTTCCGGTGTAATACTGGCCATAGTGAGGCGTGACTACATCGAGCGCCAATGTGAAGGCCCCATCCTCTGGCAGCGCCTCATAGAACACCACCTGAGAGGCCGCCCCTTCGGTCCCCATGGCCGCCACGACGTCCGCCCCTTCGGCTTTCGCTAGTGATAGCACGGCTCCCTTTAGCGCAGAGCCCGCGATGCGTGGGACTCCCCACTGTGGATGGAACGACAGGCTGGTGGACAGCGGATGTGCCCGTCCGCCATCCATCAGGAGTCGGCCATGCTGCTTCGCCCGCACACTCACGGCCAAGCTCTTCTTGTTCCCCTGTGAGTCGTAGACAGAGTGAAGCGCTGTCACGGATTCGCGCTGGCGTGCAAGGGCCTGGCTAGCAAGCTGCGACTTGTGGCGCCTTCCACACCAGGCTGTCAGTGCGAAGTGTCTGGCTTCACCGCTCAAGCCCCAGGGCTCTTTGCGGTCAGCATGGTTTACAGGAATCAAGCGATCCAGCCACAGCCCAAGGTTCTCGGGCACAAACTCCGAGCCCAGTAGCTGCTGCTGCCTCTCGATGAACTGGACCGTCTGCGCGGGAAGCGGCAGTACCAGCTCGAAGGCATCACCGTCTCTGCGGGGTGGACCGGATCGCTGCGGAAAAGACGACTGCATCGCCATGGTCAGTCCTCCTTCTGGAGTTCGGCACCTTCGGTGTCAATCCGACCATCGGCAAAGCGCTTGAGCAGCTCGGCACTCCTCATCAGCTCATAGCTGATGCGCCGATAGTCAGCTGGCGACATCTCGGTCACGACCTTCATTCCCTCGGCCCGGCTTTTGGCCCCCAGCATGGTGCTGATGCGACGACTAAGCTGGGTAAACAGCTTCTCGTTGGCCTGCTTCTTGGACTTAGAAAACAGAAAAGCCATGGTCTGTCCAAGCCCGCTCACCTGCAACCAGCTCGGCAACTTCTTCACCAGCAGTCCATACTCGGCCGCCTTTTTCTGGCCGAGATCTCTTACCGCCTCTTCGATGGCCTGCCAGGCCCAGGCCGCTCGCTCTTGCGCTTGGTTAGTCACGGTGCTCATGGAGAGACTCCTTGTGACAGCCGAACGCTGAGCATGCCTCGACCAATGGTGCGATCACCGCCCAATCGGATGCGGCTCTTCTCTGTGACCACCGCATCAAGGCACGCAAGCATTTGCTGGGACGTCAGCTCTGGCTTCTTGTCACTAGTTCCGGCTGCGGTGGACTGGTTGCTACTCTTACTGTCACGTCGTAGCGGGCGACGGTCTTTGGATACGAGACCCAGGCTCCATAACAGAGACTCTGACGGCAGGCTCTCTTCGGTCCACAGGGCACCCTTGGCCACTGTGCCAGTCTGCGGATCAATTTTAATCCGCGTGACCACTTCGGTTGCATGTTGACATAGGAAAGCAAACTCCTCATCGCTCAAGATGGCCAGCTGAGCTGCCAGACGATCACGAAACGGAGCGTAGGAAGCCGTCTTAGGGAGTGCATGTTCAGAGAGCCAGGCTGCCAGCTCAGAAACGGCCTTCTCGGGAACCACCGGATACTCCGTGTCTTCGATGAGCAAGCGGTTGTTCGGAGAAATCCGACTGGACGGGCTGACCAAACCCAACGGGGGCTTGTCAGTGTCCGACTTTGCTGGCACGAGCGTCTTTTCCGCTGCCCCGTAAAAGCTCGGTGCTGGCTGTCCCAAGCACTCAAGGTCGCGCACCAGCCGTGACAGAATGAGCGGACACGTCGCCCACGCCCAACCGCCGAACACGGTACGGACTGGCAAAAGCAACAGCCGGGCATCGCCTATCGAAAGCGCTCCGGCGTGCGTGATGGCATCCTCGACTTCTTTGTCATTTCCCTCCGGCTTAGCGGGGGGTTCAGGGCCAAAGGTCGCTAGCGTCAGTTCTTTCCAATTTTTGGCAGTCACTTCTGGAATTTGAGCCTTATCTAGGATTCCCTGCTTCACCAGTTCATCCAGGCTGCGATAGACCTCACGCAGCGAACCCTTGACCCCGGAAGACTGGACGAGCGGCAAGTTGCTCATCCGCTCGCGCTGCAAGGGCAAGTCCACCGCCCCCAGAGACGTACCTGCCCCGGCATGAAGGGGCGTTTCAGTATACAAAAAAAGGAGTGTTCCGATCGGTTTCATCTTGGCGATTCCTTTTGTTCTGGTCATCAGGGGTTTAGCAAAGCTGTTCCGTAGCCAAGGCAGCGGTCCTCTGCCCATGTGGAAGCACAGAGTCCGCTGCGCACAGACTCCCAGGACGCACCGTCGCTTAGGAAGAGGACACTGCCTGCTGGCAGGGCAAAGCGGAGCGGCTTGGGACAGCGCTGCGCTTGGTCAAAACCCCCGATGACCTGCGGTCGATCACTGATGAAGGTTAGGAGGTCTGCGGGTCTTTCCTGCTGGCCAGCAGGCCACAGCAGCGGCGTGATCAGCCACACGCTTCTTGGCGATGGGGTCTCTGCTTGTGAGTTCATGGATAAGCGAGAATCGAGCGGATCGATAAGATTCCCTTCACTGACATGAATCCTCGCCCGGTGACCGCGACCTCCCAGCTGGATCACCCGACCGTGAAGATCACGGAGCGCCGCAGTCATTGCCGCGCCCTCTTCCGCAGTGACTCCATCTGGCGTGGCATCGACCTCGATCGCCAGTCCGGCTCCCCGAGCAAAACGGAACGACAAGGCCAGATAGAACATGCCCTCCTGCACCGTCAGAGAGTCTGGCTCGCGGGCAATTCCGATCCGCGACTCGACTTGATAAACGGCGTTTCGTTGGAGCAGTGACACCGGGTCCGCTTGATTTTGAACATGCCTCGCCAGGTAATCAGCTAGCGACTTCGCCTTGGCAAGCACAAGGTCGTCAGTTCCAGCGTGGGAGCGATAGCGATCTACCCCCGCTGCCGTCACCAAGTACTGCCCAGCGAGAGACTCCTTCACTAGCTCTTCCGAAGTCCATGGCAGCTGTGAGCCAGCAGCAGGGGCCAGCAGATTTTTGCCAAAGTGCCAGCGAGTGGGGGCCACCTTCTCTGGAATGGTCGCTAGGTCGCGGAGTCGAAGGCGACGGACACAGGCGCTCTGCTCGCTGCTCTGCTTCTTGCTCTTTTCCGTAAACACTAGATCTTGCGGCGGTGGAAACAGAGGCAGCGGCTTCTGCCTTGTTGCCGAAGCGGACTTGTGAAGATCCGGGCTCACCGCAATCAGCGGACCCCGAACGGTCACCAAGCCAGGATCGCTACGACCCCCGAGTAGTTTCTGGGCCCAGACCTCTTTGACTCCGTAGTACTGATCCTGGCTGCCAAAGTCGGCACCAACCTGGGACAGAAGCGCACTGCGCAGCGCCGCTCGTAGCGAGCCCGGCGTTGGAAAGCTGCTCCGCGACAGCACATGCAAGCCCGCATCCCATGGGCGCGGCTCCCGAAAGTGCAAGACATCGAGTGGTTCAAAAAACAGGGTAAAGACAGAGCTCATGGTGTTTTCTCTTGCGGTAGCTTGCTTAGCAGCTCGCCAGTCTTGAGCCCGCGTTCTTCGCGTTGGAGGAAGCGGACAAACAGCAGCACATCGATAAACCGCTTGAGGTTCTGACTGCGTAGCTTTCTGACTTCTTCCGGTCGAGCCCTCTCTGGAATTCCTTCCCACAAGAACGGCTGACCAGGCCAGGGCTCGTCTCTGGCAAACCCGCACAGCACCCGCGTCCGATCGAACAGTGCATCGAGAACCATCACGGAAGGTGGCGAATCGTCAGATCCAGCCAGCAGCGGCAGCAGCTCGATCTCTAGCTCATAAGCCGCTTGGGCAGCGCGGGTCGCCGCTTGGTCTTTTGAATCGGACTGTTCTTTGAAGCCATGCCCCAGCAGTGCCAGTAGCGCATCGATAGAGTTCCTGGTCGAGGTCTTTGAAACCGACGGAGTCTGTAGTTCCCACGGCAGATCGAACAGAGACGCAGTACCGGAGCGCTTGTGGAGCGAGATCGCAAAGCGGTTCCCATTCAGGTGCTTTGCTCGCTCTTCGGCTTTGCGCGCAGACTCGATCGCGCGAGTCAGCGGGTCCCTCCAGTGCATGATGTGAAGGCCAGCGCTCAGCGTGACCTTCGACCCCAGATGCTCCTCTTTTCGGATCGCCTGATTCAATAGGTTCAGGCAGTGGAGCGCGGTCTGGAGCGGCAAAAACGCCAGCAGATCATCTCCACCGCTGTACACCACTCGTCCTAGGCACTTCGTCTCAACAATCTCCAGGAACGTCTTGGTTGCCAACGTGCCGAGTCGCCGCGACAAATCCGCACCAAGAGCTGGGTACAGCGGACGCTTCTGGTCGTCTACGTCTTTTAAGTCCTTGCGCAGAAGTTCAGCGGCTGCGATGTCTTTCCAAAGCGGAGCGTTACGTCCGGTCAGCCACTTCCCCATCTTGTCCACGTCAGCGCATAGGACCGCCAGGTACGTGCTCGGCTGGCAGTCGGCGGTGGCGAGGATGCCACTCAGCGCCTTCCTTGCTTGGCCGAGATCCGCGCTGACCAGGCTTCGCTGGTCGTCAGCAGCCGTTTTATCGGGAAAGTGGGACCGCCACACCGTGTCGAAGACATAGAAGTCTTGGTAGAGCCAACTTCCATCGACCTCCAGCAGCCCATTGCGAACCGGATCACTCTGCGGCCACTTCCGTAGCCCAGGCAGGAGGTTGCCAGGATGGGTGAAGGCGAGTCGCTCCTGATTCTGAAGAGTATCGAGCGTCCTGGTCCATTCTGGGATTTGGCTCCGCAGGGTGTTGCGCTCATCCTCAGTGCTTTCCCAAACCCCGCTCAGCTTGGCTGCGAGTACGTAGCGAACGGGGGCGGTAGCCAGTGCAGACACCGAAGGGAATCGCAGCAAGAGGCGATCCTGCCTATCGGTCCAGTCTATGTCTAACTGCGCTCCCTCACGGCTCTTGTTTCCGTAGTACACTTTGGGCAAGAGTCGCTTCACCAGACAGACCGCACACAGTCCTTCGCCTGCGGAGAGATGGAGGGAGTGCCGATCATCCTGACCATCTGACTGCTCGGGCGTGCCCCCAGCCTGTTTCTGGAGTGCCTCACTGTCAGCCTTTTTTTGGAGTGCCTCACTGAGCTGGGTAAAGAACGTTCGCGACAGGTGCTGCTGGCTACTCGCATTTTCAGAGATAGGACCCATCTGCTCGCGGCGAACGCACTGCACACACTTGGGGCGGGAGTCCCCCTCCGCGCTCTGCGGCGTCTGCTCCAAACGATGCGCCGCCATCAGTCGATGGCTGTGATCGAACAGACAGCCATAGAATGAGCCGACCGGCCTGTTATTTGGGTCGATTTGCGGAGTACCTGCATCCTTGACAGACAGTGGTCCACAGGGACGCTGAAGACCACTGCCTACGATGAACTGGCTCAGCGCTTCCACATCCTGCGGCCACGGCTGAATCACCACATCCATTTCCAGATGCGATTCGATCTGCTCATCCCATTTCCCCCAGGGTTCGACGAAACCGGTGGTTCCCTGTAGCGCCCTATTCAGCTCGTGCTTGGCTGCCTTGGCCATGGTCTTCCATTCATTATCAATGGCTTTGGTGGCAGCCTGGGCAATCTCTTCGGCGCGCGCTCTCGGCACAATGGCGAGGAGCTTGTTGGCTAGCGATGAGTGGGTGAGTGATTCCTGATCGGATGCCTTCCCAAAGAGACGCTTTTGGGAAAGTGGCAGCTGCGCCAAATCGGGGAAGACGAGCGCGTCGGGGCCAACCATCTCCGCTACCTTTTCCACCCCGCAGTAGGTGAGAAACGCGACCGTGAAGCTACCGCTCCACAGATCATCGGTTCGGCGAGCTGCTTGGATAAACGATTGCACTGGACCGACATGCAGATAGAGCAGCGCGGCTTCACCCTCTGAACAACGCGACCCGTGCAAAGCTGCCGTCAAGGAGCGATGGGCCAGCACGCTATGGTCCGGCATCAGCACACTACCGGGCAAAAGTGAGAGTGGCTCTTTCGCGCTGTTGTGGGCCGTCATCACTGCAAGCCACAACTCACGGATGAACTTTTCGAGATCAGTAGACTGGGTGGGAAGCCCTTGTAGGAACAGCTCGAAGTCGTCCCGTACCTGATCTGGCTTGACTCGAGAATACACAGTAGGAAGCGCATTTGCGGACAAGGGGTGCTTCAGTGGAACCGGAACGGGCTGCTCGCGAGGTGGATCCGCTTGAACGTGTGACTCGGATTCGTACGCATCACCCGCTGCCTGCAAACGCGCGGTTGCTTCGGCTTCGCTCTCTGCTGCAACAGCTCCCAACGCGTCTTGGAATCGTTCCGCTAGATACTGTTGCAGTCGCTTCTGGCGCTCGGCTTCGCCGGCTTGATCGATCGCAGCGAAGGGCGATGGCAGAAGGAGAGCCCGCGCTTTGCGAATCCATGTGCGACTATCTGTGCCGTGGGTGGTCATGAGCGACCTCCGCCGCCGGCCTGTGCCACAGCAAAGCGCACAAAGTCGCGAAGATAGCTCGTGTCAGGTACCGGAACTTGATGAGTCCCCTGCTTGGTCTTCATCACTAAGAAATCCAGGTCCAACAGCGGGCTCACCCGCGGGTCCGCTGCCAGGTTGATGAGCATCACCGCAAACTTGCCGCTCGCCAGTCTATGAACGCGAATGTGAAGAGGAGAGGGAACTTGATCGCCTTCCCCTCTGGGCGGGAGAATGGTGCAGTTCTGACCCGCAAGCGATGAAAAGTAGAACCGCAGCGGCAGTCCAAACGCAGTCCGACCGACCGATTGGTTCGGCGGTGTCCCGGTCTGGAGAGCATTGCGGACAACAAAGTAGTCCTGCAAGCGGGGCTGATTCTTTGCCAGACGAGCCTTGGTGGAGCGGAACTGCTGGAACAGCGTCCCAACTCCTTCTAGCGCATCCTGACCACTCGGGAAGGTACGTGGTAACACCGTCAGCTCGGCCCCCAGCAGGTTGCGAATTGCGCGATGGGGACGACCATCTTCAGGATTGGCGTAAAACTCCGGGCCCAGCTGCTCCTCGAACACGTCGAGTGCCCAGTTCAGTCCCGTGCGCTGCTGCATCTCCAGCTCTGTCACATTCTTGCAAGGCGACTGGAGCGCACGATCGATGGCCTGAAGCCCGGTCGAACGCGTGAGTTCCATCGAGCCAAACCCCCGTCGGCTCCGCGCCCCGATGCCACCGAGATGCGTCCATAGCCACACCGTTGCAGACACCAGCTTCTCGATTTGCTGACGCTGCTTTCCATCGATTCCAACCGGGCGTATGCGCAGAGAAAGTCGGCAGCGCTTCCCGACCGGTAGAACGGTAGGCGTCCCCCGCTCGAACAGACCGTAACCCAGATACCGTAGTCCAGAGGTAGGTGATTGGGGCGATGGGAAAGGCTGCGTTTGTGGGGCCTCATCCATGGAAACCATCAGAGGTGAGCGATGCTCTGTGGATCCAAAGACCTTGTTCTCGACCTCCCGCAGGATGCTCACCAGCTCGGCTTGCTGGGAAGGATTGTCTCCCGTGGGCCAGAACACGGCCGTGACGGCCATCCGAAACCACGTTCGCAACAGACCACGCACCGCACTCGGTCGCAGCGGCAGATAGGGATCACTCTGTCGAGGAGTCGCCCCGCCCACAAAGCCGGGCGTCAAGAACTCAAGTGAGAGCTCCATGTGTGAATCAGTCATCACGTCTCCCGTCGAAAAACCACAGAACTTTGCGGACTGTATGCGCATCCGCGTCTCGATAGCAAGAACGCGGTGGGATGCCATATATACGGTGGGATGCCATATATAACGAGACGCAACCCGGAACCAACCCTCACGGACCATTTTTCGACTTTTTCAATCGGCTCTTGGGATATGGTCCGGTTCGGATGGTTGACGACCAAGAGCCAGATGAGCTGTCGCTGCTGCTCCTTGCTGCTCGGCAAGGAGACCGAGGTGCGCTCAGCAGACTTCTCCGTGGGCTGTGGCCCTGGTTGCGGTGGAAGGCGGGCTCCTTGGTATCACGAGCTGCGCCGATCGGGGTATCCTCCCTCACTCAAGAAACTGCGCTGCGCTTCTCTCGCAAGCTCAGCAAGGTGCGGGCAACGGACGCTCCTTCTGTGAAGGCGCTGTTGCACCGAATTATGAGGAATACCGCTGTGAGTGCTCACCGTTCGGCAGCTGCAGCCAAGCGAGACCCGGCCCAGCGGCTGCTCGCAGAGCTGATTCCCGAATCAGCTGCGAGTATCGAGGAGCAGCTCGAACAGGCAGAGAGCCAGCATGGGCTGCGTGTAGCGATTCTTCGACTGCCGGACCGACAGCGCCAGGCCATCCAGCTCATGCTGGATGATGTCTCTATCGATGACATTGCCAAGCACCTTCAGTGCTCGCCGGGCGCAGTCCATATGCTGCTTCAGCGAGCCAAGTGCCAGCTCGCCGAGTGGCTGGCTGAGGCAGGCCCGGAAGCTATTCAATGATGGCGGCAAGCCGATATTCGTGAATGTCTCGCACTTCGTCATAGAAGTGGATCGGTCCGGCGGTACGCAGGTGATATGCAATCAGTGGTGCAAGCGCCAGTGGATAGCCCGAGATCACCTCGATGAGTCGAATTCCCTGACACGCACGCTTCACATACCGAATCGCGCCGACGCATTCTCTCACGAGCTGTGATGCTTGCTGTGGGTCGTCAACATGGTTTGGCAAAAGGACCGGCTGGATCAGAGTCTGTGGCCGCGTGCTGTTCCATCTTTCGATGTGCCGCAAGTATTCGACCGCGCGACCTTCCAGCAAAAAGGCCATCACCATGACATCATGGCGCAGCGTCGCCGGGCGATTCATCTTGATCAGCTTGGCGCTATCTGGCGACCAGTTGTCGCTCAGTAGAAAGTCCTGCGCATCCGTGGTCCAGGTCTGATGGACGCAGTTGAAGAAGTTATCGCTGTGGAGCCGCACAGAAGTGCCACGATCCCACACCTTTCCGACCAGAGTTCCGACTCCCAGCGGGGCTTGACCACAGATGTTGATACGCTTCAGCGAAGTCAAGTAACCATCGATGGCGCGGAGTCCGTCCTCGATCTCTTGCCACTCACCCCGCGTACCCTGCTCTCCCTCTGCTGGGCAATAGAGCCGCTCTCCGTGAAGAGATACCCGCAGGTCCAGGGTGGGCGCGTGGGCATACTGCGCTGGAACCTCGACTGTCCAGCTTGGGTTGCGGTGTCCCAGACAGAGCGTCACTTCCTGCGCAGTGCTGGTGAGTCCACCGGCGGCCCAGACACTCCGGGCATACTTCTCTAGGAACCGCTTGTCACTCTGCGGCTCTAACCACAGCGGCTTGTTTTTCAGCAGTCGACGAAACGCCGAATTATCTGGCAGATCAACAGCAATCTCATCTGGTGGATCAAGAAAGATCGGCAAGATCCGAAATCCATCACCACGCTGTTCCATCAAGCGCTGTAGCGCCCACTCGACCTCTTGCTCGATCCACTTGCGGGTCGCAGCTTGCTTGGACAAAAAGAGCGACATCGAAGTGCAGGGACCACGAAACACAGCCTCTTGCAGCTGCTCCTTTAGGGGATGACCGACCTGTTCGCCCAAGTCAATCTTATCGAGCCAAGGACGGACGCCGCGTGGTGCAACAGCACGCAGGATGGGTTTCACTCGATCTTCATACTCCCCGCCGTGATGACTAACAAACGTGCGAATGGCGGACATGACTGGTTCTCTCCGGTTTGGTGGTTGCTACAGAGGAAGACGCGATCACAGATCATTTCTCACGCACCCAGCTTCACTTTCCAATGTTCCAGATGCACATCCCCTTGCCATTGGCCTTGCTGTTGCATCTCGCGTACGACTTCGCGGGCCTGCTCGATCCAGTCCGTCCGCGCTGGCTGATGTTTGATGGCTTCCATCAGCAATTCGGCATGGTCGTGGCCTATTGTGGCGCGGCGCTTGTCGACAGACCACAGCGCGTGAAGCGGAGTCAGGACTCTCTGCATCGCTTGGGCATCATGGGAAAGGAGGGCGTGGCGGAGCTGTGCTCGCACCAGCGCGATCTGTGCTCGTCTGCTGTGAGGAGACTGATTGACTGCCTGCTGCCCATACGTGATCGCCGACAGGGCGAGTCGCATCGCCGCAGGCTCGGTTGGGAGTGCCGCCAGTCGTTCCTCGGTGCGCGCCATCAAGAGTGGTTCGGTCGATGGTGCTGCGTCTTTGGCCAAAAGGAACAGCTCGCTTGCCTGGTCGAACTGTTGCAACTCGGTAAAGTACAGGCCGAGGTGAAAGAAGGCCAAGTGAACCTCATTGCCCCGCGCCAGCTCTGGCCTGGTCAGCACAGCCGAGTGATACCGGGATGCTTTGTCGTACAGATCGTAGGCCGGCACTGACTCTCCCAGATGGACCATGAGATCCGCTTCGCGGATTGCGCACGAGGCCCAGTCGCGACGAATGCCCAGCTGCTGAAAGCGAGTCCGAGCCTGTTGATAGATCTGTCGCGCCCCTTCCAGCTGACCCAACTCTCGGGCCAGGTCTGCTTGCTTCTGAAGGAGCTTCGCCGAATGTTCAGGGGACAGCGGCAGCGCCTCTGCCTGTTTGAGGAGTGTGCTCGCATCCTCGAGACTTCGCGTATCAAGGGCCAGTCCGAACGCTTCAAACAGCTCCTTGGGAGTTCGCCGCGCAGGGTCAAGCGAACCCCGCATACTCGATGCTTCGGGCGCTCCCATTGCAGGTGGGTTCGGGGGGCAACTCAGAGGCAGATTGCTCAGAAAGAGGGGCAAAATGAGAAGCGAGGCAAAACGACGCCGAGGAAGAGTCGGCGCATGGGGAAACGAAGTGCTCGCGAGACGTTGCAACACTTCCTGCGCGCTGGGCCGGCGGTCGTGGAAGCGCTCCAGCATGTGAGCCACCAGCACCACGAGTTGCGGAGACAGAGTGACGAGTGGAGACTGAAGCCGTGGTGCTCGCAGCGTAAGACGGAGGTGGGCCAGTTCCTCGGCGCTCTGGGCGTGAAAGGGAGGCCGACCGGCAAGCGCCTCGAACAGAATCAGCCCCAGCGCATAGACATCGGCACGGCCATCGACGGACTTGGCATTGAGCAGCTGTTCCGGCGCGGCATACGCATGCGTGCCCAGGAACGCCCCCGTTGCTGTGCTGTGCGGCACCACGGCAAGCTCATCCATGGGCAGCTTCGCGAGTCCGAAGTCCGCCAGCCGCAGCGAGCCATCGGGAGCAAACAGAATGTTGCGCGGCTTCACGTCGCGATGGACATAGCCGCGAACATGTAGCTCGTGGAGGATACGCGCCAGCTTCCCAATCAACGGCAGAATCTGCGACGGCAACAGCGGTGCCCCAAGTCGCTCCGCCAGCGTCGTCGGCAGATACTCCATGACATAGTAGGGCCGCCCCTCAAAGTCTCCCTCGCCAAAGAGTCGAACCACACCGGCGACATCCAGCGTCCGCAGCACCTCGGCCTCGTTGATGAGTCGAGCCTGCTGCGCCGAGTTCGGGCGATGCTCCTCCTTCAGAATCTTCAGCGCAAACGCCACCCCCTCCCGTCGCGCCAGGTACACCTCGCTGGTCCCTCCCTCACCGAGGAGCTCCGCGATGACGTACGAACCGATGCGCTGACCGACCGGAAGCCTCACACGCGGACGCTACCACAGAACCCCGAGCACAAGCTCGGTTCCGCCCTTCGAGCACGCCAGGGCCAGCAAGACAGCCAGTCGGGCGAGACGCACAAGCCGACTGGAATGAACGAGAACTTCTGGAAGTTTCAATGCCCTTTACGCTGGCTGTTGGGGCTGAGCAGCTCCGCAGCCTGGCCCCCGAAGGTGCCCTAGGTGACTGGTGTTGCCGATACGCCTCCGCGCCATGGCCACATCGTCGGACCCACAGAAAGCCAATCGGGGGCGAGTGCGGCACGATGGCTGCCGGAGCTATGTGGATATCGGAAATCGCTCCTAAGTGGCTATCAGCCGTCGGATGAACATTTCGGCGATTCTTGGCCACCATGCTTCGTGTTGGCAGCGTGGATCTGCGACCGTGCTATAGTTCGGGCACAATGGACCGAGCTGCTGACCAAACCGCGAAGGCTGCTGCCCGTCTGAGAACGGCGCTCGAACTGCAAC
>DAOLIT010000096.1:0-18121 GCA_035328405.1 Pseudomonadota bacterium | reverse complement strand
AGACGCACCCACAGTGCCAACACAGGCGAAAGAAAAAGAACGGGCGGAGGGGGAGAAGGTAGAGCGGGGGGGGAGAAGTTGGGAAAGCAGACATGGAGGGCGGGAGAAGATTCTGACAGAGATGTGGGCGTGCGGGAACCCCGCAAGGATAGGTACAGGTAGATCGATGGTTGGTTTTTTTGGCAGGCTCCGGCTTGCGGGGTCCATCGGGTGGGGGAGTTCGTCGAGCCAGGTGGGGGGAATTGGCCGAGGGAAATAGGTTGCTCGCTTCGTGGTCTGGCCCACCTTCGGGGTCGGTGAAGGAAGGTGGAGCTCGGGCGGGTGTCTTCGAGGGTGCCTTGGTGGAAAGACCGAGGTGCGCCAGGATGTTGTGCTCAACCTCTGCCTCGGTGCTCAATCTGGTGGATCTTTCGGCGAAGGCCAGATATCTCGGGGTTGCTGGTGGATCTTTCGGCCAGAGGATGGGTTACTTTGAGATGGTTGGGTGGCCGGGGGCTTGGGGGGGGTTTTAGTGGAGGACTGGCCGAATGGCGAGGTTTTGTCTTGGTATGTGATTTGCTGACGATGTTGGTTAGATGAGATGAAACGGCTGGCTTGCCACCGAAAGTGGTAGGCAAATGCCCCACGGAGAAAAAACGCGCTTGATGGCGCAAGGATGGAGGCCAGCCATGGACTTTTATCGGTCTAGACGTGCACAAAAAGCAAACCCAAATTTGCGTTCTCGATGAGCAGGGAGAGGTGTGTTTTGAGACGCGGGTGCCGACGAGTCGAGCGCATCTAAAGGATGCCGTACTCATCTATTGGGGGGCCAAAGTTTTGCTGGAGTCCAGTACTCCCAGCAAGTGGGTGGCGCGGCATGTTGAGTCGATGGGAATGGAGGTCATCGTCGCAGACCCGAACTTTGCGCCGATGTATGCAACGCGGAGCAAGAAGCTCAAGACGGACAAGCGGGACGCGCGGTGTCTGGCACAAGCGTGCAAGCTTGGGGCGTACAAACCGGCGCACCGACGAAGCGACGAGCAGCGACGGGTGCGGATGCAGCTCGATGTGCGGCAGACGCTGGTTGAGACCAGGACGCGGCTCACCAATCAGCTCGGAGCGCTGCTGCATGGACGCGGGTATCAGGTGGCGACGGGGGCTGCGGAGAACTATGCACGGAGGCTGGAGGCACTCGAACTGCCGTCCGATTTGCGTGAACAGCTCGGGCCGCACCAAAGCGGGGGCCTCGCGAGCGCTGCTGGTGCAAGCAGCGCAGACGATGATGAGAGTGAAGAAGCCGCAGACAGAAGCGCTGTGCAAGTGGGCGGAAGGGATCAAACAGCGTCGAGCTTCGTTTTGCTGCGACGCCGTTGGCACGTCGGACAGCGAACACGGGCAAAGCCGTGGCAGAGCAGCCCGCAGCGCAGGTAGCGCTCAAACTCGGCGCGGATGAAGCCAGGAAGCTCGCCGCTGGGGTAGCGGTCCTGCGCTTCGACGAGGAAGGTCGCCAGGTTTTCGGAAACGATGCGATGGAGCAGGGTCCTTTCTGGCTCGCGACGCTGGTAGCGCCCCCGAGCAGTGGCAGAAGGACCGATTTGCTGCCGCTGCGCTGCGGAACAAGGGAGAACCAGCCCCCGCTAAGCACAGCAGGTGCCAGATGCCTACTGACATGTTCTACGTCAGGAACGCACAACACAGGGGGGCTGCGGTCGTCCGGGATACCGGATGCTGTCCGAAGCACGGACGCTGCACTTCCTACTGTGCTTGTCCGCAAGATCGGAGACGTTTTCGGAAGACGCCATGATCGCAAGCTTGCGCACTTTGTGCGACGACGGATCACTGAACGCGCTGTACCTTGCTTAAGATACCCTTGCCGCCGAAGGAACAGCGCGAACCGTTGCGTGTTTTCTAGGATGCGCTTGGCCCGGAGCCCGCAAAGTGGATCGGTAGCACGGCGCGTCCTGTTGTGTTTACGATGCGCCGGCTTCCACTTCGCAGATCGTGCGGACGGAAACAACCGGATGGCGTTGTCATTCCAAATCGATCGGGGAATGAGCGTTCTTGATGATCGGTGGAGTTTCACGGGCGCGAAGACGCGCGGAATCCCCCCGATCACCTCCATCCCCTGTCCCATTCTACGTTGTACGCACCCAATACAAATGTAATCCCAAATACAATCCATTTTCCCCTCCCGTAAACTCCAAACCCCCGATTTCCCCCCCGTACTTTACAATCTCCCGTCGGGGAAATACTTTTTGGGTTGACGGACCTGAAGCCGGAGAATGTGATGTTGGTTTGGGATTCGTTGGCGCCTGGGGGGGAGCGGGTGAAGGTGCTTGATTTTGGGATTGCGAAGCTCAGTTCGGAGTTCTGTGGCAACAAGACAGATGGCAGCATGATCATGGGAACGCCACGCTACATGTCACCAGAGCAGTGTCGTGGAAATCGCCAGGTGGATGAGCGCACGGACGTGTATGCGCTGGGTGTGATGTTGTTTGAAATGCTCACGGGACGGGCTCCGTTCGAAGGGGACCCGGGGGAGCTGATCGCGCAGCACCTGATGTCACCGGTGCCACGGTTGCTGTCGTTGCAACCGAAACTGCCCGATGATCTGGCTCGCCTGGTGCATGCGATGCTTGAAAAAGACAAGAACGCGCGTCCCAGCATGGCCGAGGTGCGCGAGGCCCTGAATCCGGTGCTGGACCCCTTTTTTGATCAACGCGTCGAGACAGGGAAGCAGGAACGACTCCTCCGGTCAGGGGACCAAGTTCCTGTGAGTTCTCCAACTGCGCTTCAATCCACGTTGGGTCATTCTGCGGCTCAGTCCCTGCGACAGAAAAAGGGCAAGAAGCAGGGCGCTGCGTCTGTTCGTGGGACCTGGGCAAACACCTTGCGTCCTAGGATGTTGGCTCTGAGTGGTGTTGTGCTTGGGGTCGGCATCACGGGGGGAAGCGGCTACTTTTATTGGACGACCGAACGTGTGAGTTACTATCAGAAAAGCGCCGAACGGTTTGGAATTCCGAACGGACTCGGAGAGCTGTCCGACGATGAACAGCGTCACAGAGACTACACGCTGCGCTTTGTCATGACGAGAGGCAAAGTTGTTCGGATAGAGGGAATCAATGGGAAAGGAACTCCTGCTGCTGAGGTAAACGGAGAGGCCTTCTGGCACTACTTTTATGATGGTGAATCCGGTCGGGTTCGCAAAATCATCGCGAAGGACGCGCGCGGTTTCATGGTCAAGGAAACGGTGTTCTCCGATGATCTGCTCCGCAGGGAATACCGTGATGGACACGGTTTGCCGAGACCCAAACCAGGGACCGAGATCAGCCAAGAACTGACGACGTACGATGCGAATGGGTATGTGACGAGCACTCGATTTTTGAACGTATACGGCTCTCCGCGGCCGGATACAGAGGGGGCGTACGGGTATCAGTATCTATCGTTTTGGAACGGACTCCCAACGCGAATTCAGATCCTTGGGGCAGACGGCAGTCCATCGGTGTCTCGGTTGGGCTTGGCTGGGGCAAGCTTGGTGTATGACAGTCACGGCAACCCCGTCGAGTACCAGGCACTCGGGTCTCATGGGAAGCCCACTTTGCTCTTGTCGCTGGTTTCCACATTGCGCGCGTCCTTCGATCGCTTCGGAAATCCGCTGAGCGGAGATCATTTTGGCGTCAACGGAGAGTCTGTCTTGGACCACAACGGGGTGGCTGGGTTTCGCGCGACGCATAACGACCAAGGCCAGGAAATCGAGAACCACTACGTGGACACGCTGGGACGCCCGACGCTTCACGCGGATGGATACGCTGGGTGGCGCTGTGAATACGACCAGGCGGGACGCGAAGTTCGTACCGTCTTTTTCGGACTCGATGGAAAACCGACGTTACGCAAGGAGGGGGTCGCTGGTTGGAACAACCGCTATGACGAACGAGGCACACTGATCGAGCGAAGCTACTTTGGCGCAGATCAGAAACCGATTCTGAACCGCAATGGAGTGACCGGTTGGCGTTTGACCTTGGATTCGCTGGGGAGAGAGGTCACTCGTGACTACTTCGGGGTGGATGGTCGGCCCGTCGTAAACAACGAAGGAGTCAGTGGAAAGAGACAGCGCTTTGATGCGCAGGACAACCTCGTCGAGGTTGCCTTTTTCGATCCGCAGGGAAAACCGACGCTACACAAGGACAAGTATTCGATACGGCGGATGCGCTACGACGATAGACATCATGAAATCGAAACGTCTTTCTTCGACACCGCTGCGAGTCCGGTTCTCAACAGGGACTGGGTGGCGGTCGTCCGATCCGAGTTCGATGAGCGCGGAAGCCTGAGCGGTCGTTTCTTTTTCGGGGTGGACGGCAAGCCCGTGCTCGAACGGAATACTCTGACGGCAGGATATCGGTCCGTGTTCGATCCGCTGGGTCGTGAGGTGGAAACCCGGTACGTTGGCTTGGATGGACGGGCTGTGCTGTCTCGCGAGGGCACAGCGGGTTTCCGTGCAACCTACAACACGAACGGCCATCGGACAGAACAGGTTTGGCTGGGACTAGATGGCGCTCCTCGTGCAAGGACAGACGAAACGGCTGGATGGCGAGCAACAGTTGACCTTCGAGGCAAGGTCCTTCGCAGGACGTTCCTCGGGGTGGACGGCAAGGTCACAGCGGATGCCTTTGGGGTCGCAGAGTACCGCTCGACGATTTCGGAACGGGGAAAGGAGGTCGAGCGGCGATTCTATGGGCGTGATGGGAAGCCGGTCCTTTCGGGGGACAACATCGCGGGTTGGGTCGCTCGTTTTGACGACCGAGACCGAGAGATTGAGAGGACTCTGCTCGGCTTGGATGGGAAGCCTGCGCCTGGCGACGAGAAGGTCGTTACGATTCGGAGCACTTTCGATGCGAGAGGAAACGAAATCGAACGCTCCTACCACGACTCCGATGGAAAGTTGCTCCTGAGCCGAGAGAACATCGCAGGATGGCGAAGCACCTATGACGATCATGATCGTCTGGTCGAAAAATCCTGCTTCGGCATCGATCGTCGGCCCATCGCTGACTTGGACCACACAGCACGGGTGCGAACGGTCTACGATGAGCGAGGCAACCCGGTTCTACAGAGTTACTACGGAGTCGATGGCAAACGGGTGCTGACTTCGCGGGGCTATGCGGTCTTTAGGCGGGTCTACAGCCTGACCGGAGACCTTGCGGAAAGTAGCTACTTGGGGCTAGACGGACTGCCGGTTCTGAGTTCAGAAGGAATCGCCGGTCATCGGTCCAAGTTCGATCCGCGCGGCAACGAAACGGAGCGCGTGATGATCGGTGTACAGGGATTGCCGATCCTGAATCCAGACGGTTTCGCAGGGTGGACGGCCCTGCACGATGAGCGCGGCAACGTCATCTTGCGACGAACCTTCGGGATCGATGGTGCGCCAGTGCGTCTTCGCGATGGATATGCGGGTCGGAAGTCTCGCTTTGATGAAACCGGTCAGGAGCGGGAGATCACGTTTCTCGGCGAGGATGGGGCACCGCTGCCTGCTGGGGTCCTGGTACGGTACATCGAACCGAGCGGCGCGGCGAATGGGGCAAAGCTTGAACAGGGGGACATCGTTTTGAAGGTAGACGGCAGGGCCTGCGCGGACCCGGCAGTGTTTGAATCACTCATGCAGACCGCACTACGCCCCGTGGTCAAACTCGATGTCTGGCGACGAGGCAAGCTGTTCTCCGTCAGCGCAAAGCGGGGTTGGCCGGGGGCAACAACGGTGGCGACACAATCGGGCGGTTCACGCTGACCCAAAGCGCCCAAGTTGATCGAACGAGCTGCGGAAGGGCTGCCAAGGCCGGTTTGTCAGACCGATCGGGCGCTGGCAGCATGGCTTCCCGGGCAAGGGTATGCAAACGGGCGTGTGGCAGCGTGGCTTCCTGCGGGTTTGCGGACAAAGTTGTGCGTGGCAGCGTGGCTTCCTGCGGGTTTGCGGACAAAGTGGTGCTTGGCAGGGTGGCTTCCCAGACGTTTGTGCGCAAAGTGGTGCTTGGCAGCCAGGTTTCGCGGGTGCTTGCAGACAACGTGGTGCTTGGCAGCCAGGTTTCGCGGGTGCTTGTAGCCCTGGCGGCACCGGGCAGCGTGGCTGTGCAGGCTCTGTGCAGCCCAAAATCCGCCGGGAAGCGTGTCCCGCACGAAACGATCCTTCCCGCCCGCCCCAAAAACGCCGCCCGCACGAAACGGTCATGCCAGCTTGCCGAAGGAAGTGTGGGCGCAGCACGGTGGATGAAACAGACCGGGGCGGATCAAGCTGCCCGGACAACCCTGCTCGACTTGGGTGCCTTGGGGTTGTGTGGAGGTGGGACGCCGATGGTTGTCTAGCTTCCGCCAGGTCGTTGCTGATTCTGAAATTGGCTGTCGTTGCGGAACGGGTTTCCGTGGACTTGTTCGATGATAAGTTGGCAGATTGGCATACCGGGATACAGCGCGATATCGAGCGGACCCAGATTGATGAGTTCGAGGGTTATTGTACCCACAAAACCCGCATGAACCGTTGGGGCCGTAAAATGAACCAAGAGTCCGCAACGCGCATAGGAACTTTTGCCCTCGACGCGAGCGGCGAGACTGGAGCCGTCTTCAAACAGCGGCAATTCGACTTTCTCGAACGTTTTGCCAAGAACCAACTTGCCGGGTCTAAGCACATAAGGCTGATCTGTAGTCAATGTCCGGGTCTCGGACAGGGGGCCAAACATGGCGTTGAAGTCGCCCTTGCGAAGATCAATCTGCGCCGGGATTCCGTCTTTGAAATAGGCAATCTCATTGCCAAGCCGGAGATCAACCGAACTGGTCTGGTAAGGGCACTTTCCGGGCTTTTCTCCCACACGACGCGGCGTCGGCTCCGGCGTGATGATGAGCCGACCCTGATCGAGCGCATGGTGAATGCTCACATTCGAGCAAATCATGCTGCTGCCAGGGCCGATTCATGGACGCTGAGAATCGTCTGCGTCTCATTTGGAAGCACGGCGAACTTTTGTCCGGTGCTGTCAAACACGCGGACCTTCACACGACCCACGGAGGGTTCGGAACACTCGACGCGATCTCTTGGAACGAATGCAGAGATTGTTTCGCCATCAAGGGCCTGAATGATGACGGTCAGCTCGTCGCTGAACATCCCTTTGACAACTTTGCACTTGAGCCACTGCCACTGTTGATTCATGAAGTTGTCTCCGTGTAGGGATTGCTGGTTTTGGATTTTAGGTGGGTGAGTACGTCTTCCAGGTGGCGACCGACGAGGAGCTCGTGGTGGAAGACGGCTTCGATGCGACCGTCGGGGCCGACGATGTAGGTGACGCGGCGGTTTACGCCAAGAATCGGCCAGAGGACTTGGTACTTTTTGCCGATTTGTTTGTTGGCGTCGCCGAGCATGGGGAAGGACACGCCTTCACGGGAGGCAAACTCGCACTGTTTTTCGCTGGGTTCTGCGGAAATGCCGATGAGCTCGGCACCGAGGGCGGCGATTTCGGTGTAGTGGTCGCGGAACAGCCTGGTCTGGATGGTGCAACCGGTGGACATGGCTTTGGGGAAGAAAAAAAGAACGGCCCGCTTGCCGCGCAGCGCGGAAAGCGAAAACGTCTGGCCCTGTTGTGTGGTGGCCGAAAAGTCCGGCGCGAGGTCGCCCACGTTGAGCATGCGAACTCCAATGTGAGAAGGCTTAGGTTCTGCGGGTGATCAGGCCACGGGTGGGGTCATAGGGAGAGACGCCCACCAGCACCTGATCGCCGAGGACGACGCGAATCCGAAAACGACGCATCCGGCCCGAAAGCCGCGCCAGAATTTTGTGACCTTCGGGGGTCACAACCTCAAAATTGCCGCCGACCATCACGTTGGTCACGGTGCCATTCATTTCGACGAGGTCTTCTCTACTCAAAAGGTTTCTCCTTGGGAATGCACGCCGGGGGCGTGATTACTCCAACTTGTGTTGACGGCGAAGCTGCTCCATGACTTTTTGATACTCGATCTCCCAGCTCGCCGTGCCTTCCTGGAGATTCTTGATGCGCCGCCGGACTTCATGGTCAATGTCGGCATCGACCTGCATGTGTTTGCGCAAAATGACCTGCATTTTCTTTCGCAGGTCTACATCGTCGGCAAACACTTCCTCGATGAAACGCGAGTGCATGAACGTCTCGAGGAGCTGGTTGGCGATGTAGGAGACCGATTCGTCGCCGATGCCGAGGTCGCGTTCTTCGGCGAGCGCACGTTTGATTTTCGGCAGCTGCTCGTAGGGCAAGCGCCGCTTTTCCATGTGGTCTTTGGCTTTCTCGGTGATCTCGCGTTCGAGCCGGACATACTCTTTCAAAACGGCCTCGACATCGAGCTGGGCCTCGGCAACGTCGCTGACCTCGATGTCGCCGTCCTCTTTGAGTTTGCGAATGAGGTCTTGCGCAATCGTTGGAATCTTTCCCGAATAAAGCCGCATTCCTTTTTTCCCTTCAAAAACGCCCGCAGCATACGTGCCGACTCACCAGCCGGTCAACAGCTTCCACCTCGCGCCCAATCCGTCCGCAACGAAATCTGCGTTGTTGGCTCGGTCGGCCCAGTCCTCACGTACAGCAGCACGCTCCGGGCTGGGCCTCGGTCGCCGCCTAGCATCTTTCATTGCGGACGGATTGGGGGATGTTTTTCTCTCGAAACTGGATATGGGAAGAAGATGTGTGGCTAATGACCTGCGACGGTCATTCGGGAGACGCGAAGGCTGGGGGTCATGGTGGCTGAGCGGTCGTCGAGGTCGTTTCCGACGGCATCAATGCGCTTGAGCAGCTCATCGAAGTGGGCAGAAACGGTGACTTCACTGACGGGGTGGGTGAGCTTTCCGTGTTCGATGAGGAAACCCGCTGCGCCTCGGGAAAAATCGCCGGTCACGGGGTTGAAACCGAAACCCATCATGTCGGTGACATACAAGCCGCGCTCGATTCCGTGGAGCAAAGCTTCGGGAGGCAGGTTGCCTTGTTGGAGCACAAAGTTGCTGGTGGTGACGTGGGGGGAACCTCCGACGGAACGCCCGGCGCAACCGTTGCTTGTGCGACCCAGTTTGCGCGCGGAATAGGTATCGAACAGATAGTCCTTGAGGATGCCGTTTTCGACGACGACGTTGCGCCTGGCGGGCAGACCTTCCCCATCGAAGACGCGGGAACCGGGGGCATGGGGCAGCAGGGGATCATCGACGATGGTGACAAGGGGGGAAGCGACCTGCGTGCCGATCCGACCGACCAAATAGGAGCTTTTTCGATAAATGGCACCGCCGGAAATCACTTGGGCGAAGGTGCGCAAAAGAGCGCGGCTTGCGTCAGGGTCAAACACCACGGGCAGGTCTGCGGTGGGGAGTTTTTGAGAACCGAGTTTGCCAATTGCTCGCCGGGCAGCCTCGCGGCCTACTTCTTCGGGAGACGCGAGACCGGACACGGCGCGACGCGCAGACCAATGGGATGCGTTGCGTTTTTTCCCCTCGAGGTCGTCGCACAGGACTTCCACGGCAAACGAACAATACGTTCCGCTGGACGCACCGGAAAACGCGAGCCCGGCACGATCGGCGAGTGCCAGCGCGCCCAAACTGCTGTTTCGATCGGCAGACGAACCGTCGGTGTTGCTGATTTTGGGAGAAAACGAAAGCGCGGCGGCCTCGCAGCGGCGCGTCCAGTCGAACAGGTCGGGTGCCTGCAAGGCTGCGGTCGCATCGTCCCACAAAGAAAGATCGGGCAGGGCTTGACCGGGTTTCACCATGTCGCTGCGGTCGGGCAGGGTGTTCCACTCGTCGGGCTCGCTGAGGAGAGACAGCTCGACGGTTTCATGGACGAAACGGCGCAGGGCGTCTTCGCTCAAATCAGAGGTATGACAAACGGCTGAGCGGCGATTGACGAAGACACGCAGACCAAGGCCGTGGCTTTCGGATTCGTGCAAAAGCTCTTTTTCGCCCCGTCGGATTTTGACGCTGAGAGACTGACCCGCGCCGACCATCACTTCTGCGGCGTCGGCGCCGTCATCGACGGCCAGTTCGGCGACTTTTTCGGCGAGCCCGCGCAATTCGGCTTGTTTTTGGTTCGAGAAGGTTTCGACGTGTGCCACAAGTTGCTCCAAAAGAAAAAGCGAAGACCGATTACGCCTTGGTTCCGCCGACGGTGATGGCCGCAATTTTCACGGTTGGTGTGCCGATGCCGACAGGAACGGATTGGCCGTCTTTTCCGCACGTCCAAATGCCATCGGAACATTCAAAATCGTGGCCGACCATGGTCACTTGGTTGAGCACGTTTGGACCGTTGCCAATCAAGTTGACGCCTTTGAGGGGCGCGGTCAGTTTTCCGTCCTCAATGAGGTAGCTCTCGGTCAGCGAAAAGACGAAATCGCCGTTCGAGATGTTGACTTGGCCGCCGGAAAAACGGCGCGCGAACACGCCTTTGGAAACCGAACGGATGATGTCGTCGGGCTGGTCTTGGCCGGCCAAAAGATAGGTGTTGGTCATGCGGGGCAGGGGTTCGTGACGGAAGGATTGCCGTCGGCCATTGCCGCTCTCGTGCGTGCCCATGATTTTGGCGGACATTTTGTCCTGCATGTACGCGCGGAGCCGACCCTGTTCGATGAGGACGTTGCGCTGGCCCACAGCACCTTCGTCGTCCACGTTGATGGAACCCCGGCTGTGCGAGGTGGTGCCGTCATCGACGACGGTACACAGTGGGGATGCAACCATTTGGCCGATTCGACCCGAATAGTTCGAGGTCTGTTTGCGGTTGAAATCGGCTTCGAGGCCATGTCCCACGGCTTCGTGCAGCAAAATGCCGGAATCTCCGGCGGCAAGGACGACGGGGAATTGTCCAGCGGGGGCATCCACGGCGTCGAGCATCGAAACCGCGACATGCACGGCCTCTTTTGCGTAGTTTTCAGGCGTTTTGTGGGAAAAGAAGTCGAAATCGAAACGACCGCCGCCGCCGCTGGAACCGCTTTGGCGTTTTGGGCCCTGTTCAGCGACGACGTGAATGCCGTATCGAAACAGCGGCTGCCAATCGGAAAACCGTTCGCCGTCTGCGGTCACGATGAGAATTTCGCGTTGTTCTTCGGTGAAGCTGCACACGACTTTCACGATGCGGGAATCGGCAGCGCGAGCGGCGCGGTCGCCTCGTCGCAAAAGCTCGAGTTTGTCGGCAGGAGGCGAAAACAAACTCGGACGTTCGACGGGATAGAAAGAAGGCGTTGCGCGGGCTGTGATGCGGATGGGTCCGGGTTTTGCCTGGGCTGCGGCGATGTCGGCGGCGGTGCGTGCGGCTCGTTTCATCGCGGCCTCATCGAGACCTTCGCAATACGCATAGCCTTGCGCTTCTTTGACGAAGACGCGCACACCCAAACCAAGCGAAACGCCGCGTCCGACGGTTTTTACTCGTTCGTCTTCGTAGACGTAACTCGCGCTTTCGCACCGTTCAAAATACAGGTCCGCATAATCGCCGCCTTTGGACAGCGCGACGTTGAGGAGACCGCGCAGCAAACACTCACTCGGAAAGCCTGGAAGACCGGCAAAGGAAGCTGCGGAAGGTGAAGGTGAAGCGGAAGGTGAAGCGGAAGAAGGAGACACAGCCGGGCCGTCTTGTTGCATGGCCCCTTATACCTAAAAAAGTGGCCCGAAAGTGGTCCGAAAGAGGGCTTCTGCATGGGACACTTTTGACGATGGGCAACAAGATTCGTGCGCGGTTGTTTTTTGGCAAAGCGGCGCTCGCGCTTGCGCTAAGCATCGGTTTTTCCGTCTCGACGGCCTCGGCGCAAGGGCGCGCGGGCAGCGAAACCGAAGAGGAAGCCATCCTGAAGAAGGCGGAAGAGGCTTTCCAAAACGCGGACTATGAAAGTGCGGCAGACCTGTACGACCAGGCGATTCGACTGGACCCGACGCGGGTCGAGGCGTTTGTGAAGCGGGCGTCGCTGTATTTTCGGCAGCACAAATACGACGAGGCCATTGATTTGCTGACCCGGGCGGAAAAGTTGTCGGTGAGCGATTTGTCGGTCAAGACGGCGCTCGGTCTGACGCTGTATGAAGCGGGGCAGCGCGAACGTGGCTTGACCTATTTAGAGGAAGTCGCGCGGCAGCGGCCCGAGACCTATGCGGCGCAATTTCAAATCGGAAAACACTACGCGCAAAGCAATCCGGCGCGGGCGGTGACGGCGCTGGACCAGTTTTTCCGCTATCGCCCCGAGGAAGACAAACGAAACGATTGGGAAGCGCAATATCTTTTGGGGCTTGCGCATTTTCTGTCGAGAAACATGTCTGACGCGCGGCGGTTTTTGGAAAAAGCGCAGCAAGCACGGCCCAAAGATCCGCAGATTCGGCAGTTGTTGGGGTCGGTGATGATGGTCCAGGGGGATTTTGCCGAGGGTGCGGCTCAATATGAACCATTTTTGCCGGAGGTTCAGCATCGGCCTTCTGTCGCCTTCAACGTGGCAACTTGTTATTTGCACTTGGGCCGACGGGACGAGGCGAAGAAGCTCGCGCAGCAATACCGCAGCCTCAAGCCAGAGGACCCGCGCGGGACGATTTTGGTCGCGCAGATCGAGGAAGCCAGCGACAAAGAAGCCGAACGGAAAGAGGCGCTTTCTCACTATCAGGAGGCGCAGGAGCAGCTCAAAAAGAGCAGCGAAACATCCCGCGTGTTTGTGCCCGAGGCGATGAGCCGTCTTTATTTGAAAATGGGCGACACAGCCAAAGCCCTTGCGCTGGCCGAGAGCACGCTTTCCAACCCGCAGACGAGCCAAGCGGGTGAAAACGGAAACGAGATGGAGGTGCGGCTTCTGGCGCTGGGTTTGGAAACACGCATTCAGCAGATGAATGCGGCAAGGACGGCCCCCGGAACGGGTCCCGCGAGTCTTTTGCCAGCAGCGGAAAAGCTGGCGTTGCTGGCACCCCAAGACGCCAAAGTGTTGGCTCTGTCGGGAAGCGGAGCGTATGCCGCCGGAAACTTTGAAAAGGCGCGGAAGTATTACGCCGATGCCCTTCAATTCGACGGCAGACTGCCCAGGGCCCGCGTGGGCATGGCTCGGTCGCTTGAACAAATCGCGGTGCTGTCTTTGGCCACGGCTTCGGAAACGGAAACGAAAGATCCGGCCAAACAGGCAGAACGCCAGACGGCGCTCGGAAGTGCGGTGTCTCTGTTGCGCCAAGCGGTCCAACTCGACGACTCTCCGTCTGTGGTGCGCAACCTTGCGGTCGCGCTGTTGTTGCAAGGCAATCCGCAAGAGGCGGAAAAGTGGCTCTCGGGCGCGAACAAAAACGACCCGTGGATTTTGGCGCTGCACGCGCGGCTTTTGGCTTCGCAAAAACAGCATCCGCAGGCGGTCGAGGCCGCCGAACGAGCCGTGTCGGAAGCGCGCAAGCAATTTGACAATTTGCCTGCGGCGGAAGGAGCGAAAAGACCACAGTGGCTTCGACAGCTTTCGGTGCTGCGCATCGAGCTGGCCGCGCGGGTCGTGGCGATGGATGGAAGTCGGCAGGGTGCAGCCACGGCAAAAGACCGCGAGCGTTTGGATGTGGGCATCGACGCTGCGCAGCAAGCCAGCCGGGATTTGCAGGGTCAAAACGGCGCAGAGGTCAAAGAACTCCAGAAAGCTGCGTCGCGAAACCTGCAACTTCTTTTGGTGAGGAGAGGGCGACAGCGGCTGCTGGATGTTGAGGCTCACATTGGCAAGGCGGGCGTGACAGCGCAGACGACAAAAGAGGCCGAGGAGGTCCTTACCGATGTGCAGCGCGCCATCGAGCTGGGTGGTTTCGAGCACAAAACCGAACTTGGATACGCGCAGTGTTTGGCGGCGCTCGCCGGGGCGCAGGCCAACCAATTCAAAACGGCGCGCGATTGGGTCGGGAAGGCCAAGGACAACGGCTGCGAGCTTGTGCCGCCGTATCACAAAGTGGGCACGGAACTTCTGTCGGTGTTTGTGCAGTATCGGGCGTCCACCGCGCCGACTCAGCGAGAGGCGCTTTTGCGCACGCTTCCCAGGTTGCAAGCCAAAGCAACGGGCGGAGACAGCGCGACGCTCTTGAAGGTTCTTCGGGCGCTTTTGTATTCGACAAACCTCGCGCTTGCGTACGACTACCACTTGCTCGGGCGGACAAAACAGGTCGCGCCCACGTTGCGAAATGCCCAGAAAGTCCCCCGTGGCGATGACGAGGATGTCGTGCTCGCGCACAATCTGGCGATTGCGGACTTTTTGGAAGGCAAACCTGGAGCGGAAAAAGTGCTGGAACGGCTGGCCCCCAATCCACCCGAGGCACTGGTCAATCTGGGCATTTTGTCCGACCGACGCGGCGATGCGAAACGGGCTCTGGAGTTTTACAGGAGGGCACATGAACGCGGCGCTCGGACTCCGAAACTCCGCGAGTGGATCGATACCAAAGACCGCGTTTTTGGCACGGGGCAAACGCCATGAAAAGCACACTGTCCTTTTGTTTTTCTTCTGGTTTGAGGGGGCTTGCGCTCGCTGTTTCCTTGCCGATTGGCTTTTTTGGCTCGGCAGCTTGGGCCGCAGACGGACCCCTTCAGCTTGCGTTTTATGCGCCGATGGCCCCTTTGCCCTCCGCAGAGGCCCGGTATGCCTTCACCGAAAAACTGGCCCAAACCCTGTCTCGCGAAGGCTTGCAAGTGGCCACCAAGATGTTTGCCAAGCCCGGCGATTTTGAGGCGCAGGTGAAAAAGGGGGCGGTAGATTTGGCCGTGGTGGACGTGGTGTACGCAGCAGAGCGCGGAAACTACACCGTCCTCGCGATTGCGACCGCAGCGGGCGAAACGTCGTTGCATTGGGGTCTTTATTCACACGAAACGCAGGGCAACATCCTTGACATGGCTGGCAAACGGTTGGCTTGGGTGTCGCCCAGCGGAAAAGACGCAAACTACGTCGGCAACATCCTTTTGTATGGCGAGCTCAAGTCCAGTTTTTTCCAGCTTCGTCCCGCTGCCCCAGACATGACCGCCGCGGTCAGCGAGGTCGTTCTGCGCAGAGCCGATTGCGTGTTTGCCCCTGAACCTGCCGTGGCCGGAAAGTCTTTGCGGCGCGTGTACGATGCGGGCGAAGGGGGGCGGATTCCAAACCCCGTTCTTGTTGCCGTCTCGCCGCGCGGAACCGAGGTGGAAGCCCAGGTTCGCAAGGCCGCGCAGGGCTTCAATGCCACCGGCACCCTGGACGGCTTTCGCACGACTTCCCAAGCGGGAGAGGTCGTTCGCATCGTCCGTCAAAAACTCCGGGGCCGCCCTGAACGCAGCCTGGTTCTCGCCGAACCTTCCCGACTCAACACGTTGGTTGGTTCCGCCGTGATCGCGGCCCCCGAAACCACCCCCGCCAGCATCCCCCTAAAACACCTGCTCCGCGCCCAGGACCAGATCCCCTAGTCCGTACTTTACCCCATGCCGAAAGCCCGCAACACAAGCGCTCGCAAGATCCCGTCGCGCTCGGTGGCCGTCTTGGCCTGGATGAGCCGTTCCAGGTCGGGTCTCGTGAGCAGCGCGCAGACAGCGTCTTCTCTCCGGCGATCACGAACATCATCCCGCGCGCCCTTGGTGAAGCCCTCCGGCGCGACAAAGAACCCCAGCTTGCACCGTCCATAGCGTCGCCGCATCTTCTCAAAAAAGCGGTCTATCTCCGTTGGATCAACCGGCGTCATCCAGTTCTTGCACTCGACCAAGAAGATCGTCGACTCCTTTTTCCAAAACGGATCGTTCGAGCGGTTGGTCACCACCAGATCGATCTCTTCGCCTTGGCTGCGGTTGTTCTGCTGAATATCCTCGAGGCCGGGGATCGACCGAAAGAGCAGACACAGCAGGTCCTCTAGTGCCCGACCTTTTTTCTGCTTGTGCGTCTCCGTCGTCACCGCGTGCCAGAGCTTGCCCAGTTCCACCTCACGCGAGCCGTTGGTCAGAGCCGCCAAGCGAGCTTCGCGAACCGGTGCGAGCGCATTGCGGATCTTGGCGAGCAGCAGCGTGGAGAAAATGTCCCATCGCTGGCCCTTTTCGACATAGTCATGGGCTCCACTGCGAAAGGCACGCTCAATGGCGTCGGGGTCGGCGTAGCCGGTGATGATGATGGGACGGATGGTCGGTGCCAGGTTAAGCACCTGTCCCATCATTTCGACGCCGACGTGTCCACCTTCCTCACCGACCAGCTTGGAGTCGAGCAGAATCACCTGAAAGTGCGAGGAAGACACGGACTCCAGCTTTTGCAGCGCGTCCTTTTCGTCATAGCTCGTCACAACCTCGTAGCCGCGCTGGACCAGCCACTCGGACAACCGATCGGCGATTTTTCTGTCGTCATCGACAACCAGAATGCGGGCAAACTCTCTCATCGACGGACTCCTTGATAGATAGGATGTGCGGGGGAAACTGGAAGACGAAGGACAAACCGCGCGCCGCCGAGTGGGGAATCGGTGCAACGAATCACACCGCGCCAATCCTTCTCAACCAGTCCCTTGACCCAATGGAGGCCGAATCCTGCTCCCCCTTGTTTTCTCGAGAATCCTTCTTGAAAGATCCGGTCTCGGTCAGACTCGGGTATCCCCGGTCCGTCATCGTCCACCGTCACAGTCAGTGCTTTTCCCGTCTGGTCGATTTCCACACCGATGTGGACACGCTGGATCTGCGCGCCCCCATGTTGGATCGCGTTGCGGGTTACATTCTTCATGGCCGTGACAAAGTCTGCTCGATTGCCTCGCAAGAGTGGAAGCGATCCGTCGGGTAGATTCACCTGGATCGGGATCTTGTGCGCAAATTCTAAAATGGCTTCATCGATTGCCGGACGCGGGTCAAAAGGCTCCTCCGGCGCGGCACTCAGCTCTGCCGTGTGACGTAGATCCCTGGTGAACCGCAGGACAGAAGCGATCCCCGCATCAATATCCGGGCGTCGTCTTCTGATGGCTTCGCTCGGGGGGAGCACCAATGCCTCCTCGTAGAGTGCAGCGAGCGCCATTTGCACCGGCAGGAGTGCGTTGCTCACCTCATGAGAGAACATCCGGGCTTGCCTCACGGTCGCCTCTGCCGCCAATTCGGATCTCACGGCTGGCGCGGCTTTCTGCACGGTGGAGGTCAACAGGTCGGCGCACAGCGACTCGACCAGCAAGGCCAGCGGCGACTGGTCCGGCTTGACCAGCTCACCCAGAATTTCCTGTCCCAGCCGAGTGACCGAAGTGAGTCCTGTCTCGTGCTCCCAATGCAGGATTCCCAAGTTTTGCAGCCGAAGTTCGGTCGAACCATGGCAGGGCCACTCATCCGTTTCGGGACCATTCGGCCATATATGGTTCGGGTTCGACAGCATGGACGCAGCGCCCTGCCGCGACACCCTGTCGGGATCCTCGGGACCCAGCGCCTGGTGTGCTTCCACATGTAAAAGCCAGCGAATGGCATCGCGGCCTTGTAGGTCTAGCAACACCTGCCCGAGCTTGCTGACTTCCACCTGGCCCGCGCGCCGCACGGTGAGCTGGTTGCTCGCAGCGTACTCGGCACAGCCGCCGCTTCTAGAGTGAAGGCCAGAAGCCCACGCCCGATCGTTGGCCACTTTCACCACCCGATCCAGCTCTGCTGTGCGGACCGCGCTGGGCAGCTTGTCGGGTAAATCCAACCAACGAGCCAACCCTACCTCGATCAGTGCTTGGATTCGGTCGTCGGTTTCTCCAACCGCCAGCCCCAGCTTGAGCAGATCGGTCAGCACGCGCACAAAGATCACGATTCGATCATCCGCCTGCCACTCGGCCAAGTAGTTTGTCACCAGAGCTTGATGCTTCGGGTTTTTGGACTCGCCTCGTTCGACACGCTCGAGCGTGCGCAACAGCAGGCTGCGCGCCCAGGCGGGGTCAACGGACATGGACGGGTCTTGCGGGGGCGGCGGCGCGCCGAGTTGCCGCAAGTGTGCCTGAAGGTCTTTGAGGAACGGGCCCATGCGGCGCACGGTAGCCGGTCGTCGAGGTCTGGCGCAAGCCATCTGGGCGAAAAATGACCCGGGCGAGGTCGGACGGGAGGGCTTGCGGCCTGATGGGGGACTGCATTGGGGTCGGTTTTTCGGTGGACGGCGGGTGAAACGAATTCGTTTTGGGGGCGGGGGAGGGCAAAAGACCTCTTTGCAATTCGTTTTGGGGGCGGGGGAGGGCAAAAGACCTCTTTGCAATTCG
>DAOLIT010000095.1:0-18597 GCA_035328405.1 Pseudomonadota bacterium | reverse complement strand
AATCAGGCCCATGAACCTTTCCTTTCTAGCAGAAGACTACAAGTGCTCAACGCCCGAAGGCATCGGAGGGGGAATCAGGGCCCCTGGGAAATTGGGGGAAAGTTCGACGGAGAAGTCGGTGCGATTCAAGGACCCTAGTGAAAGCGGGGGGCCATGTCAAGCGCGTTGGTTGCGCGTTGGGCGGTTCCGTCGAGGATTTGCTTACATGGATCTCTTGGGTTGTCAAAGAACGTTCCTTCCGTCGGTGTTGGTGGTTCTTGCGGCCTTGTCCGAGGTTTCACGCGCTGGTGCTTGATTCGGTGCTTGATTCGGTCCTTGATGGGGCCTCGCTTGCGGTGTGGTCGCACGCTACCACGCGGCCCGCACAGCGCGGACAAAGATCGAGGATCAGCAAAGCATCTTCTTCCGCCAGGCTTCTTCCGCCAGGCTTCTTCCGTCAGGCTTCTTCCGTCAGGCTTCTTCCGCCAGGATTGTCGCAAGCTCCCACCGAAGCTGCGCAGCCTGGCGATCGTCGAGTCGGCACATGTCGGGCTCTTGCTGCCCGCGTTCGTAGACCGTGCCGACTCGCCGCCTGGCAGTTCCACCAGGACACGCAGACGCCTTTGTCGCCGCGCACGCTGCACCCCGAGCGCGTGACATGAACGCACCTGCGGTGGGTGGTTTCGTGTAATGTCCGCTGCACAACATCGACTGGGGTGTTTCATGTCGTCTTCGTCTTTCGGACCACCGTCTGTGTTTCCAAGCACGCCCGCTTTTTCCGTGGGAGGTTCCACGTCGGATGCTGCGCGCTCGGACACACCGTTTTTATCGGTGATTGCGCCGGCTCTGAATGAAGAACAGGGGATCGAGCTGTTTGTCCGCACGGTGGATGAGGAGCTGTCCCAACTGCTGCGTCCCGTGGGGAAAACGTGGGAGATCGTGATCGTCGATGATGGCAGCCGCGACCAGACCCCTGAAAAAGTCCGCGCGCTGTCTGCGCAGGGGTTTCCGGTGGTGCTGTTGCAGCTTTCCCGCAACTTCGGTCATCAGATGGCCATCACTGCGGGGATCGACGCGGCTTTGGGGGAAGTCCTCATCACGATGGACGCCGATTTGCAGCATCCGCCGCACCATTTCGGGTCGATGCTGGCGTGCCACGAACAAGGCGCGGACGTGGTGTTGATGCGCAAGCGTTCGAGCCATCAACGGGAGAGTTACAAAACGGCGCTGGCCAAGGGGTTCTATGCCGTGATGGCGCGGATTTCGGACGTGCCGACCGAGACGGATGTTGGCGATTTCCGGCTGTTCACGCGCGAGGTCGCACAAGCGGTTTCTTCTTGCCGCGAAACGCACCGTTTCTTGCGGGGTCTTATCGCCTGGGTCGGCTTCCGCCAGGTCATGTTGGACTATGAGGTCGCGCCCCGTGCAGCGGGAACGTCGAAGTACACGCTTGCGCGTCTGTGGAAACTCGCAACGAGCGGATTTTTTGCACACAGCACGGCCCCCCTCAAGTGGCCCCTCTATTTGGGAGTCCCCCTCTTTTTGGTGGCGTCTGCCTACATCGCGTTTGGTCTTGTGCAATTCCTGGCAACCCCACAAGGGACACCGCGCGGGTGGTTGTCTGGCGTGGCGCTCATGACCCTGTTTTCGGGGCTGCTGTTTGCCGCGATCGGTTTGCAGGGGGCGTATCTGGCCAGACTCTTCGAGCAAGCCAAAGGTCGCCCCCTCTATGTCCTGCGCGGCCGCAGCCCCACAAAACCCCTGGCCCGAGAAAACACCCTTTCCCAACCAACACCACTTCACCCCAAAACCGCAGAAACCCCGGAAAACCCCGAAAGCCCTCCACCCTCCTAACAGGTGCATTCCCGATGAGCATCAAGCCGGCTGAGCTGCGAAGGGTTCTCGAGGATGTGCTGCGGACGGACAGTGAGGGAGGGTCATGCACAGGGAGTGCGTCGGGCGGGGAGGTCGTTATTGGCAGATGAGCTGGGCTTCGCGGTGGCACTTGAGGCACATGCGCGCGTTGCGGGACAACAGGGACTGGCAGCGACCGGAAGTGACAAATTCATTGCCGTGCGGACTTCTGCCGATGACGAAACGGCCTCCGGGGAGCGCGCTGTGGCAATCCATGCAGGTTTCCTCGCGGTGACAGGAGACACACGTTCGCATGTTGCGCTGGGCTTCCCATCTGTGGTGTGACGCACCGGCCACGGGACTCGCCCAACCGTCGGGATGAAAACGGCGCTGGGTGCCGGGGAAGAAGGGACTGATGGGTGGATTGGCGGGCAAGGTGCTGTGGGCAACGACGCCGAGCCGCTCGTGACAACCCAAGCAGAAGGTCTGCCTGCGGTGGCAGGAGCTGCAATCGGGGGTGTTGCGGCGGGCGTCGATGGAATGACGACTGACGTAATCGCCTCCGTGCAAATCGAGGGGCCGGACGACGCCGTTGTGGCACGACTGGCAAAACGACTGCTTGTGACAGGTGGCGCAATAGTCGGGGTCGTTCTGTGCGGGTTGCCTGTGGTTGCGTTTGAAGTCGGGGCCGTGGGTGTCTCCGCGCACGAGACCAGAGGGCGCAAGTTGGCCGGATGAAAACCGTGTGACGAGCAAACCGTCCGGCTGTTGCAAGTGACACGTCGCACAACGGGGACTCGGGCCTCGGCCTGCGCGGGAGGTCCAATGCGTGGGTTTGCTGTCGGCGGGGCTTGGCGGTTCGGTCGAGCCGGGCGCTGGCTTTGCGGGACTCGCGGTCCGGTTGTCGTGGCACGTCAGGCAGACGGCCATGGTGGGAAGCTGGGCGCGGGTGGCCAAATCAACCTTGGACAAATCGCCGTGACAAGTCGAGCACGGGATTTGTTTGTCCAGGTGCTGCTTGTGGTTGAACTTGAGGTTGGGCTCGGGAATGACGATTCGGGCGACCATGGCCTCGATGCGTTTGGGGTCGGTTTTTCCGTCGGGGCTGGGTTCGCTGGGCACGCCGACATGGCAGGTCGCGCAGGCAGAAGGGGCACCGCTCGACTTCTTCAAGGGGTCGGCCCGGTCGATGGGATGGCAGACGGCGCAGTCCTCTTCGCTGGGAATCAGGCGGTCTTTGGAACTTGTGGAAGTCAGGGCGTTCGGGTGGCACGAATCACACGCGACATCGAGCGCGAGGTGTTTCTTGTGGGAAAACCGGAGCGGAATGGTTTGGTCCGGGAAAATGGCGTGGGACCTGGTGCCTTTGCTCATCGCGTCGGCAGGCGGCAAGTTCTTCACATTGAGGAGCTGTTCGAGTTTCAAATCGCGCGCGGGCGGAGCTTCTTTGGGTGGCTCGGGCACAACAGGCGGCGGTGGCGCGACAACGGGCGGCGGCGGCGGCGGTGGAGGCGGTGGTTCCTCTTTTTTCTTTTTGGCGGCGGCGGCGACACCGATAGGTTGGCCTGGCACGCAAAACCCAACGCCGAGGCACAGCAAAAACGCGGCGACAAAACGCGCACTCACTTTGGCACCCCCGCCATGGACAGAAGGCCGGGATAGCCGCCGAGGCCCATTTGCGTGAGACCCTGGGGAGGCAGACCGCCGCCGCGCGGCCCAAGCAAGTAAGACAAATCAAGCATGGCCATAAACCGAAGCTGAGACTGATAGAACTTGTCGATGTTGTTTTCGAGAAAGACATGCAGAAGCAGGCCCTGCACGATGGCCCAGCGCGCTCCGGCCTGAATGCCGACCATGTGGCTTTGCTGTTCGGGTCTTAGGTCGTCCGCGAAATACATATAAAGGAGGCGGCCCTCAAAACCGAGCCGGTTGCGCAGGACGAGCAGCCGACCGGAAACGTCACTGCCGACGCGCAGACCTCCGTAGCCGCCATCGGCGTAGACATCGAGGCGAAGCTGGCCGGGCCCGCGTTGGAAACGGCCTCCGGCGGTGCCCCCAAACGACGCGGTGAGCGGACCTTTGCCTTTGATGGCCTTGCTTTCGGTGCTTTGAAACAGACGCACAAAACCGGACGCGAAAACGGCAAACTCCCCGAGCCGGCGGTTGCCGTGTTCGTCAGCGGGGCCCAAAAGCCGTCCGTCATACGCGACGCGGACATCGTGATAAGGCTGCGTGGAAAAGACGTTCCAGATCGAGTCTCCGTCGAACGTCGGGGCCAGGTAGCGGTATTCCGCGAGCAAAAAGTGGCCAAGGCCCGGTGCTCCGCGCACGCCCGCGTGCCCTTCGTCGAGTCGCCCGCTCAGAAAGTCGTACCGAAACCCGCCAAACCCTTGCAGGCGACCTTGCAGCAGACGACCGTGAAGCGAATACGCGAGCCGTTCTTCGATGGTGCCAAAACCCGGCGCGCACGCAGAACCAGGATCACAGCCGTTGGCCGTCAGAAGCTTGGTCGCCGAAAACGTGCGCCTGTACGACAACCGCGTCTGCACATCGCGAAGACCGTGCGATCGCAACGAAAAACCGATGGTCGGCTGGAGAGCTTCTTGTTGTTGTTGGTCGTCGCCCACATTCGGGTTCACACTGCGTGTCGTTCCGTCGAGCGCATAGACCGGCGAATCGATCGGCAGCGTGCCGTTTTGAGACAGACCGCCAAACAGTTCCGCCGCCAGATAAATCGGCGTTCTTGCTTGAACCCACAGGCCATCAAGCCCACGCAAATCGAACAGGTCCCATTGAAGTTGCCGCCCCAGGCGCACATCCACAAAACCGCCCAGGCTTTGGCCTTCGACGTAGCCTTCCAGAATCTCGGGCCGGTAGTTCGAGACGCCAGGACTTAGGCTTCTGCCGCCTCGGTCGCGGTCCAAACAACCCAGGTTTGAGCCGTAGGACGACCGACCGATCGAACACAGGTAGTCGCCAAAATCGGCATCGAAACGCATCTGAAGATGCAGACCGAATTGGTTGCGCAGGCTCGGCAGGCCGTCTTCGTCCTTGGGACCTAGGCCCGTGACATGCAGCCCAAGCATCGTGGTCAGCCGCCGTCGGTCCACCAGCCGTGCGTCTCCGCCGCTCGTATCCGCTGTGCGAAGTTCGTACACCTGACCGACGAGCGCCGCGTCCACTTGCACGTCCGCCGCGTAAGACGACCCGCTTTTTCCCGCCACGAGCGAACCAACGGCAAGCAGCAATTGCGGCAGCAGTTTCAACCGAATGGCCCCAAGGCGGCCTAACACTCGAGAGCAAAACACGTCTTGGTGATGGTATCTTGCGCGGCGTTCGAGGGTCAATCACCCGATCGCACTCCATCGCAGTGCGATGACAGGACTCCGTTTTGAAGTCGGCGGGAGGTTCGCACGGGAAAAAAGGTTGACAGCGCGGTCGTGCTTCCGATAGAACCTGGCTCCTGTTTGCTGTCCGTTCGGGGCGTAGCGCAGCCTGGTAGCGCACCTGGTTCGGGACCAGGGAGTCGGAGGTTCAAATCCTCTCGCCCCGACAAAAACCGCAGTTCCTGGAAATCGGGTTCTGCGGTTTTTTTGTGCCCGGTTTCCGCAAAGCAGGGCTCATTCGCTGCGAGGTGAGTCGCCGCCGTCACCCTGTTTTTCGGGAAGCATCACGCGAAAAATTGTTCCACCCTGCTGTCTGTCTTCAATCCAGACTTTTCCGCCGTGCGCGACGATGTAGCGCCGAACCAAGTGCAAACCCAGCCCGGAGCCCTCGTGCTGCCGCGTCGAGGAATTGTCCACTTGGTAAAAAGCGTCAAACACTTTGTCGCGCAAGTGGGCCGGAATCCCGATGCCGTTGTCGCACACGGAAACAAGCACGTTCGGCAGATTCTCGTTGGAAACAGACCGCTCTGCGCCCAGCACGATTTCGCCCTCGTCCCGTGTGAATTTCACCGCGTTGCCAAGCAGGTTCTGAAACACCTGGCGGAGTTTGTCGCGATCGGCGTGCAACATCGGCAGGTTTTCGTCGATAGAAAGCCGAAGGCGCGTTCTTTTCCGGCGAAGCTGCGGTCCAAGCCCTCGGACGACTTCGCCGAGCAACGACTTCACATCTACTGTGCTGCATTGAAGCTGCACGCTCGAGACTTCCAGCCGCGACACATCGATCAGCTTCGAGATGAGCTGATGAAGTTGTTCGCTTTTGGCCAAAATCGTTTCCAGGTATTCGTGCTGCTCGCTCGTCACCGGCCCGGCCAAGCCTTCGAGCATCATTTCGGTATATCCAATCACCGACGTGAGCGGCGTGCGAAGCTCATGCGAAATCGTCGCCAAAAAAGATGCCTTTACGCCTTCTGTGTCCTTCATTCGCGCGACGGCTTGGTGAAGGCTTTGCGATTTTTGCTGTAGTTCCAGATGGGCCTCTTCGATCGCCAGCCGGTGCAAACGGGACATGAGCGTCCGACGAACCGCCGCGCACAACATCGTTTCCGTCATCCGAATCAAGTAATGCGCTGTCTTCAGGGCTTTGGCTCGCGAAGAAGGCTCGTCGGACAATTCGCAAACGATGTAGGCAAATTCCTGTCCGTCGTGAAAAAATGCGGTTCCCAGAAAACAGCGGCCCTCACGCTGGCACACATGAGGAGTTCCCGACGAAAACGACCGCAACCATTCCAGCGGAACTTTCTCACCGACGATCGGCTCGCCTTCCAAATCCATCACAGACAACGAGCCGCCCAATTCGGGCGCGGTGTGAAGCAGCGCAAGTTCTTCGCTTGAAAGCAGCTTGCGCAACGAAAGTTGCACCAAACTTGGCGTGTTCGGCGTGCCCGGCATGCTCGAACCGGCGTGTTCCGATTCACTCATGGCCGAGCTCCGTCTGCGTCAACGCGGGCAACTCCAAGGCGCTGCAAAAGCAACTGGGCGAGCTGCGCCCCGTCGAGCCCCACCATCGCAAACGCATTCCGTTCGTGCAGCACAGTTGGCCAAACCAAACGGATGAGCTCCACAAGCGTCTCTGCCACACCTCGATCTTTGTCGGCAGACGCCAACACTGTGGCCACGTCCGCTCGGCCCTGCACAAGCTGTCGAAGCTGCGCCTCTGTGGTCAAAAGGGGCTCACGATCGATCTTGTTGAGCTGCAACACCAGCGGCATGGAATCGGGTGCCAGGCCGTTTTCCCGCAAGCTCGCGCGAAGTTCCAAGAAACACTGCGCGTTTTCGGCAAACGAAAGCCCGCTGTCGGCCACAAAAACCACGCCATCCGCATTTCGCAGCAACAACCGACGGGTTGATTGGTGCATGGAATGACCAGGCACCGCGACGATGCGCAACGTCAATCGCTCACTTCCCATGTCCAGCACGAGCGGCAGCAAATCAAAAAAATGCGTCGTGCCTGCCAGATCCGTTTCGTGAGCAAACAGTTCGTCGTCGGTCACATTGTCCACGATGAGCAACCGGCTCCGAAAACGGTCTGGCAACCGGGCCCACAACCGTCGCAGATTGCTGGTCTTTCCCGACCCCTGCGGCCCAAAGTAAACAAGCTGGATGATGTGGTTCCGAGTCGGCATGGCCATGTTGCTTTGTCAAGATTTTGTCGATCCAGCGGAGCGACCAGCGATCGTATCAGTATGTCCCCGTCCCGGCAGGCCTGCGAATCGGAGAAATGGCTTCTGAGATGAGAACTTCACCATGGGCGCTCTCTTTGGTTTCGCGGAGAACCGGGAAAACCGAAACGAGCGAGTCTACCTGAACTGGACTTGCGGTCTAGGACACCGCGCCAACACCAACCTTGCTGCGCGATTTCATCCAGGCCGATTTCATTAGGACAGAAATTTCGTTGTGTCGTGCGTCAGCAAAACCAGCAGAGAAAACAGCCGCCGTGCAGTTTCCCGGTCTGGATGCACACCCGAAAAACTGCCCTCCAGCATCTCCGCAGCGTCGTCATGCACAAGCCTGCGTGCAATGTCGAGCGCCTCGAAATGCGGTGACGTTTCAGCGACGCAACATGTTTCGATGGAGCGCAAAATGCGCACATATTCCCGCAGCACCGGTGCAATCGTCGGTCGTTCGAGTCGCAGCGTTCCGACTCGGGTGCCCAATCGATTGACCAATGTGACCAGGATCGCATTCGGAAGAATCGAGACCTCGCCGTGGAGTTCCCGTTCGGCGGGGTCGAGCGTCGGTTTTTCCAACGCAAACGAGGCTGTGGACACCAGCTCGTCGATTGCGGTTTTCCAGTCGCTCCGCCGCAAACGAGTCGCACATCGCCATGTGAGGTCATCCACCACCATGTCAGCCAAAACCGCAGGCGATTTCACCTGAGCATCCATCTAGACGGAACTTTACCGAGCGCCGTGCCCCTTTGGCAACGACTTTGATGCACTGCGTCAAGGAGCCTTCACAATGAGCATCAAACTTCGCAACCTTCGCACGGTTTTTCCGAAACCTTGCACATGCCTACTTCCAAGTCGGTTTGGATAGCGTTTTCCAGGGGTTGCCAAACGGTGTGGGATGCCGTGTGGCAGTGTTTGGAGGATATTCGGTGCGCGTGCTGCGACGAGTCCCTCGAGGGAGGCTACGAACAGGGGCCGCTGTGCGCCGAGTGCTTTGCGGTGTGCGAGCCCTGTCCCGCACATGGCGATTCGCTTCCGCTTGGCGCGCCGCCTTGTCATTCCGCTTTCGCGTATCACGGCCCGCTTTCCGAGGCTGTTCTCCGTCTGAAATGGCGCGGACGAGACGATCTGGCGGAACCGCTCGGCAAACTCATGATGCCGCTCGTGACCCAACAAATGGACGAACACGACGTGCTCGTTCCCGTGCCGCTTCATCCGTCGAGGTTGCGACAGCGGGGCTACAACCAGGCCACGCTGCTCGCCAAAGCCGCGCTTCCCAATCGATCTGCCCGACGGCGAATCCAACCGTTTGCGCTTGCCGCGCGCAAGCCGTCACTGCCCGCGCGCCATGTGGATCGCGCCGAACGCCTTTTGCGCGTCCAACGCCAGTTCACCGTTCCAAAAGCCGCAGCGTCCGAATTGCGCGGGCTCCGCGTGCTGCTGCTTGACGATGTGATCACCACTGGTGCAACCGTCACGGCGTGTGCCGAAGCCTTGCGCGAGGTCGGTGTGTCACACGTCAGCGCCGTGTCCCTGTTGCGCGTCACTCGATCGTAAGCACACCCGATTGGCGCAACTCGGAAACAAGCTCGGCCACAGGAAGGCGGCGTTCCTCTCGTGTTGAGAGCCGTTTGCACGCAAACCGAGCTTCTTCCACTTCCTTGTCCCCAACAAAAACAACCAGATCGATATGCGCGGCTTCCGCATACTGAAGGTGCTTGCCAGGTGCCGTTGCCCCCACCGACACCCGCGTCGCAATCCCCGCGTTCCTGAGCGCCATCGCCACCCGTTCCGCATCCGCAAACCGATGCGCGCCGAGCGGCGCCAACAGCACCGGCCGCTTGGTTTCAAGCTGGTGCGCGACCTGTTCCTTCAGAAGATCGATGAGCCGCTCAACCCCAAAGGAAAAGCCCACCGCACCTTGAGGCTGGCCCCCATAGAGCCCTATCAGATCGTCGTACCTTCCCCCACCTGCGAAACTAAGCTGCGTGCCGAACTTCTCGACGTGCGCTTTCGCCTCGAAAATCGGACCAGTGTAGTAATCGAGCCCTCGCGCTAGCGTCGGATCAACCACCAACCGATCCGAAAAACCCAACGCGATGGCTCGGTCAACAATGTACCGAAGTTCGCCGACGGCTTTGCAGCCTTCAGGATCGGTTCCAAACAGCTTTTCGGTTCGCTCAAGCTGCGCCAGCGTGTCCAAGGTCGCCGCCTCGGAAACGCCGATTCCCAAAAAGGAAAGAAACGAGCGAAAGGCTGCCTCGTCGAGACCATAGTTTTTCGCCTCGACAATAACGGCTTCAAGACCAATCTTGTCGAATTTGTCGAGCGCACGCAGCGCATCTGCTTTTTTGTCGGGCGGAATTCCGGCCAACCGCACCTGCGCCTCGAGAACCTTGCGGTGGTTGAGCACCAGCCGATAGTCGTGCAGCCCAAATTCTTTGAGCACGGTCGTCGCCAGCAGCAACAGATCGACCTCGCAGTCCATCGAGTAGTTGCCCAAAATGTCCGCGTCTGCTTGATAAAACTCCCGATACCGACCCGCAGCAGGCCGGTCATATCGCCAGACTTTTCCAATCTGGTAGCGGTAAAGAGGCCGCTTCAATTCGGGATGTGATGCGGCAAAGCGCCCGGTCGAACTGGTGAGGTCAAAACGCAAACCCAATCGACGGTCGCCCTTGTCTGTGAACGAATAGATCTCTCGCTCTGCGGCTGGCCCCGATTTGAGTGTCAAAACCTCGAGGTATTCAAACGCAGGCGTATCGAGCTCGTCGAAACCAAACAGTCGAAACGCACGCCGCAGCCGGTCAAATACTGCGTTGCGAACACGCATCTCCTCGGGCGGAAAATCGCGAGTGCCTTTTGGTGTTTCAAAGATCCGCGCCATCTCGTTCCTGCTCTCGCGGAGGAGAAAACGACGAGGGTCTGCGGACGCGCAACGCCTTGGTGCCGTCTTCGGTCGTGTAAAGCTCGATCCGATCCTCTCGCACAAGTCGGTCAATCAAACGCCGTCGAGCATCCGGGTCCGGATCGAGCAAACTCGCCTGCCACCGTGTGACAAAGAAATTCACACCGACGTACCCGAGCGGAAACTTGGCCTCCGCGCGCCTCACCTCGTCGATCAAAATGCTGGCAGCAACCTCGTCGCTGTCGGCGATGGGCGGCAGGGACGCAGGGCCTGTTTCGTCGCTCTGCAACAGCGTCGGGGTCGTCGCAAGAATGATCGGCGAAGCATTTTCGTCGCCTTCCCCCACCGGCCACTGACGTCCACATTCCCCCAGGGAGTCGCACAAATCGATATGGTCGAAGGCGGCTCGGCGGATGCGACGAGACAATCCAATCCCGCCCCACGTCGCCACATACGCCTGACGCCCCAGCGCCCTCACTCCTTCGACGGCAGGCGCGTGGTCAGCATCGCCAGACATGAGCACGAGAATGTCAAACGCGCTCACCGCAGCCAACCGAAGCATGTCTGCAACCATCGTCGTATCGACTTCGTTTTCCTGCGTGTAGTAGTTTTCCGCTTCGCACTCGCGGCAATGATAGCTCTTCGTCCGACGAGAGAACCTCTGCACAAAGTACCCAGGCAACATCTCGAGGTTGTCGAGGAAGCTCGTGAGAGCAGCCTGCCCCGTTCCGGCAACCGGGCTTCCAGTCTCGATTCCCGTGTAGTAGTACGCGCCCCAAAGGATGCTGCCACCGACGCGGCGCACCAACCACCGCGACAACGCCGTAAAGTCCAGTGGCTGCCGTCCCGCCCGTTCCCGCCACCCAGAATAGAAGTTCTTTCCGTCGAAAAACAATGCAACTTTCATCGCGCGCATCCTAGCAAAAAAGGGATAGCCATACTCGGCAAAATCCGTTTGCACCGATTGCAAAAATCAGCCGTAGCCCATTTCCTCGAGTTGCGTGTCCGACAATCCGAAGAAGTGTCCCGCCTCGTGAGCAACGGTGACTTCGATCTCGCTCTCCAACTCTTCTCGCGACATCGCAACCCGCTCAAGATTCCGCTGGAATAGCAAAATCGTATCCAAATGAGGCACCCCGCCCACCGTCGGCTTGTCACCGTGTGGAACGCCAGTGAACAATCCCAAGAGACGAGGGTCGATCCCATCCGCCACGAGTTCCGCAGAGGGATAGTCCGCTGCAACAACCGGAACATTCCCGAGCAGTTTTTTCACCGGCTCAGGCAGTTTCTCCATGCTGGCAGCAACGGCCTGTGAAAATTCCTCTTTCGACATGCTCCAAGGCGGCGTCGGCAGCTTCAGGTCCGCAGAGCGAACCTTTTGAAAGTGGCGAATCATGCTTTTGCGATCCCCTCGTGCTTCCGCACACAGACCCAACCCGTGCAAGGAATCAGGATCGCTCGGCTCGACGGTGAGCGCCTTTTGAAAATGGGCCTCTGCATCATCCACATGCCCCAAATCCAGAAGGAGCCGCCCCGCGCGCAAGTGGTAACTGTGATCACTTAGCACCACATCGGGAAGTTCGGACAGCGACGCATACGCAGCGTCATCCTTTTCCAGGAGTGCCTCTCCTTCTGCCTTCAAGAGAAGCGCCTCGACATACTCCTCTTCTTCCTCTGCAACATCGAGTGCCCGTTTGCAAAGCTCAACGGCCTGCTCAAAGTCCTCGAAGTCCCACAGGTAGAGTTCAGCGGCACACAAGAGCGGCTCTACGTACCCGTCATCTATTTCCGATGAGCGCTTGTAGTGGGAAATCGCCGTGTCAACATCCCCTTCCGCCACTGCAATTCCACCAAGCAACACATACAGTTCGGGCGAATCTCCGTCGGCGCGAAGCAGTTTCAGCGCGGACTCTTTTGCCGCCTCCAAATCGCCGGCTTCCATCAGTTCCCAACACTTGTCGAGTTGGGCATAGAAACGCTCGACGCTGCCCTTGCCGGCAGGAGCAGAAGCCGCCGCTTTCCCTTTACCACTACCGTTTTTCTTTCCGTTGGATCGATCTGGGCGATCGGCTGGGCGATCGGCAGAGCGATCCGCAGGGCGATCGGAGCCATCGGGGGGACGTGGGGGCTCGACAGGGGAACGTGTTTTGGCCATGCGATGAAGAAACTCCTGTGGCCATATTCCCCAGTCGGCTGAAGATTACAAGCCATTTGTGCTCCTGCCGCCTACACCTCGCCTGTTCCTCGCACCAAGCTCCCAGGCCGCCGTCACGTCGCGAGGAAGAAACCGTAATTGAAAACACAAAATAAAAACTATTGTTTTGACATCCAGGACGCTCGTCAGTAGTCTGTTTGGTCGAAGCACCGACGCGATTTCCGTTGAAATCCAAGCGGCTGGTGCTTGCCCTGAAGGGCCATCAATGGCCGCAGGGACACGGGGGATTTTGTAGGGAAAGATACGGTCAGGCAGAGGGGGACTGCTTGACCGGCACAAGCAAGGCTTTCTACCCAGACAGGTGGGGTGAGCGATGCACGACCGTCGAACGATGACGAAAGCAGATATCGTCGAGAAAGTGTACGAAAAGATCGGTGGTTTCTCGAAAAAGGATGCCTCGCAAATCGTCGAGTCCGTCTTTGACATCATCAAAGACACACTGGCTCGAGGCGAGAAAATCAAACTTTCGGGCTTTGGAAATCTCGTTGTCCGGGATAAAAATGCACGCATTGGTCGCAACCCGCAGACCGGCGATGAAATTACGATTTCGGCGCGGCGTGTTCTTACTTTCAAGCCCAGCCAGGTGTTGAAAAACGCCCTGAACAGCTAGCGGTTAGGCGGGATTCGACCGGTTTTTTGTTCCGTGACCCTTGATGTGGTCGTCTCCTTGCTGCGCCTTGAAGCTGTCTCATGAAAAAGAAACGCCGGGACAACGAGTCCGAAACGAAATCAAGTTCTCGAAACCGCAAACTTGCGACGGCAAAGCGTACGAAGCCAAAGCGTCTTGTTGGCGCAGACCCTTCTGCCGACCCAGCGGAACCGGTGCCGAGCAAAAAAGACCCTCGCCCAGCCGAAACCTCGGTGCGCGTTTCATCTGCTGTCTCGCTTGCCGAATCTCGGTCCACAAACGAGGCAAAGAGTCCTCGTTCTCGCCTGGGTGCGTTGTCCAAGCACGTTTTTGCTCCGACGAAAGGTCCGCTCGAATTTGTTGCGCGGCGGCTCTCTCCTCAGATTCTAGAAAACGCCGCCCATTCGCCCACATCACCTACGGCTACGCTCCCCAAAGACACGATCTTATCGTTGCGCACCGAGCTTACAGCCATGCTCGCACTGCTCGATGAATCAACGGTTCATCCATAACCGGAACCGGAATGAGCGTTTTGGGGTTTCTGAGACCGGTTTGCTTCGCGCACCGCCAGCCGCTATCCACATTCAGTCCGAAGAAACACACTGAGAGAGAATTTGCGTGGCCTTTTCGTCGTGGGGTTTGAGTTTTTGAACCTGCACAGCAAGAAGCCGAGCTTCCCCACATAGCGAGAGTTGCATCGCCCGTTCGGCTTCCGAAAGAGTCTCCTCGACAAATTGGGGTGCCGCCTGCTCCATTTTGAAAGCGCCAGTCGCGCGCAGTGGAGATGCCAACGAAAATTCTTCCAGCAACGCCTGTGCCGCCGCAAAATTCCGTCGGGACAAGGCCTGTTCCAGCATGTCTAGCCGAAACCGATCCAACTGCATTTCCTCCGCACGCTTCCGCCTGGCCAAGAGCTGCGCTTCGCTGGGGTTTTGCCGCAGGGCTTCTTCGCACAGCAAGAACGCCGTGGCTGAGTCCTGCCCAGTCAGGGCCTCGTCAATCTCAGCCAATCGGCCTTCGTGCGATTCAGACCGCAGCAAATGCACCGTCGGTTTGGTGGTCTCTGCCGCGCCTTTTTTCACCGCAAAGCGAGCGAGCAGTTGAGACCCAAGACTGCCGATGGCCGCACCCGCCAGCGCCACCACCAAGACCAGCCCCGCAGACTTGAGCAGAGGACGTTCCCGATCGATTGTCTTGATTCGCATCGTCCCGCTGCTCTTGCTGGGAGCGCGCGGATTGCGGCCTTCTGCCATGGTTCGCTAGCGTATCACGTCCGCCCATTTCCCGAGGGTGAAAACCAGGCACGCCCAGTTGCCACGCACGCCCAGTTCTTTGCGGCCAGACGACGGTTTGAACGGCACATGCGGAAAAAACCCTGCACTGGTCACGAAGGGTTCGACTATTCTGCCCGGCCATGAGTCTGGCTCTGATTCCCTACCCGCAAATACCCTCGTTTCCCGAGGGTGCCCCGTTGGCAATCCACCCGTTTGGCATCCTCGTAGCGTTGGGGATTTTGGTGGGTGCCTTGCTCACCATCCGACGCGGACGGTTCCTCGGCCTCAACGACGACAAGCTCAAGAACATGATTTTTTCGACGGTGCTCTCGGGCGTCGTGGTTTCGCACATCACAGACGTGCTGATCTACCAAGAACATCCAACGACCGGAAAGTTGTTGTTGGCGCTTCTAGACCTTCGCACAGGTTTGTCGTCCATGGGCGGCTTTGCTGGGGCAGTGCTGGGTCTGTATGTGTGGTGCAGAAAAAACCGGGAGCGTGTTTTTCCGTATGCCGATGCTTTGGCGTATGGTCTCGCGACCGGGTGGTTTTTCGGGCGAACGGGCTGTTATGTGGCCCACGATCACCCCGGCAACCGCATGAACCCCGGCGACCCTTTCTACTTTTTGGGCGTGGATTATCCCTGTCCCGAAGTCCCCTGCGGCGTGAAAGGCGACGACTTGTTCTACGTCGGAAACCAGTTCCGTCGTCACGACATGGGTTTCGAGGAAGCGATGTTCGCCGGACTCCTTGCCCTGTTTTTCTTGATCTTGGGTCGTTTCAAGCCGCGCCTCGGCGTGTTCGTGGCCTGGATCGCGACGATCTACGGCCCGGTCAGACTGGGCCTGGACACGCTGCGGATCAGAGCCGGCGCGCATGCAGACGTGCGCTGGCTGGGACTCACTCCGGCGCAATATGCCGCATTCTTGGTCACGGCAATCGGTTTGTCCCTTTGGTACTTCGTCGCCAAGCAGCCCAAACAGCCCCGTGAGCCCGACGCGCCTGCCTAGGCAGGTTCGTTTCGCGACGAGAGCGCAAAAAATCCGCAGGGCCAAAAGCACCCGGTGGGTTCGTCGTGTCGTGGAGTGTTGTGGGGAATCCAGCACAGTGCTTGAGCACTTGTGCGACAACGGTTCGTCAGTGAGCCGTTTTCTTGGCAGGTTTTGTCGGTGCGGAGGTGGCTTTTTTCTCGGCGCGAGCCGCAGCCAATGCCACGCGGCGGTTCTTGATGCGAGCCTTGAGCCTGGTTTGCGCCTTCTTGCGGCGCATTTTCGGGGATAAGCGACTGTCTCCTCTACCCATCTTCTGATGTCCTTTCGTAAAAATCGCGAAGCGAGGCCAAAGACTTTTGCACAAAGAGCCCGCCCACTGTCAACCACGGAAATCCGTCGTTTGGTGATAGACTCCCCGCAAGTTTGTTCAGCCCCAGGGACGATCGTCTTTTTTCCGACTAACTCGGCAACTCGCCCACTCGCCAAACCGCTCAACCACGGCAGCTTGGACATGGCATCGAGAGGGTGCGTGACGGTCGTTCCCGTGGCCTAGCAAAGAACCTGCACTTTTTTGGAGGAACCACAGACATGAATTCACGAGGACAAAAAGGAAGACGATTCCGACGGGTGGCGGTGCTGGGCGCGGGCGTCATGGGGTCTGGTATCGCGGCGCACATGGCGGGTGCGGGTCTCGACGTGCTGCTTTTGGACATCGTGCCGCCCGATGCAGCGATGGCACAGAATGCGAACAAAAAGGCGCGCAATCGATTTGCACAAGCGGGCGTCGATCGGCTCAAAACGAGCAAGCCCTCGCTGATTTTTCATGTTCGAGATTTGGAACGAATCTCCATTGGAAACCTGGAAGACGATCTCGCGCAGGTCGGCCAGGCCGACTTGGTGATCGAGGCCGTGCGCGAAGACTTGGCGGTCAAACAAGCCCTCTTCGCGAAACTTGAGCCGCTGCTCGGTGCGCACACGGTGCTGGCCTCGAACACCTCGGGACTGCCCATCGAGAAAATGATGGCGGGCCGGTCGCTCGAACTGCGGCGGCGTTTCTTGGTCACCCACTTTTTCAATCCCGTTCGATACATGCGGCTGCTCGAACTGGTTTCCGGTGTTGATACCGACCCCGAAGTCATGTGCGAATTGGCCGGTTTTGGCGAAACCACCCTCGGAAAAGGAATCGTCTACGGCAAGGACACGACAAATTTCGTCGCCAATCGAATCGGCATTTTCGGAATGATGGGCCTCATCAGCGAAGCGTTGGCCCAAGGCTTCACCGTTGAAGAGGTCGATGCAATCTTTGGCCCACCCCTCGGGCGCCCCAAGAGTGCCGTCTTCCGCACCGCCGACATGGTGGGCCTCGACACCGTGATCGATGTCGCGAAAAACTGCTTCGACAACCTCGTCCACGACGAAGCCCGCGCGACCTTTGCCGTGCCCGAGCTGCTCATCGAGATGGTCCGACGCGGATACAAGGGCGACAAGACCGGCAAAGGGTTTTATCAAAAAACGAAGGAAGGCATTTTGTCGCTCGACCTTTCGACCCTCGAATACAGGCCGCAGCAAAAGCCTCGCTTCGAGTCGCTGTCCGCAGCCAAAAACCTGACGGACGCGGGCGACCGAATCCGCCAAGTCCTTTCGGGCAAAGACCGCGCGGCGACGCTTGCGTGGAAAGCGTCCGCGATGCTGTTCGCGTATTCGTCTCGTCGCATTGGGCCGCGCGACGCTCACGACGGCGACGCCTCCATTGCGGATGATTTGTGCCAAGTCGATCGCGCGATGCGGTGGGGTTATGGCTGGGAACTCGGCCCGTTCGAGATGTGGGACGCCGTGGGCGTGCAAAAGAGCCTCGCGAGAATGGAACAAGACGGCATCCGCCCGGCGCAGTGGGTGTACGACATGCTCAGTCGCGGTCGAACGTCGTTTTACAGCGGCGACCCTGGCCAAAAGCAATTCTTCGACTTGCGCACACGGAACGAAGCGCCCGTGCCCAAGTCCGCCCGCGAGCTGTCCCTGGCCGGTCAGGTGTCGTCCGGCCTCGTCCTCGACAAAAACGACGGCGCGCGGCTTATCGACCTGGGAGACGACGTATATGCGCTCGAATTCCAAACCAAGATGAACTCGATCGATGCCGACGTGATCGGGCTGCTCAACAAAGCCATCGACCTGTGCGATGCCCGGAAAAAGGCCCTCGTCATCACCAATGAGGCCGTCGATGCCTTTTCGGCGGGCGCGAATCTGATGCTGATTGTGATGGCGGCGGCGCAAGGCAATTTCCAAATGCTCGACAAAGTCGTCGCCGATTTCCAAAACGCCAATCAGCTTCTTCGGTATGGCCCGGTCCCCGTCGTGGTTGCGCCGTTTGCGCTCACCCTTGGCGGAGGCGCGGAAGTCACGATGCACGCCGACGCAGTGCGTGCACACGCCGAGCTGTACATGGGCCTTGTCGAAGTCGGTGTCGGCCTGATTCCGGGCGGCGGCGGCTGCAAAGAGCTTTTGTGTCGGTTGCTCGCCCATCTGCCCGACAACGCCGACCCGTTCCCAAGCGTCCAGCGCACGTTCGAGACCATCGGCCTTGCCAAAGTCGCCACTTCGGCTGAGGAGGCGCGAGCACTCGGGTTTTTGCGCGAGACCGACGGCGTGACTTTCAACCGCGACCACTTGACCTACGACGCCAAACAACTCGCCCTCGGCCTTCTGCGCGCTGGGTACAGACCGCCCCGGCAACGCCTGGTGCGTCTGCCCGGCCCGTCGGGTTACGCCAACATCCGGTCCAGTTTGCTCATGATGCTGCAAGCCCACCAGATTCTGCCGCACGACCTGACCGTCGGAAGCGCGCTTGCGAAAGTCCTCACCGGCGGCAACACCACCCCCAACGTGCGCATGACCGAGCAACAACTGCTGGATTTGGAGCGTGAGCAGTTCCTGCACCTGTGCGGCGAAGAAAAGACCCGCGAACGCATGATGTACATGCTCCAAAACAACAAACCCCTCCGCAACTAACCCCCCCCCCCCCCCACACCTCCCCAGCCAACCAAACCCCCCGCCCACAAACCCGTTGGTGCCGCTTGTCAGTCCATGCTACGGAGCCACCATGGGATTGAGCATCGAACACGAAGCGCCGCTGGAG
>DAOLIT010000094.1:0-19001 GCA_035328405.1 Pseudomonadota bacterium | reverse complement strand
GGTGGGGGCTTTTTTGCGGCGGGGGGTGCGACCGGGGACGTAGAGGGACGGCCATTTGCGGGCGGCGTCGGGTTGTTTGCGCAGGAGCCAACGCACGGTCTCGGCCACGTCCTCATAGACGGCCAAAAGGAGGGCGGCGCAGCGGGCGACGCTCTCGCGGGCCTGCGAGAGGTCTTGTTTGCGCAGCTCCGAGAAGATGCGGGCAGAGAGCTGCTCGGCCAAGGGGCCGTCCTTGGCGCTGTAGGCGAGGGCGTCCTTCGCGAGCGTCGGGCGCTCGTTTTGGTAGAGCCGGGCGAGCTGCAAAAGATCCTGCGCCAGGTCAAGGTAGCCCTGGCCCTGGCGAATCATGTTGGCTTCGCGCATCGCGGACTCGTCGTCGGCAAGGACGTACTCGATGACGCGGAGCATGCGGCGGCGCACTTCGGTGGCCAAGACGAGCAGCGGCTCGGGCAACCGGGCGGCATCGGCGCGGCTTTCGGCAGCAGCCAGGTCGGTCGAGAGCGAAAGCGCCAGCTCGGCCAGTTTGGGCAGGTCGGTGAGGGCGTCTTTGGAAAACTCGTCCTTGGGCAGCGCAGCCAGGCGATCGGCCAGGCCCGAGGTTTTGAGCTCGGGCAACGCCTCGGACAGAACGAAGCTCGCGGCGGCGCGCACGTCGAACGTCAGCCGAGGTTGCCAAGGGGCCAGCGGCCACCTTTTGCCGAACGCCTCGAGGTCCGCCACGACCTTCGCAAAGCCCGGCCCGGCAAAAGCCGAAGCAGCGGACCCAGCGGAAGCCGCCAAAGAGGCGGAGGCAGAGGAGGAAGTAGAGGAGGAAGAAGAGGTAGAGGAGGAAGAAGAAAGGGAAGAAGAAGGGGGAGAAGGTTCAACGGGTCGTTTGCTTTTTTGGAGTGCCATGGGCGGGAACAAAAACCACGCCTGCACAGAACGCAAGCTTTTTTTGCACCGCCCAAGCGGGCCGGACACGTCGTGCCCGGTCCATCCTCGTTCAGTCGAGACCGAACGGCTGGAGCTCGTCGCCTCGCAGGGTGAGGGGCTGCACCGAATAGGTCCCATCGGTCACTTGAACCAGGCAGACGTTGGTTTTGTCGGCCTGCTCGCGCGTCCCCGGAAAAAGCGCAAAGCGCCGGCCCGAGTAGGGCAGGGTGCCCACGCCGTCCGCGCAGTGTGCGTCATACGTCGAACGGCTGAGCGGAAAGTTGTACGTCCCGCTTCCTGTGCCGACGTGGATGTGGTGCAGGTTGCCTTCCTGGAGGGAAAGAAGCTGCTCCCACACCAAATGTTCGTGGCCCGCGAAATACGCCGAATAGCCAAGCCGCACAAGCAGCCCGCCGAGCTCATCGCGGTACGACGTGCTCGTCCGACCCATCATCGAGACGAGCGGCACATGGCCAATGCACAGTTTCAGGGAATCGTCGGGCGTTTGCTCGGCATCGGCTTTCAAGAACGCGGCGACTCGGCTTTGCAGGTCTTGGTCGATGACGTGCAAAAGACACAGGTGCAGCGCGCCCATCTGAAGCGAATAGAAGAGCGGTGGCTCGCCGGAAAGCACAAAATGGCCGTGGGTGTCTTCGGTCAGTTGCGCCCACGCCGCGTGAAAGCCCTGCCGCTGGTTGTCGGTGTAGTAGTCGTGGTTTCCGGCGATGGGCAAAATCGGAATGCCCGCTTCGGTCAGCGGAGCGAGGGCCTGTTTGAACCCACGCCACCAGCCGTCCACCTTTTGGCGGCTCGCGCCGTCGTCTGGGTTGCCGCTGGTGGCATCCCCGCTGACCACGACGAAGTCGGGAGACAGGCTTCTCAGCTGCGCGACGACCTTGGGCAGGTTCGACGGAATGCCGGCAGACGGACTGCTGCCCGCACTCGTGTACACATGGACATCCGAAAGGATTGCAAAGGTGACGCTGCTCATCCCCATTGCATATCACTTTCCCCGCCTGGCCCGCAGACGATTTGGGCAGGCGCGGAGGGTCACTGCCAAACGAAGCCGGAGAGGCGCTCGAACAGGACGACGGTTTGTTTGCGGGGCTCGATGCGGATGGAGCGGCGGTCTTTGTAGGCAAACGATGCCTCGTCGGGGGTGTCGCCAAGGAAAATCTCGACCTCGTGTTCGCCCACCGAGGCGGGGATGCGTTCGACGGCCACGACTCCGCCATCGCTGCGCAGTCCAGACCCGAGATAGCTGCGTTCGAGGACCTTTTGCCCATCGAGCACGACGCGCAAACGGACGGGGGCGCGGCCTCGCTCACAGATGCGTTGCTGGCGCATGTGTTTGGGCTGGCGGGCGATTTCTTCGGCGGACAGGTCGCGGCAATGTTCGCCCGCTTGTCCGGCGTGCCGAAACGATACGACCAGGCCCGCAGAAACAGGCGGCGGCCCAGCGTAGGGGACATTCGACCCCGCGAGGAGAACCGCAAGCAGCGCTGCCCCCACCAGCACGGTTCCGAGCGCGATGCGGACTCGCGAAGGACCCGGAAGGGCCGGGAGTTTCTCACGCAGGAAGGCTTCGGCGGAACGCACCAGCGCGGACCGGGCGATGCGGTGGTGGCGAATGAGCCTCACCCGCTCGACCTGGACCTTGTCTGTGCGCAGAAAGGGCACGCGCACCCCAGCCAGCCGAGCCTTGGTCCACTTTGCGCCTTCGCGGTATCGGCAATCGCCTTCGCCACAACCGACCAAAAGGACGCCGGGCGCGCCGTGTCGCAGCGCCCGTTCGATGGTCAGCGCGTGAACCCACCCAATGCACGGCACTTTCAAGACGCGGTAGCCGGGCAGCTCGGGGCAGTGTCCGGTCGGCCCATCCACGCGCAAGGTCGCTCCGGCAGATTCGGCGCAAACAAACGCGATGCGCTCGGATGCCTTGTCCGCCTTGTCGGGCGGGGCTGCGCTTTTTTCGGTGCCCGGAAACGTCCCCGCGAGCCAGGCATCCAGCGCGCGGCGGGTTTCGGGCGTGTCGATCCAGGGCAAACCGATGCCCATGCTGTCGCAAGACCCGGCGCAAATGCCGCAGCCGACACATTTGTTTGGGTCCACCTTCGCCACCGTGTCGTAGTTGCGACCGTCGGTGCGCGGTGCCATCTCGATGGCGTCAAACGGACAATCCGCAAAGCAATTGCGGCAAGCGTTGCAGCGGGCTTCGATGACCTGGGCGGGCCGGGCCTGTCCGCGCGACAAAAGCCACGGCACGGCGAACAGCAGCACCCCGGTCGCAGCCGTCAGAAACCACAACCAAACCCCTCCGAGCCGGTCGGTCACGTACAGCGGCAGCAAATACCAGGCGTCGATCTTCATCGGCCCAGGCGTCACCGCCATCTTCGCGGGGCCCACGCTGTGCGCCGGCAAAATCGCGCACGCGAGGAGCAACGCTCCCAGCACCGCCCACGTCATCTTTCGCTTCGTCAAAAAGCGCGACCGCGACAGCCGCGTGATGTGCAACCACAGCGCCACGCCCATCGCCAGCGGCAACAGCATGTGCGCAAAGAACACCAAAAAGAAAAACAGCGTGTTCACGCTCGCGTCGGTCAGAAACGAACGGCTGAGGGGGTCCGACAGAATCGGCAGCACGTCCACAAGCTTCGCCGTGCCGAGCGCGACCTGCCTGGCCCGTTCATCCCAGACCAGCCAATACCCCAGCCAACCCACCAGCCACAAACTCGCGACCAGCACGAGCCCCGTCACCCACGCCAGCCAACGCGGCCCCACAAAACGACGCGCCGCCGCAAGTTTCAGCGCGTGCAGAATCGCGAAAAACATGCACACATCCGAGCTATACCGATGCAGCGAACGGATGAGTTGCCCCGTGAACGGCTGCGACCTTGCGGCTTCCAGGGAATGCCAGGCTTGGTGGACGCTCGTTTTGTAAAACGGCAGCAGCAAAAAGCCTGTGAGCAGCGCCACGAGCAGCGACGTGTTGACGATCGCTCCCGTTTGCGCGAGCGGGTTTAGGTCCTCGGGCAAAAAGCGAGAAATCCACGCATCCAGCTGCTCGAACGCATCGTCCAGGACCCGAAACAATCGATCGCCTCGGACGGGCGGATCGGGTCTTGCGTCGTCTTTTCGAGGCGACGGGATGGAAGTCGGCTTGGCAGGTGGTTTCTTACTCTGCGGTGAGGAGACGGAGGGCTGAGAGGAGCCATCGCTCTTGCCGCTCTCCGAGCGAGAGTCGGTAGGCGAGTCGGCCCCTTCGGTCAATGAGGAGGAAAATGTTGGCATGGTCAATGATTCCGGTCTTTGGATTCCGCTGGCGGTACACCTCGAGCGAGTCCAGCACGCGATTCACCACGGACGGTTCACCTGACAGCAGATGAAACAGCGGTGCATGGACGCCTTGCGCCGTCGCCAAGTTCGCCAAGACTTGCGGCGTGTCGTGTTCCGGATCGAGCGAAACCGCCAACACGGCGAGCTTCTCCCGTTCGCTTTCGGACAGCGCAGCCACGACTCGCTTTGCTTGTCCCATGATCGTCGGGCAGCTTTGGCCGCACCGCGCATACACCGCCGTGATCATCACCACCTTGCCCCGATGTTCGGACAGCGAGATGGGCTTTCCTTCGTGGTCCACAAGCGCAAGCGGCGGCGGCGTTCGTTGCATCCGCAAACGCTGGGCCGGAAACGGCAAGTCCTTTTGACTCGGGCCCCGCGCCCACGCAAACGCCGCGCCCCCTGAAAGCACCAAAAGAAGCGCCACGCCCGCATACGGCAGAAGGCGTTTCTTGGACGAAGCCCAGGCTTCTTTCAATGGACGCCACCACACAAACGCCACCGTGCAGGCCAGCAGCACCGATTGCGTCAACGTGACCGCAATCGCGCCGCCAAAAAAACTCGACGCCGACCCCGACGCCGATACCCCAGGCCCCGCCGGGTCATAGCCAAAGCAATACACGCGAAAGTCCTCGGCAAACGCCGCAAGACCGCTGTCGCCCGGCGGCACGAGCAACAGCGTCAACACCGCCGCCTCTATAAAGAACAGCGCGCTCAGCGCAAACGTCGGGAAACCGATGCCCGAAAAAAAGCCGAACACCGCTTTTCCGCGCAGGGTCTTTGCCTGCGTGGCGCTGTCGCTGGGTGTGAGTTGCATGGCCCCCTACGTTTCGTCTTCAAAGTGAACCTTGTCTTGTTTCCATCCAGAAACTACTGCGGTGGGCGCGGGCTATGTCGGTCGTGCTCACAGCCGTGAAGGCTGCTGCGCTCGCCCGCCTACGCCCTCGCCCATCCTCGCTACGTTTCTGGATGGAAACGAGCTACCGGACGTGCCACACGTCGGCGAGCGCCATCCAGTTTGCGAAGTAATACACGACAAAACTGCCCAGCAGCACCAGCGTGAGCGTCATCGTGCCCGGCGCATGGTGGTCGCTCGGGTCATGTTGAGCATCGGGGCTCGCTGTCGTCTCTTGGCCCTTGGTTTCGCCAGCTTGGGTTTCGTTGGACATGGAGTTCTCCTTTTTCCGCTTGTCTACCAAGCCGTCATCGCGCGGTTCTCGATGCGTTTGCCCAGAAACACCGCGTGAACCGTCAGCAGCACGTAAATCATGAGCGCCGTAAACGCCGTCACCGCCCCGAGCCCCAAAATCCCCAGCATCAGGTGCGCTGCGCTGTCGAAGTTCGGATTAAACGGCGCGCCCGTAAACTGCACATCCCAGTGACGACGCGGAACGCCATACGAACCCGCGAACGACATCCCCATCGACAGCATCATGATGCCCGCTGCGAACAGATACGGCTGGATGCGCGCCAGACCTTTGAACGAATACTCCCTTTGGAAAATCAGCGGCACCACGTAATACGTCACCGCCATGAACGCCAGCGTCGTGCCTCCCACCACCGTTGCGTGGAAGTGCCCCGGAATGCGAAGCGTGTTGTGCGCGATGATGTTGATCTGTTGCGTCCCCAGCGTCACGCCCGTGATTCCCCCGATGAAACCGAAGATGCACAGCGACAAAAACATCCCCGAAAAGCCCGGATTCCGCCACGGAGCAGCCGCCAGCCATCCAAACAGCCCCTTGGTGAAGCCTTTTTTGCGCTGCGCCACTTCGATCGAAGCCGGCACCGTGTACCCGTGCATCAGCGACGCCAGCACCGCCAGATACATCGCATAGCTCGTGTTCCAAATTTTCCACGCCGCGCCCACGCCCGGGTCCACCAGCAGGTGGTGCGCCGACGCCACGTTGATGAACAGGATGTACAAAAGGAACGCCGTCCGGCACACCGCTTCGTTCAGGGGTTTCGCCCCCACCGTGATGTTGCCCAGCAGATACCAAATGCTGACCATCGCGCAGACATTGATCTGTTGCGACTGGTGCCCAAGTCCCCACCACAGCAGCCGATACCACGCCGGGTCTACTTCCCGCACCAAATCCACCGACCACAGGAACGTGGGAATCATCACGATTGCGCCGTGCAAAAGCGTCACCACCGCGATGATGGCCGCTGCCGTTGCTCCAAACACCACCAGCGGCACCGAGCCCTCATACGTTCGGTCTCGCTTGGCCACGTACAGACAACCAAAGAAGTTGCCGACACCCGCGAGCGCCCCCACCGCAAACAGAATGATTCCCAAGTAAAACAGCGGATGCCCCTTCAGTGGCACATACGAGGTCATCAGCACGTCCGACTTGCCCATGAACGTGATGACATCGACCATCACCGCTCCCACAAGCATCAAAAGGAAGCTCAGCCAAGCCACACCTTTCGACGCCAGCCGCGAGTTCAAGAGCACCGTGCCCGCGAAATACAGCACCGCAATCTCGAAAAAGATCATCCAGAAGATCAGCATGTTCATCCCATGCAGGGTGAGCACGCGGTAGTACCAAACCTGATCCAACAAATGGACCGTCGGCCAGCGCGTCAGCCCCAACAGGATCGCCATGATCCCCCCGATGAGCAAAAACACCACCGCGCACACCGCATTGGCGCGGATGAAGAACTGACCGTCTAGACAGACTGAAAGGCCCGTCGTGCCACAGGTGCGGACGTTGCCGCCGTGGTTTCCTTTCGGTGGGCCCCCCGCAGAATCAGCGGAGACAGAAATGCTTGTCATGGATTGCCTCTCCTACTCAACACATTCGACTCATTCAACGATGATGCGACCGGTCATTTGGTGGTGCCCGATGCCGCAAAACTCGTTGCAAACGATCGTGTAATCACCCTTGACCGTGGGTGTGATCGTCAAAACGTGGTCATATCCAGGAACCACCTGGAAGTTCATGTTCATCGGCAGCAGCGAGAAACCGTGGTTTAGGTCCGGCGACGAAATGTGCAACCGGTATTGCTGCCCCTGTTTCATTTTCAGCACCGGATACCACTGCCACATCCGGCCCAGCAGATAAGCGTCCCCGCCCGGAGCAACCTCCACGATCGGCATCCCCCGGACTTCGCCGACTTTCCCTGCTTTCACAAATTGCTCCACCCGCTCGACGAACCGTGTGCCTTCCACCCGGTAGCTTTCCCCCGTCGAGTTTTGTTTTCCAAAAAAGTGCCAGTACGGCATGACCGCCGACAGCACCAGGCACCATGCCAGCGCCAGGCCGATCCACACGCGCTCACCCCCTGTCGGGGCTTGGAACCAGTCTTTGGGAGGACTTGTCACACTCATGTTCTTGTCTCCACAGAAAACTTCACGGAAGTTTCGCCGCGCCAATCGTGGCCATGTCTATCCAGCCCCACGCCGTGTACGACACAAAAGGCAACACCACGCCGAGCACCAGCAACAGCCACGGGTTGTCCAGGATTTTCTGCAAAGGATGTTTTTCACTGTCTGCCATGAGTCACTCCTACTTCCACATCAGAAGGACCCCGGTTCTTCCGGGGTGTTGTTGGCAACGTCAGCGCGGTGTCTCACCGCGTGAATCATCAGCACGATAAACAAAAGCCCCCCAACCACCGCCACAAGTCCCCCAAGGCCCATCACCGACAGTCCCACCCACTCTGAAAGCGTCCGCACCGCCTGTTCCCCACCGTACACCTTTCGTGCGCTTCCGTGTAGGCCCGCAAAACCGAAACCCACCGCAAAAATCGCCTGCCCCCCTCCGAACACCAGCGGCTGCCACGCGGCCCAGCGCAGAGACCACGCCGTCCGCAGCGGTTTCCCCAGCACGCCCAACAGCACATACGCCATTCCCATAAACGCCGCCGTCACCGCTCCAATCGCCGCGTGGTAGTGCGCCGGCACCGTCGTGTTGTGCCCCGTGATCGCCGCCCCCAGCACAAAGCCCAGCACCGTCAACCCCGCGCTCGCGAAAAAAGCCCGCCGCGAAAGCGTCGCCGCAAAGCCTGTCTGCTCCGTCCCCCTTTGCCGCGCCAGCCACAGCGTCCGCACGCAGGCCGCAAGCACAATCAGCACAGGCGGAAAGATCGTATAGCGCATAAGTTCCGTGAAACCCCCGATGTACAGGATGTTCCCCGTGCCCTTCACAAGGAGCAGCGGGGCCGCCAGGTTCGGAAGCACCAGCGCCAAAAACAGCACCGTCGCCATCCTTCGGCTCAGCGCCCCTTCCCCTGCCGCCATCCGCACAAACCAAAGCCAACAAGCCACCATCGCCGCCTCGTGCGCCACTTGCAGAACGTGCCCTCCGCCCCAAAACACAAGTTCGTAATACGACTGCACCGGCAGTGCCTTTGGCGTCACCAGCGCCGAAATGCCAAACGTCGTCACCGCGATCACAAACGCCAGCGCCGCCGCCCGTACTCCTACCCGAGCCTCTGGAGGCAGGAACGTGTTTTCCTGCACATCTTCAGATCCCGGCAGTGCCCGTCTTCCCAGCACGTACAGCAGCATTCCTCCCAAAAACAGTCCGATCCCCAGCGCGTACACAGGCGAATCCAGCATCGGGATGTAGTTCGACAGCACCGGTGCCGCATTTTTTTGAAGCGCCCCCGAAAGCAAAAGCGCCGTCCCCGCAAGCGCCACTCTCAAACCGTGCGGTGGACACCGCGACACCCGCCTTTGCCCCGCCACCGGCAAAAGTGCGTACAGCGCCGACAGAAACGCCAAAAACCAAATCACCAGCGCCAAATCCACATGCACCACCAAACAGCGCCTGAAAAAGCCGGGGTCCAGCGACCGCGCAAACACAGGCAACCGTCCCACCACCACCGAGATCGACAATAGCCCCGACAAAAGCAGCACCCCCACCGCCAAACCCAGCCACCACCTTGCACCCACACGATCTGTGCCCGCTCCCAGTTGTTCTCCTTCGCGGGAGCGAACCAGGCCCGTTTCCTTATCAATAGAGTTTTGCATCGATTCCAAATCTATATCGCAGATGTCGCAAACTAAGGCGCAGTTTCAGACCAACGGCTGCACCGGGCAGTGACTTATGTCCAGACGGCGCTTTTTCCAAAGAGTGGTTCGGCCATGCAGCTCACCCACAGCCCAACCCAGCCCGAAAAACCTGCCGAAGCCCCAAAATCGCGTCTTTTGCCCTTCGTACAAAGTACCGAAGCCCCAAAATCGCGTCTTCGCCCTTCGTACAAAGTACCGAAGCTCAAAAATCGCGGTTTTCGCCCATGGTCACAACCACGCTGAATCGATAAGGGGGCCAGGACCTGCGCGCAAAAGGGGTGGGAGGCGCGGTTATTGGTGAGGGGCCGAGGTCCGTTTGCGGAATCTGCGAAGCGTCATCGCCAGCACCGGAACCAGAAACAGCGCGAGATGGAACCAGTACACGTTCGGTTTCCCCGCCACGTCGCACCCGCACCCTCCCACGCTTCCCGTCTCCGGTTCCGGTTCTCCACCCGAAGGAGGCAGCGGAGGATCACCCAGCGTCACCGTCACTCCATCCGAAGACGCAATCGGCGATGCCCCCTTTGTTGTCGAAATCGCCCGCACCGCAAAGAAGTACTTCTTTCCATCGATCAATGACAATTCTTGTATCGTCGCGCTGGTTGCTTTTCCCACATTTCGCCAACTTGGCTGCGTTACAAACGAGCCCCCCGGCGTCACGATGGCAATTTCATAGGAATCCGCTTCTGCAATCGGTTCCCAGGCACCGTGAAGCGTTGTTCGCGTCGTGATTTGGTCCACATCTTCCGTTGTAATCCCGTTTGTCGGATCGGTATCGTTTACAAACTTGGGCGCAGGCACCAATTGCTGAGACAACCTGTATAGATATCCGTCCGCAACCGTCACCAATACTTCGTCAATGCCATCCCCGCTCGTATCGGCGAAGATGGCTTCTCCAACAGGAAAGCGGAAGTTGTACGTCCAATCCAGCCGCGCCAGGCACGGATCATACGCATAGAGAAAACCATCCGTCGAGCCGAACAACATCGTTGTGTGGCCATCCGTTCCAAGCAAATTCGGCTTTGCCGTAACATTGCCAATCACTCCCAATCGCACACCGCTCGCTGCTGCTGTCGCTGCATCTGGAAACACCTCTCCTCCGCCAAAAAACAGCGTGATGTAATCGCCGGGTGTTGGACCCGTCATTGTATAGAAACGAACCTGCCCCAAATTGCTCAAGGACGGTTGGACCCAAATCACTTCCTTCGTTCCAGCATTGTCACAGACGACTTTTGCACCATATGGGTAAGGTCGATCGTCCAACCCTTTCCACATGACTGACATGTCCTTTCGCAAGGTGTGCGCAGGACCGTAGGTTGAACTCAGCGTAATGTCCTCAACACCATCTCCATCGATATCGTCAAGCGTGGGAACTGCATAGCTCAGGCTCGCTGTCGTACCGCCAAGCCGTGTGCCCGTGTTTCCAGCAAAAATATGAAGTCTGTTGATGGCGATAAAGATGTCAGAAACCGCATTGCTATCAAAAAAGCCGACCGCAAACCGGTACATGCCGGCGCTGATGGCTTCCGTATAAGGAGTCGCCCAAACCGGCATAAACGTATCCCCACGGTACACTTGTACATTTGCTATCGGGCCAGCCATCGTCGAAACAACAAACAAATCTGGGATGCCGTCTCCATTTACGTCGCCAGGCAACGCATCAAAAGAAGGCGAACCCGTGATCGAAATTGATTTTACAAGCGTGCCATCCGGCTTGATGACCTCTGTCGTCGATCCTGTTTGATACACAACCGCTGGTTTTCCAGACAAAAGGGTTGCGACCGCCGTGGGATCTCGCCCATTTTTTTGCCAAGCCACCGTTGGTGGTACAAGCATCGACGCCGTTGCAGCATCGAGTCGAAGCAGTCGGCCCCGACTGTCTCGGGCCAGCACGCTGTCTGACGTGCCATCCAATCTTGGTGCAATGGGAACCTGACCCGCCCCATACGAACCGCTGTAATACCCGCCCACACGCATCCCAGGGATTTTCTCATACGATTCCTGACCCACTTGTTCGTTTGTCGCAGCCATTCGGTTGTCCAAAATCGTCAAGAAACCGTCACTTCTTGTGACGGCCACTTGCCTGTATGGCCGATTGAGCTGTCCAAAAATTTGGTTTGTCAGCAGCGTTACATCTGTGGGCACTTTGTATTCATATTTGACAGTTGGTGGGTTCGCATCTGCCGCATAGGCTCTCAGTACACCACCCGATGCCGTAGATGCATAAGCCAACCATTCTGGCTTTCCATCTGAATCCAAATCCACCGTAAGCGGAATGGTTGGATTTCCGATTCGAGATTGCAGAGTCCAGTCAACTTGATTGAGAATGCTCGCCCCGCCAGGCAAACTCCAGAAAAGAGTGTATGGAGCTCCGCCACGAACAAACTTGTACGCTTTTAATGTGCCACCGGCCCACGTTAGAATTTCCGGCTTTCCGTCTCCATCCACATCAACCACTTGGCCCAAAGATTCTCCGGTGATGGTTCCCAACACGCTTCCGTCTACAGCATCATAAGTTCGAGTGACCCACGCAGTCCCATCGTATTCACCAACGGTGATCTCTTTGTTTCCCTGACCATCTAAGTTTGATAGGCTGAGGCCCGTATGGACCATTCTTCCATTTGCACGATCTGTGATTGCTTTCGTCCACAATACTTTTGCACCACCTGCCGACGTATAATCAATCACCCAGACTTGGCGCGCCCCGGCGGTTTGAGCGGCCCAATATCCATCCTCAAAGCAAATGGCTTCATCCCCAGGATTGCTATCGACATTGGCTGCAAAACAATTCGCTCGATATGCCCAAGTCGAGGCGTTTCCAATAGTCACTTTTCCATTTGGCAAAAGCGTTCCGTCGGTTCCCTTTACGAAGGATATGCTGCTCGCGTCAAACAGAGCGATGTCCAGCTTTCCATCCCCATCCCAGTCACCGGCTGTGTTCCCGACTGCCCCACAATGCGGGCGGCTGGCCGGTTTCCACATAGGCGTTGTGACCCCGGTAAACCCCGTTGGAAAGCGATAAGCAAACCCCGGAGCACCGTTGCTTGTTCCGCAACAACCACATTCATCCACAAACACATCTGACAGCCCGTCCCCATCAAAGTCCCCCATCCGCACAGACCCAATGGCCCCCACATCCGTCCCCGGTTCCTCCCACTCAATCGCCCCAGTCTTCCCCGAAACCACAAAAACCTGCCGATCCGAATGCCCCACCACATCCAGCACCCCATCCCCGTTTAGGTCCGCCACGCCAACGAGGGTGGTTAGGTTTAGGGCGGGGGTTTCCCAGACGATTGTGTCGTCAGAGAGTTTGGCCAGGAGTTTGCCCCCGGCGATGTAGACGACTTCGACCTTGCCGTCTCCGTTGACATCCAAGGCTGTGTGGCCGGTTGGGCTGACGGTTCCGCCCAAGTAGTATCGCCAATAGGGGACAGGTTGTGAAATTCCAGCGGGTGCATTGGACGCGGTTGCTGTTCGTTTTGCGTCTCGTCTGCAAATAGGCCAATCTGCATGGGAATCGCTTGTATGCAAGAATGTTAAAACGCATAGGGAGAATGGAACAAGAAAGCGAGAAAGGTTGTGGCTTTTCATGTATCTAGCCCTCTTCATTTGATGTGCAAGGCGACTAAGAACCGATGCAATCGACACGGAACGGGTCGGTGCCAGCGTATCATCTGAGGATGTCCAGATGAAGCGAGTGCAAAAAGGTGAGGGATATGAAAGGGATAAGACTGTTTGTGTGGTGCGGGAGGGCAGGGGAGAACTGGATTACATTCGTTCGGGGACTTCGATTCCGAGCAACGACAAACCATGTTTGAGGGTGTGTGCCAAAAGGTCGAGCAAAAACAATCGGCCAGGCCGAACGCTCGGATCTGCTTTCAACACGGGCACATCGGTGTAAAACCCGCTGACCGTTCCCGCCAAATCAAACAGATATTCACATAGATGGTGGGGACGGGCCGTTCGCGCCACGATTTCCACGGTTGCACCATAGTCCAGCAGCCGACGAGCCAACCGTCGCTCTTGCGAATGGCCCAGGGTGATGGAAGTTCCGGTCGAAAACCCCTCGGTTGCGGCCTTGCGTGCAATCGACCGAAGCCGGGCATAGGCGTATTGGATGTACGGCGCTGTATTTCCATCGAGCGCAAGCGCCTTGTCGAGGTCGAATTGGATGTCCTGTTGCCGGTCTCGCGAGAGGTCGTTGTATTTGACCGCGCCAATGCCGACGATGCGCGCCACTTCGCGAAGTTCAGCCTCGTCCAGGTTGTCGTTTTTGGCTCGCGCCACTTTGTCGGCCTGCTGGATCGCGAGGTCTAAAAATTCGTCTAGGAGCGGGACGTTGCCCTTGCGCGTCGAACCGGTCGTGTAGTTTCCGTCTGCACCTTTGAAACGCATGGACCCGAAACTGATGTGTTCAAGCGAACACCCGACGCCCATCTTGCGAGCGACGAAAAACACCTGCTGGAAATGAAGCTGCTGCGGCGTTCCGACGACGTACAAAATGCGCTCGGGGTTGTAGTCGGACACGCGCTGTTCAATGGTCGCAAGGTCCGTTGTGCCGTACAAAAACGAGCCGTCCGCCTTCCGAATCAAGAGCGGCGCAGGCGCACCCTCAACGTGACAAACGACTGCACCTCGGCTGTTTTCCGCGATGCCTTTCTCGAGCAATTCCTCGACCAACGACGCAAGACGCGGGTGGAAATGGCTTTCCCCATACATCGTGTCAAACGTGACGCCGAGCCGTGCGTAGGTTTTGTGAAATTCCGCGAGGGAAACCGATACGAACTGCCGCCACAGCGCCAGGTTGGCTTCGTCGCCCTGCTGGAGTTTGGCCAGTTCTTGTCGGGCGGCAGCCAGCAGTGGTGTGACCTCGCCCGAACCCTCCTCTTCTTCTTCGCCTTCCCCGTCGCTCTCTCCATCGCCTGTTGTCGCCGCATCGGACGAGGCCGTTTCTCGCTTGAGAACCAGCGCGTCGGCCTGCGCTTTTTCTTCGGCCACAAACTTCTGATAGAGCCGAACCAGCTCGGCGATGGGATCTTGGGCGAACGCTGTCTCGGAAAGCCAGGAGCGGTACGCGACGATGAGTTTTCCGAACTGGGTGCCCCAATCGCCCACATGGTTGTCGGCCATCACTCGGTATCCAACGGCGGAAAACACGCGCTTGAGGGCGTCTCCGATAATGGTCGAGCGAATGTGCCCAATGTGCATCGGTTTCGCGATGTTGGGCGACGAGTAATCGACCACGACGGAGGCGTTTTGGTGCGCTTGGGCGATGCCGTGGTGGGAATCGCCCGAAAGTGCGGTCAAGCACTCGGACAAAAAGGAATCGGCCACAAACAGGTTCACAAAGCCTGGGCCAGCGACCTCGGCTTTGGCAATGGCGGGATGCCGGGCCAGTGCTTGGGCGATGTGCTGCGCCAGGTCTCGCGGTTTCTGCGACAAGGGCTTGGCGAGCTGCAAACAGGCGTTGATTTGGAAATCTCCGAACTCGGCTTTCGAGGCAGGCAAGACAGGCAATTCGTCAGGCAGGGCTGGATGAGCGGCAAACGACTCGCGCAGTGCGGACGCAGCCTGTCGGCCCAGGTCTGAACAGAGGGACAGGAGAGAAGGAGTCTCGACGGCAGAAGCTGACATGGGGGCGCAGCCTACCAAATCTAGGCCTCCCTCCAACAAAGAAAAGGACCCGAGCGATTCACCGAGCTGCGCGTCAGACTCAGACTCAGGCAGAGGCGATGGTCTTTAGGAACGAGGGAACGCGCTGAGGTTGCGTGATCCCTGCTTACTCAGGCTTGTTGCCGCACTTTTGGATGCAGGTTTCGTACTCGTTGTTGCAAAGCATGACGCAGCTACGTACCGCCTCGTCGTCGGGACAGGCATTCGAGCAGCGGTCTTGCGCTTTGAGGCACTTGCCCTCACACACGTCTTTGGGATCTACCCCTTTGAGCAGCTTGCGCACCTCTTGCAGTCCCATCACCGACTTCAGATCCGCATCCTGATGCGCTTTGGCCAGCTTGGCTGCTGCCTGCGGGTCATTGCTCTGTGCGAGCCAACGTAGCTGGGCCACCGCCGTCGCTGAATCTTTGAGCAGTGCCGCCATGCACGCCAAGTTGTAGTGCGCAATCATCAGGCTGCTGTCGGCACCGATGGCGTCGCGGAACTCCTTGGCGGCTTCGGCGTAGCGCTTGACGCGGTAGTAGCGCATGCCGCGCACGTTGGCACTTTCGGCTTGGTCGCGCAGGTTCAGGGGCTTTAGATCCGCGCGCGGTGCCGCCCAGCTCAACACCGTCAAGAAGCGCGGTCCCGGATATCCGCCTTCACTCTCATCGTCTTGCGTGGTGGGGCGGTCGGGATAGCCAAGATACACGGCCACAGCCCCCCCACCGGGCCGCCAGTAGGCTTCCTGTAGCGTGGGCTTGGTGTCGCCTTTCTCCAGTTCGACTTTCAGCACCCGCGACGCCAGCTTGTTGGTGCCAGCCATGACGCTGATCTCGGCGCTGTCCTGTGTCCATTTGAGCTGAAGGGTTTCTAGGGAAGTGCCTCTCTTGGCGGGCAGCGGCAGCCGCACCCAGCTCACGGCGCGAGTAATGCGCTTGCTATCACAGGAAGAAGGCTCGTCATCGGGGCGATCCTTGCCTGCGCAATAGTCGCTGCAAATCCTATCGCCGGTCGGTTTGCGCACCGGCTTGGGCCAGCTTGCAGAGCCCGTCGTTTTGTCGCTAAGACACACCTGCGGATGCTCGAAGAGATCGGTCCCCTGCCAGGTTGTGACATAGTAGCTGCCGTCCGGAGACCAGCCGTAGAACGACGTGTGCGTATAGGGCATGGCCAGGCTCAACGATGGCACTCCGAGCAGACTCACTCCCATGAGCGCGATCAAGCCGCGCAGTCGTCTTCGCCAGTCCCCCTCTGACCCTCGCGATCGCGTGATAGAAACCATGCGCATGATCATATCCAATGTGGCCGCACAACGGTATGTACGATGCGCTGTGATTCACCTGGATGGCTGCGGGTAGGACTATGGGGAGGCGATGGTCTTTAGGAGCTTGACGGTCTCGATTCCGGCGTTGCGTGGATCGTAGGCTGTATCTGCGATCCCCGAGAGGACCTTGGTGATGTTGTGGTCTACCTTCCCGGCTTGCGCCCAGACGCTCACCGCAGGGGCCGTGATGTATGCCGAGAACGTGTGGTGTCCCGAGCCCGGACGCTCGCCAATGAGGTGAACGATGGCCATGGTGGCCGCTGCGTTCGATCGTCCGCCATAGAGCTGTTCACCGAGGCGATAGCCTGCGCGGACCCGCCCGCCGCGCAGCACGAGGTGAATCGGCGAGGGCTTGTAGCCTTGCTTGGCAAGCTCAGCGCGCAGCGAGTCTAGATAGGGCAGCAGGTGGTTTGGATCGGTCAGTGCTGGCGAGCACAGCCCATCCGAGATGACGATTTGCACATTGTATTGGTCGCCATTGCGCTGCTTCATCGCCGCCACGGCATCCCGCGACACGTCGTCGAGGGATTCCCCTGAGACCGGATGCAGAACATAGTCCTTTCGATCCGTCGATCGGCTGCGCATCCGCGCCACCATCGGGACCGACGCCACGAACGCCTCCGAAAACTCGGTCCAAATGGCCTTGCGCGAGTCCTCGTACAGACTGTGGATTTCGGCATTGAGTTTGGGGTCCATCTCCCACGGTGCCTTGCCGTGGCCCTGCGCCAGCCACACGCCGCGCTCGCGGACCTCTTTCATCTTCTGCTCCGCCTCGGCGTAGATCACCGCCTGGGTGCGTGCGTCGCCTTTGCGTCGCAGGAACTGCAAGTAGACCCAGCGCGGATCGCCGAACTTGTCGGTCGGCTTGCCGCTCGCATCGATCACGCCGAGCTGCTTGAAGAACGCCCACATCCGATCATCGACTTTGTAGCCAAACTTCTCTCGGATGCGCACATGATCCTGGTAGGCCGTGGTCAGATACCCCAGCATCGGGTCATTTTTCGTCGGCAATCCCATCAGATACGCCGGGTTGGCGGGCATGATCTGGTCCAAACAGTAGTCCAGGTCGTCGAGGGACACCTCCATGTGCAGCGTTGAACAGACATCGAGTCCGATGGTCATTCCGTGTAGCTTGCCCATCACGATGTCTTCCAGACAACACCGCACGAGCTGATCGCGGAACCGGAATACCTCGGGACCGATAAAGCCCGCCACGTCGTTGAAGTGTACCCACGGCGCGACGGCCTTCCCTGCCCGTTGCTGCGCCTCGCCAACGCGTTGTTTCAGCGCCCGCGCAAAGCCGTACTTGCGCGACTCCAAGACCACCATGTCCACGCCGAAGCCCTGGCCGTTGGTAAAGTCCGCGCCCTGTCCCGTTTCAAAGTACAGGCCGTACTTGCCTGACCGCTGCTCTGCGTACTTGAGCATCTTTTCCACGGTGACATCGAAAGTCCCGTTGGCACCATCGGTACCCGCAATGCTCTGGAACCATATGCCGGTCTCGCCCGGATACTTGGACTCGATCTCGGCCTGGATGTCGATGTGGGCTAGCACACAGTGTGGCAGGATGTCCTCTAAGCCGAACGTCACGCGCAGGTCTTGCAGCATCCGCTCGATGCTCGCGACCGACTCGACCTCGGATGAGACCGGGTTGCACCCGATCACCACATCGCCGACCGCATAGGCGAAGCCGTCGAACACCTGCCACAGGATGTCATCCAGGTTGTCTGTCGGCGAATTCGGCTGGATGCGCGCCCCCAAGTACCCTCGACTGCCTACGTTGCTGCCGGGCAGCGGGTTCCAAATCTTCTTCGACAGCGCGACAAGCTCTGCATTGGAAAACAGCTTCACCAGGCAGCCGATCACTTCGCTGTGCAGGCCCACCATCACCTGTCGGATGTAGTCCTCTGAAGCCCCAAGCAGATATTGCTTGAGGAAGCCCATGGTCCACGTCGCCATCGCCCCCTGCATGGGAGCATCCGTGGTCTTGCTGATGAGCTCGTACTGGCTGTCTTTCAAGAGCGGGTGCGCCACAAGCTCGCCCACCTTCGTGTTCGCCAGAAGCTGCCGCGCATTCTGTCGCGAAACCTCGTCCGCAGCAGCCACCCCGATTGCTTCGTCCCCCTCTTTGTAGTCATTTGCGGCACCGAGGATCTGGAGGTAGCGCGTCTGGTCAAAAAAACCGCCCGTGCGAATGAGGTAGCCGAAGACATCCTCATCTCGATAGACCTCGGGGATGGATACTCCCCCGGACGCGGGCGTTGGGTTATTGCCTCCGCAGGCCGGAAACATCGCAAAAGCAGCACCACCGAGCATCGCCGCCAAGAACGAACGACGACGCATGGCAGACCAAGAAGTAGACTTCATCGCAGCGCCTCCTTTATGCCTTTGTGCTTTTGTGAAAGATGAAAAGGAAGTGGGGACCGCCCGCGTGTGTAGCACGAACCAACAAAGATGTGGTGCCCTCCCATCCAAGAACACCAAAACGCTGGTATCTGCACCAAGACCACGTGCTCCAAAACCTAGAGTAGGTGGTCAGTGGCGCACGTTGAGGTGGTCGGTCACGCACGTTGAGGTGGTCAGTGGCGCACGTTGAGGTGGTCGGTCACGCACGTTGAGGTGGTCGGTGGCGCACGTTGAGGTGGCCAGTGGCGCACGTTGAGGTGGTCGGTGGCGCACGTTGAGGTGGTCGGTCACGCACGTTGAGGTGGTCAGTGGCGCACGTTGAGGTGGTCAGTGGCGCACGTTGAG
>DAOLIT010000093.1:0-19200 GCA_035328405.1 Pseudomonadota bacterium | reverse complement strand
CGCCAGTGTGTGCGCCAGTGTGTGCGCCAGTGTGTGCGCCAGTGTGTGCGCCAGTGTGTGCGAGAGAAGGGAGTCGAACCCTTAAGCCTTTTGGGCGCCAGATCCTAAGTCTGGTGCGTCTGCCAGTTCCGCCACTCTCGCGAAGGCTCACAAAACAGCGAGCCAAAAATCGACAAAAAAAAGGCCGCAGTCAAGGACTACGGCCAGTGAACCCAGTAGGAATCGAACCTACAACAAACGGATTAAGAGTCCGCTGCTCTGCCAGTTGAGCTATGGGTCCTCGAAAAGGTCGATATGTAGTGCGTCAAAACCAAAGGTTGTGTCAAGCGAAAATTCCGCCCCACATCATTTTGGTTTTGCCGTCGGTTCGCGCCGCCACTCTTCAAACCGCATCGTCAAACCCGCCGACACAAGATGCGTCGAGCCGCTGTACGTCCCGTTGTTCACAGCCGGGGCCAATTTCCCGCCGATTTGCACCGGTTGTCCTGTCGTGCCGTCAATCGCAAAAAGTCGTCCGTCCGTCACCGTGCGAGAAAGCGAATGCTGGTACGCATAGGCCACGTTGATTTCCACCCCGCGCACCAAAAAACCCAGCCCGCCCGTCGCACCCAATTTGGCTAGCGTATCGAAATCGAGCCGCAAATCCGCGTCCGCGCTCGCCGAGCCGTCATAAAAACCGCCCACGCGCATCGTCACGCCCGCGTCCGCAGAAAACGGCATGAACAAAGAACCTCCCAAGCGCAGACCCAGCGTGTCGCGGTAGTGGTGCGGCAGCGTGATCTCGACGGGCTGGCCTTTGTTCACAAGCGGTGGCGGATTCTTCAACACCAACGTGTGGTCCGTCCCCGAAAGCCAGCTCCAGGCCTCGTACACCACATCCGCCTCGATATCGAAAAGTTGCTGGCCTTCCAGTTTTTGGCCGAACCGAATCCCGCCTCGAAACACCCACGGCAAAAAAATCGAAAATTCCCCGTCCATTTTTTCCGCGCCGATGCCCATGCCTTGCAAAAAGGGCGGTTCCGTCGCAGAGACCGTGCCTTTCACCAGAATCGGGCGCACACCCAAATTCGACGCGCTGCGCACATTGACACCCACATCCACCGCTCGCCCGACATGAAACAGCGCGCCCAGTTGAAGCATGTAGTTGTCGTAACTTTTGCCGACGAACCGCGTCACCGAGTCACAGCCCGCCGCCTCGGTCTGCGTCGTACACGCACTCGACGACGGAAACATCGGCAGACTCTGTGGCGCGTAAGTCATGCTCGACAGCTTGATTTGGGCCGAGACCTGCTGCACGGCAAAACCCAAATCCAAAAAACGTGCGGCGCGCACACCCACCGCAATCGTGGGATAAAAAATCAGCAGATCCGTCGTCGCCAAATCGTACCGGCCCGGTCCAGGTCGCTGTTTTCCGTCGTCCGTGGGCACAAAAACCGGAAACGTGCGCCGACCAATCGAAGACGGCCCGTACACCCCCGCCGCGAACGTGATTCGCTTGAAAAAACCGAAATCCGTCGTCAGGCCAAACCACGGCGCATAAAACGGCGGTGTCGCGTCCGATTGAACCGTCGGAAAAGCCCCGAACGAATCGCCTCCCTCCCGCGCAAAACGGTATCGAGAAAAGGCGACATTGTTGTCAAACAGCGCATGTGTGCCCCGTTGCTGCGCCAAACCCCCGACGTTGTATTCCAACGCCAGCGGTGAATCCGCTTTGGCCGAAAAAGCACCTCCGCGTCCCAGCGCTTCGGTTCCGTTGGCCGGAATTTCAAAGCCCCCCGCGCGAAGCCGTTGCGCGTTTCCGAGGAAAGTCGCACCGACGGACACAAGCAGCGCGCTCCGCCAAAAAGCAGTGCGCAAACGATCGAACACGACAAGCGAACACAGAACGGAAGCCACGGGACCTCCTCGGAAATCGGCCTTCGGGGTGCGTTCATATCGCGCAACCGGGCAGCGACGCAAACACAAAACCCGCGACAGCCACAATTTCCCCCGCAAGTTGTGGAATACCTCGCGGCCTAAGTTGATATCCTAGGGACGTGACGAGCCCAGCCGACCCCAAAAGTGTTCAGGCCCTGCCCGCGTGGGTGGCCGGAAATCCGGTTCCACCCGAGGCTCGGCTTGGCACCGTTTTGCAAAATGAATTTCACATTCTGCGTGTCCTTGGCCAAGGCGAGCTGGGGGTCACTTACGAGGCGGAAAACGCGCGACTCAAAGGCAAATTCGCGGTCCTTATGCTCAAACGGGATCTGAAACCGACGCAGGGCATGGTCGTCGCTGCGCAGCGAGATTTGCGCCTTGCACAGCCGCTTCAGCCGTTTGGCTTTTTGCCCGTCAAAATGTTGGTGGACCAGTTCGGGATTCCCGGTTTTGCAACCGAACTTCTCGACGGAGAAACGCTGCGCCAGCGCCTAAAACGCGGCCCCCTTTCTGTCGAACGAGCGTTGGCTCTGGCCATCTACATTGGCAAAGCCCTGGATGCGTTTCACAAAGCTGGCGCGGTTCACGGCGATTTGCGTCCCGAGAACATTTTTTTGGTTCGCCCGGGTGCCAAATCCAGTTTGGCCGGCAAAGTCGTTCTGGTGGAGCACGGCCTATATCACCTGCGACGCATTTCGTCGGGTTTGGACGACCGATTGCCTCCGTACAAATTGATGTACAGACCGCCCGAATTGTTGCTCGGTGAAATCGCCCCGCATCCCGGTGCCGACTTGTTTGTTCTCGGTGCCATTCTTCACGAATGCTTGACCGGTCGGCCTGCGTTTTTTGATGCGGTGGATGACTTCATCATCGACAACTTGAACCAACCGCCCAAACCACTCGTGCCCAATCCACAGACCGGTTTGACCGCAGAATTGTGCCAAAGCGTCGGTGAAATCATCGTGTGCGCGTGTGCCCGCGACCCCCAAGAGCGGCTTCCCGATATGGCCTCGTTTGTCACCGGCCTGGAACTCATTGTGAAGGCCAAGGGGCTCAAACTTCCCGACGTGCTCACGGAAAACAAAGGCCCGACGGATGTGCTCGAACCCATAGGCGATGCTCGCATGCACCAGCTTTTGGAACGGCGGTCAGGCATGTTTCCGGTGATTGGTCCGCCGCCACCGGAACTCGCTCCTTCTGCGACCCCTTCTGCGACCCCTTCTGCGACCCCTTCCGCAACCCCTGTTATACCCCCTTTGACTACCCCTTCCGCAGAGGAAGTCAAAACGCAGCCCCGCATCGATCCCCTATCGGTATCTGGCTCTGCGTCTGTCTCTGTATCTGGCCCCTCGTCTGTCTCCGTATCTGGCCCCTCGTCTGTCTCTGTATCTGGCCCCTCATCTGGAAAGCCAGCAGAACCGACCCCTGTCCTTGTCCCCATCACCGCACCCAAGAAAAAAGTCACGCAAATCCTGGAAAGGCTCTCCAGCGCATTTCCCGTGTTGACCGTGACCCCCGATGGTGGAGCGATTCAGGAACAACTGGTGCAACCGGTTTCCCCGCCCATTCCCAAATCGGAACCAAAACCCGAAGCCATCACGCAAGTGCCGGTGCCGGTGCCGGTGCCGGTGCCGGTGAAAGTCGAGCCCCCAAAGTTCGCGGAGATCTCTCCTCCAGAAAAAGGGGAACCTCCCATCGAACGCCCCCTCGAGCCCGCACCGCTCGCCCATGTCGTTCCAGAGAAGAAAACCCCCGAACGACAGACAACCGATCCAACGGAACCCGAAACAGCCGCAGAAAAAACCCCGGCTCCAGCGGTTCCCAAAGCGCCAGCAGAACCAGCAGCGCAGGCTGACATCGAGAAGCCGCCCGAACCCAAACCCGTGCTCAAAGCGGGCGTCGCTGAGGCGCTCGCCCGGCTCAAAAAACCCGGCGCACCCGTTGAATTGAAAGTTCCGCCGCCGGTCACAGAATTGCCGTTTGCCGTGTCTGCTTCTGCGCTCAGCGCGAAACTGCCCTCCTCGGGAAGTGGGCCCGCCCAACCAGAGCCACCCGCCAAAACGGATGTCGCACCAAGCCCCCCATTGGCCCAGGCCGACCTACCCCCCGAGCGTCCTTCCGCACCTGAAAAAACGCCCTTGGCCACCGGCGCAACCCCAAACGCACCCAGGCGCGTTTTCCCGACTGTTCAGGTCGAAAATGTCGAGGACATGATTGTGAGCCTGCCGTCGCTCGCGGCCATCCCGGTCGTGACCGCTCCCCCGCCCATGCCCGGCGCACAGCCAACCGAGGACAAAGCGAAAACCCCGGACACTTTGTCGGAATTGCCCACCCAGGCCGTTCTCGACGTGCCCAAGATCGAACGGCTACACAACCCCGCGCTACTGAGTGCGCCCACCCAACCCTTGATTCCCGCGATGCTCGGCGAGCTCCTCACGCCCCCCTTTGTTGCGCCTCCTGCTGCGCTTGCACCGCCCACACCGACACCATCTGTGGCCTCGCAGCAACCAGCCAGTTTGCACGAAGCCCCGACACAAGCGCGCTTGCCTTCCATCTCCTCCGATCCGAGGATCATGCCCGATGCTGATCAACCCGCCACGGTTCAAGCTGTGCAAATCGTTCCGTTGGCAGCCATGGGTTCCCGACCCGTCGAGTCGGACGTACCAGTGTCCCCACAGGCCGGCCTCCATGAAGTACCCACCGCTGCTGCAATTCCGAGTTCCGATCTGTTGAAACAAGCCATGCCTGGTTTTCACAGTGGACCGCTCGCCAATGGACCGCTCGCCGATCCTCAAAAAGTGTTCGAGAGCAACCCCATACCCCGCAAAGAAGCGACCCCTGTTCCTGCGCCCTCTGTTGTCCCACCCCCAGTCGCGCCTCCTCCTTCTGATGATGCAGTGCTCAAGGATGCGTTGCTTCCCGCTCAAGTTTCGACGGTACATTCCTCCTTTGCGCCCAAAAAGCACTCGAAGGCCCCGCTCGTTCTTCCGCAAAACAAGGAACCAACCCTCAAAGAAGTTCTCCTAAAACATCAAGAACTCTTCGCGGCGTCCATAGGTGCACTGCTTGTACTCCTGCTCGGACTCGTTTTCTACGCCATCATCAGATAGTTCCCGCCCAGATCCATTCACCACGGAAACTGGGTGGCTTTGGGGTCGCTGTTCAGTAGGACTTTGCGACCAAGAGGCGTGCCGTTGAGGGTTGTCCGGTGAAGATGCACCGCCCTGCTCCTTTCGCCCCTTCGGGCAATTCTTCTTCAAACGGAATGCACCGAATCGACGTGTCACACAGCTCCCCAAACCGTCGTTCGTCGTCCTTGCTTCCCGCAAAGTGAACCCACGCAAACCCGCCCCCTTCTTCCTTAAAGAAACGCTCAAACTCGCCAAGGTCGTCGATCACCCGTGACCGTTTCTGCCGGAATGCCACTGCGCGGTCGTACAGTTCCTGCTGCATCGTCTCAAACAGCGTTTTGATGCTCGCAATCGCTTCGGCTCGCGGCACAAACGTCTTTTGCCGTTTTCGCTGTTCTTCCGGTGTCTCCCCTGCCCTTTCCATCACAAACCGCCGCACCAAACAGAGGACCCCTTTTTCCAAATCCTTCGGCCCAATTTCGATTCGCAGAGGCACCCCTTTCATCTCCCATTCGTAGTACTTTGCCCCTGGCTGCATGTTGTCTCGATCGTCGAGTTTCACCGACACCCCCATCGCGACCAGTTCTTGCCGGACTTTCTCCGCCTCTGCCAACACCTTCTGTTTTTCATCGTCTTTTCGATAAATCGGCACAATCGCAACTTGGATCGGCGCAAGTTTGGGTGGCAGCACCAAGCCCCCATCATCAGAATGCGTCATGATGAGCGCCCCCACAAGCCGTGTACTAACCCCCCAACTCGTTGCATACACGTATTCCAGTTTCCCGTCTTTGTTCAGAAACTTCACGTCGGAACTCTTGGCAAAATTCTGTCCCAAGTAGTGCGACGTGCCCGCTTGCAACGCCTTGCCGTCTTGCATCATCGCCTCGATGCACATCGTGTCCAGCGCCCCCGCAAACCGCTCCCCTTCTGTCTTGCGCCCCCTTACGACTGGAACGCACATCACATTCTTCGCAAAATCCGCGTACACAGACAGCATTTTCTCTGTCTCGACAAGCGCCTCTTCCTCGGTGGCATGCGCGGTGTGTCCCTCTTGCCACAGAAACTCTGCCGTGCGCAAAAAGAGCCGCGTCCGCAATTCCCACCGCACCACGTTCGCCCATTGATTGATGAGAATCGGCAAGTCTCTGTAGCTTTGAATCCAATTCCGATACTGGTTCCAAATGATCGTCTCACTCGTCGGACGGATGACCAGCGGCTCCTCCAGTTTCGATTCCGGGTCCACCTGAACCGTCCCATCAACCGCCTTCAGTCTGTGGTGTGTCACCACCGCGCATTCCTTTGCAAACCCCGCTGCGTGCTGTTCTTCCTTGGAAAAAAACGACAGCGGAATGAACAGGGGAAAGTACGCATTGACATGCCCCGTGGCTTTGAACCGATCGTCCAGCTCGCGCTGCATTTTCTCCCAAATCGCATACCCGTGAGGCCGAATCACCATGCAGCCCCTGACCGCACTGTGTTCCGCAAGCTCGGCCTTCGCCACGATGTCCTGATACCAGTCCGCATAACTCACGTTCCGAGGCGTAATGCTGACCGTCCCCCCTTCTTTGTTCCCAGAGCCTTTCTTGTCTGAAGCCTTTTTTTCCGAAGTCTGTTGTGTCGTCATCTGCATGTCCTACCCCAACTCCCAGACGAAACACAAGTTTTCCAAAACCCAAACCGAAAATCCCACCTCCAGCAGGCGCAAGTAGGATCGATTCTGTCGCGGCGGAAAAACCAGGTGCGTTGCCCCGAAAGCCGCCTCCACCTCAGCAAATAGTCGCATGTGAATCCACCATCGTTTCTTCTGTCCCTCAGGGTCCGAGGCGCGGTAGGATGCGCCGCATGATGGTTTCTGCGACGTTTCCAAGGACGCTTGAATGTACGTTGTTGCCCGTGCAAGAGGCAGATTTGCCTGCGCTTTATGCTTTTCAAGATGACCCCGTTTTGCGAAGTCTGCGCGTCGTGCCGTACCGGAACAGAGAAGCGTTTTTTGCCAAATGGAAAGCAGTCTTGGAAGACCACGAAGTGGTGAAGCAAACCATTTGGGCCGACGGACAATTGGCGGGAAGTATCTTGTGTTTTCACGGCGAGCACGGACGCGAACTTGGCATACTGCTGGGCCGAGCGTATTGGAGCAAAGGCATTGGGAGTGCTGCCCTCACGCAGTTTTTGGCTCAGCTTGCCCACCTCAAAGGTCCCCTAACTGCGCGCGTGGTCGAGCACAACACGGCCTCGATTCGTTTGCTTGAGAAACACCATTTCTCTAGAACCTCAGACACCCCATTTACCGACGCAGAGGGCAATTCCCTCTTTGAGTTTGTCCTTGAGCGACCGGAACCCTAAAGAGTGAACCATCATGAGTGCAGAACAGACCCAGCTTCCGACCGCCGATCTCGCCCCCACAGGCCGCGCCAAGTGCATGCAATGCGCGCAAGCCATCGCCAAAGGAACCGTTCGTATTGCGGTTCTGCGCAGCATTGATACAGGCTCCTTTGTCACACAGGGGCCCGGCTATATGCACCCCGCGTGCGCCAAAACCTGGGCCGAAACGCAATGGGAGGCAGGTTTTTCCGACCTTGCCGCACAAGTGTTGCAAAACTCCTCACTTCCGACGATTCCAGAGCCGTTTGGGAACCCAACAGACACAATTGGCGGCACCATTCCATCTCAGAATCTCATTCCGAAGCTTCCGGCGAAGACACCCCCTTTCGCTGAGCCGAAAGCGCCCCCTTTCGGTTCCCTTTCAGATAAGAAACTCGCGTCTCTTGCCGCAAAGCTTCTATCTTCAAAAGACGAATACAAAGCGGATTCCTTGATCGAAAAAGCCGGTGTAGCGTGGGGAGATCGCGCCGCCCTTCGCTGGCACCTTTGTCGCTACGGACTCGTTTCCCCGACGCACGTTTCGATGCTCTCTCGTTTGGGGGAGAGCACGACAGAAGCCGACATGGAAACCGTGTTTGCCGTCCTCCCAAAGTTGGCTACTCCCACCACCAACACGAGTGACGTTCTGCCAAAATGGTCTGGCAACGCCGATCGCATCGTTCTGCGTGCAATGCAGCTTGATCCGGTTCGTTTGGCCACGCTTGCGGAACACGCTCCCCATCATCTCCGTTTGGGAATCCAGTTCGTCAGAGGTCGGAGTGGTATCCCGCTCCCTGAATCCGATCGAAAGGCCGTTCTCGATGCACTCGCGGAGTGTGAAGGAACCTATTACGGTCTACCCCGGTTTCTCAACGCAGAGGGTTCGTATCTGTATGTCCACAACCTGGATTCCCAACTGACCGTCCCTACCTACTACAAAACAGCGTTCGATCTTGCAAAGCATTTTGGGTCGTTTTCCGAATGGCAGCAGGCGCTATGCAAACACGCCTCCAGAGGACTATTTTCGTCGGTGGAACTCGTTGTTGACGGGTTGTCTGTGATGCCTCTTTCCCAACTGGTCTCCGCGTTAACAAAGGCCCATTTTTCAGGTGATGACAGACACTTCCAAGCACTCGAGACACTCCTCCTTTTGCGAAAGGATGACCCCCTTGAACTTGCCACGGCTGCGCAGACCATAGATATCGATGACTATCCCGCATCCTATATGCGAGAGCTGTTGCTTCTGTTTGCCCTGGGTCAGCTCGGCGAACAGAAACGGTCCGTTCCCGAAGGTCTTGAGCTTGCACTCAAGTGGGACAATTACAGCCATTGCATCGCACCGTGGCGAGGAAGTGCCATCCACGCGAGGTTCCACAAACGCGCGCTGTCTGCTCTGTCTCCATCCCGGATTCACGAACTGATCCGCAAGCGTTTCTTGCGCGATTATGCACACAACACTGCTCTCGCCTTACTTTCTTCGGCTTTCGACGAGAAATTCCTTCGGGAGATCCTCTCTTCCGTGCCTGATCCCAACTCCCTTGATCCGAACGCGGGAGCCGGACTTGGTGTGCAGGCGCTCCCTCTTTTTGTGTCCTACAAACAGGAATACGTGCAAAAAGGGGTGTCTGCTGCAAAAACTCCCGCCGACTACGCAAAGGGAATCGAGCAAGTGGACCGCTGCATCCGTTTTGTGCTCGGGTATGTGTCTGCGGAATCCAAGAAGCAGCCGACGGTCGTCCAGCCTGTGTCCGAGCAGCCTGTATTCGAGCAAAGTTGGGATACATACTTGTCCGTTTCCGACCCCCAGGACTACTGGCATGAAGAGGATCGCCATGTTTTTTTGCACCTGTTGCGCGGAATGACTGACTCAAGACGTATCGCTGCGCTGCGCAGACTGTTTGCACAGAGTGGTCGCATCGAACGGGTCTTTTCGGGGGTTCATCTGGTGGAAGACCCGGCATTCCGAAAGGAGGCCGCGACCACCGTCGTAAAGCAATACGGAACCATTCGAGATCTGAGTCTCCTGGAAAGGGGGATTGTTGCGCTGCCGTCAAGTGGCCTCGCGTCGTTTGCCCCTGCGCTGATTGCGGAAAAGCCCGATTCCAAACTCTTCGACCTGTTGGCGCGGTGTTTTGACAAAGCACAGGTCGATGCACTGCAAAAGCAGGCTGATGTGAAGACCGAACGTCCCCTCGATCGCTTGTTCCGCCTGTCTGCTCAAGCCCAAGGTCCCAAAGTACGCATCTACCTTTTGGAACATGGCGTTTCGGAAGATGTTTCGGGACGCGATTCGGAGGACGATACAGAGAATGCTGCGCTCCTGAAGGTGCGCGTGGAAAGCTTTTCCAGAAGCCGTGGAATTGGCCCCACAAGCGCAAACGGGGGCACCCCAAAAACGGAACCAACTCCGTCGGCAAAAGGCAAACGGAAAGGCCGCACAAACGAGGACGAGGAACACATCCTTACACTCGATTTGGAGGACATTCCTGAACTCGCGGCACTGTATCCCGGAATGCGTGCGCTGTCTTTCTACGCGGTAGACCCCGATTCGGGGGCGTATTGGGAAAAGGCAAGACTCACTGCAATTCCCATGGGTTCTGCTCCTCCCACAGATGGGAGTCCCGTGGCCGTTCTTCCCTTGGAAGTTCCAGCGGCGGTTTTCGACACGGACGAAAGCCGAGAGGATGTTGTTCTCAAGGACATTCGCAACCTGGTATTTAACCGTCCGGGGTATGCGCTCGGCGAACCCATGTACATTCAGGGAGACGAAGAGGGAGAAGGGCGCGGCACATTCCTGTTCCAATTGTCCGAAAGCATGGGAGGCCTAAATCTGGGCGATTGCGGATCTCTGTACGTCTTCACAGGGGGCAGTTTCATGCAGTGCTACTGATGGTTGCATGGTTCCCAATCAGCGACGACCCTATCGTTTCCCCTTCAGCAGATACGTACGAAAGATGCCCCGGCCTTTCAGGGGAATTTCACCTCTTAACTCGAAGTGAAAGCGATTTTGGGTCAATTCCTTGACCACTTCCGACACCTGTATTTCACCCGGAAGGCCATGGGATTCCAACCGGCTGGCCGTATTCACCGTGTCTCCCCACAGATCGTAAGTCTGCTTGCGCCGACCGATGACTCCAGCGACGACAGGTCCGCTGTGAATGCCGACGCGCAGTTGCAATGGCAATCTCGTTGCGGCGGCCAGTCTGTCGATCTCCCCCATCATGCCGAGCGCAAGTTCTCCCATCACCTCAGCATGGTCTGCGCGCGCGATCGGAAGACCAGCCGCCGCCAAATAGGCGTCCCCAATGGTCTTGATTTTCTCGACCCCCAACTCCTGTGCGCACAAGTCAAAAGATGAAAACACTTCATCCAAAAGAGCGACCAATTCGGCAGCAGGAACGCGCGCTGCAATCTCAGTAAAACGAACCATGTCTGCAAACAAAACAGACACGTCTTCATGAGTATCTGCAATCGTGTGGGATTCTGTTTTCAAACGTTCAACAATCGAGGCTGGCAAGATGCTACGCAGGAGCATCTCGGACTTCTCCTTTTCCTGTTGGATTTGATACACAAAGGCCTGCACTTGACGAAGGTGTGCCTGTTCCAAATCGCGCAACCGTTTGCCTGCCAAAGACGCATTGATCCTCGCATTCAGGAGGACCGGATCAAACGGACGGGGCAAGTAATCCATCGCCCCCATTTCGATTGCGCGCACGATGCCGGACAGCTCATCTTGAGCCGAAATCATGATGGTGGGAATCATCGACAGCGCTGGGGAACTCTTGAGTCGCTGCAAAAACTCAAAACCATCCATTCCGGGCATCACCAGATCGAGCAGAATCACATCGATCGGCTCGTTGATGAGCGCCGAAAGTCCCTGCTCCCCTGATTCTGCCAAAATGACCTGATGACCCCTCTGTTGCAGCAGGATTTGCAACTGTCGTCGATTGATCCGGCTGTCATCAATCACCAAAATCCGACCCGCAAGGTTCATGCGCTTGGCTCCACTTCCATGCGTTCCTTACAAGAGTTGCGTTTGCAGAAAATGAAGGACATGTCGAGCCTCCTGACAGGCTTCCATGAATGGGCGTATATGCGTTTCGCAGCTCTCCTTTTTGCACAGTTTTGCCGTCTGTTCGAGCACACGGCACCTCTCAGACAACCTCGAAAGTCCAAACTCTGCGGCGCTCGATTTCAGTGTGTGTGCTTGGCGTTGCAAGACCTGAAATTCATCATGTTCGATGGCCCTCGTGATCTCATTCCGAATCACATCAAGTTCCTCCAAGAAGACCCCGATCAACTCCTTCACCGTCGCTACATTGCCGCCACAGAGCGTGTTCAATCGGTCTAGCGTGCTTTGGATTCCTGTGGGAAGAAGAGTCGTCTGTCGGGGTACTCCCAAAGCTCCTGTTTCTGTGTCCTGGACCGTGTTTGACCTAGCTCTGTTCGGTCTGTCGGAAGCCAGACGCAGAAGCGTCGAGGTCAATTCTTGAAGTTGAATTGGCTTGCTCAGATACGCATCCATCCCAGACCGCAAACACATTTCTCGATCACCAAGCAGTGCGTTTGCCGTCATCGCCACGATCATTGGTTGTTGATCGAAGGGAATCTCTGCTCGGATTCTCCGGGTTGCTTCAAGACCATCCATTTCTGGCATCTGTACATCCATGAAAGCCAGATCATAGGTCTGTTTATGTACTGCTCGGAGGGCCTCTGCGCCGTTTCCGACCACATCTGGATTGTATCCCATCCGCTCCAAAATGATCCGTGCTAGCTTCTGATTCGTCGCATTGTCTTCCACGACCAAAATCTTCAAAGGGAGTGTCTCTGCCAGCCTCCTGAGCACAAAGGGATCGTCCTTTTGTGCGGCTTCGTTCGGCGGTATGTGTTCCTTTGAATGGCTCACGTCATCATCGAAGACAACGGGTTCACTTGATGCCTGTGTTTCACTGAAAAGGGCCGAAGAATCTGTTTGCAGAGATACGGTAAAGTGAAATGTTGAACCTTGTCCGGGAATGCCAAGACTTTCAACCCACATGCGGCCCCCTAGGAGTTCTGAAAGTCGCTTGCTGATGGCCAACCCCAAACCCGTTCCTCCGTATTTGCGCGTCGTCGTCGGATCGCCTTGGATGAAAGGCTGAAACAATCGCTCATGACTGTCTTTGGGAATCCCAATTCCGGTGTCACGTACAGCGAAATGGAGGCAAGCTACACGAAGTTGGCCCGCAATCCTGGGGCTCTCTTCTCGCTGCACATGCACAACAACTTCACCGCTCTCCGTAAATTTGATGGCATTCCCTACCAGATTGACCAAAATTTGTCGCAGCCGATTGGTGTCGCCCAGGAATTGAAGCGGAGTGCCTTCCTCGATCTCGTATGACAGGTCAAGCGATTTTTCCGCAGCCCGCAGCGCACACAGGCTGATCGCACTTTCCAGACACGCGCGCAAATTCACTTCTGTCTGTTCAAGTTCCAGACGTCCCGATTCAATCTTAGAAAAATCCAATATGTCATTGATGACCGCAAGGAGTGCGTCTCCGCTTTCATGAACAGCCATTACATAGTCGCGCTGTTCTTCAGACAAATTCGTCGAGAGAAGCAAAGCCGTCATCCCTATCACTCCGTGTAGGGGTGTCCGCATTTCGTGGCTCATCATCGCCAAAAACGCTCCTTTTGCACGGCTTGCCTCCTCTGCGGCCTCCTTGGCCTGTTGGAGCTGCTGTGTCCGCGCCCGCACTTTCTCTTCCAGTGTTCTCTGTTCCTGTTGCAGAGCCCAATAGGACACAGCGTTTTGGAGCGCAGCTTCCGCAAGACCGATCACGTTGGACAGACCCACAAGAATTGGACTGTTTGACACAAGACGCGGACGAGTTGTATCCGAACTCTGACTGTTTCCAGCAACGACGGCGTAAGAGCTGTTCGTTTCCGTTCGGAAGCGGAAGAGCACCCACTCTGCCATTCCCAAGGACTCTCCCAATTCGCAAAGAAACGAGTTCCCTTCATTTGATGTTGTGGACAGAACCGGGTTGTCCGGCAAGAACTGCTCGACGTGATAGGCCGGAATCGATTTTCGTTCCATCGTTCCCGCAGCATCATCGGTTGCGTATCCTTCAAACAACTGCACGCGAAAACAGTCCTCTGTAAGCACTCTTTCCAGCACTACGCAACGCTCAATTGCCAAGCTGTATACGACAAAGTGAATGGTCATCGACAAGATGACAGAGACATCCTTTGTCTCGTAAAAACGCTGTCCGATCCGGTGCAGACTTCGATAGACTTGGTTTTGCGACTCGAGTGTCTCGTGCGCTGCGTACAGGTCGCGCAACAGGATGCTCTTTTGTTCAGATTCCTGAAGAGCCGTTTCTACAAGTTGTTTCAGGTCGTCGTCCCCAAAATCGGCTACAGCCTTGGGATCGAGCGCCGCCTTACTGGCCGGTTCGTCCACAGTACGCATGCAAGAACATCGTAAAAGGAAGCGAACAAAAAAGTGTTGTTTTGATTTGCCCCTAAAAACCCCCATGGTATTCAGGGGTTCTCTGTTCGTCTTCGGATCTTGCCGGTTTGGGTAGGAATTTGTGAAGGCCTACGCACACGAAGAACACATTTCCTGAAACACCAGTCGCAAGACCTGATATCATCCTCGCGAACACGTCCACCGCGACGTATTCGATGTCGTACTCGGGTCAGGTCCTGGGCAGAACAAAAGGGGGCATTGTCATGGCAACACGCGCCGGAGTCGGATTAAGTGTGCATCGCAATCCAAAGCTCGCAGGGAGGGAAGCCGCAGAGCATGCGATCGCGCAACTGGCAGGGGAAAAACCCTGTTTGCTCTTGGTGTTCGCAACGATCGGATACGATCAACGGGTACTCCTGGGGAGCATCCAGGCGGTCATTCCTTCTGTGCCTCTTGTCGGTTGTTCCGGCGAAGGAGTCCTAAGTCATCGCTTTGCCGATGAAAGCTCGTATTCCGTGGGCATCATGGCGATCGCATCCGACCAAATGCGCGTACATACAGGCCTTTCGGAAGGTCTTGAGGGGCATTCAGAAGAGGTGGGGAGAGACATCGGAAAGCAGATCCTTCCGCAGGTGGATTCGACCACGAAGGCCTTGATTCTTTTTCCCGATGGCTTGCATTCCAATTTTGATCGTCTCGTCGCTGGACTCTACGAAACGGTGCCCGCCATGCGATCGCTTCCGTTGGTCGGGGGCTTTGCGGGAGAAAATTTTTCGCTGGAAAAGACCTATCAATACTGGGGCGACAAAGTGACCACGAACGGTGTTTCGTTTGCGCTGATTTCAGGCGCTCTGTCCATGACTGTGGCAGCAAACCACGGGAGTGTCCCAATTGGTACAGATCGGGAGATCACCGCGTGCGCAGGAAATGTGATTTTGGAGATCGACGGGCAGCCTGCGCTACAAGTGCTGCGAGAGTACATTGACGCCGCTTCGAGCGCCGATTGGGGACGAGCCATGGCACCTTTGGCACTGGGTTTTCCTGCGCCAAATCATCTCGCGAGCGAGGACGAAGTCATCCTACGCTTCATGCCACAAAGGGATGAAGCCGTCGGCTCTGTAACGATTCCAACAGAAGTTGAAAAAGGGCAGACTTTTAGGATGACCCGGCGCGACCTGGAACGGATTGAACAGGGGGCCAAAGGGGCCGCAGAGAAGCTGAAAAAGGGGTTGGCAGATCGCACTCCTGCTTTTGTATTGCAGTTTGATTGCGGAGGACGGGGGAAACTCGTGATGCGCGAGACCGACAAACTTCGCATACAACAAGGAATGCAGTCTCTGTTTGAAGAAGGGGTTCCGTGGCTCGGGTTTTACACCTACGGAGAAATCGGTCCAGTCAATCAAGTGAACTCCTTTCACAACTATACGGTGGTGCTGGCTGCATTCTATTAGGTGCCGTTCGGACCATGCCTTCCGGGGGAAGCTGAGTGGAAAACGACAGAGCGGAAAACGACAGAGCGGAAAACGACAGAACGAATAGCGACCGCGCAGACCATGAAGCTCTGCGGAAGCGTTGTCGGGAACTTGAAGAACGAAACAGAGAACTTGGCCAACAGGTCAAGCGCCTGATTCTCGTTGAGCGAGACATGAATGCCGCACAAGAACAGCTCGATGAACAGCTTAGGATTTATCGAAGTCTGTACGAGATGGGGCAGCGTTATTCCGCGACCGCAGATGTGAGTGAGATTCTGTCCGCAGCGGTTCACTTTGCCGTGTATGAACTGAATTTTGAACGAGCCGTGGTGTTGGAACGACTGGTCGGAGAAGACGACTATTCAGTGCGTGTTCACGACGGATATTTCGATGACCAAGCCTTGGAGACCGTTCAACAGGTCCATGTCACCACCGATGTTTTTGCGTTCCTTTCCCAATCCAATCCCTTTCTGGTTCTTCCTGATCACCGGGACCTCGTGTTGCACGAACTTTCTTCCCAGTTGGGAATGGATGAGTGGGCTCTGTTCGTGCTTCCCACAGATTCCCTGATCACAAACTATGCACTGATCGTTGGGAACAGCCGACTCCGTTTCCCGGTGCAAGCACGGGTGCAGCAAAAGAGTCCTGCTCTGGTCGGTCTTGGGAATCTGGTCAGCCGGATTGCCTGGCTTCTTCACAACGCGCAGGCCTATCAAAGCGTGAGCCAGGAACGCAGCAAACTGGAAGCGAAAGTGCGTCACAGAACGCGCCAACTTCGCGAAGCCAAAGAAGCGGCAGAGGCCGCGAATCGAACCAAAAGTACCTTTTTGGCGACGATGAGCCATGAAATACGTACACCGATGAACGGTGTAATCGGAATGACCGCGCTTCTTTTAAGTACACCCCTTACAGAGGAGCAACAGGACTTTGTACATACGATTCGGACCAGCGGAGAGTCTCTTCTGTCCATCATCAATGACATCCTCGATTTTTCCAAAATTGATTCTGGGAAGATGGATTTGGAGAAGGACCCCTTTGATTTGCGGGATTGTCTGGAAACAGCTCTCGACCTCTGTTCTGTGGCAGCCGGTCAGAAGAAACTAGATCTTTCCTTTTTGATCGAAACGGGGGTTCCCACGACGCTGATTGGGGACTCCGCGCGACTCAGACAAATTCTTGTCAATCTGGTTGGGAATGCAATCAAGTTCACGGAAAAAGGCGAAGTTGCGATTGGTGTGGGTCAAGAAGGAAAGGGGGCAGAGTCTCTGCAAGAAGACGAAGCCGTGCTGCACTTTCGTGTTGCAGACACAGGACTTGGCATTCCTTTGGACCGTCAACAGAAGCTCTTTCAACCCTTTTCACAGGTCGATGTTTCGACCGCGAGGAGGTATGGGGGAACAGGTTTGGGTTTGGTGATCAGCCGAAGACTCGCGGAACTGATGGGCGGAAAAATGTGGGTGGAAAGCGAAGGGATTTCTGGCAGAGGAAGTGTGTTTCACTTCCTGATTCGTTGTGGTGTGACGACGGCAGCAATTGTGCGATCCACTGACAGCGGAAACTCTCCCCTACGCGGGCAACCCGTGCTCATCATCGAAGATGGACTCAATTCCCAACAGTTCATTTGTCAGCATTTGCGGTCGTGGGGAATGTGTCCGCTCGCCGTTTCATCTTTTTCGTTGGCAACGGAAAAACTTCAAACAGGCGAGCCCTTTTCGGCTCTGTTGATTGATCAGGACACGATCATAGATGCCGATGATGACTCCTTTCGCAGAGAAGACTGGGGCAGAGTTCTGCCTGTGCTGAAAAAACGGCTGCAAATTCCCTTTGTTCTTCTGAGTTCTCTGGGGGACCAAACGGACCTGGCTCCGCAATTTGACGCGGTGCTCCACAAGCCCGTGAAAGCGTCGCGCCTGCACGATGTATTGTCGGACCTTCTTACGACGAGGAGTTATCCTCCCGGCGCCATTCCCAAAGAAAATTCTGGCGAGATTGTCATCCTGGCGCGGAGTCTTCCTTTGCGCATTCTGCTTGTGGAAGACAATGCGACAAACCAAAAATTGGCCCGATTGGTATTGGCCAAAATGGGATACCACGCGGATGTGGCCGGAAACGGAGTCGAGGCCATAGATGCTCTCCGCAGACAACCCTATGACGTCGTCCTGATGGACATGCAGATGCCGGAAATGGATGGTCTGGAAGCCACCCGGCAGATACGCGCAGAATTTGGGAGTGAGCATCAACCACGCATCATCGCGATGACTGCCAATGCGTTGCAGGGGGACCGTGAACGGTGTCTGGAAACAGGGATGGATGACTACTTGTCCAAACCGATTCACATTGTTGAACTTGTCGCGGCGTTGCAAAGATGTCGGGGGAAAGTTCCAGGTTCCTATCTTTCCCAAAACAGTGGAAGGAGTGATCGGAATGCACTTGGGGGTGAGACATCTGCTGCATCTTTTCCGACGAAAAATGAGCATTCTATCGAGTTGCGGATCGCTGTGGATGAAAAACAAAGAACCAACGACAAGGTGCCAACGACAGAAGGTGAAAAACTCGCTTCTGTTGGAAGAGACCCACTTGAGGAGATTCTGGAAAAGGCTGTGTTGCACAGACTAACAACGATTTCCGGGGGCGATTTTGCCATCATGAGGGAATTTCAAGACACCTATTCCCAGGACCTCGAACAACTTTGTCGCGAGATTGCTGAAGGAATGGCTCAAAACGATCGCTTGCGGGTGCATCGAGCGGCTCACACCATCAAATCGAATGCCATGGAATTCGGTGCCGCAGGACTTTCCCAACAGGCAAGAGATCTGGAATTCCAAACAGCTCAGGAGGAGACCCCTTTGCAGATCGGAGAGGTGGCAGCGGCTGTGTTGCAATCCGCCGCGACCGTTCTCCTTGTGGTGAAGAGACTCTCTTTGTAGGTCGAACATCCTGACCGTAGGGAGTCAATAAGAGGACGGGTCCCCTATCTGACCCATTTCTCCCATGAGTGAAACGACGCCGCATACACCGACGACCTCACCGTCCCGTCGATAAGGGGCCAACGTCAGCCAACCCCCGCGTGCTTCCCCTGTTTTGGAATCGATGAACAAAGCGTGTCGGCTCGGTTGTTTTTGCGCAAGAACCAAGCGCACCTCGCGCTCGATGCGCGGACAGTATTCACCTAATTTTGTCGTCGAGAGCTTCCCCCGCAGCCGATCTGGCGGGACTCCCAACAACTTCCCCAGCGCGGCATTCCCAAACAGAAGTTCACTCGTTGGCGAAGCGACAAAAAGCGGCAACGGACAGGCATCCACCAGTGCTTCACACAGGTCTGCACGCGGCGAAAGGGGCCTTGCAGCATCGTCCATTCGCCGACGCATTCCCATCCCACTCATGATCTGCCGCAACGAAGCCGCAAAGTCTGCTGCTTGTTGGTATCGGTCCGCAGGGATTTTCTCCAAAGCGCGCAACACAAGTTCCTCTAGCGGTTTCGATAGCGGCGTGCGTGTCATAAGGCGGCTTGGTGGAACAGGAGGAGTCCGCAAATGACCGAACAGAATGTCCTGCAAGCGACCTGCAAAAGGAGGCCGCCCGGTCAAACACTCATAAAAGAGGACCCCCAAAGCGTATACATCAGAGGCAGGGGTCGGATTCTGTACGCGAATCCGCTCGGGTGCCATGTACGTCGGTGTCCCAGCCACGGTCGTTGAAGCCACCACTTCCTTTGGGTCCACATCCGGCTGACTCGCCAAACCAAAATCCAACAGCCGAACCTCATTCCTCCGCAAATCCCCCCCCCGCTCCGAAGCACAAAGAAAAATGTTCTCAGGCTTGAGGTCCGTCAACCCAAAAAGTATTTTCCCGACGGGAGATTGTA
>DAOLIT010000092.1:160-19314 GCA_035328405.1 Pseudomonadota bacterium | reverse complement strand
GCGCCGAAGGCCTCTCCTACATGCACGGACGAGGGGTGATTCATTGTGACCTCAAGCCTGAGAACATTTTTCTTTGTGCTTCGGAGCGGGGGGGGGATTTGCGGAGGAATGAGGTTCGGCTGTTGGATTTTGGTTTGGCGAGTCAGCCGGATGTGGACCCAAAGGAAGTGGTGGCTTCAACGACCGTGGCTGGGACACCGACGTACATGGCACCCGAGCGGATTCGCGTACAGAATCCGACCCCTGCCTCTGATGTATACGCTTTGGGGGTCCTCTTTTATGAGTGTTTGACCGGGCGGCCTCCTTTTGCAGGTCGCTTGCAGGACATTCTGTTCGGTCATTTGCGGACTCCTCCTGTTCCACCAAGCCGCCTTATGACACGCACGCCGCTATCGAAACCGCTAGAGGAACTTGTGTTGCGCGCTTTGGAGAAAATCCCTGCGGACCGATACCAACAAGCAGCAGACTTTGCGGCTTCGTTGCGGCAGATCATGAGTGGGATGGGAATGCGTCGGCGAATGGACGATGCTGCAAGGCCCCTTTCGCCGCGTGCAGACCTGTGTGAAGCACTGGTGGATGCCTGTCCGTTGCCGCTTTTTGTCGCTTCGCCAACGAGTGAACTTCTGTTTGGGAATGCCGCGCTGGGGAAGTTGTTGGGAGTCCCGCCAGATCGGCTGCGGGGGAAGCTCTCGACGACAAAATTAGGTGAATACTGTCCGCGCATCGAGCGCGAGGTGCGCTTGGTTCTTGCGCAAAAACAACCGAGCCGACACGCTTTGTTCATCGATTCCAAAACAGGGGAAGCACGCGGGGGTTGGCTGACGTTGGCCCCTTATCGACGGGACGGTGAGGTCGTCGGTGTATGCGGCGTCGTTTCACTCATGGGAGAAATGGGTCAGATAGGGGACCCGTCCTCTTATTGACTCCCTACGGTCAGGATGTTCGACCTACAAAGAGAGTCTCTTCACCACAAGGAGAACGGTCGCGGCGGATTGCAACACAGCCGCTGCCACCTCTCCGATCTGCAAAGGGGTCTCCTCCTGAGCTGTTTGGAATTCCAGATCTCTTGCCTGTTGGGAAAGTCCTGCGGCACCGAATTCCATGGCATTCGATTTGATGGTGTGAGCCGCTCGATGCACCCGCAAGCGATCGTTTTGAGCCATTCCTTCAGCAATCTCGCGACAAAGTTGTTCGAGGTCCTGGGAATAGGTGTCTTGAAATTCCCTCATGATGGCAAAATCGCCCCCGGAAATCGTTGTTAGTCTGTGCAACACAGCCTTTTCCAGAATCTCCTCAAGTGGGTCTCTTCCAACAGAAGCGAGTTTTTCACCTTCTGTCGTTGGCACCTTGTCGTTGGTTCTTTGTTTTTCATCCACAGCGATCCGCAACTCGATAGAATGCTCATTTTTCGTCGGAAAAGATGCAGCAGATGTCTCACCCCCAAGTGCATTCCGATCACTCCTTCCACTGTTTTGGGAAAGATAGGAACCTGGAACTTTCCCCCGACATCTTTGCAACGCCGCGACAAGTTCAACAATGTGAATCGGTTTGGACAAGTAGTCATCCATCCCTGTTTCCAGACACCGTTCACGGTCCCCCTGCAACGCATTGGCAGTCATCGCGATGATGCGTGGTTGATGCTCACTCCCAAATTCTGCGCGTATCTGCCGGGTGGCTTCCAGACCATCCATTTCCGGCATCTGCATGTCCATCAGGACGACGTCATAGGGTTGTCTGCGGAGAGCATCTATGGCCTCGACTCCGTTTCCGGCCACATCCGCGTGGTATCCCATTTTGGCCAATACCAATCGGGCCAATTTTTGGTTTGTCGCATTGTCTTCCACAAGCAGAATGCGCAAAGGAAGACTCCGCGCCAGGATGACAATCTCGCCAGAATTTTCTTTGGGAATGGCGCCGGGAGGATAACTCCTCGTCGTAAGAAGGTCCGACAATACATCGTGCAGGCGCGACGCTTTCACGGGCTTGTGGAGCACCGCGTCAAATTGCGGAGCCAGGTCCGTTTGGTCCCCCAGAGAACTCAGAAGAACAAAGGGAATTTGCAGCCGTTTTTTCAGCACAGGCAGAACTCTGCCCCAGTCTTCTCTGCGAAAGGAGTCATCATCGGCATCTATGATCGTGTCCTGATCAATCAACAGAGCCGAAAAGGGCTCGCCTGTTTGAAGTTTTTCCGTTGCCAACGAAAAAGATGAAACGGCGAGCGGACACATTCCCCACGACCGCAAATGCTGACAAATGAACTGTTGGGAATTGAGTCCATCTTCGATGATGAGCACGGGTTGCCCGCGTAGGGGAGAGTTTCCGCTGTCAGTGGATCGCACAATTGCTGCCGTCGTCACACCACAACGAATCAGGAAGTGAAACACACTTCCTCTGCCAGAAATCCCTTCGCTTTCCACCCACATTTTTCCGCCCATCAGTTCCGCGAGTCTTCGGCTGATCACCAAACCCAAACCTGTTCCCCCATACCTCCTCGCGGTCGAAACATCGACCTGTGAAAAGGGTTGAAAGAGCTTCTGTTGACGGTCCAAAGGAATGCCAAGTCCTGTGTCTGCAACACGAAAGTGCAGCACGGCTTCGTCTTCTTGCAGAGACTCTGCCCCCTTTCCTTCTTGACCCACACCAATCGCAACTTCGCCTTTTTCCGTGAACTTGATTGCATTCCCAACCAGATTGACAAGAATTTGTCTGAGTCGCGCGGAGTCCCCAATCAGCGTCGTGGGAACCCCCGTTTCGATCAAAAAGGAAAGATCTAGTTTCTTCTGACCGGCTGCCACAGAACAGAGGTCGAGAGCTGTTTCCAGACAATCCCGCAAATCAAAGGGGTCCTTCTCCAAATCCATCTTCCCAGAATCAATTTTGGAAAAATCGAGGATGTCATTGATGATGGACAGAAGAGACTCTCCGCTGGTCCGAATCGTATGTACAAAGTCCTGTTGCTCCTCTGTAAGGGGTGTACTTAAAAGAAGCGCGGTCATTCCGATTACACCGTTCATCGGTGTACGTATTTCATGGCTCATCGTCGCCAAAAAGGTACTTTTGGTTCGATTCGCGGCCTCTGCCGCTTCTTTGGCTTCGCGAAGTTGGCGCGTTCTGTGACGCACTTTCGCTTCCAGTTTGCTGCGTTCCTGGCTCACGCTTTGATAGGCCTGCGCGTTGTGAAGAAGCCAGGCAATCCGGCTGACCAGATTCCCAAGACCGACCAGAGCAGGACTCTTTTGCTGCACCCGTGCTTGCACCGGGAAACGGAGTCGGCTGTTCCCAACGATCAGTGCATAGTTTGTGATCAGGGAATCTGTGGGAAGCACGAACAGAGCCCACTCATCCATTCCCAACTGGGAAGAAAGTTCGTGCAACACGAGGTCCCGGTGATCAGGAAGAACCAGAAAGGGATTGGATTGGGAAAGGAACGCAAAAACATCGGTGGTGACATGGACCTGTTGAACGGTCTCCAAGGCTTGGTCATCGAAATATCCGTCGTGAACACGCACTGAATAGTCGTCTTCTCCGACCAGTCGTTCCAACACCACGGCTCGTTCAAAATTCAGTTCATACACGGCAAAGTGAACCGCTGCGGACAGAATCTCACTCACATCTGCGGTCGCGGAATAACGCTGCCCCATCTCGTACAGACTTCGATAAATCCTAAGCTGTTCATCGAGCTGTTCTTGTGCGGCATTCATGTCTCGCTCAACGAGAATCAGGCGCTTGACCTGTTGGCCAAGTTCTCTGTTTCGTTCTTCAAGTTCCCGACAACGCTTCCGCAGAGCTTCATGGTCTGCGCGGTCGCTATTCGTTCTGTCGTTTTCCGCTCTGTCGTTTTCCGCTCTGTCGTTTTCCACTCAGCTTCCCCCGGAAGGCATGGTCCGAACGGCACCTAATAGAATGCAGCCAGCACCACCGTATAGTTGTGAAAGGAGTTCACTTGATTGACTGGACCGATTTCTCCGTAGGTGTAAAACCCGAGCCACGGAACCCCTTCTTCAAACAGAGACTGCATTCCTTGTTGTATGCGAAGTTTGTCGGTCTCGCGCATCACGAGTTTCCCCCGTCCTCCGCAATCAAACTGCAATACAAAAGCAGGAGTGCGATCTGCCAACCCCTTTTTCAGCTTCTCTGCGGCCCCTTTGGCCCCCTGTTCAATCCGTTCCAGGTCGCGCCGGGTCATCCTAAAAGTCTGCCCTTTTTCAACTTCTGTTGGAATCGTTACAGAGCCGACGGCTTCATCCCTTTGTGGCATGAAGCGTAGGATGACTTCGTCCTCGCTCGCGAGATGATTTGGCGCAGGAAAACCCAGTGCCAAAGGTGCCATGGCTCGTCCCCAATCGGCGCTCGAAGCGGCGTCAATGTACTCTCGCAGCACTTGTAGCGCAGGCTGCCCGTCGATCTCCAAAATCACATTTCCTGCGCACGCGGTGATCTCCCGATCTGTACCAATTGGGACACTCCCGTGGTTTGCTGCCACAGTCATGGACAGAGCGCCTGAAATCAGCGCAAACGAAACACCGTTCGTGGTCACTTTGTCGCCCCAGTATTGATAGGTCTTTTCCAGCGAAAAATTTTCTCCCGCAAAGCCCCCGACCAACGGAAGCGATCGCATGGCGGGCACCGTTTCGTAGAGTCCAGCGACGAGACGATCAAAATTGGAATGCAAGCCATCGGGAAAAAGAATCAAGGCCTTCGTGGTCGAATCCACCTGCGGAAGGATCTGCTTTCCGATGTCTCTCCCCACCTCTTCTGAATGCCCCTCAAGACCTTCCGAAAGGCCTGTATGTACGCGCATTTGGTCGGATGCGATCGCCATGATGCCCACGGAATACGAGCTTTCATCGGCAAAGCGATGACTTAGGACTCCTTCGCCGGAACAACCGACAAGAGGCACAGAAGGAATGACCGCCTGGATGCTCCCCAGGAGTACCCGTTGATCGTATCCGATCGTTGCGAACACCAAGAGCAAACAGGGTTTTTCCCCTGCCAGTTGCGCGATCGCATGCTCTGCGGCTTCCCTCCCTGCGAGCTTTGGATTGCGATGCACACTTAATCCGACTCCGGCGCGTGTTGCCATGACAATGCCCCCTTTTGTTCTGCCCAGGACCTGACCCGAGTACGACATCGAATACGTCGCGGTGGACGTGTTCGCGAGGATGATATCAGGTCTTGCGACTGGTGTTTCAGGAAATGTGTTCTTCGTGTGCGTAGGCCTTCACAAATTCCTACCCAAACCGGCAAGATCCGAAGACGAACAGAGAACCCCTGAATACCATGGGGGTTTTTAGGGGCAAATCAAAACAACACTTTTTTGTTCGCTTCCTTTTACGATGTTCTTGCATGCGTACTGTGGACGAACCGGCCAGTAAGGCGGCGCTCGATCCCAAGGCTGTAGCCGATTTTGGGGACGACGACCTGAAACAACTTGTAGAAACGGCTCTTCAGGAATCTGAACAAAAGAGCATCCTGTTGCGCGACCTGTACGCAGCGCACGAGACACTCGAGTCGCAAAACCAAGTCTATCGAAGTCTGCACCGGATCGGACAGCGTTTTTACGAGACAAAGGATGTCTCTGTCATCTTGTCGATGACCATTCACTTTGTCGTATACAGCTTGGCAATTGAGCGTTGCGTAGTGCTGGAAAGAGTGCTTACAGAGGACTGTTTTCGCGTGCAGTTGTTTGAAGGATACGCAACCGATGATGCTGCGGGAACGATGGAACGAAAATCGATTCCGGCCTATCACGTCGAGCAGTTCTTGCCGGACAACCCGGTTCTGTCCACAACATCAAATGAAGGGAACTCGTTTCTTTGCGAATTGGGAGAGTCCTTGGGAATGGCAGAGTGGGTGCTCTTCCGCTTCCGAACGGAAACGAACAGCTCTTACGCCGTCGTTGCTGGAAACAGTCAGAGTTCGGATACAACTCGTCCGCGTCTTGTGTCAAACAGTCCAATTCTTGTGGGTCTGTCCAACGTGATCGGTCTTGCGGAAGCTGCGCTCCAAAACGCTGTGTCCTATTGGGCTCTGCAACAGGAACAGAGAACACTGGAAGAGAAAGTGCGGGCGCGGACACAGCAGCTCCAACAGGCCAAGGAGGCCGCAGAGGAGGCAAGCCGTGCAAAAGGAGCGTTTTTGGCGATGATGAGCCACGAAATGCGGACACCCCTACACGGAGTGATAGGGATGACGGCTTTGCTTCTCTCGACGAATTTGTCTGAAGAACAGCGCGACTATGTAATGGCTGTTCATGAAAGCGGAGACGCACTCCTTGCGGTCATCAATGACATATTGGATTTTTCTAAGATTGAATCGGGACGTCTGGAACTTGAACAGACAGAAGTGAATTTGCGCGCGTGTCTGGAAAGTGCGATCAGCCTGTGTGCGCTGCGGGCTGCGGAAAAATCGCTTGACCTGTCATACGAGATCGAGGAAGGCACTCCGCTTCAATTCCTGGGCGACACCAATCGGCTGCGACAAATTTTGGTCAATCTGGTAGGGAATGCCATCAAATTTACGGAGAGCGGTGAAGTTGTTGTGCATGTGCAGCGAGAAGAGAGCCCCAGGATTGCGGGCCAACTTCGTGTAGCTTGCCTCCATTTCGCTGTACGTGACACCGGAATTGGGATTCCCAAAGACAGTCATGAGCGATTGTTTCAGCCTTTCATCCAAGGCGATCCGACGACGACGCGCAAATACGGAGGAACGGGTTTGGGGTTGGCCATCAGCAAGCGACTTTCAGAACTCCTAGGGGGCCGCATGTGGGTTGAAAGTCTTGGCATTCCCGGACAAGGTTCAACATTTCACTTTACCGTATCTCTGCAAACAGATTCTTCGGCCCTTTTCAGTGAAACACAGGCATCAAGTGAACCCGTTGTCTTCGATGATGACGTGAGCCATTCAAAGGAACACATACCGCCGAACGAAGCCGCACAAAAGGACGATCCCTTTGTGCTCAGGAGGCTGGCAGAGACACTCCCTTTGAAGATTTTGGTCGTGGAAGACAATGCGACGAATCAGAAGCTAGCACGGATCATTTTGGAGCGGATGGGATACAATCCAGATGTGGTCGGAAACGGCGCAGAGGCCCTCCGAGCAGTACATAAACAGACCTATGATCTGGCTTTCATGGATGTACAGATGCCAGAAATGGATGGTCTTGAAGCAACCCGGAGAATCCGAGCAGAGATTCCCTTCGATCAACAACCAATGATCGTGGCGATGACGGCAAACGCACTGCTTGGTGATCGAGAAATGTGTTTGCGGTCTGGGATGGATGCGTATCTGAGCAAGCCAATTCAACTTCAAGAATTGACCTCGACGCTTCTGCGTCTGGCTTCCGACAGACCGAACAGAGCTAGGTCAAACACGGTCCAGGACACAGAAACAGGAGCTTTGGGAGTACCCCGACAGACGACTCTTCTTCCCACAGGAATCCAAAGCACGCTAGACCGATTGAACACGCTCTGTGGCGGCAATGTAGCGACGGTGAAGGAGTTGATCGGGGTCTTCTTGGAGGAACTTGATGTGATTCGGAATGAGATCACGAGGGCCATCGAACATGATGAATTTCAGGTCTTGCAACGCCAAGCACACACACTGAAATCGAGCGCCGCAGAGTTTGGACTTTCGAGGTTGTCTGAGAGGTGCCGTGTGCTCGAACAGACGGCAAAACTGTGCAAAAAGGAGAGCTGCGAAACGCATATACGCCCATTCATGGAAGCCTGTCAGGAGGCTCGACATGTCCTTCATTTTCTGCAAACGCAACTCTTGTAAGGAACGCATGGAAGTGGAGCCAAGCGCATGAACCTTGCGGGTCGGATTTTGGTGATTGATGACAGCCGGATCAATCGACGACAGTTGCAAATCCTGCTGCAACAGAGGGGTCATCAGGTCATTTTGGCAGAATCAGGGGAGCAGGGACTTTCGGCGCTCATCAACGAGCCGATCGATGTGATTCTGCTCGATCTGGTGATGCCCGGAATGGATGGTTTTGAGTTTTTGCAGCGACTCAAGAGTTCCCCAGCGCTGTCGATGATTCCCACCATCATGATTTCGGCTCAAGATGAGCTGTCCGGCATCGTGCGCGCAATCGAAATGGGGGCGATGGATTACTTGCCCCGTCCGTTTGATCCGGTCCTCCTGAATGCGAGGATCAATGCGTCTTTGGCAGGCAAACGGTTGCGCGATTTGGAACAGGCACACCTTCGTCAAGTGCAGGCCTTTGTGTATCAAATCCAACAGGAAAAGGAGAAGTCCGAGATGCTCCTGCGTAGCATCTTGCCAGCCTCGATTGTTGAACGTTTGAAAACAGAATCCCACACGATTGCAGATACTCATGAAGACGTGTCTGTTTTGTTTGCAGACATGGTTCGTTTTACTGAGATTGCAGCGCGCGTTCCTGCTGCCGAATTGGTCGCTCTTTTGGATGAAGTGTTTTCATCTTTTGACTTGTGCGCACAGGAGTTGGGGGTCGAGAAAATCAAGACCATTGGGGACGCCTATTTGGCGGCGGCTGGTCTTCCGATCGCGCGCGCAGACCATGCTGAGGTGATGGGAGAACTTGCGCTCGGCATGATGGGGGAGATCGACAGACTGGCCGCCGCAACGAGATTGCCATTGCAACTGCGCGTCGGCATTCACAGCGGACCTGTCGTCGCTGGAGTCATCGGTCGGCGCAAGCAGACTTACGATCTGTGGGGAGACACGGTGAATACGGCCAGCCGGTTGGAATCCCATGGCCTTCCGGGTGAAATACAGGTGTCGGAAGTGGTCAAGGAATTGACCCAAAATCGCTTTCACTTCGAGTTAAGAGGTGAAATTCCCCTGAAAGGCCGGGGCATCTTTCGTACGTATCTGCTGAAGGGGAAACGATAGGGTCGTCGCTGATTGGGAACCATGCAACCATCAGTAGCACTGCATGAAACTGCCCCCTGTGAAGACGTACAGAGATCCGCAATCGCCCAGATTTAGGCCTCCCATGCTTTCGGACAATTGGAACAGGAATGTGCCGCGCCCTTCTCCCTCTTCGTCTCCCTGAATGTACATGGGTTCGCCGAGCGCATACCCCGGACGGTTAAATACCAGGTTGCGAATGTCCTTGAGAACAACATCCTCTCGGCTTTCGTCCGTGTCGAAAACCGCCGCTGGAACTTCCAAGGGAAGAACGGCCACGGGACTCCCATCTGTGGGAGGAGCAGAACCCATGGGAATTGCAGTGAGTCTTGCCTTTTCCCAATACGCCCCCGAATCGGGGTCTACCGCGTAGAAAGACAGCGCACGCATTCCGGGATACAGTGCCGCGAGTTCAGGAATGTCCTCCAAATCGAGTGTAAGGATGTGTTCCTCGTCCTCGTTTGTGCGGCCTTTCCGTTTGCCTTTTGCCGACGGAGTTGGTTCCGTTTTTGGGGTGCCCCCGTTTGCGCTTGTGGGGCCAATTCCACGGCTTCTGGAAAAGCTTTCCACGCGCACCTTCAGGAGCGCAGCATTCTCTGTATCGTCCTCCGAATCGCGTCCCGAAACATCTTCCGAAACGCCATGTTCCAAAAGGTAGATGCGTACTTTGGGACCTTGGGCTTGAGCAGACAGGCGGAACAAGCGATCGAGGGGACGTTCGGTCTTCACATCAGCCTGCTTTTGCAGTGCATCGACCTGTGCTTTGTCAAAACACCGCGCCAACAGGTCGAAGAGTTTGGAATCGGGCTTTTCCGCAATCAGCGCAGGGGCAAACGACGCGAGGCCACTTGACGGCAGCGCAACAATCCCCCTTTCCAGGAGACTCAGATCTCGAATGGTTCCGTATTGCTTTACGACGGTGGTCGCGGCCTCCTTTCGGAATGCCGGGTCTTCCACCAGATGAACCCCCGAAAAGACCCGTTCGATGCGACCACTCTGTGCAAACAGTCTGCGCAGCGCAGCGATACGTCTTGAGTCAGTCATTCCGCGCAACAGGTGCAAAAAAACATGGCGATCCTCTTCATGCCAGTAGTCCTGGGGGTCGGAAACGGACAAGTATGTATCCCAACTTTGCTCGAATACAGGCTGCTCGGACACAGGCTGGACGACCGTCGGCTGCTTCTTGGATTCCGCAGACACATACCCGAGCACAAAACGGATGCAGCGGTCCACTTGCTCGATTCCCTTTGCGTAGTCGGCGGGAGTTTTTGCAGCAGACACCCCTTTTTGCACGTATTCCTGTTTGTAGGACACAAAAAGAGGGAGCGCCTGCACACCAAGTCCGGCTCCCGCGTTCGGATCAAGGGAGTTGGGATCAGGCACGGAAGAGAGGATCTCCCGAAGGAATTTCTCGTCGAAAGCCGAAGAAAGTAAGGCGAGAGCAGTGTTGTGTGCATAATCGCGCAAGAAACGCTTGCGGATCAGTTCGTGAATCCGGGATGGAGACAGAGCAGACAGCGCGCGTTTGTGGAACCTCGCGTGGATGGCACTTCCTCGCCACGGTGCGATGCAATGGCTGTAATTGTCCCACTTGAGTGCAAGCTCAAGACCTTCGGGAACGGACCGTTTCTGTTCGCCGAGCTGACCCAGGGCAAACAGAAGCAACAGCTCTCGCATATAGGATGCGGGATAGTCATCGATATCTATGGTCTGCGCAGCCGTGGCAAGTTCAAGGGGGTCATCCTTTCGCAAAAGGAGGAGTGTCTCGAGTGCTTGGAAGTGTCTGTCATCACCTGAAAAATGGGCCTTTGTTAACGCGGAGACCAGTTGGGAAAGAGGCATCACAGACAACCCGTCAACAACGAGTTCCACCGACGAAAATAGTCCTCTGGAGGCGTGTTTGCATAGCGCCTGCTGCCATTCGGAAAACGACCCAAAATGCTTTGCAAGATCGAACGCTGTTTTGTAGTAGGTAGGGACGGTCAGTTGGGAATCCAGGTTGTGGACATACAGATACGAACCCTCTGCGTTGAGAAACCGGGGTAGACCGTAATAGGTTCCTTCACACTCCGCGAGTGCATCGAGAACGGCCTTTCGATCGGATTCAGGGAGCGGGATACCACTCCGACCTCTGACGAACTGGATTCCCAAACGGAGATGATGGGGAGCGTGTTCCGCAAGCGTGGCCAAACGAACCGGATCAAGCTGCATTGCACGCAGAACGATGCGATCGGCGTTGCCAGACCATTTTGGCAGAACGTCACTCGTGTTGGTGGTGGGAGTAGCCAACTTTGGGAGGACGGCAAACACGGTTTCCATGTCGGCTTCTGTCGTGCTCTCCCCCAAACGAGAGAGCATCGAAACGTGCGTCGGGGAAACGAGTCCGTAGCGACAAAGGTGCCAGCGAAGGGCGGCGCGATCTCCCCACGCTACACCGGCTTTTTCGATCAAGGAATCCGCTTTGTATTCGTCTTTTGAAGATAGAAGCTTTGCGGCAAGAGACGCGAGTTTCTTATCTGAAAGGGAACCGAAAGGGGGCGCTTTCGGCTCAGCGAAAGGGGGTGTCTTCGCCGGAAGCTTCGGAATGAGATTCTGAGATGGAATGGTGCCGCCAATTGTGTCTGTTGGGTTCCCAAACGGCTCTGGAATCGTCGGAAGTGAGGAGTTTTGCAACACTTGTGCGGCAAGGTCGGAAAAACCTGCCTCCCATTGCGTTTCGGCCCAGGTTTTGGCGCACGCGGGGTGCATATAGCCGGGCCCCTGTGTGACAAAGGAGCCTGTATCAATGCTGCGCAGAACCGCAATACGAACGGTTCCTTTGGCGATGGCTTGCGCGCATTGCATGCACTTGGCGCGGCCTGTGGGGGCGAGATCGGCGGTCGGAAGCTGGGTCTGTTCTGCACTCATGATGGTTCACTCTTTAGGGTTCCGGTCGCTCAAGGACAAACTCAAAGAGGGAATTGCCCTCTGCGTCGGTAAATGGGGTGTCTGAGGTTCTAGAGAAATGGTGTTTCTCAAGCAAACGAATCGAGGCCGTGTTGTGCTCGACCACGCGCGCAGTTAGGGGACCTTTGAGGTGGGCAAGCTGAGCCAAAAACTGCGTGAGGGCAGCACTCCCAATGCCTTTGCTCCAATACGCTCGGCCCAGCAGTATGCCAAGTTCGCGTCCGTGCTCGCCGTGAAAACACAAGATACTTCCCGCCAATTGTCCGTCGGCCCAAATGGTTTGCTTCACCACTTCGTGGTCTTCCAAGACTGCTTTCCATTTGGCAAAAAACGCTTCTCTGTTCCGGTACGGCACGACGCGCAGACTTCGCAAAACGGGGTCATCTTGAAAAGCATAAAGCGCAGGCAAATCTGCCTCTTGCACGGGCAACAACGTACATTCAAGCGTCCTTGGAAACGTCGCAGAAACCATCATGCGGCGCATCCTACCGCGCCTCGGACCCTGAGGGACAGAAGAAACGATGGTGGATTCACATGCGACTATTTGCTGAGGTGGAGGCGGCTTTCGGGGCAACGCACCTGGTTTTTCCGCCGCGACAGAATCGATCCTACTTGCGCCTGCTGGAGGTGGGATTTTCGGTTTGGGTTTTGGAAAACTTGTGTTTCGTCTGGGAGTTGGGGTAGGACATGCAGATGACGACACAACAGACTTCGGAAAAAAAGGCTTCAGACAAGAAAGGCTCTGGGAACAAAGAAGGGGGGACGGTCAGCATTACGCCTCGGAACGTGAGTTATGCGGACTGGTATCAGGACATCGTGGCGAAGGCCGAGCTTGCGGAACACAGTGCGGTCAGGGGCTGCATGGTGATTCGGCCTCACGGGTATGCGATTTGGGAGAAAATGCAGCGCGAGCTGGACGATCGGTTCAAAGCCACGGGGCATGTCAATGCGTACTTTCCCCTGTTCATTCCGCTGTCGTTTTTTTCCAAGGAAGAACAGCACGCAGCGGGGTTTGCAAAGGAATGCGCGGTGGTGACACACCACAGACTGAAGGCGGTTGATGGGACGGTTCAGGTGGACCCGGAATCGAAACTGGAGGAGCCGCTGGTCATCCGTCCGACGAGTGAGACGATCATTTGGAACCAGTATCGGAATTGGATTCAAAGCTACAGAGACTTGCCGATTCTCATCAATCAATGGGCGAACGTGGTGCGGTGGGAATTGCGGACGCGGCTCTTTTTGCGCACGGCAGAGTTTCTGTGGCAAGAGGGACACACCGCGCATGCCACCGAGGAAGAGGCGCTTGTCGAGACAGAGAAAATGCTGTCTGTGTACGCGGATTTTGCGAAGAATGTGATGTGCGTTCCAGTCGTAAGGGGGCGCAAGACAGAAGGGGAGCGGTTTGCGGGGGCGCTGGACACGATGTGCATCGAGGCGATGATGCAAGACGGCAAGGCGTTGCAAGCGGGCACGTCGCACTACTTGGGACAGAATTTTGCCAAGAGTTCCGACGTGAAGTTTCTGAACAAAGACGGGAAACTGGAATACGTGTATGCAACGAGTTGGGGGGTTAGTACACGGCTTGTGGGGGCGCTCATCATGACGCATTCTGATGATGGGGGCTTGGTGCTGCCACCCAAACTTGCGCCGATCCAAGTTGCGATTGTGCCGATTTATCGAAAAGACGATGAAAAACAGAAGGTGTTGGCAGAGGCGGAGAAAGTCCGGCAAGAACTGGTCGCGATGGGGGTGTCGGTGAAACTCGACGATCGAGACAACATGCAGCCAGGGGCAAAGTACTACGAATGGGAGATGAAAGGGGTGCCTCTGCGAATCGAAATTGGGCCGAAGGATTTGGAAAAAGGGGTCCTCTGTTTGGTGCGGCGGTTTGTGATGGAAAGGGCAGGGGAGACACCGGAAGAACAGCGAAAACGGCAAAAGACGTTTGTGCCGCGAGCCGAAGCGATTGCGAGCATCAAAACGCTGTTTGAGACGATGCAGCAGGAACTGTACGACCGCGCAGTGGCATTCCGGCAGAAACGGTCACGGGTGATCGACGACCTTGGCGAGTTTGAGCGTTTCTTTAAGGAAGAAGGGGGCGGGTTTGCGTGGGTTCACTTTGCGGGAAGCAAGGACGACGAACGACGGTTTGGGGAGCTGTGTGACACGTCGATTCGGTGCATTCCGTTTGAAGAAGAATTGCCCGAAGGGGCGAAAGGAGCAGGGCGGTGCATCTTCACCGGACAACCCTCAACGGCACGCCTCTTGGTCGCAAAGTCCTACTGAACAGCGACCCCAAAGCCACCCAGTTTCCGTGGTGAATGGATCTGGGCGGGAACTATCTGATGATGGCGTAGAAAACGAGTCCGAGCAGGAGTACAAGCAGTGCACCTATGGACGCCGCGAAGAGTTCTTGATGTTTTAGGAGAACTTCTTTGAGGGTTGGTTCCTTGTTTTGCGGAAGAACGAGCGGGGCCTTCGAGTGCTTTTTGGGCGCAAAGGAGGAATGTACCGTCGAAACTTGAGCGGGAAGCAACGCATCCTTGAGCACTGCATCATCAGAAGGAGGAGGCGCGACTGGGGGTGGGACAACAGAGGGCGCAGGAACAGGGGTCGCTTCTTTGCGGGGTATGGGGTTGCTCTCGAACACTTTTTGAGGATCGGCGAGCGGTCCATTGGCGAGCGGTCCACTGTGAAAACCAGGCATGGCTTGTTTCAACAGATCGGAACTCGGAATTGCAGCAGCGGTGGGTACTTCATGGAGGCCGGCCTGTGGGGACACTGGTACGTCCGACTCGACGGGTCGGGAACCCATGGCTGCCAACGGAACGATTTGCACAGCTTGAACCGTGGCGGGTTGATCAGCATCGGGCATGATCCTCGGATCGGAGGAGATGGAAGGCAAGCGCGCTTGTGTCGGGGCTTCGTGCAAACTGGCTGGTTGCTGCGAGGCCACAGATGGTGTCGGTGTGGGCGGTGCAAGCGCAGCAGGAGGCGCAACAAAGGGGGGCGTGAGGAGCTCGCCGAGCATCGCGGGAATCAAGGGTTGGGTGGGCGCACTCAGTAGCGCGGGGTTGTGTAGCCGTTCGATCTTGGGCACGTCGAGAACGGCCTGGGTGGGCAATTCCGACAAAGTGTCCGGGGTTTTCGCTTTGTCCTCGGTTGGCTGTGCGCCGGGCATGGGCGGGGGAGCGGTCACGACCGGGATGGCCGCGAGCGACGGCAGGCTCACAATCATGTCCTCGACATTTTCGACCTGAACAGTCGGGAAAACGCGCCTGGGTGCGTTTGGGGTTGCGCCGGTGGCCAAGGGCGTTTTTTCAGGTGCGGAAGGACGCTCGGGGGGTAGGTCGGCCTGGGCCAATGGGGGGCTTGGTGCGACATCCGTTTTGGCGGGTGGCTCTGGTTGGGCGGGCCCACTTCCCGAGGAGGGCAGTTTCGCGCTGAGCGCAGAAGCAGACACGGCAAACGGCAATTCTGTGACCGGCGGCGGAACTTTCAATTCAACGGGTGCGCCGGGTTTTTTGAGCCGGGCGAGCGCCTCAGCGACGCCCGCTTTGAGCACGGGTTTGGGTTCGGGCGGCTTCTCGATGTCAGCCTGCGCTGCTGGTTCTGCTGGCGCTTTGGGAACCGCTGGAGCCGGGGTTTTTTCTGCGGCTGTTTCGGGTTCCGTTGGATCGGTTGTCTGTCGTTCGGGGGTTTTCTTCTCTGGAACGACATGGGCGAGCGGTGCGGGCTCGAGGGGGCGTTCGATGGGAGGTTCCCCTTTTTCTGGAGGAGAGATCTCCGCGAACTTTGGGGGCTCGACTTTCACCGGCACCGGCACCGGCACCGGCACCGGCACTTGCGTGATGGCTTCGGGTTTTGGTTCCGATTTGGGAATGGGCGGGGAAACCGGTTGCACCAGTTGTTCCTGAATCGCTCCACCATCGGGGGTCACGGTCAACACGGGAAATGCGCTGGAGAGCCTTTCCAGGATTTGCGTGACTTTTTTCTTGGGTGCGGTGATGGGGACAAGGACAGGGGTCGGTTCTGCTGGCTTTCCAGATGAGGGGCCAGATACAGAGACAGACGAGGGGCCAGATACGGAGACAGACGAGGGGCCAGATACAGAGACAGACGCAGAGCCAGATACCGATAGGGGATCGATGCGGGGCTGCGTTTTGACTTCCTCTGCGGAAGGGGTAGTCAAAGGGGGTATAACAGGGGTTGCGGAAGGGGTCGCAGAAGGGGTCGCAGAAGGGGTCGCAGAAGGAGCGAGTTCCGGTGGCGGCGGACCAATCACCGGAAACATGCCTGACCGCCGTTCCAAAAGCTGGTGCATGCGAGCATCGCCTATGGGTTCGAGCACATCCGTCGGGCCTTTGTTTTCCGTGAGCACGTCGGGAAGTTTGAGCCCCTTGGCCTTCACAATGAGTTCCAGGCCGGTGACAAACGAGGCCATATCGGGAAGCCGCTCTTGGGGGTCGCGGGCACACGCGCACACGATGATTTCACCGACGCTTTGGCACAATTCTGCGGTCAAACCGGTCTGTGGATTGGGCACGAGTGGTTTGGGCGGTTGGTTCAAGTTGTCGATGATGAAGTCATCCACCGCATCAAAAAACGCAGGCCGACCGGTCAAGCATTCGTGAAGAATGGCACCGAGAACAAACAAGTCGGCACCGGGATGCGGGGCGATTTCACCGAGCAACAATTCGGGCGGTCTGTACATCAATTTGTACGGAGGCAATCGGTCGTCCAAACCCGACGAAATGCGTCGCAGGTGATATAGGCCGTGCTCCACCAGAACGACTTTGCCGGCCAAACTGGATTTGGCACCCGGGCGAACCAAAAAAATGTTCTCGGGACGCAAATCGCCGTGAACCGCGCCAGCTTTGTGAAACGCATCCAGGGCTTTGCCAATGTAGATGGCCAGAGCCAACGCTCGTTCGACAGAAAGGGGGCCGCGTTTTAGGCGCTGGCGCAGCGTTTCTCCGTCGAGAAGTTCGGTTGCAAAACCGGGAATCCCGAACTGGTCCACCAACATTTTGACGGGCAAAAAGCCAAACGGCTGAAGCGGCTGTGCAAGGCGCAAATCTCGCTGCGCAGCGACGACCATGCCCTGCGTCGGTTTCAGATCCCGTTTGAGCATAAGGACCGCGAATTTGCCTTTGAGTCGCGCGTTTTCCGCCTCGTAAGTGACCCCCAGCTCGCCTTGGCCAAGGACACGCAGAATGTGAAATTCATTTTGCAAAACGGTGCCAAGCCGAGCCTCGGGTGGAACCGGATTTCCGGCCACCCACGCGGGCAGGGCCTGAACACTTTTGGGGTCGGCTGGGCTCGTCACGTCCCTAGGATATCAACTTAGGCCGCGAGGTATTCCACAACTTGCGGGGGAAATTGTGGCTGTCGCGGGTTTTGTGTTTGCGTCGCTGCCCGGTTGCGCGATATGAACGCACCCCGAAGGCCGATTTCCGAGGAGGTCCCGTGGCTTCCGTTCTGTGTTCGCTTGTCGTGTTCGATCGTTTGCGCACTGCTTTTTGGCGGAGCGCGCTGCTTGTGTCCGTCGGTGCGACTTTCCTCGGAAACGCGCAACGGCTTCGCGCGGGGGGCTTTGAAATTCCGGCCAACGGAACCGAAGCGCTGGGACGCGGAGGTGCTTTTTCGGCCAAAGCGGATTCACCGCTGGCGTTGGAATACAACGTCGGGGGTTTGGCGCAGCAACGGGGCACACATGCGCTGTTTGACAACAATGTCGCCTTTTCTCGATACCGTTTTGCGCGGGAGGGAGGCGATTCGTTCGGGGCTTTTCCGACGGTTCAATCGGACGCGACACCGCCGTTTTATGCGCCGTGGTTTGGCCTGACGACGGATTTCGGTTTTTTCAAGCGAATCACGTTCGCGGCGGGGGTGTACGGGCCGTCTTCGATTGGTCGGCGCACGTTTCCGGTTTTTGTGCCCACGGACGACGGAAAACAGCGACCTGGACCGGGCCGGTACGATTTGGCGACGACGGATCTGCTGATTTTTTATCCCACGATTGCGGTGGGTGTGCGCGCCGCACGTTTTTTGGATTTGGGTTTTGCCGTGCAGCAGGTCTCGGCCCAAATCAAGCTGTCGAGCATGACTTACGCGCCACAGAGTCTGCCGATGTTTCCGTCGTCGAGTGCGTGTACGACGCAGACCGAGGCGGCGGGCTGTGACTCGGTGACGCGGTTCGTCGGCAAAAGTTACGACAACTACATGCTTCAACTGGGCGCGCTGTTTCATGTCGGGCGAGCGGTGGATGTGGGTGTCAATGTGCGCAGCGCGTCGAATTTGGGTGTGCGCCCGATTCTGGTGAAAGGCACGGTCTCTGCGACGGAACCGCCCTTTTTGCAAGGCATGGGCATCGGCGCGGAAAAAATGGACGGGGAATTTTCGATTTTTTTGCCGTGGGTGTTTCGAGGCGGGATTCGGTTCGGCCAAAAACTGGAAGGCCAGCAACTTTTCGATATCGAGGCGGATGTGGTGTACGAGGCCTGGAGCTGGCTTTCGGGGACGGACCACACGTTGGTGTTGAAGAATCCGCCACCGCTTGTGAACAAAGGCCAGCCCGTCGAGATCACGCTGCCGCACCACTACCGCGACACGCTGGGTCTGCGCTTGGGAGGTTCTTTGTTCATGCCGTTTTCTGCGGACGCGGGCGTGACGATGCGCGTGGGCGGTTTTTATGACGGCTCGGCGAGCGCGGACGCGGATTTGCGGCTCGATTTCGATACGCTAGCCAAATTGGGTGCGACGGGCGGGCTGGGTTTTTTGGTGCGCGGGGTGGAAATCAACGTGGCCTATGCGTACCAGCATTCGCTTTCTCGCACGGTGACGGACGGACGACTTTTTGCGATTGACGGCACGACAGGACAACCGGTGCAAATCGGCGGGAAATTGGCCCCGGCTGTGAACAACGGGACGTACAGCGGCTCGACGCATCTTGTGTCGGCGGGTTTGACGATGCGGTTTGAAGAGTGGCGGCGCGAACCGACGGCAAAACCAAAATGATGTGGGGCGGAATTTTCGCTTGACACAACCTTTGGTTTTGACGCACTACATATCGACCTTTTCGAGGACCCATAGCTCAACTGGCAGAGCAGCGGACTCTTAATCCGTTTGTTGTAGGTTCGATTCCTACTGGGTTCACTGGCCGTAGTCCTTGACTGCGGCCTTTTTTTTGTCGATTTTTGGCTCGCTGTTTTGTGAGCCTTCGCGAGAGTGGCGGAACTGGCAGACGCACCAGACTTAGGATCTGGCGCCCAAAAGGCTTAAGGGTTCGACTCCCTTCTCTCGCACAC
>DAOLIT010000091.1:0-20147 GCA_035328405.1 Pseudomonadota bacterium | reverse complement strand
GAGGTGGTCAGTGGCGCACGTTGAGGTGGTCAGTGGCGCACGTTGAGGTGGTCGGTGGCGCACGTTGAGGTGGTCAGTGGCGCACGTTGAGGTGGTCAGTGGCGCACGTTGAGGTGGTCAGTGGCGCACCTGGAAGTGGTCGGGGGTTCACCTGGAAGTGCGTTGTCTTTCCAGGTTGTCCCTGCTTTGGCGACATCTGTGCAGAGCGCCAACAGATGTTGAACCAACAACTGGGCCTCTTTTCGCCCGAAAACGCATGCAACCGATTGTCGTTGTAGGGGCAAACCCATGTTGTATCAGTCTGGCGATAGCAAAGGCCCGTTTGGCGAGAGCAAAGCGGCACCGAAACCCAAACAAGATCCAGAACCTCAGCTTCAAAAAATGCCGTGGGCTGCTCCGCCCAACAATCCGGGTGTCAAGCCGGGTCCGGGTCTGAAACCGGGTCCCGGTCTGTTTGCCGGGATGGTCGGTGGGGCGCAAGCGGGTTTGTCGCAGCTTGGGAGCGCGCTCGGGCATTTCGCAGACAAAGCGGGACCGTGGACGACGGGCTTGCCCCTCAAGACGGACCACAAAGAGGCTTCGGGTGCCGTGGGCCATGCCGCAGGGCCGGCAAAAATGAACGCGGCCCAGGCGCTCAAAGCCACCCATGTGTTGAACGAGGAACAAAAGGGTCCCAAAAAGGCCAGCCCGAGTGCCGAAAAAGAAAGCAAGGGCATGGGCTTTTATGCCGATTTTGCGACTGTTGCGCTGACCGGCATCACCAACGACCAAGCCGATGCCATCCAGATAGACGCTGCGGTCACAGGAGAGGGTGCCAAATACAACCATGGGTACGCGGCCTACGGTGAAAACAAGCTGGGAAATGAAAAATACGGGCACGACTTCAAGTCCGAAGGCGACAAGAAAGTCTCAGGACCGCTCGGCGACAAGCTCGATATCATCAATGACGTAGCTGCGGTCACACAGTACGCGGCGGCGGCAGACAAGGCCGTCCTCTTGAACAAAGGCCCGGACGGAAAACCCCAAGTTCAAATCGATTGGGCCGCGCTCAGCAAAATGGAAGTTTCGGCGGACATGGGCATGCTCGGCGGGCAGGTCAAGTACGACAGCCCGCATCAAGTCGCCGACAACGGGTACGCGACCGTCCTTCAAGAGATGGAGAAGAAGGGCCTCAAGACCGACGACAAAAACCAGTTCATCAGCTTGACTGGGCACAGCGGCGGCGGCCAGTCGAGCTTCTACACCGCGCTCAAATTGGCGTCCGAGGGCTACAAGAACGTATCCCTGGTCGGCGTGGACATGGCCATGACGCCGCACCAGCGGGAGGTTCTGCAAGCGTTGGGCGTCCAAGTCACCAACATCACCAGCCACAACACAGGTGCCGACGGCAAGCGCACAGACAGCGAGGTCGGCCAAGGCGTTCAATTCGGCATGGGCGGCGGCCAAAACTATTACGACCTGAACGTGCAGCGGCAAACCGATCCGGGCATGCAGGGTCGGCATTCGTTGGCCAACGACGCCAACGTGCTGACGATGGTTCGCTTTTCGCAATACCTCGACAGCATTGGCCAGCACGGCAAGTATTCGCCCGAGCAGTACGACGCCTTCCTGAAAGCCACTACGGTAGATGGCAAATCACAGGGCAACCTGCTCAACGGTGTACCTGCCGATCAAAATGTGTTGTCCACGACCATCGACCAGCGCGGCCTGCCCGGACCCGAAGCCAACAGCACAGACCCGAGCAAAGCCAACAACTTCATCGAAAAAATCGTCAACACCTTGCCGGTGCTCGGCGACAAGGTGAACGGCGGGATCGACGCGGTTGGCAAAGGCATCGAGAACAAGTTCGACAAAGCTGGCGACAAAGCGCAAAGCGGCATCGGGGGCTTCTTTGACCGCATCGGGAACGTCGTGGGCGGCGGTGTCAACAAGCTCATCGACGGCGTCGGCAACGCAGTGGACAACGGTTTCGACAAAGCCGGTGACGCGGCTGAGTCATGGCTGGGACACATTCCCCTCGTGGGTGGTTTCTTGGGCAAGGCGGCCAACAAAGGTCTCGATTGGGTCGGCGACAAAATCGGCGGCGGCATCGACAAAGTGGGCGACGCTGCTCAAAACGGCATCAGCAACTTCGTCCACAACATCGGCCAGACCGTCGGCGGCGGCGTCAACAACCTGATCGATGGCGTCGGCAAGGGCATCGGCAACGCCTTTGACAAAGTGGGTGATTTCGCGGGCTCTGTCACAAACGGCGCTCTCGGTTGGGGTGTCGGCAAGTTGCAGGGCATCGGCATCGACCTCAGCCACATCAAGAGCCTCTCGGGTTTTTCCGCCGGCAATCCGAGCGTGCAGCGCGGGTGGGAAAACGTGCTCACGCCTCCGTCCGAACAAAACGACCCCACAAAATTCCAGACCATTCCCGTTCCTGGTGCGGAAGCGGCCAAGGTCCAAACCACGTATCCGCAGGATTTCAAAGCGGGACTCGACGCCAAACTTGGGCAAGTCAAGGACCTCAAGCCCGAGCAGCAACAGGTCGTTGTGCCACCTCACGCCGGCGATCCAAACATGTGCCCAGTGGCAACACAGGGGGCACCACATTTGGCGCACTGGGCCGATGAGCCACTGACCCTTCAGAACGGCTCGGTGACTCCGGCGATGTCCCTTTTTCCACAGGCAAGTCCTTCGAAACCCAAGAGTGAGAAGGAACAGGTGGATGAAGCGGTGGCTGCGAGTCAGGCCAGCCTTACCCCCAAGGGAGGATTCCTGGGGTTTGGCAAAGATGTCGCAGGCAGGGATGCCACTGGGGCCATGGATACGCTCCTCGGCCTGCCTCCCAACCTTCAAGGCAAGGCCATCGCGCAGATGGACCGCGAGGCCTTTGGTTTTCTCCTCAGCAAAGTTCCACCAAAGGACCGCGAGCGTTTCAAAACACTCGTCGACAACACTGAGGATCCCGATCGCAAGCTTCAGTTGTTTGCGGAGTACCACAAGGCGCATGTTGAAAACGACGCGAAGGCCGAACGAGAGAAGACTCAAGACGAGGGTTCCTGGCTGGGGGGACGTACATCAGAACAGCAAGGGAACCAGCGCAAGAACGAGCAGCGCGACAAGCTGGTGCAATCAAGCAAGCATGAAGTCGACGAAGAGACGGCGTTCCTGCGCGAACGAGCCCAAGGCGGCAAGCTGAGTGCCAACGACATCAACAAATACATGTTGGCCAAGGAGACCGAGCACAAGGGCGAGATGTCGGATCTCACAGAGCGCGCTGGAACGCTCGAAGGGACCTCGGATGATGATCGGGTGGAGTTCGTCAAGCGGCAGACCGAGAAGAACCTAAAAGAGGAGGGGTGGATCTGTAAGGGTGTGCCGGAGAATAAGGCGAAGCGGGCGATGGACGAGCTGCGCACCTTACCGCCTGATCTGCAGGGCAAGGCGATCGAGAAAATGGACGAAGCATCATTTGACCGCTTCGTGAAGCAGATGCCCGAGGAAAAGCGTGATCAGTTCAGCGAGCTGCTAAAGAACACGCAGGACCCAGAGCGCAAGCTGCGATTGTGGGGGGAGGCGCACAAGGCCCAGGCGCACAGCGATGCGAACAAGGAGCATGAGAAAACCAAAGACGAGGGGAACTGGTACTCCCGAAGCGAGGGGCAGACTGAGAACCGACGCATCAACAAGCGCCGTGATGAAATCGTCAAGGGAACGGAGAAGGAAGCAGATGAAGAGGTTGACTATCTGCGAGACATGAAGAAAAACGGGGGGACGATTACCACTGCGGACGTCGACCGTCTGATGCGTCGCAAAGACCGTGAGCACCAGATCGAGATGAAGTACAACATCAACCTGACCAACAAGAGCGGGACGAGAAAGTACAACATCAACCCAAGCTTCGCGCAGGGCAGCAAGATAGCGTGGTCTGAGGCCGAACTCGATCAGGTCGAGTCCGGGCTCTCACGCATGCCGATCGGTCATGTGCGGGGCAACAAGGCCATCGTGGAAGTGCAGCGCAGTGACATAGACCCCGATGATGAGAAAGCGATGCTGGCCGATCCGACCTACAAGGCAAAGTACGGTGGGGATCATCTCAACAACGTCATCCGCGTTCAGGACTTGGGAGTGACTGGAACCTATCGTCACACCGGTGAAAGTCGCGAGATCTCGGACCCTGCCAAGGCAGGACATGGCGGGGCGACGATAAGCCCCGTGGAGGAGACGATCATCCATGAGTTCGGTCATGACATTCATAACCAGAACCCGAAGATCTTTGAGGAGTTCAAGAAAGCCGGAGGTTGGACGGGCAACACCCATGATCCCGGTCGCATCCCCGATCCAGCGATTGCGCCGTTGTCAGGCACCCCGAACGACAACTGGCGCTATGCCCGCACGCGTCCAGGCGAACACTTTGCCGAGACATACATGAAGGCGATCCTCAAGCCGCAGTCACTTGCACAGGATTTGCTGGACGCGCCAAAGGCTCGCGTGCAGGCTGAGCAGCGGAAAGTCACGGCAGCCATGACCGTTTTGGAAAACCTGAAAAAAGCCAATCCACCAGTGAACGCGACGCAGATCCAGCAAGCCGAGGCGCAGATCAAGGATGCTGAGGCGAACCAGAAGGCTGCGCAAGACGATTGCGAATGGCAGGCGAAGCAGTTCGAGATCATGCGCAACCAAGTCTTTCACTCCGACACGGCGCAGGCCGATGCCCAGAAGCGCTTGCTGCAAAAGGGCGTTCCGGCGGACAAGATAGAAGCGTTCGTGGCCGAAACCAATCGAGCATCCACGCCGGACCAGATCGCTCTGATTGAGCAGCGATACGCGCCATGATGAAAAGGCGCGAATTCCTGCGGACGGGCAGCACGTCGCTGCTTTTATTGGGGAACGGCGCTGGATGCACCGTGCTGGGACACGGTTGTCATGGCGATGCACAGGGATGTGGGACAAGACAACCGGCAAGCCGCGGCACACAGACAGAGGAAGGAACCATGGGCAAGATCGTGCAGGTCCGTCTCATTCCGCCGTGGCAGGGGCCGAGTCCGCTATGCGCCTTCGCGGGGGGGCTTGGACATCTCCGCAAGGACGCTCTGGTCATCATGGACCCGCTGCGAGGGACAGAAGTGAGGCGCATTGCTTTGGAGGCTCCGCGTGGGCTTGGGGGAACGGGGGCCGGACTCTTGGCACTCGAGGTGCCGGCGACTCTTGCGGGCAATGCGCAGGTGCATCTTGTGCCGGCCTCGAATGAACAGGAGCGTGTGGTGCAGGGGTATTTTTCCCATTCGCAGGGACGCTCCTTTTTGGCGGCAGGAGCAACGGTAGATGAGTTCCTGCTGGCGAGCCCGAATGCACGCGCACGCCTGGGGCGATATCACATCTATGGTCCTGCGGATGTTCGGGTAGAAGACAGCATCGAAGTGAGCAGAACAGATCTCGCGACGCTGATCAGCCTGGGGTCGGGGCAAGCAGCTTGCGCGCGCGGCCGACAACTTGTGCGCCTGGCATTTCCATCGCGGGAAACACGAGCCGACTTACCAGCCGAGGTGCCAGCGGTACGCCATCTGGCACATGGAGCGGCAGGAAGCTTGTATGCCAGCAGTGAGCGTGCGATCTACCACCTCGCCTGGCAGCCACAGGGGATAGAGCTTCGCTCGACGATGGCGATAGACGGGCCGGGAGAGGTCTTCCATTTGGCCGCAGCCGATGATCTGGTGGCAGCCGTGTGGGTACAGGAGGAACCGGCGGTCCGCCAGCATCGCTTTGCACTGCTGGTCTTCGATGCCAGCGGCAAGCAGCGCTTTCGCGTTGCGCTCGGAGGGACCGAGATGTCACCCGACGATGCCTGCGTTGCGGTAGGTGCCGGGTACGTGGCCGTTGGTGGCGTGAGCAGCGTGCATTTCTTCGACAGCCAGAGCGGGGCAAGGCGCGCCTGAGTCGCTGCCAGGCTGGCATCTTGGGGAAGTTGTTCCGCCCGCGATGCCGCCCAAGGTCTGCTCAACATGAGCGACGCCGACTACTACCTTGTGACCGACCCATGGACGGGCGCGACGCGCTGGGTCGGCCAAACCGAGCTGGTCGATGGCTCTTGGTACAAAAACAAGTTCGGCGGCGACACCAGCACGTTCCAGGCCCTCGTCACCGACAAAAACAATCCGCTGTAGAGTAGCCTCGCTTCATGCGTTCCATTCGCTTCGCTGCCCCGCTTTCCACCTTTCGCTGTGCCTGTGTTGCCAGCCTTGTTTGGCTAGGAGCCTCCTGCATGACTTCGTTTGCCCAAGACCCGCCGTCTGCCCCTTCGTCGCCCGCTGCCGCCCCCGAGTCCGCCTGGGTCGCGGTCGCCAAAACCGCACGCTACGTCAAGGAAGCGCACCTCCAAAAAGCCACCGCCGAGCTGGCCAACCTCACAAGCGACCAAAAGCCTGCGGCCCACACTCTGCTCAACACTCTGGCTGCTGCTGAAAACAGCCCAGCAGGTTTGCGCGCCGCGTCGCAGAACCTCTCTGCCGCGTTGCCTTCCTTTGTCTCCAAAGGCCCCGTTCCCCCAGGGCAGGACCCAAACCAACGCCGCGTGCTCCTGTGCGCCCTTTTGGTGTTTCATGGTCGCGTGCTTTCCGTCGCAAAGGCCATTGCCGCCGGCACACACAAGAAAGAACAGTCCATCGAGCTTTTGCGCGTCATCGCTGACATCAAAAAAACGCTGCGCGGTGCAAACGTCGGCATCGCCATGGAAGAGGAAGCCCGCCACGGCCTAGGCCCCGACCTGTTCGACGAAGCCTTCCACGCCCTATCGCGCTAAAGCCGATTCACTGGTTCTCGCAAAAGGAACGACTACCGCGTTATCCCTGTAGTAGCGCGCCGCGAAAGTATGGGCTTTCGTTGCGTAGTTTGTTGCAAAAATCCCATTTGATGCTCGTACTCGCGCTGCTCAGGGAACATTCTTTCTCAGGACAGGTGATTTTTAGCGGGCTTTCTGCATCGAGCACATAGGGCTTGCCGCACGAAAACAGTTCGCTCTGTTCTGTCGATTTCCGAAATTCCGCAGAGGAATCTATTGGCCACCCAGACGTGATCAGATCTTTTGCCGTACAGTCTTCTTTGATCTTTGTTTCAAACAAGTTTCCTTGGAACGAAGCGGGTGTCCGCCTGTTGTCGCGACAAAAACCCATGGTCAGGGATGGAGAATCGAACGAGTTGAAATAGAGCCTGAGTCCGTTCCCTTCATATTTTGTAAAAAGCGGCTCATTCGCATTCGTGATGGCGAAAACAGAATTGTTTACTTCCGTCATGCTTCCATTCGCCGACAAGGCGCTAGATGAAAAAAGAGGCGTTTTCTTTGCCTGAATCAAAGACTGTGACACCGCGACATTCACATTTTTCACAGAAAACAGCTCTTTGTCCCCTGTGTAGTCCAGCTTGCTTCGCTTGATCTCGACGCTGAGAATGTCCGTCAGCGCGTCATCTGCTGAAAGAACCACCGGCCCCGCCAGCACCATTGCATCCAAAACAATCCTCGGCACACCGGCAGCGATTTTCGTTTTTTGGTCGAACGTCATGCCGTGAATCACAGACAAGGCAGGCCGACTTGCTTCCGGCAAAAAGTCTGGCATCACATGATCATACGTTCCTACAATCGAGATGTCTGTCCGAGTCTGGCCCGGATAGTCAAAGACCACATCGAACGAGGAATTCAATTCTCCCACCATTTGGACAAAAGGCTTTTGGTTTCGTCGTGCAGAATCGAGCGCGTCGTGAAGGCTAGAATAACGACAATCCTTGTCCCCGATTTTCTTTGCATCTGTGCAGGATGAGTTCGCACTTGGGTTTGCATACACGATACTGCGTTTTGGAACACAAGTTCCAATCCTTGTGGCTGCATTGCCCGTTTCGTTTTGCTGCGCGTTGGCCTGGACTGAAAAATCGCACACCATGCTTTGGCACTGTGAGTGTGTCACGCAAGGACACGATTCTGTGTCTTCCTGGCACCTGCAGCGATTAACTTCTGCATCGCAAATCGCCCCCACCGACGTGTTGCAAATGCGCTCTGGGTCAGAAGAACAATCCAGCGACGTTTGAGTCCCAGGACAACCCAACAGAAAAACCACCCCAAATGCCCCAAAAACAAACCGATTCATCGTCATTACCCCTTTCTATTTGCACCAAAAACAGAAGGTAGTCCCAGCAGCAACCCCGGCACTCGCAATGCCGAGCCAGCCAAAGGTGCGCAACAATGTTGGCACAATCGGTGAGCCTTCAGACCCCATACAATCGTAGCCGGGCAATCGGGAAACAGCCGCAACACACGGATTGTACCCCGCATTGTGTATGCCCAGGCCCAGCAGAACCGTCCCAGCCGTGAGTCCCGCGATACCGACTCCCAAGTTCACCCACCGCGTGCGATATTTCGGCGACCACGCCGGAACCACCTCCTTTGCACCGGGAAACGCAGAGAAACAAGCGCGATTGCCGATGCTAGAAATGCGACTCGCCAATGTACTCAACTCATTTTCTTTGGATAGATCGTCTATGAATACACACGCCTTGCCTGAATCTGTCGTCAGTTTCCCCCCATCGCATACAATCAGCTTGGCCGTAGATTTCTGCGGGGCTTGGTTTACTGCGTTGTTGATCAGAAACAGGACCCAGATAGCACTTTCGTCAAACGTCGAATTGATGGCGTTCGAGTCTTTTTCTCTAAAACACTTGGTTTCTGTGTATGTTGCTGTTTTGAATTTCTCAATGTATCCTTGCAAACTCGTGGCCAGGTTTGTATTATTTGTTTCATCAAGTATGATGGTGTTGTAATAATCGCATTTTGACAACAATGGAGTGGTTCCAGGCGATTTATGTTTACTTCGAGGTCCGTGCCAGGAAACGATGGCCTGCTCCAAGCCAAATTTCTTCCCGATAGCGCCTTCGAGTTCAAAAAGATCGGTGGAAAGTTTCTGTGCATCCGAGATTTCATTCTTGAAATGATAGAGAACATAAACAGTTGGTTTGGCGTGTGCTTTGGTCGATAGGAAGAGGCTGACCAGCGAGAGGCACAGGGGGAGAAGGCAAAGCGATGCGGGGCGAGGGTTTTTCAAACGGTAGATCATGCTCGGATTTTCAGAATGTTTCCGAGAGGAACGCAACTTTTTTCTGCGGTCGAATGCGCGTTCGTGGGGAATCAGGGGGCTTTTTGGACTTCGTGTGCGCCAATGTCTGCCTTCGGGCCTTGCGGGCGCGGCGTGCCGAAGTAATCGAGCGGTGAATGGTTTTGGTCCACTTGGTCGATGCAGCACTGCTGGTTGGTTTGGTCGTCGGCCAGCGCATAGGGAATCCCATCCCTTTGCACAAACGAAGGCGTCGCTGCGATCGTTCCCGTCGGCGGAGACACCACAGTCGGGTGAATCACCACTTGGTCGAGCACACAGTTGGCCGAAAACTGCGGTGTGGTCAGGTCGTTGGTGGGCGGCCAGGCGAGGCTTGCTTTGAAAACACCGGTCGTGTTGTAGCAATTCACCGCGCGCTGGTCGTCTCGGCCTGTGTTCATTCCACGATTTCCGACCAACGTGTTGTTGGCAAAGGTGATGGAAGTCGAATAAAAGGAAATCGGTGAACGGATTTTGGTATCACTTGCGCCGTTGTTGAACAAAAAGGAATTTGTCATCGAGAAACTTCCATAATCAATGGAGATCACGGAGTTATCCAAATCTGAGAACACACTCTGTGAGATCGTGATTTTGCATTGATTCGAGCGCAAACCAAAAATCGATAGATTCTTGAACGTGCTCCGCCGAATTTCGATGTCAGGAGTTTGCGCGGTTCCTGACAAGGTGCAATCCAAACCTCTTGTCGCAGAATGCACGGTGACACCATCCAGCAAAACAGTGGTTTTCCCTTGGGAAGGCCCTATCGAAACGACGGTCTCGGTCCCATTTACGGTCAAGATCGGGCGATTCGTCGCATCATTTTTAGGGCCTGCGCCGTAAATACGAATCGTTCGATAGGGATTTGCCGCAGAACTGCTGAAATCAAAGGGACCTTGATAGACATGATCAGGTGTTCCACCAATCAGGCGAATGGCATCCCTGGCCGGTTGCGACAACGCAGTTTGTAAAGAACAATATGGCTTTTTCGCTGAACCATCTGCGTCTGCGCAATTTGCGCGAGCATCGACAACGTATATCTTGTCTGCACCAAGACAACGCGCTTTGGTCTGATCTGTGTCATTTGCTTGGCATACAAGAGAGGGGCATTCGTCGTGGTACTCGCAAGCTGTACAGATTCCATTTTTGCAGACTTTGTTATCTGCACAAGGTTTTTCGGTTGAGCATTCAGGCGGCAAAGAATCTGTCTCGGGCGGTCCACCACCATCTGCTCGTTCGCACTGCTTTGTCGCTTCGTTGCACCACCATCCAGGATCACAGCTTCGTTCTTCTGGGCATTTCGATTCACGAAGAGGAATCAAGCAATCGACGAAGAATACGACTGTCCCGATACTGAAGGAGAACAACAAAGCATGAGGAACGCGCATCGCGATAGCCTTTCTAGAAATTCAGCAAAAAAGCCTCAAAAATGCTCTAAAACCGAAACACCGACGGTTTGCGTGTCAGCCACGAGGCTTGCGACGGGGCGCTTGCGTTCGACTTTGCGTGTTTTCCACGCGCCGACCGCCAACATCGAAACACCGATGCCCACTGCGGCGACTCCGATGCCAAGCAGCGCCGCGCCAAAGGTTTTCCCGTCGTACACCTGCTGGCAGGCGGCATCGTGGCATCGACCATCGAGCACCAGGCCCGAAACCCCAAGGCCAGTCGCCGCTGCACCGACGGCCAGGAGCGTTCCTCCGGCAGCAAAATAGGCTCGTCCAGAAGGTGACGGTCCGGGTTCGCTTGGCAGAGCAGGAGGTTGGGCTTGCGCAAGTGTCTCAACGGGGGGCACCGATACTGCTGCGGGTGGTTCGGCTGGTTTCGGCTGGGGTCCCAGGAACACCGCAACGGTTTCGCCCGCTCGAAGTTTCACGAGGGTGTGCTCCGAATCGTTGTTCCAACTGATGGGATATTCGCCTTGGGGCAGCCACACCGGAAGGGGTCGCTCGGGCCGCTTCACAATCACAAACGGTTGGTTGTTCAGACGAAAAGACAGGGCTTGTGTCGGAAACTGCAAAATCAAACGCCCGTGTGTTGCGCGCACGAGTGCCGCCAAACGGGCTCGCCCGGCCACGGCCAAATTCGTCGGCGTTTCACTGCGCGGCGGGCATGCAAGCTCGGTAGGAGCGAGCGGCCTTGGCGTCACAGGCGAAAGTTCCGTCGCCAGGTTCGGGTTTTTCGCCCGTTGGCTGATGTACCGCTCATACGCATTGAGCGCCGCCAGCAGTTTCTGTTCAGCGTCGGCGCGCGGTTTGTCTTTCTCTAGCAGACGGTATTGGTCCTCGTTCACGCATGCCAAACCAAAGTGGGTCAGGTTGTAACAATCCGCGTCCTCGCCACACTGTCCGAGCGATTTTTGCAGGCACTGTTCTGCGGCCAAAAGACGCGCTGAAAGTGGCTTTTTGGTGTTTTGGTACTCGTCTCCGCCGATCTTGCGGAGGAGTTTGGGGTCCTGGAGGTTGTCACAGGTTGCGGGCTCGGCCTGCGCGGCCCCCTTTGCGATAGGGGTCCCACAAAGGCACACCCACAGACCGCCTCCCCAAAGCCACGGTGATCGCATTTTTACGTACTCCTACTCTGGATTGAACAGATTTTCATCGATCGGTGGTTCCTTCGGCGTTTTCTGATCTTGCGGCCCCGGTTTTTGCGTTTTCCCGGCCTTAGGAAACTTCGGTTTCTTTTGCACGATTCCCATCGGCAAGGCAGTCTGTGTGGTCGGTTTGTCCACGATGGACAGATCGAAAACGGTGCGCGGCTCGGCCAAATCCTGTGTCTTGAGATCCGGAACCCCAAAAACCGAGAGGTCGGGTGTCGTTGGGGACTCTGCCAAATCCAACAGAGCAGCAGGGGAGGGTGTTCCTATCGAGGGCTGCGCTTTTTTGGGCAGAACACGCACACCCCCAAAAATGGCTCCGACAAGCAGAGCGGCGACCGCACTCCCAAGAGCAGCGATCGTCCAGAACCGGACTTTGGGAGTCCCCTTTTGTTGCTCCCCCATCAGCATGCGGGCAAAGTCAGACATCGACGCAAAACGATCGTCTGCCTTCTTGTTCATTGCGCGCGAAATCGCCGCCAACACATGCGGTGGCAGATCCGGTCTCAGTTTGGCCAGAAGGAGCGGTTCCTCATACAAAATTCGAGAAAACAGAAGGCCGGTCGTGTCTGTTTCGTTCTCTGCAACAAAGGGATGGCGCCCCGCCAGAAGTTCATACAGCACCACCCCCAACGACCATTGATCCATCCTCCCATCCATCTTCAACGTCTGCCCCAAAACCGCCTCCGGTGCCATGTATAGGGGGGTTCCGAGAACCGTCCCTTCTTTGGTCTTGGAGAGGAGGGTTAGGCCGCTGGCGGCTGGTTTTTCTTTTGGGTTTGGTTCGTTCAATTGAAGAGGGGCTGTCCGCCGGATTTTGGCGATTCCAAAATCCACGAGTTTGACCAAATCTCGCCCATCGGGCCCCTGCCCCGGAACCAAGAAGATGTTGCCGGGTTTGATGTCTCTGTGTACGACACCGAGTTTTTCTGCTTCGGTGAGTGCGGCACAGCACTGTTTGGCCAGGTCCAGGACTTGGGACAGAGGAAGGGGGCGTTCCTTTTCGGGAAGCTGTCGGCGTTTTTCTAGGCGGCTTTGCAGGTCCTCGCCTTTCAGGAGTTCCATCACCAAAAAGGGGAAGCCTGCGTCGATGTCTCGGTCGAAATCGAAGACTTTGGCGATGTTGGGATGATTCAGCGCAGCGACGACGCGGGCCTCTGTTTGGAAGCGGAGAAACGCCTCGTCTTCGGGGCGATGTTGACGATGGAGAATTTTGACGGCGCACGCCCCACCGGTGCGAAGGTGACGCGCTCGAAACACGGCCCCCATCCCGCCGCTTCCCAACAGTGCTTCCAGGTAATACGTCCCACACAGTGTCTTGTTCACCCACTGTTCGGGAGACTCCGAGGTGGGTTGGGCCGACACGGGTTTGGGCAGCTCGACGGTGGACACAGAGCCGATTCCTTTGGTCCGTGCTCAGGAGGGCGAAAGCGAAGTCCGCACAGACGATTGCGGCAACAGAATATCGCCTCTTTCAGACGCTCTGCAAGCCGCGTATGGTGCGGAGGCTTTGGTGGTTTCGGGGCGGGAAGGGGCTATTTTCGGTGTTCGGCTTCGTAGCGGGCGCGGGCGTCTTGTCCGAGGCGTTCGCCCTGCGATTCGATTTGTGCAGCGACTCCGGGCTCGACCCGCTGAAGCACGCGGTATTCGAGCCACAAGTCTCGTTCCGATGACGCGCGCCCGTTCCACACGCTGCTTTTGGTGATGGCGATGCGACAACCGTCTTGCCCGCTCGGCAACGCCTCGGCGACATAGTGCTTGGTGGAACTGGTCCCGTCGGGAACCCAGTTTGTCTCTAAGCGGTAATACGGAGGCGGCGACGTGTTGGCGATGATGGCCCCCGAATAATTCGCGATGGTTTCCTGGACGGCGGGCCAGACGTAAATGCACGGCTGGCGGTATTCGTGTTGCTGGACAATTCCGTTGATGTAGTTGTTTTTCGCACTCCATGCTGCCGACGCTGCGCAACCTGCGGCGATGGCGACCGCGCAACCGGCTGCGACGGCCAAAACACTGCGACCCAGTTTTCGTTTCATGTTTGCTCCTTTTCGCACAGCAGCGATCGCCCCGTCATTTCGTTGGGTTTGGGCAGGCCCATGATATCGAGCACCGTCGGTGCAACGTCGGCGAGACCGCCTTCTCGCAGCGTCTTTCCGCAAAGCGCATCATCGACGACGACAAACGGAACCGGATTCGTGGTGTGAGCGGTGTGAGGTTGTCCCGTCAGTGGATCGAGCATTTGTTCGCAATTGCCATGATCTGCGGTGATGAGCACCGCCGCTCCGACCTGCCTCGCAGCCTCGCAAATTCGCCCGAGGCATTCGTCCATGGTCTCGACGGCCTGGATTGCCGCAGACAAGATGCCCGTGTGTCCCACCATGTCGGGATTCGCAAAGTTGACAAGGACAAAACCGTATTTCCTTTGCAAAAGCGCAGCGACAGTTCCGTCGGTGACTTCGACGGCGCTCATGGCGGGGGCCAAATCGTACGTGGCGATGTCACGGCGCGACGGAAGAAGCTGCCTGTCTTCACCGGGGTAAGGCGTTTCGACGCCGCCGTTGAAGAAAAACGTGACGTGCGCGTATTTTTCCGTCTCGGCAATCCGAAACTGCGCATGCCCCAAGTTTGCTAGGTATTCGCCCAAGTTGTTGCGCAAAGACTGCGGCGGAAACGCGATGGGCAAGCCCAATTTCGCATCGTATTGGGTCATGCAAACGTACCGAGCGAGCGCGGCTTGTTTGCCTCGGTCGAAAGCGTCGAACGAAGGTTGAGTGAGCGCGCGGCTCATTTGGCGGGCCCGGTCGGCTCGGAAGTTCCAAAATACGACCGCATCGCCGTCGGAAATGGTCGCTATCGGATGGCCGTCCTCGGTCAAAACAATGGGTTTGATGAACTCGTCGGTTTCGCCTCGGGCATAGGCCGACAACAGCGCCGCTTTTGCCCCGTTCGACGCGGTTTCTTTTTGTCCCTCGCCTCTCGTCAGCAAAAAATAGCCGAGCGCGAGCCGTTCCCACCGATTGTCTCGATCCATCGAATAGAAACGGCCACACAGCGACGCCAGCCGACCCACGCCGATGTCGCGCAGCCGCGTTTCGACTTGCTCGACGAAACCCACAGCCGATTGAGGCGGCGTGTCTCGTCCGTCCAAAAACGCATGCCACGCGACCCGCGAAAGACCGCGACGCTTTGCCAATTCGCACAGCGCATATCCGTGTTCCAGCGACGAGTGAATCCCGCCTGGCGAAGTCAACCCGAGCAAATGCAGCACGCCGCCGGTCCGTTTGACTGCTTCCACTGCCGCAACAAGTTCTGGGTTTTCAAAGAAATCACCGTCGGAGATCGACTTGCTGATGCGAACCAAATCCTGGTACACGATGCGGCCTCCGCCCAAAATCGTGTGTCCGACCTCGGAATTGCCCATTTGTCCGTCGGGTAGGCCAACCGCGAGGCCCGAACAATGCAAAAGCGTATGTGGATACTGCGAAAACAAGTGCGGCCACGTCGTTTTTCGAGCCTGCGACACCGCATTGTCTTCGGCACTTTCCCTGTGGCCGAGGCCATCCAGGACAATCAGCACGACCGGTTTCATGTGCAACATGCTACAAAACCGTCGGACTCCTGACGAGAGTAGAGTTTCCTAGCGATCCCAACGGAAGAGCAGCGCGGAACCTGTCAAAGACAGCAGGCCGACGGACAAAAGAACCGCGCCGCCAGGTTTTCCGCTGAACACACAGGGCGGCAATTGACCCGCTCCGCACGTTGCTTCTTTTCCGTCGAGCGCGAGCAACGCAACACCGCCACCGACCGCTGCCAAGCCGACGGCGAGCGTCGTCCATTTCAGTATCGGGAGCGCCCGCGACACTTTCCGAACCGGAATCGGCGCAAGTTGTTGGGTGATGGATGCTTCGCGATTGTCTTCGATCAAAACCGGCAGCGTCGTGGGGAGGTAGCCAGGTAGGCTCAGGGTCATGTCATAGGAGCCGATGAAGACATCGCGTCGCACAGGGGTCGCGCCGATCGTGCGGTCGTTCAGCTTGACTGTCGCGGCTGGCGGAATGCTGTTGACGATGATCGTGCCTCGCGGCTTGCTCTCGGCAGTGCGCAGAAGCTCTGCGGTCATCTCACCGACGCGCGTCGCGAGCTTGGTGCATTGTGGGCCCAAACAACTGTCGGTTGCCGACGCTGCCATCGCTCCGACATCGACATCAAGAACCGTAGCCGTGTAGCGGTATGCGGTGACGTTTTTTTGTGCACCATCCGGTTGCGGCTCCGCCCCAGGGACCGCCTGAGAACCCGTTTGGACCGTCAGACGCAGCACGTATCGGGCCTCGACATCCAGGGCCAATTTTTCCTGGCACGAAGGTTGATCCAGACAGGCCGCCAATTCGCGCTTTTTGGACATCGCCGCAAGCTGCACGTCCGGGGAAACCAGAACCGCGCGCTGCCGTCCGACAGCCTCGCTGACCGACTTGCGCAGCGCCGTCAACAGCGTCGGTTCTATCGTCGGGGGTTCAATGTGTAGCAACACGCCCGGCGTCAGTGTCGTGACGGCCAGCGGTGGCCTCAGCGTGAAACGCATTTCCGCAGCCCGCCTGGGCACAAGGGTCACGGTGCCTTCGACTTTGCGGTTGTCTTTCGTCAGCACCACCTGGTGTTTGCCTTTCGCAAGCTGCACCGGCGTGCCGAGCGGAAGTTGGCCCACCAAGCGGCCATCCACCGTCGCAAACGCCCCCGCGATTCCGACGATGGTCAAATCCGCGCCCACCTCCAATGGTTGCTGCACAAGTTGGGCAAACTCTGCCTTGACTTCGGTTTCTGCCTCGTCGCCCATCTGTTCGATGTACCGACGGTACAGATCCATCGCCGCGCGCGGACGGTTTTCCAAAAGCGCCGCCCGACCCAGCAACACCAGCAGCGCGGGGCGCGGCAGGTACCGATACACATCCTCCAGCGCCGCGATTGCCGGTCCGGGCTCGTTGCGCGCAAGCGCCTTTTGCCCTTGATCCAGAAGCGCCGAGAATTTGCGGTCTCCCACAAGCCCGCGCAGTGCTGGCAGCTCTGTTTGCGCCACCGCAGAGCCGACCGAGAACAGTTGCAACAGGCAAAGCACTGCAAAAAATGCCGGGAAGCGCCACATCGTGTTTTTCCTTGCTCTGCGCCTATTCTTCCCTGGAGATCCCGGCTGTGTCTAAGGTTCGTTTGCGGCGTTTTTGCAAAGTTGGATTTGCGCACGGCCTCCCGCTCGCACCCGCACGACCCGGTCTTGGTCAATCATGTGTTCGCCGGGCCGTACCCACTGTGTGACGGTTGTACACACTCCATCGACCTCTTTGCTGACGACAAGCTGCCCCAGATACGGCTGAAGCCGCGACGAAGCTCCGAGCGCCGCCGTCGTGTGTTCCGGCTTTCGCTCCGGCAGTTTCGCCAACGTCTCGTATTCCGTCATCGCCTCCAGGTGTGCGCCGTTTTCCTCGTGAATCCGTGCTTGCTGCATCGTCAGTTCCGCAAACATCGCGCGGCTCAGCCGGTTTCGCGAGTGCAACGCGCGCGCTCGGTCGAGCAGTTTCTGCGCCGTCGTCATTTCGTGGCGATTCACCGCTTCCACTGCATCCAGCACCAATTGGTCGCCAAAACCAATCGGGATTTTCACTGTCGCTGGCCCATCCCCGGACACCAGGATTTCCAGTGTCCCGCCCGCGTGTCGCACCCTGTGTTTGCCTGTCGGCAACGTCACCGTCGCTCCGCCCATTCCCATTGTCTGTGCGGCTTGGTCGTCGATTTGGAAACGCACTTTTTCTTCCGCCTCAATTCGCAACACGCCTGAACTTTGCGCCCCTGCGTCTTGTGCGGCGATGTCATCCGGTGTGGCCAAATCTGCCGCCATCGTCGGTTCTTCCTGCGCCTCTTTGCTTTGCGAAAGGAGTGCGGAAATGCGTGTACGCACCGACATGTCAGGATCGGCCAGAAGCCCAAGCATCACCATGAGCAGCGGCTCGCTCGGACTTGCTTTGTAGAAATCGAAACTCAGCTCGCCCACTCGCCGACGCACCGCCGCCGACGAATCGAGCCGCGCTTTTTGCAACAGCGGCAACGCATCCGGCACCGGCAAGTCCGCCACCACGTCCAATACCGCCAAGCTCGTCGGCACGTCTCCTTTGCTCAGCAATTCCGCAAAACTCGCTGGCGGCGAGACTTTTTCGCCCGCTTTTTTCAACAAGCCATACGCAATCAATCCGTCCACGCCGCCCTGTTGCAGCACTTCGCTCAGCACCGGCACCGCCAACGCTGGTTTGTGCGCCGACAAACGCCGTGCCGCAGCAAACCGCACCGACAGCACCGAATCGGACAGAGCATTCCGCAGCAAGTCGTGCCCGGCAGGCAGGATTTCCACCACGAACTTCCTCAGCATCGGGTCTGGCGCGAGCAGGCCGTCCCGCAGACGGTCTTGCAGCGACGCATCCCCAAGTTGCAAGAGCACCCCTGAAGCCGTCAGTTGGTCCTCGGGATTCCCTGTCTCTGCCAGTTGTCGCAGACGCAACGAAAGCTCGCTGTCTTGCGCCGTCACGCCTCGGGCTTGCAGCCGTTCCGCCACCCGCGAAATGCTCATCATCCCCGCTCGTCGCACGTCTGGATCGGCGTCTCCCAGCGACTGCCGCAGCGCCAACAGCGCCGACCGCACCCGTTTTTGACCCAGCGCCGCCGCCGCAATTTTTCGGACCGACAGTTGCGGGTCTGCCAGTGCTTTCGACAAAAGCGGCACTGCTTCCGGTGTTTCCAAATCTCCCAGCATCGCCGTCGCTGTTTCTCGCACCAGCCAATCGTCTTGCCCCAGCGCCGCCTGCGCCCAGCCGAGGCTCTGCTTCGCGATTTGTTCTGGGTCTCCGCCTGCGATTTGCACGATCGCGCCCGCCGCTGCCACCCGCAACCGTTGCGACGCCTTCGTTTCGTCGAGGACTTTCAACAAAAGCTGCGCACCCTGCCGTCGCCCGCACGCCGCCAAGCCGTCCATCGCCACCAGCCGCGACGCCTCGGGATACGACGCAGAAATCGCCACCTGAGACATTTTCGGAAAACCCTGCGAGTCTCCCACCGTCGCCAAAAGCAGCGACGCCAGAAGCTGCGACGGTCCCTCTTTTTGCGCCGCTTGCCGCAGCAGTTCCTTTCCGCTTGTTTCGCCCAGCCGAGCCAGGCCTGCCGCCGCCGACACCCGTCGCAAACTGTATTCGTCTCCAGCCAAACCCTCGCGCAGCCGAGCCACCGCCTGGGCATCTCCCGTCTGAGCCAACCGCGCCAACACCCGAAACTGCACGTCTTCTGGCAGATTCCCTTTTTCCACTGACTCCCGCAGCACCGGTCGCGCCAGCGCCGAATCCTGGCCGTTTTCAATCAGCAAAAGGGCTGCCCGAAGTCGCACCCGTTCGTCGGGGTTTTGCAAAAATTCCCGCAGCAAAGTCCGACCTCGCTGGTTTTCCAGCCGAGCCAGCGCGCCTGCCACCGCCTGTTTCAAGCCCGGCGATGGATTGCTGTCCAGCACTTGCAACAGCACCGGCTGTGCGTCCAAAGACCCCAGCGACCCAAGCGCCGCCACTGCCTCGGCTTGCACGCTCTGTTCCGGGTCTTTCAGGAGCGCCGAGATGCTGGTCCATTGCGCGCTGTCTCGGCTGTGTCCCAACGCTCGCACCGACTGTGCGCGAACCTGCGGTTCCACCGCACGCAGACCCACATACAGCACCGAAAGCGCGCGTGCTCGCGCTCCATTCACATCCAGCGCCAGGTCGTTTGCCTCCATCGCGATTTCCAGAGGTGGGCGCGGACGCATCCGTTCCTCGTAATACAGCACCCCCAACGCCGCCCCTAACATTCCGAGCAGCGTTCCCAACATCCACAGCCGCGATCTCCGTTTCGGTGCCGCCACAGCCCCGATTTGCGATGTCATGAGCGGAGGGGGTGCCAGTTCCCGCACCACGTCCGCCATCGCTGGTCGCTGCTCTGCTTTTGGCGACAGCATCGAATGAACGTACTCTGCAAGCTTCGGGCTCACCGACGGTGCAAGCTCTCGCAGAGGCCGAGGCGGTTTCGCAAACGCCATGAGCGACGTTTTCGGAAACGGAGGTGCCCCCCCCAGCATTTCGTACAACATCACACCCAGCGCAAATACGTCCGCCTTCCCATCCACCTTCGCCGCTCCCCCATACTGCTCGGGTGCCATGTACTTGGGAGTCCCCATCGTCGTCCCGACCTGCGTCTCGAAATCAGGAGACTCCGGGTCCGCCGCCAGCGAAGTCGCCACCTTCGCAATCCCAAAATCCAACACCTTCACCCGCCTCTCCTCCACCCGAACCGCATCCAAAACCAACATCACATTCTCCGGCTTGAGGTCTGTCAACCACAAACCTACATAACCGTCGAGAATCCGTAAAATATGGCCTGGT
>DAOLIT010000090.1:18187-20208 GCA_035328405.1 Pseudomonadota bacterium | reverse complement strand
GTCGAGCCGCTGCGGGGTCTGAAGCGCCTCGCGGGCAACCTCGCCGTCGCCGCGCTGATCGCCGTGAACCTCGCATCGGCGGAGGAATGGGTTGCGCGGGGGGGTTTTGGATTGGGTGTGCCTGGGGTGCTTGGGGCGGCGAGGATTCGCTCGGCAAGCCGGGCGCTTTGGACGAGCATCTCGGGCGTGCAGAGGCGGGGGGAATAGTACGCGGTTTCACACAGGGCGGTCAGTTGGGAGAGGGGCTCTGCCAGGCTCGCCTGGCCCACGCGGGCAACCTGTTCCAGGACCTCGGCAGGGGTTTTTGTGGCGACGGGACCCAAGAGCTTCTCTGCGACGCGCCGCCATTCGTCAAGGAGCCGCACCCGCAGCGGCAGCAGCGCAACCTGGATGTTCCGATATTCGCCCTTGTGGGGGAACGTCGCAAAGAATGACTCGGGCAAGTAGCCGGGCGCAGACACTGTGACGGAAAGGCGTCCTTGGGAGAAAGGACCCGAGGAAAAGGAACCGTCGGGCTCGGTGGGCGCGGCTGCGAAGGGAGTGCTGTCTCCGCCGGGTTTGTGAATCGCAATCTGGGCGGTCAAGCGTTGGCCGAACACGGCATCGCACACGGAACCATCCATGCCAAAATCAGCGGCTTTCCGAAAACTGGACAACAACCCCTGCTGGGTCAGTCGGATGCCTGGCTGGCTGGAAGTGACCTCTGCGGACGACACCGGCACAGGCGTTTGCCGCTTGTCTGTGGGGTGCTCGCGCGCAGCCTGTCGCCGTTGCCGATACGCTTGCAGCGCGGCTTTGGCAACCTGCCAGGCACGCCGTCCGAGCCACGCACCCAGAAGCAGCGCAAAGGTCGCGGCCAACGGGAACAAGAAGTAGCCGACAGACACAGGTTCCTGGGGCAGGACGACCAGGGACACAGGGGGGGACTCGCCGGGCCATACATAGGCATGTTTGGGCAGGGCTTTGGCGATCAGGCGAAAGGGGCCGGTGGGCAGCGTGAGTGCTTCTTCCCGAAACACAAACCGACCCTGGGCATCGGTTTGTGTGTGGAACAGTTTGCGAGGTGCCTCGCCGGTGTCATCGCCCGCATCTACGTCGCGTTCGGCCCACAGCTCGACCCATTCGCCGGGCAGGGGTCCTTGGCCGTCCTTCACGATTCCGACGGCAACCAGGGCGCTGTCTTGCCGAAATTCGCCACGGGGATGCAGGGACTTTGCAGACAGGGCGACTGCGGCTTGGGAGGTCAAAAGGACCTTGGCGCGGGCAAAAGAGGGGGCCAGTTCAGGGGTTCCCGGAAACTGCACGGTGATGGGCAGAAGGTCTCCGGCTTTTGGGGTCGGGCCTGGTTTGGCGACAAAGACGGCGGAACCTTGAGACAGGGAAACAGACTCGGGCCGGGCGGTCCCCACAGTCAGCGTGATGGGCGCAGAAATCGGTTCGGCTTCCGCATGAAGGGACAGGCGCACGGACAGGGGTTTTTGGGCCGGGGCCGTTTCAGGGACAGACACGTTGAGGGTGGTGGGAACGCGGGCGAGGTCGATGGGAAAAGAGGCCTCGGCTTCGTCGCGGAGTTTGTCGCCGGGAAAGCGGACGCGCAGGACATAGACGCCGGGTGCCACGCCTTGGGCCACAAACGTCGCGCTGCCGTCCTCGCTGGTCTCGACGGTGGGCAAGGCCACGGTGTCTGTTCCCTGGGCGAGTTGAGCGGACAGGGTTCGCTTCCCAAAGGACGGGTCTTCGGTTTGGGTGTCGCCGGTGTCGGACAAAAGCACGCGGAAGAGCACCCGCAGACCTTTGTGCCGCTCGGGCGTCCGCTCCACCTTCTTGAGGGTGAGCTCGCTGTGGGCCCGAACCTCGATGACGATGGGTTCCTCGGCACGGGTCGGCGAAGACGGCGCAAACAAGGCGCACAGCCCACAAAGCACGACCCAAAAAACACCCACCGAACGCATGGGGCCAGTATAGAGACAGGCGGGACCTTTCAGAACATCCTCGTGCGGTACGAGTGCCCTACGTGCCGG
>DAOLIT010000090.1:0-18087 GCA_035328405.1 Pseudomonadota bacterium | reverse complement strand
GTACTCGGATCATACGCGGCGGGTACTCGGATCATACGCGGCGGGTACTCGGATCATACGCGGCGGGTACTCGGATCGTCATGACCGAGGCCTCGGAGCATCCTACCTGGGTACCTCGATCGTCCTGGTTGTGGATGACATAGATCCTGAGTCTGGACCTATGTAGGCATGCGGAGCACATGCCTGGGTCCTGTCTGGCGACACGGATGGGCTCGCTGTTTCCCGATCGGGTTTTGCGGAAGGGGGGGGAGGGCGCTTCCAGGCGGGCGTTTCGGGCGGTAGACTGTTGGGCCATGCAGACCCTTCGATGTGATCACTGTGCCAGTACGGACCTTCTGCGGCTTTCGCCGGGGGAATACAAGTGCAACCACTGTCAAACGAAACAACACCTGGCTGAGGCAACGGCCCCTCCAAGTCCAAAGGAAGCGAAACCCTTGGCACCTGTTCCTGTTGTGGCGGGGCAGAAGGCGCGGGCGGTAGCGGTGCTGATCGCGGCGGTGATCGGGCTGGCGGTGGTGCGGGGGGCGATCCGCAAACAACGGCAGATTCAGGCTCGGCAGACGATTTTGCGGAACCTTCCGTATAGGCCGGTGGAAACCCGGACGTACCCGACGACGACGACGCTCTACAAAGGGCCGGCGTACACACCACCTGCGCTGGCTCGGGCGCAGAAACCGGCGGTGTTTTCGGGGGACGCGGTGGTGCCGGACAAGAAAGTGGGGGGGGAATTTGTGAACGCGGTGGCGATTCCCGATCGGATCGGGAATGTGTACTTCGTGGGTCTGTTTCGGAACACGGGAGAGGCGACGCTGGAAAGGCCGCGCGTCGAGGCCACGCTGTGGGACGGGCAGAAGAAGAAACTGGCGGGGGGGTTCGGATATGCGGCTTCCCCGGACGTGCTTCCTGGGGAAGAAGTGCCGGTGAAAATCCAAGTGCAAAGGGCACCTCCATGGCAGGAAGTGACGTTTCACACGGCACCGGCACCGAAAATGTATGGGACGGCCTCGCGGTTTGACCTGAAAGTGGAAGGGGCGAAGCTCGAGAAAAACCGTCTGAGCGGATACCAGATCGCGGGGTTTGTGCGAAACGCAGGCGCAGAGGCGGTGCAACACGTCCGAATCACGGGGTTGCTGTACGGCAAGAACAAGCAGATCGTGGGGATGCAGGACGGTTTTGCGTCGCAAAGAGAGATCGAACCGAAAGACAACAGCCCCTTTTCCATCAGCATCCTGAGCACGACAGAGCCGCCCACATCCTTCCAGATCTACACAAGCGCGATGCCAAAACGAACGCCCTGAAGCAGTGCGTTTCTCGAGATTTGGGTGGTGGTACACTCGGAACTGCCCAAGACCCCCGACACCCGCCTTTTGCGAGTCATTTGTGACCCTGTTTGGGGGGGGTGTGGTAAAGACCTGGGGATGATTGCTGCGCTGCTTGTGGCTGCGTATCTGTGCGGATCGGTGCCGTTTGGCCTGGTGGTGGCCAAGATGCGGCGCGTGGATTTGCGGAAGGTGGGCTCGGGAAACATCGGGGCAACGAATGCGGCTCGGGCGCTGGGCAAGGGAATGGGGGCGCTGGTGCTTTTGCTGGACGCAGGGAAGGCGGCGGGGCCGATTTGTGTGGCGCTGCGGCTTGTGCCGGAAGGACCGTGGAAACCGTGGTGGGTGTCGGCGGTGGCGCTGTGTGCATTCCTGGGGCACCTGTATCCGGTGTTTGCCGGGTTTGCAGGCGGCAAAGGGGTGGCAACGGCGCTGGGCTGTTTCGCGGTGCTGTCGCCTGTGGCAGCGGGGCTTGGGGCGGCGACGTTCGTGGTGGTGTTTGGCGTGACGCGGATGGCGTCTGTGGGGTCGCTTGTGGCGGTGCTGCTTTTTCCGGTGTGGCTTGTTTTGTGCGGCAGTGGACCGGCGGTTCTTTGCCTGAGCGGTGTGCTGCTGCTGTTCATCCTGGTCAGGCATCGCGACAACATCAGGCGGCTGTGGAACAAAAACGAACAACGGTTCTAGTACGACTTGCCGAGTTTGCTGCGGTGTGCGGTGTGCTAGGCCGGACGCTCGGGGGTTCGGCGCGTTTGTGGACGCTGGTGTTGGGGTTGTGGCTGCTGTTCGAGGTGGCGTCGGCCAAACGGGTTTGGCCACTTTTGGGCGCTCAGCAGCGGCCCATTCGGAAATGGCCATCGCTGTTTGGGGCGTTTCTGGAACGGTGCCTGCTGTGGTGCGGTTTCTGCTGTGTGCTGTCGTTGTGGCTGCTCTTGTCGAACCAGGCGGAACCGCAGGCGCTCGCGGTGTTGTTGTGGAGGCTGTTTGCGCTTTTCGGGCCGCTTTCGGCGGGGTCGCTGCTGCTGTCGCTGCGCATCCGCATGGGGTCGGCGTTCTATGGCGAGGTCTTTGAGACTTCCCAAACGCCATCGTCCTTTGCAGAACACCTGTGGTTTCGGGCGCAAGTGACGCTGCTCATGGGTCTGTTCGCAACCGCACAGCAGGTTCTTCTGTTCGCGGTCCTTTTGGGTGGGTTTGTCCCGCGAGCGGAGGTGGTTTCCTCGCAGGCTTTTCCGATGGTGGCGTTGGCAATGGAGTGGGCGTGGTTTTGGGCGGCGTTCTGGATGGGGAATCGAATGCTCGCGCAGTTGAAAGGCCCGCTGGCAGAGGACCTGTGGCGGAAAGTGATTCACAACCTGCTTCTGTGGCCGTCGAGACTGTCCACGGTGCATGCGGTGCTCACGTATGTGTTTTTGATGGGAGGTGTGTTTTGGCTGTTTGGGACCGGCCAGGTGCTTTCGCATGAGGTGAGGCGGATTTTCGGGGTGCTGGTGGTCAGTGAAAGCGTGGCGGCGCTGTGGTTGGGGCTGTCGGGGCGGCGGAGTCTGCGACCGCTCTTCCCGGTTGCGAACCAGAAGTTGTCGATGCAGGCGCTGCTGTCGCTGCGTCCTCCGCCGCTGAGTGGGCAGGTTCTGCTTTTGCAAAGCGGTTTGCTTGTGGGTTTCGCGATGTGGTTTTTGCCGAGCGAGCCACGCTTGCAAGTCTGGGTTCTGCTGCTGTGCTTGCTGTCGTTGCCGGTGTGTGCGCTGCTGCTTTCGTTTTTGCACAGAAAGCTGCTGGGACGTTCAGGGGGGACAGTACCGATGGAGACGGGCGAGACGGGCGACCCAGAGGAACAACTGCGCGTGTGGCTGTTGCAGGCCGAACAGAGTGTGCTTGGGAAGGCGCTGAGGACGCTGGAAAAGGAACTGGCAGTGCGGCTGTCGGCGGCGGAAGAGGCGGCGCGGCTTCTGCAAAGCGAAGTGGAACAGCGGACCCGGGAACTTTCGCTTCAACAACAGGCCTTGCAACACACGCTGGCCGAGGTTTCGGAACTTCAAGCCCGTTTGATCGATTCGGAGCGTCTGACCTCGGTCGAGCGTTTTTTGGCGAACGTGGTTCACGAAATCAACAATCCTGCGAACGCGATCCTGAATGCGGGGCGGCCTCTGCACGAGGCGCTGGCTGAGGAAGGCGGGTGTCTTGCAAAAGGGACGGGGGATGAAACGGAACGACGAGCGTTTTTGGACGATGCAGAGGCGATGTTGCGCGTCGTCCGTCGGGGCGTGCGGCGAACGGTCGAGCTTTTGCGCAGCCTCCATCCGGCGTCTGGGGAGTCGTCTTTCGAGTCGATGGAAGACAGCCAGCCGGTCGATTTGGAAGAGTGCCTCCGGGCTGCGTGGTCGTTGTGCCAAGGGCCGGGAAAGGAGTGCGTTGCGATCGAGTGGCAGCTTGTCAAAACAGAGGGCGAGCACCGTGTGCCTGCGGCATTTCAGCAGGTGTTCACGAACCTGTTCTCCAATGCCGTGTTCGCGCTTTGTGAGCGTTTGGAAACGGACGAACAGGCACCGGCTGCAACGCTGTGTGTGCGCACGGCGCGCGTGGACGACGAGGTGCTCGTGGAGATCGCCGACAACGGCATCGGGATGACGACCGAGGTTCGGCGGCGGCTGTTCGAGCCGTTTTTTTCGACCAAAGATGCCGCGCATGGAACGGGCTTGGGTCTGTCCATTGCGCTCGGGATCGTCCGCAAGTGGCACGGACGTATCGAAGTCTCATCGAGCCCGAGACAAGGCACGACCTTCACGGTCTACTTTCCCGTGAAAGGTTCTTTTGGCCAGCACAGAGAAGGCTCGCTTGTGAACGCGGTGTCTGGGTTGGAATTGGAAAGCTAGGCAACAGAATCGGACGGGAGCTGGGGATCGGCTGCTGCCTGTGGTTCGGCTGCTGGCGCTGTCTGTGATTCGGCTTCTGGCGCTGCCTGTGGTTCGGCTGCTGGTGCGAGTTGCACTTGGACTGACTGTGCGGTTTCGAGCGACACGCGGGCCACTTCGGGAGGTGCCTCTGCGCTGGCCAGCTTGGTCGTTTCGCTGTTCTGTCCAATCAGTTGATCGACCGCACGGCGGCTCCTGCCCGCCATCAGGGATTCGTAGATGTCATCCAGCAAATCGACATCTCGAATCGAGGCGAGCAGGTCCATCACCTTCTGTTCCATCCGTCCGAAGTACATGCGGTACAGGCGATTGATGTCCAGCGCCATCCCAGACAAACCTGGCTTTGTCAGGTCGCTGACAATGCGCTCCAAATCCTCGAGTTCAAGGAGACGGCCTTTGTACAGAAGAGACGGCTCCTCTCCGTCGAAACCCATCACAATGCCATCGAACCAGCTTTCGCGGATGACCCCATCGTTGCGGCGAATGTCGATGCGCCAAGTGCCATCGGGCTCGGCCTGTGCGCGCGGCAAAAACGTCGCGGCGTAGCCTCGAGGCAAATGCAGCATGGTTGAAAACAGTTGTGCCAACCGTCCGGGGCGACCGACCACTGCAAAACTCGAAAAGTGCACGGGGCGGCCTTCTCGTTTGGCCAGGTGCTCGATCCGAAAAGAAAGGAGCGCAGATAGACGCTCGATCTCGTCGCGAATGTCTTTCATGGTGGTGCGATGGTATCACTTTTCCGTGATGCACATTACAACTACATGCGCCAAAGCAGGCGCGGAAGGACGAACAGCCTGGGCGCGGTCGCAAGGACTACATCCATGCTGCGATCAATTTGGTGGGAGAAGTGTGGGAAACGAGTTCGAGGAATCTAGGACAGGTGTGGAAGACGGGTGAGAGAGGCGACCGGGGCTAGAAGTCGCCGCCGAAGTCCTCGCCCATGCCGCCCATGCCGCCCATGCCGCCCATGCCGCCCATGCCGCCCATGCCACCCATGCCGCCCATGCCGCCTGCGCCGCCTGCGGCTTTTTCCTTCTTCTTGGGTTTCTCGGCGATGAGTGACTCTGTGGTCAACATCAGGCCCGCCACAGACGCTGCATTTTGAAGCGCCGTGCGGACGACTTTGGTCGGATCGATGACGCCGGCTTCGACCATGTCTTCGTACTTGTCGGTCGCAGCGTTGTAGCCGAAGTTGCCTTGGCCATTTTTCACTTTGTCCACAACGACTGTGCCCTCGACGCCGCCGTTTTGCGCAATCCAGCGGAGTGGTTCCTCGATCGCTCGTCGAATGATGGACACGCCGTATTGCTGGTCACCCGCAAGTTTGAGTCCAGCGAGTTTCGGCAACGCACGAAGCAGCGCGACGCCACCGCCAGGCACGATGCCTTCTTCCACAGCGGCGCGGGTTGCATGAAGTGCATCCTCGACGCGGGCCTTCTTTTCCTTCATTTCGGTTTCGGTCGCGGCACCAACCTTAATCACCGCGACGCCGCCGACGAGCTTAGCCAAGCGTTCTTGCAACTTCTCGCGGTCGTAGTCGCTGGTTGTGTCGGCAATCTGCGCGCGGATTTGCTTCACGCGGGCATCGATGTCGGCCTTCTTCCCGGCTCCGTCGATGATCGTCGTGTTGTCCTTGTCAATGGTGACGCGCTTGGCTCGGCCCAAATCTTTGATCGTGAGGTTTTCGAGCTTGAGGCCCAGATCCTCTGTGACAGCCTGGCCGCCGGTCAAGATCGCAAGGTCTTTGAGCATTTCCTTGCGGCGATCACCAAAGCCGGGCGCTTTGATCGCGCAGCCGCGGAGTGTGCCCCGCAGCTTGTTGACCACCAGCGTGGCGAGTGCCTCTCCGTCGATGTCCTCGGCGATGAGAAGAATCGGTTTTCCCGCTCGCGCAATCTGCTCGAGCATCGGAACCAAATCCTTCATGTTCGAGATTTTTTTCTCCGAGATGAGAATGTAGGGGTCTTCAAGGACGACTTCCATCCGCTCGCTGTCGGTAACAAAGTACGGCGAAATGTAGCCGCGATCGAACTGCATGCCCTCGACCACTGTAAGGGTGGTCTCGATGCTCTTGGCCTCTTCGACGGTGATGACGCCTTCTTTGCCGACTTTCTGCATGGCGTCGGCGATCAAATTTCCGATCACCGCGTCGCCGTTGGCGCTGATGGTGCCCACTTGCGCGATTTCTTTGTGGCCCTTGGTCGGCTTGGACATGCTGCGAAGTTCATCAATGACGACGGCCACGGCCTCGTCGATGCCTCGCTTGATGTCCATCGGATTGTGGCCCGCGACGACCATCTTGGCACCTTCCAGGTAAATGGCTTGCCCAAGCACGGTCGCTGTGGTCGTACCGTCGCCTGCAATGTCCGAGGTTTTGCTCGCGACCTCTTTGACCATTTGCGCGCCCATGTTCGCAAATTTGTCTTCGAGTTCGACTTCCTTGGCGACGGTCACGCCATCTTTGGTCACGGTGGGAGAGCCCCACGATTTCTCAATGACGACGTTGCGCCCGCGAGGCCCAAGCGTGACCTTGACGACGTTCGCGAGTGCATTGAGACCCCGCGCAATTTCGTTCCGGGCCGGTTGGCTGTAAAGAATGTCTTTGGCTGCCATGTTCAAACGATCCTTGTGCTTATACTTTTTGTGAGAGCGAAAGCGGTGTTACCCGTCGATGACGGCGATGAGATCTTCCTCTCGCATGATGAGGTGTTCCTCGCCATCGAGCTTGATCTCGGTGCCCGCGTACTTGCCGAAAAGAACGGTGTCACCCGCTTTTACTTTGGGGGTGGCAACCGTTCCGTCATCCAGAACACGGCCTTTTCCGACCGCAACAACGAGAGCCTGGGTGGCTTTTTCCTTTGCGGTGTCAGGGATATAGAGACCGCCAGCCGTGCGCTCCTCTTCTGTTTTGCGTTTGAGCAGAACACGATCGTGCAAGGGTCGAACCTTCATGTGAATCCTCCTTTTTAGGATGTGTGGGTGGTTTTTGTTGTGTGAAAAAACGATGTTGAAGCGAACCCCGTTCGATTGGCCGTCGCGCTAGGTCGATGAGCCTCCCGAACCAGAACCGCCGGAACCAGACGAAGGCCCGGATGAAGAATCAGAGGTCGATGTAGACCCGCTGCTGTCCGAATCCGCTGCCTTGGATTCATTGACTTTTTGTTGCAACTTGTCGATGCGCTGATTTTCGGTTCGTGAGGAACCCCCCTTTCCGTAACCGTCCTTGTACCAACCGCCCCCTTTCAAGTGAAAGGCCGCCGCTGTGATCAGACGTTGCAGCTTCGGCTCTTTGCACTGTGGGCAATCGGTCAAAGATTTTTCGGTGATGCGTTGCGAGACTTCAAAGGTGTGACCGCAAGCCTGGCATTCGTAATCGTAGGTCGGCATCGTTGAGCCCTTCCAAACAGCGAGTGCTACGCTAAGTATGCGCAACCGAATGTCAAGCACTCACCAGAAATGAGTGCGAGGAAAAATAAAAAAAGCTTTGGATATCAGCGACTTCATTTGATTGCGGACCTGGGCAACGAAGCGGAGTTTGAGCAAGAAACGGCTCAAAAGGATCTCAAAATCGCCCGGACAGCATCCTTCGCTTGCACTGTGCAGGCAGACTGCGATACGGAGTCTGCAAAGATGCCAAAGTCTCCTACCAAATGGTCCTTTCCCCGCAGAACTTCGTATGGTGTTCTGGAACGCTTTGTCGGCCAAGAGATCAACGTGTTTGGTCCTCGGCAAGACGATGAGCACGACAACTGTCTCGGCGGCGGTTTTCTGATCGCGCTGGAAGACGGTTTTTTGCTGCTGGCCGAGCGGCCCAACGAGCCACCTGATTTGGCCGTGGCTCTGTCGGAAGTCGTGGTGGTCGCGGTCATCAAAGATCGGCCCGAGCTAACGGCTGTCGATGGAGGAAAGGTTCACCGTCTGCGCCGACCAGAGTCGCCCAGTGCGCCCGACGTGGACGATGACGAGCCCAATGACACCTGAAAACACCTGAAAACACCTGTAGACCAACGGAGGATCGACCATGCTGCGTCAGAGATTTGCTCGTGCGTTCATGTGGCCGTGGGCTTTCGCATTCTTCATGGCGGGGTTGTTTTTGCCCAAGTCCTTGCTGGCCAAGGATTTGCCTCGTTTGCGGTCTCGTGTGTTTGGGTACATCCCGTATTGGACGGCGAGCAAGAACACATGGAACTTTCAAGGTCTGACGGACATCGCTCTTTTTTCCGTCGGGGCAAACGACGCAGGTCAACTGACCAGCACGTCGTTTTGGAGAAGCAGCCAAGCCAAAACGATTTTGGAAGAGGCGCACAAACAGGGTGTCAGCGTCGAACTTGCCGTGACGAATTTCGACCCGACGAGCCTGCACAACCTGCTTTCGGACAGTGCAGCAGTGGACAAACTGATTGGCGCGTTGGTTCAGGAAGCTTTCAGCACGCAGTCCGGCGACGGTTTGAGCATTGATTTTGAGGGTTTGCGCGGCGCGGACAGAGCTGTGTTCGTGTCGTTTGTAACCAAGCTGCGAGCGGCGATGAAAAAGGTTCGCGCGGATTCGCGGCTTTCGCTCGCGACGCCTGCGGTGGATTGGTCCAAAGCCTATGACTACGCGGCCCTTGCTGCCCAAAGCGACACGCTGTTCATCATGGGTTACGGCTATCACTACAGCGGCAGCAGCAATCCGGGGCCTGTGGCACCGCTCAATTGCGGGGCACCTTGGGGGAACTACTGTCTTTCTGCAACGGTCGCAAACTACCTGAACATCGTCGGAGAGGCCGGGCGCGGCAAGATTGTGCTGGGTCTGCCTCTTTACGGGTACGACTATCCGGCAGACTCGGACAAGATTGGGGCGAAGTCGCTGGGAACGGGGCAGGCGGTTTTTTACTCGGCGGCGCGCAAACAGGTGAAAAACCGTCGGTACGAACCTGTGTCAGAGTCTCCGTGGTACGTGTACACGGATGCAAAAGGGCAATTGCATCAGGTTTTTTATGACGACGAAGAAAGCCTTGGGAAGAAGCTCGATTTGGTCCTTGGGCAAAACCTCGGGGGAGTCGGTTTTTGGGCGCTTGGGTACGAGGACGACAGCCTTTGGCGCTTGGTGGAACAGAAGATGGTCCTTCCGGAGCATCCTCCGTCGCCGCATCCTGGGCCGCTGCCTCCCGTCGAACCAAGCCCGGAAACGCGCCCAGAGGATTCAATCGGCGACGAAAGCGGCGCGCAGGGTTGTTCTATGCTGCCTCGATCGGCTCTGTCCAGAAACTCCGCATGGCAAGACGTGGTGTTCAGCGTGAGCGTAGGACTGTTGGCGCTTGCGCTGAACAGGCAGCGTCGTCGCGCACGCCAAAACATCCAGACAATTTCGGAAAGCCCACAGCAGCCGTAGCCGTTTTTCGGCATTTCGTTCACGTTGCGACGCGCAGCCTGTTGGCGTAGTCTTGGGAACATAGGTGCTCTTTGTCTGCAAATACACCCGTTCCCTCTTTGTTGTCCCCATCTTCCGTGGTCAAACTGCTCATCGCGTTTTTTTGCTGCGTCGTGTCCATCTGTTTTCGGATGCTGCACTTGCATTTGCCGCCGATTCAAAGTCTCCTGGCAAATGGAGGCGCGGTTCTCTCCGCCGCATTCATTCTGGCGTGGGCAGCGGAAGCACTCCAGGTCGATATCGCCAAGGGTCTCGCGATGGCCGTGCTTGCGTTTATCGCCGTGCTTCCCGAATACGCCGTGGATTTGTATTTCGCGTCGATGGCTGCGAAAAATCCGAGCTATGCACAGTACGCCGCCGCCAACATGACCGGATCGAATCGACTGCTGATTGGCGTGGGTTGGTCCGTGGTGGCTTTGTGCAGTGTTTATGCGGCGTTTCGGAACCGAGATCCGAGCGCGAAAAAAGAACCGATGGCGGGCGTTTCGCTGGGCGGTGGGTACAGCGTGGATCTTGTGGTGTTGGCGGCGGCGACCTTGTGGTCGTTGACGATGCCTCTTTTTGAACAGATTGCATTGTGGAACGGCGCTGGTTTGTTGCTGCTGTTTGGGTTTTACATTTGGCGCGTGTCGGGCAGTGCGGATTCGGAACCAGAACTGACCGGCGTTGCGCAGGAGCTTGGGGCATTGCCGAAACTGGTTCGTCGGCTTTCGGTGGCGTTTTTGCTGGGCGTCGCTGGAATGACCTTGCTCGCCGCAGCGGAGCCTTTTGCGGAGTCGCTCATCGCATCTGGAGAGCAGTTGGGGGTCGATCGCTTTTTGTTGGTTCAATGGCTTGCTCCACTTGCGTCAGAAGCGCCAGAACTTTTGGTCGCGACGATTTTTGCGTTGCACGGTCGAGGTTCGGCGGGCATTGGTGCGCTGCTGTCATCAAAAGTGAACCAGTGGACGCTGCTTGTTGGCACTTTGCCAGTGGCGTATTCGATTGCACTCGGAAAACCCGGCGCGTTGCACTTGGATGCAAGACAGGTCGAGGAACTTGTGCTGACAAGCTCTCAAAGTCTGCTCGGTGTGAGCGTGTTGCTCAATGGTCGGTTGGAGGCGTGGGAAGCGGTGGTTCTGCTTCTGTTGTTTCTGATTCAGCTTCCGTTTCCACAGGCCAATGTTCGCTATGGATTGTCGGCGCTGTATTTGGTTTTGGCGGTGCTGCTATTCATCCGGTACGCGCGGCATGTGCCTGGACACATCCGTTTCGCGCTGAACAAGAGTGAACAAGCGGAAAGCTAGCCGGACATGCTCGGAGCACCTTTCGCCTTGCGAGTGCTGCTTGCGCCGTTGGATGGGTGGGTTGAGCCAGCGCGGGATCTCCTGACACGAGCGAGAACCGCGTACGAGGACGGGCAGCGCGGAGCGTTGGTGCGGGCATTTCTCGAATTGCACACGCTCGTGGTTCCCAAAATCGACGCAATTGTTGAAAAGCAGGTTGCGGCGCAAACGACCGATGAACGTCCGACTTCTTGCTGCATCGGTCTGCTGGGCTTGTGGGACGATCTGCCCGACTTGGATATTGAACGGGAACATCCACTCGAAGTCCTGGCGACTCATGCCGCCGATCTTTCTTTGCTGGAACCGACCACGTCGCCGATTTTTGTCGCTCAACATCCGACCGACCTGCTCGCACAGACAGAATGGCTTGCCACCGCGCTTGGCGAACGGAAATGGCCGGTCATCAAATGGTGGCGGCGTTGCTCTCGTCGAGCGCGAGGGCCTCTTGGCGACCGTGCTCGCATCATGGTTTCTCGCACGGAAACATCGGCGGATGGATCGACTTGGGTTGTGCGAGTGCGTTCACATTTGCCCGATCCGGAGTCCGTCCAGCTTGGTTTGCCGAATGCCACGACTGATTTGGGCGAATTTTGGACGGGAGATGAGCTGTCTTTGGCTGTGCAAATTCCGCTTCCGGGTCAGCTCGCGATCTTTCACGCCGTCGGAAGTTCGGACTCGGCAGAATTGGAAGTGGTCTTGCCGGATCGTCCAAGCGAAGTCGTCGTGCGCAGGCAATCGGAAGTCGTCGAGATTTGTGGAACGCTCGCGGAAAAAAAGCTAGGTGACGGAACCGTGGCAGAGCAAGCACTCGTCGCCGTGTGGGTTCCCGAAGTCATGCCGCCATCGTGGATCGCAGACATGGAGCAGCGAAAAGGTGTTCCGCCTGAAGCACGCATTTGGCGGTATCGCTATCGGGTTGTTGAGCGCGTTCGAGACGGTTTTGCCGCCTCGGTCCAAAATCCCGACTGACGCAAGAAAAGTGCCCAGCAAAATTTTATCGAAAGCTCATTCGGTGGCACATTGGGAGGTCTGTTGCCCATGTCGCGCAGTCTTCACAAGCCGCTTCGTCTGAGCCTTGCGTTTGCCAATCGGTCGCACAAGCGGTCGAAGTGGAAGCACGCGGGTTCGCGGGGCAAATTCGACACAGCTGGCCTCCGCAACGACCGCAGTTTTGCGCGCAGTGTGTGGAAAAAGTTGCGAGCGCCGTTGCAGGTCGTGATGGCGCTTGCAGTCTTGGTGGGCATCAATTTTTATCTCATCTATTACCGAAACGGCACGTCGCTGCCGGCGTTGCTTCAACAGGCGGAAACCGGGCGTGCGTTGTCGGCCAAATTGAGTGGTCCGCTGGGCACGCCGCCGCAACCGCAAAGGCCTCATCGAAAGCCCAAACCGCTGCCGCCTTTGCCAGATTATCCTCGCGTGTTGGAAGTCTCTCTTCACGTCGGAGATGCGTTGCCGGAGATTCTGTCGCGCGTCCCAGTTCCACCTCAAAAACGCGTCGAACTTGCGACGGCGATTCAGACTGTCGTCGATCCGGGAGGCTTTGGCCCCGGCCAGACGCTCACGTTCTTTTTCGACTTCGAGGACAAGTTGCAGGCGGTTGATTATCGTCTGACACCATCCCTTGCTTATCACTTTGAGCGCGTTCAAACAGGCAGTTTGGACCGTTTCGTTCCCGAAAAGCAGACGCAACCCCTCACCGTGTCTTCGGAGCGGATTGAAGTCGCAATTCAGGGCAAAGGCGACGTGCAGGCTGCGTTTGCGCGAGCGAGCGAAACACCGGCGCTGGCGGCGCGAGCGTATGAAGTGTTGGCCTGCGAAATGAACCTGTACGCCGATGCGCAAAAGGGAGACAAGGTGCGCATTCTCGTCGAGAAAGTTCACATCGGGAACCGGTTTTATCGGTATGGTCGGCTGCTCGCAATGGAATACCTGCCGAGTTCAGCCAGCCGGAAAAGTCGTGTTCGTGTGTTCTTGCGCAGCGACGGAAGTCCGGCGAATGCGGGTGCTGCTTTGGGATCGGCTCAGTTGTATTTTTCGGATCGAGGGGAAAGTGCGAGCAAGACCGTTTGTCGAGCGCCACTCGTCGTCAGCCGAATGCAACACCCCAATGACACGCGTCCGTCTCTGTCGCGTTCGGAACGGGGTCGCACCTTTTCGGAATACCCGACAGAGGCAGGCGCGCTTGTTGTTTCCGTTGCGTCGGGAAAAATCAAGATTCTGCCCTCTCGTCCCGGAAAACCACTCACGGTGGTGGTAAGTCACGCGGCAGGATTGGAAACGAGCCTGTTTCCGATTGGGAAGTTAGCGCGCGGGTTGACGGACGGGCAAATCGTCAAAGCGCGTCAACTGATTGGATATGTCGCGAAGGGGGAGGGCGGAGATTCGGTGCGGCTTCGGCTTTCTGCGCGACAAAACGGACGGAGCGTGGATCTTGCCAAAGTACGTTCCAATCGAGAACCGGGCATTTCCGAGGACGAACGTGCAGCCTTTTTGGAAACGAGCAGCGATTGGGCCGAGCGACTTGCGCGAGATTCCAACCCAGTTGCACCGGTTTTCGCGAACCAAACGCTTGGGGCGTTGTGAAAAGACGGGAAGCGGTCATGGGCGGTGGCACTCGAAAAGGTCGATGGTGGGCTCGTGGTTACTCGAAACAGGCTTCGGAGCGCCCAACCGAAACCTTTACAGGGTCGGCGTGCCTGCTCTACGCTGGGGCGTCGCCTTCGGAGGCAAGATGGCCAAGGGTATCGAGGACGTTCAATCGTACTTGTTGAAGATGGATTTGCGGCACGAGGAGCTGCGCGAGGGGATTTGGGTCCTGAGTGGTTTGGATGGGATCGACAAACTCGTCATTACGCTCGCGGGTCCGGTCCTTGTATTTCGCGTCAAAGTGATGGAGCTGCCGCACCGGAATCGCGAAGACCTTTTCCGCACATTGCTCGAACTCAACGCGAGTGAAATGATGCACGGAGCCTATGGCGTCGAGGGAGATGCTGTGGTGATCTGTGATGCGCTTCAGCTTGAGAATCTCGACTATAACGAGTTTGCAGCGACGATCGACGACATCGCACTGGCGGTCGCGTCTCATCACAGCCGACTCGGAAAATTCAAGGACGTGCAATCCGCCTAGATCGCGTTTTTGCACGACACATTCCGCGACAAAACGATTCAAAGGATTTTGCAATGGGTTTTTTCTCTCGTTTGGGGTCGCTCATCAAGTCGAACCTAAACGACCTGATTTCCAAAGCCGAAGACCCGGAAAAGATGCTCAACCAGGTCCTGGTCGATATGAAGACCCAACTGGTCGAGGCCAAGAAACAGGTCGCTGTCGCCATCGGAGACGAAAAACGGCTCAAAAAACAGTGGGACGAGCAGGTTGCGCTGGCCAAAGACTGGGAGCGCAAGGCTGTACTCGCGGTTCATGCAAACGACGACGAGCTGGCAAAAGAGGCACTGCTTCGTCAGCGCGAACACGAAGAACTATCGTCGCAATTTGAGCAACAGTGGACGCACCAAAAAGATGCGGTGGACAAGCTGAAGGTCCAGCTTCGGGTGCTCACGAACAAGATCGAGGAAGCCAAGCGGAAACGAAACATTCTGATCGCGCGGCAAAAACGGGCCGAGGCTCAGAAGGCCATTCAAAACACCATGGCGGGCCTGTCCGATACGTCCGCGTTCGACACGTTTGATCGAATGGCGCAGAAAATCGACCAACTTGAAGCCGAAACGGAAGCCAACAGTGAGCTGGCTGGTGACCTAGAGGGCGATAGTCTCACGCAACGGTTCAAAGCTCTCGAGGCCAAGTCCACACCGGCAGACATGGCGCTTCTCGAACTCAAACAGAAAATGGGTCTTCTGCCAGCGGCTTCGACGGCCCCGCAAAAGGCTTTGCCGCAAAACGCAACCGCCAATCCAGACGCGAAACCGGATTCAAAATCAGACGAAAAACCCGCTGCTGGCAGCCCCAATCCCGAAAAAGCCGACTAAACCTCCCGCCCATTTTCCCATCTCCGTTTGCCTTCCTTGCCGGGTTTCCTGACCTGGGGGGCCATCCACCACACTCGGCGCAGAAACCCACCTGGTTTTGACAAAAACGCGGTAAAGTCGCGGACGCAAAGCTCTAACCCTTGTCATTTCGGGTATTTGTCATGCTCCTGTACCGCTGGCTGAACGAGGCTGTTGAACTTCGAGGCACTGCCAAGGCGCTCGTCTATCGCGACACCTACTTGTCGTGGAGAGGCATGCAGCACCGTGTCGAGCGCCGCGCACAAGAACTGGCCTCGATGGGAATTGAAAAAGGTCATTGGGTCGGGTTGATGCTCGGCAACGTGCCCGATTTCGCCATTTTGGCGCTTGCACTGTCTCGATTGGGAGCGGTGGTTGTTCCGCTTGATCCAACGACCGGTGTGCGCGATCTGACGCTCTTTTTGGAACACGCACCCTTGCGAGCCCTGGTCACGCGGCCTCGAGGAGGCAACGAGCTTCCCTCCAGCCAAACGCTGGTCGTGCGGACTCGAAAAGAAACGCGACTGGAACCTGAAAGTCGCCGTCGCCTGCAAGGAACGCTGCTGACTTGTTCGATCTACAAGCAAGTCGATCCCCCGAACGGCAACGCCGAGGTCGTGTTGCTGACCGCGGACACGTCAGGCGATCCCAAAGGCGTTCTGCGCACTTCCGAAAACCTCGACGCGAACTGCGAAAACCTGGCCGCGAGCCTGGATGTGAACGAGACCGCCAAGATTCTTTTGACGATGCCGCTGTATTCAGCTTATGGCTTCGACTTGGGGCTATGTCTGGCGCTGCGCTACGGAGCGACCTTGTTTCTGGAAGACGAAATGTCGGCCAAGCGCATTGCGAAACTGCTGCGCGAACAGGAAATCGACTTTCTGCCCGCGACCGCCCCGATTTTTGCCGCTTTGTCGAAAATGCCGACAGCCAGGCCGCTCAAAACACGTTTTGCGCGTTTTCTGGCGACCGGTTCAAAGCTGCCCCAACAGATTGCCGACGAATTTCGACAGCGGTACGGCATCCGCACGTTGCCGATCTATCACACGACCGAAGCCGGTGCGATCAGCCTGGACCGGAAAGGCATGATGCCAGAGACGGTCGGGAAACCGATTTCGGGCGTCGAACTCAAACTCGGAGAACCGGACGAAAACGGCCAGTCTTCCGTCTGGGTTCGCTCAAAAGCCGTTGCGCTGCATTCGGTGGGACCCATGTCGCACCTTTCAGCCGGTTCATCGAGTGGCGAGCACGGCAGAACCTCTGAGTCTCGCCCCGTGCGCATCGGAGGTTTCGACGCCGACGGTTTTTTGCGAACCGGAGATTTGGGGCAAATCGATCGCACGCATCGGCTCACGTTGTTCGGGCGCGAAGACGATTTGGTCAAAGTCGAAGGCAAGCGTGTCGCGTTGGGGGAAGTCGAAGGCTGTCTCGAATCCTTCCCCAAGGTCAAATCGGCCCAAGCCAAATTGTTCGCCGATGAGCACGGCAGCACCATGATCGTCGCCAACGTCGTCGTGTCTGGCCGATGTCGCGCCGAGGACCTCATCGACCACTGCGCCAAAAACCTGGCACCTTACAAGGTTCCTCGTCGCATCGATGTTCGTTTCTCTCTCTCGTCTGAACTTGGAGGTCCGTCATGCGTACGTTGAAGTACTCGCTGTTCGCCTGTCTTTTTGCACTGCCGCTGTCGTGCAACGAAGCTCGTCTTGATGTGGATGTGGACGACGATCTCATCGACGGAGGAGATGGGCATTTCCGGTACGATTTGAAGGGGCTGGATTTCGCCAAAAAACGTGACCGTGACGCTGCCTGTGCCGAAGTGCGAGCCGAAGCGACCCTCGAGAAGAAGCCGGTGGACGTCATCTTCGTGATCGACAACTCCGGCAGCATGACCGACGAGATTTTGTCCGTCCAAAACAACATCAACAAAAACTTCGCCGACATCATCGGCAAAAGCGGCCTCGACTATCGCGTCATCATGGTCACAAGCCACGGGGACGCGCGCACTCGCCAGTCGGTCTGCGTTTCCGCTCCCCTGTCCAAACACGCGACGTGCAGCCCGATGCCGCCGCAGCCCGGCAACAACCCGCCGCGCTTTTATCACTACAGCATCGAGGTCGAAAGCTGGGATTCATTCCGCCGCATCTTGGGTTCCATTGATGGAAAAGAGCGCGACCAGTACAACTTGGCCCCGACCGGCTGGCAAAGCTGGCTTCGCGAGGATGCGTACAAGGTCTTTATCGAAATCACCGACGACCGCTCGGACCTAACCGAGACAGATTTTGACAAACAGCTCCTCGCCAAACTGCCCAAGCAATTTGGCACCGCCGCAAACCGCAATTACAGGTGGCACACCATCGCTGGGCTCAAGCAAAACAACCCTGCGACCACGCCTTGGCAGCCCGCTGACCCCATTCAGAACACCGTTTGCACCAAAGGCGGGGGCGCGGTCGCTCCTGGTTTGGAATACCAGCGGCTTTCCATCTTGACCGGTGGACTCCGTTTTCCGATTTGCGAATACGCGAGCTTTGATGCGGTCTTCACCGTCGTTGCCGCAGGCGTCGTGTCGGGGGCCAAGGTCGCCTGTGATTTTGCGCTTCCCGCACCTCCTCCCGGCCAACAAATCGACCCGAGTTCAGTGCTCGTGGAATACACGCCCGGCGGCGTTGGAGCGCCCACCACCTTCAAACAAGTGGCCGGCGCGGGGGTCTGTGCTCCCAATTCCTTCTACATCGACAAGGGCCGCATCTACCTGTGTCCCGATGCGTGCTCGACCGTGCAGGCTGACAGCAAAGCCAAGGTCAACGTCCTTTTCGACTGCCTCTCGGTCATCGGCTAGGCACAGTCAGCCGTCCTGCGTCCAGGTTCACCTTTCCCAAGTTCGGGTTCACCACTTTCAACTGCGGGGATGCCCTGTTCCCATGCGGGGATGCCCTGTTCCCATGCGGGGAGGCACCCTTCCGCTGCGGTGAGGCATCCTACCGCTGCGGGGAAGCATCCTTCCGCTGCGGGGAGGCATCCTTCCGCTGCGGTGAGGCACCCTTCCGCTGCGGTGAGGCACCCTTCCGCTGCGGGGAGGCATCCTTCCGCTGCGGTGAGGCACCCTTCCGCTGCGG
>DAOLIT010000089.1:0-20420 GCA_035328405.1 Pseudomonadota bacterium | reverse complement strand
CTTGGGGAGGGGTGTCCCGCCGGGAGCAGCGGTTTGGTTTCGGCAACACGCGGCGCACCCGCCGGGAGCAGCGGTTTGGGCTGGGCAAATCGGGGCGTACCGCAGGGCTCTGGCGATCGGGTTTGGTCCAAACGGGGTGTACCGCAGGGCTCAGCGGTTTGGGTTCAGCAAATCGGAGCGTACCGCAGGGCTCAGCGGTTTGGGCTGGGCAACACGCGGCGTACCCGCCGGGATCAACGGTCGGGTTTTGGTGAACACCGTTCGTACCGCAGTGCTTTTGGATTTGGGCGGGTTTTGGCGGGCTGGGCGGGCGTTGCGCGCGGGGTTTGGCGGGACTCGGGGTGATAACATGGGGGTTCACTTTGGGGGGACCGATGACACACAGACGTTTTGCGGGTTTCGCGTTGGCTTTGTGTATGGCTTTCGGTTGCGACGGGACATCAACCAATGGGGACGACAATCCCGATATGGCCGGGGTCGGAGACATGGGTGGCCCAACGGAGGACTTGGCCCCGCCCTACCCGGCTTGGAATCCGCAAAGTCCGGCGATTTGCGGGCAGACGCCGTATACATGGCAGCCGAGCGCGCAAGTGGGCTCGGTGCTGAGCGATTCTCGGAACCTTTTGCCGACGTACAAGTTCGTGATCGAGGGGCTAAAACTGGTGGCGTTTTTGGGGTCGCAACTGAATGTGCATCACGCGGTGAATTACGACGTACATACAGCAACGATTCGATACCGGACGCAGGACCGAGGGCAGCTTGTGGATGCGACAGCGATGGTGTCGTGGCCGAAATCGACGGGCAAGACGTTCCCGATTCTTCTGTTTTTGCATCCGACGCTGGGGTACACGGACAACTGCGCTCCGTCGGCGAGCAAAGGGGATTTGACGGCCCCGATGACGGTGTTTTCGATCTTGGCGGCGTCGGCTGGATACGTGGCGGTGTTCCCCGATTACCTGAACATGCGGAGTTTGGGGCAAGCCTCGACGACGGTCACGCCGTATTTGCTGATGGAACCGACGGCGCTGGTGTCTTTGGACGCGGCGCGGGCGGCGCAGAAGTACGTAAAGGCGGAATCGATCACAGCGTCGAGTGACCTGTACGTGTGGGGCCACTCGCAAGGGGCGCAAGCGGTGGAATATGTGACGGCGCTGCAACCTGTCTATGCCCCGGAATTTACCGTCAAGGCTGCGGCTGCGGTGTCGCCGCCGTCCGATTTGTCGCAAAGCGCAAAGCTCAACTTCGGAGGCACGGCCCCGACTTACAACCTGGGACAGGCCATCGCGTATGCGTGGGCGGACTATTACGACAAAAGCCAGGTGAACAGCGCGCTTGTGTCGCCGTGGAACGGAACGGCGCTCACACAGATGAAAAACTACTGCGTCTCGACGTACACCGACCCGATCAAGTCGGTAAAAGACCCAGCGCAGGTGTTTACACCGACGTTTTTGTCGGCGCTGCTAGAGAGCAAAAAGGTGGACCCGTGGAGCTGCTGGCTCTATTACAACAATCCGGCCACGATGGGGCCGAGCCTGAATCCGAAGGTGCCTCTTTTGTATGTGACGGGAGACAAAGACACGACGGTGCCGCCTCCGGCCAACGATCCGGTGAGCGCCAAGTGGTGCAGTCAGGGGATTCCGATTCACTACTTGCAGTGTTTGGGGGCGGACCATGTGGGCACGATCACGCACTCTGTGGACGATGTGCTCAAGTTCTTTGACGACCGCCAAGCCGGTTTGCCGCTGCCGACGGACGTGTGTACCCCCAAACCCGCCAAAACGTGTTCGAGCGCGCCGTAATTTCAGGGGCTTGATATCCTGCAACAAAGGGGGTTCGCATTGCGTCAGTTTCTCGGTTTGGGGTTGGCCTTGGGGGCCATGCTTGTTTCGGGGTGTGTCACGACGCCTCCGTATCGAGGCGGGAATTTTGCGAATTTGACGCCGGACGTGTTGACGGCGGATGAACGGGGATATGACACGCCCCAGACGATGCCGCTCGCTTCGGGGCAGGTCATGGCGCTGCGGCTGCATTTGGAGCAGGCGGCGTATGTGTACGTGTTTCAAAGACGCGGGCAAGTGATGGACAGCGTGTACGAAACGCCGTCGGGAAGCGGGCCGTTTGGGCCGGGCGAAGTGCGGATTCCCAATGGCGATTCGTATGTGCGCGTGCCACAGCTTTCACCAGGCAACCGCCTGTGTGTTCTTTTGAGCGCGCACCCGATCGAGCCCCACAAACGCGCCTGTCCCTTCCAACGCCAACACCTGAACCGCCACCCCCCAATCCAATCCTTCCTGCTCACGCCGTAAATGCCCGCAGGGGCGTGGGTCAGGTGAATAGGTTGAGGAGGAGACAGAAGAGACCTGCGGCCAGGCCCAGATAACCCAGGGTACTTTCGTTGCGGATGAGCAAGGCCTGCGCGTCGTCGCAGTGTTGTCGGAGGCCAGGGGAAAGCCTGCCGCCAAACCACGACAAAAACGTCGCGTACCCAAAACGCAGACCCAGAAAAAGCGACAACACACCGCCGAGCAGAAAACCGACGTACACAACGGGCGCGATGCGAACAAAACCCAGGTACGCGGCCATCTCGATGATGGTGAAGACACCGGTCACGACAGCGAAGACGCCCAACAAACCGGACAGAGGCGACAGCGCAGCCAGCCAAAACCGCGACGCGGGCCACCACGTCCCGAACCGATCGGCGTTGGCGAGAGCCGCCAGAAGCAAAAGCAGAACGCTGCTGAGTGTTCCCATCGAATGTCTCCTCACAAACTGTGACGTGTTGTCGCTTGTGACCTGATTTTGGCCGACCCAAAGCGATTTGCACAAAGGCGTGGGCGCAAAGCAAGCCTTTCCGCAAACCCCGCGACTTCTTTTGGCAGGCCGTGGCTGTGGTAGTTTGCCTGCGATGGTTGTCTTGCTCGGTTTTGTTGCGTTTTGTCACTTCGGCCTCGCGTTTTTGCTGTGGGCGAATCGGCTGCGCTCGCCAAGGCTGTCTTTGGCCAAGCCCATGCAAACGGGTCCCTCCCAGACATCGGTGCCGGCGGTGCCGTCAGTGCTGGTGGTGGTTCCGGCGCGCAACGAGGAAAACAATCTGGAGGACTGCGTGGCGTCGATTCTGTCGCAGGACTATCCGGCGCTGACGGTGCGTGTGGTGGACGATCATTCGACGGACTCGACGGGCCAGATTGCAGCAGTTTGGGCGAAACGGGACGCGCGGCTGTCGGTCGTGCAGCCTCCGCCTCTGTCGCCGGGTTGGCTTGGGAAACCGCACGCGGTTCATCATGGCGTGCGAGGCGCAAGCGCAGATTACGTGTTGTTCGTCGATGCAGACGTGCGGCTGACACCAAGTGCGGTCAGCCGGGCAGTCGGTCTCGCGGAAGAAAAACGAGCGGGGCTGACGACGGTGATGCCGGAATTGGTGGCGCTCAGTTTTTGGGAACGCGCAACGCAGCCGGTCATCGGTCTTTTGCTGTGCGGTTTGCTCGATCCGGTCAAGACCAACGATCCCGACAGAAAAGAGGCCGCCGGTTTTGGCCCGTTCATGCTGTTTCGCAAAGACGCATACGACGCGCTGGGTGGGCATCAAGCGGTGGCGCGCGAAGTGATTGAAGATTTGCGGCTGGCTCAGCTTGTGAAGGAAAAACGACTGGGGCTTTGCGTCGCACACGGCACCGAATTTGTGAAATTGCGGATGTACGACAACCTGCGATCGCTTGTCGCAGGCTGGAGCAAAAACTTCCATGTTGTGCTGGGACAGACGCGCTTTTTGGCACCGCTGTTCGCGCTGATGTTGGCGGTGGTGTTTGCGCTGCCGACCTGTGCGTGCGTGTGGGCGTTGGTTTGGCGTGCGACGGGACATCCGTGGCCTGCGTGGTTGCTGTGGGCGGCGGTGGCCTACGGTTTTGATGCGTTGGCTCGGGGTTCTCTGTTTTGGAATTACGACGTGACGCCGCGCGGTTTTCGAGCCTTGGGGGGTGTGGTCACGGGCTACATTTTGTGCAACTCCGCGTACCGAGCCGCACTGGGCCGGTCGTTGACGTGGAAAGACCGAACGATCTCGGTCTGAACAGCTCGCTTTGCAAAGCGGAAAGGAATCGGTGATGTCGCGCTACGTTTTGGGAATTGATCAGGGGACGACTGGATCGACGGTGGTGGTCGTGGGCGAGGACATGCGCATCCTGGCGCGCGGGTATCGGGAATTTCCGCAGATTTTTCCCGAAACGGGGTGGGTCGAACACGCACCGGAAGCGATTTGGCAATCGGTGCTGGCGGCGCTTTCGCAGGCGGTCTCGGAATCCGGGATCGATCCCAACGACATCGCGGCGATCGGCATCACGAACCAGCGCGAAACCACGGTGTGCGTGGATCTGAAGGGGAATCTGCTCTACAACGCGATTGTGTGGCAAGACCGACGCACGGCGCAGCTCTGTCAAGAGTTGGTGAACTCGGGGAAAGGCGAGATCCTGCGGCACCGAACCGGGCTGGTCGTCGATCCGTACTTTTCGGCGACCAAAATGCGCTGGCTGATGGAATCCGTGCCGCTCATCGGTCGGATGGCGGGAATGGGGGAAATTCGGTTTGGCACGATCGACACGTTTCTGCTGTACCGACTGAGCGGCGGTGCAGTTTGGATCACCGACCCGTCGAACGCTTCCCGAACGCTGCTGTTCAACCTGCGCGAACGGCGTTTTGACGAGCAGCTCTGTGACCTAGTGGGGGTTCCGAGCGTGTTTTTGCCGACGGTTGTGCCGTCGCAAGGAACGTGCTGTACGACGCGCAATGTGCCCGGTCTGCCCGATGGGATTCCGATCACTGCCATCGCGGGCGATCAACAAGCCGCGCTGTTCGGGCAGATGTGCCACGAGCCTGGCGATGCCAAATGCACTTTTGGTACCGGGGCGTTTTTGCTCATGAATGTGGGAAAGGACGTTGTCACCTCGAAACACGGCCTGCTTTCGACGGTGGCGTGGCAAATGAGCAAACCGCGACACGAGTTCGTGTACGCCCTGGAAGGCAGCGCGTTTGTGGCTGGCGCGCTTGTGCAGTGGCTTCGTGACGAGCTTGGAATCATCTCGACAGCCTCGGAAATTGAGTCGCTTGCGCGTTCGGTCCCCGACAGTGGCGGCGTGATGATCGTCCCGGCACTGACCGGTTTGGGAGCGCCTCACTGGCGTCCGTCTGCGCGCGGTTTGATTTCGGGTGTGACACGCGGCACGAAAAAGGCCCATCTCGCACGCGCTGCTCTCGAGGGAATCGCGCTACAAAATTGCGATTTGCTATCGGCGATGTCTACGGATTCTGGCGTGACTTTGCGCAGTTTGCGTGTGGACGGAGGTGCGTCTCAGAACGACCTGCTCATGCAAACCCAGGCGGATTTTCTGGGCGTCGATATCATCCGCTCAAAATGGGTCGAGAGCACCGCGCTGGGTGCCGCATTCATGGCGGGCCTGAGCGTCGATGTCTGGACCGATCTGGAGCAGCTTCACACCCGATACGAAGTGGACCGCGTCTTTTCACCAAAACGCCCCCAAACCGCAGTCAAGGTTCTGCTCGATCGCTGGAGAGAACTTGTGTCGTGCGCATAGGCGATTCCTGACGCGCCGCAGCTTGACGTTGCGCGTGGACGGCCTGTGACAGCTTGAGCGCCTTGCGGTACAGCACACCCGCCGTTTCGCTTTGGCCACGCGCCAGCAGCATGTCCCCCAATCGCAGACAACACGCAGCCTGTTCCACCAGATCGCCGTCCTGCTGCGCTGCCCGAAGCGCTTTTCGCAGCCGACGTTCTGGCCGATCCACAACATGCGTTGCGGTTGAAACGGTTTGCGAGGACGCGGAAACCGTTTGCAGTTCACACGACCCCAAAAAAGAAACGACGTTCGAGGACTCCATCGGCATGCCGTCCGGTAACACCGCTTGCCGAGTGCCGCAAATTTTTCACTCCCATTCGATCGTGCCTGGCGGTTTGCTCGTCAGGTCGTACACGACGCGGTTGATGCCTCGCACTTCATTGATGAGCCGCGACGCGATGGGCAAAAGTTCGTCGATCGAAAACGGCGTGACCTCTGCCGTCATCGCATCCACCGACGATACGGCGCGAATGGCCAGCGCGTGTTCATAACTACGACTGTCTCCCATCACACCGACGGAACGAACCGGCAAAAGCGCCACGAACGCCTGCCAAGTGCGCAAGTACATGTCTCGACGAAGCAGTTCTTCGTGAAAAACCTCGTCGGCGCGGCGCAAAATGTCCACCCGTTCCCGAGTGAGTTCACCGACGCAGCGAATCGCAAGGCCCGGCCCCGGAAAAGGATGCTGATGCAAAATGTCGCTGTCGATCCCGAGCAGCGCGCCCATTTCGCGGACCTCATCCTTGAAAAAAGGCCGAAGCGGCTCGACGAGTTTGACGCGCGCATCTTGCGGAAATCCCCCGACGTTGTGATGGCTCTTGATGTGCCCAGCCCTTCCGTGAGCGACGGCGGCAGATTCAATCACATCGGAATAAATCGTCCCTTGAGCCAAATGCGTAAAGTGACGCTCACCGACGTGTTCGGCAAACGTCTTGACGAACAACCGCCCGATGGTGAGCCGCTTCGTTTCTGGATCGCTTACTCCGTCGAGCGCCGACCAGAAACGCTCCTGCGCATCGACGACTTCGAGCGAGATGTTCGGAAAATGCTGGAACACGCGCCGCAGGTTTCGCACGTCGTAAGCCCGCAAAAAACCGTGGTCCACAAACAGCGCGCGGACTTTGCACACCGAAGACAACAGCACCGCCAGCACCGTCGAATCCACACCACCCGACACTGCGCATACCACCTCCGCGACACCCACAAGTTCTCGCCGGAGCCTGTCTTTCACATCTCCCAATTCGGCGCGCAAATTCCAGTCGGGCAAAAGACCACAAATGTCGCGAGCAAACGCCTCCAGAATCAGTTTCCCCTCGGGCGTGTGATAGACCTCGGGATGAAATTGCAGACCCCACAGTTTTTTCGACGGAATCGCAAACCCCGCCGGTTTTCCCGCCGATTCCAAAGTCAACTCGGCACCGTCGGGAAGTTCGACGACGGAATCCCCGTGGCTCATGAACACTTGCGTCGTATGCGACATCCGCGCCAAAAGAGGGTCTTTTCGACCCGATGTGGTCTTTTGCACCATCGCAGAACCATATTCGCGATGCGTCGCCGGTTCGACTTTCCCGCCCAGGTGATGCGCCAAAAATTGATACCCAAAACACAAACCCAGCACCGGCGCATCTAGCGACAACACATCCGGGTCTGGATCGAACCCTTTTCCGACGCTGTGCGGCGACCCCGACAAGATGATGCCGTTTGGATTGCGCCTGGCCACCGACGATGCAGCGGTATTTCCTGGCAGAACCTCGGTGAAAAAACCCTGGCTGCGCAGCCGACGCGCGATGAGCTGGGTGTACTGCGAACCGAAATCGAGCACACAAATCATGTCTCGTGTTCCTACTCCTCGAATGTGCCCGAATAGTTCGGGGACTCGGCGGTGATGGTGACATCGTGAACGTGGCTTTCGCGCAGTCCAAACGCGGTGATGCGACGGAAGTGAGCGCGTGTTTGCAACTCTCGAAGGTTCGCCGCGCCCAGATATCCCATGCCGGAACGCAAACCGCCGATCAATTGCGCGACCACGCTTCCGAGCGGGCCTCGATACGGAACACGCGCCTCGACTCCCTCGGGAACCAGTTTGGCGACCTCGGTGATGTTCGATTGACCGTATCGATCACGGCTGCCCTTTTTCATCGCCGCGAGCGAACCCATCCCTCGGTACGTTTTGTACGATCGTCCCTGATACAGCACGAGTTCGCCTGGCGCTTCGTCGGTGCCCGCAAACAAACCACCGATCATCACGGCATCCGCACCAGCGGCCAGCGCCTTCGTCACATCCCCGGAATAGCGAATGCCACCGTCGGCGACGATCGCCACCTCGGGCCACGCATGTCGCAGTGCCCGCGTGACTTCCAAAATCGCTGAAAACTGGGCCACTCCGACGCCGCTCACGACCCGTGTTGTGCAAATCGAACCGGGGCCCATTCCCACTTTCACGACATCGGCACCCGCCTCGGCAAGTGCCAACGCGCCCTGTGCCGTCGCCACGTTTCCGCCCGTCACCAGAAGCTTGGAAAAACGCTTTTTGAGCGCCCGTACCGTCTCGAGCACCCGCTCGCTGTGTCCGTGCGCCGAGTCCACCACCAACATATCGACGCCAGCCTCAACCTGCGCGGCGGCTCGTTCCAGGGCTTCCTCTCCGACGCCAATCGCTGCGGCCACCATCAAACTGCCCTGCTCGTCGCGCACCGCGTCGGGATGACTTTGGGCTTCCCGCCAATCTCTCGACGTAATCAGCCCACCCAATCGACCCTGCGCGTCCACCAACGGCAGTTTTTCCAATTTGTACCGACGGAAAAAGTCCTCCGCCTCGCTGCGTGTCGCACCCATCGGCAACGAGCGGGCCGGTGTGCTCATGACTTCGCTGACCAGCGTCGAGTGGCTCGTCACATACCGAATGTCCCGCCCCGTACACATGCCCACCAAAATGCCCTGGTCGTCCACGACGGGAAAACCTGTGACGCACGTTTCCTCGATCAGGCGGTGTACTTCGCCGATGCTCATCGACGGACGCACCGTGATCGGATTCGAGATCACCGCGTGTTGAAACTTCTTCACCCGACGGACCATCTTGGCTTGTTCTTCGTGCGAACAGTTGCGATGCAGCACCCCGATTCCCCCAATCAGCGCCATCGCGATGGCCGTCTGAGCTTCCGTCACCGTATCCATCGCCGACGACATCACCGGAATGCGCAAGCGCAACCGCCCAAGCTTCGTCGCCACATCGCACTCTGTGGGCAAAATCGTCGAGTGCATCGGCAACAGCAACACGTCATCGAACGAAAGAGACAGCTCCAACGCCGTTTGGGAATCAGTGGGTCGGTTCATGCCGTCGCATTCTATCAGCCCGTCACAGCCACCGTGATACCCTGAGAACCTAAGCGCACCTAAACCCTCGACCCGCCCGTGAAATCATGACGGTTCCACAAGCACCCAGTCAGGTGAGTCCGCAAACCCCAGGTTCGTCGCTCAGTTCGCCCGATACGGGAGGTCTCGACGATCCGAGTCTGTTCTTGAACCGCGAGTTGTCTTGGCTCGAGTTCAACCAGCGTGTTCTCGACGAGGCCTCCGATCCAACGGTGCCCCTGCTCGAACGAGTGAAATTCCTGAGCATCATGTGTTCCAACCTCGACGAATTTTTCATGGTTCGCGTCGCTGGGACCAAACAGCAAATTGCCTCGGGCCTGATCGAAACGGGCCCCGACGGAATGCTTCCGCAAGATGTGCTAGGCCGCGTCGGACAGCGTGCTCAAAAAATGGTGTCTGACCTGTACCGGCTGTGGCAAAAGGACCTCCAACCCTGTTTGCATCAGGTCGGAATCGACATCCTTTCCGTCGGTGAGCTTGATCTCGATCAGCGGCGGTTTGCGTACAACTACTTCAACGCACAGGTGTACCCCGCACTTACACCGCTCGCCGTCGATCCTGGCCATCCGTTCCCGAATGTGCGGAACAAGACGCTGAATTTGGCGATTTTGCTCCAACGCGGCACGCCCGGTCTGAGAGGCCAGGAGGCCAGTTTTGCGGTGATGCAGGTGCCGAGCGTGTTCAGCCGCCTCATCGAAATTCCGGCGTCCAGCCCGCGTCGCGCGTTTGTGTGCCTCGAGGATGTCATTTCGTTGCATGTCGCCGATTTGTTTCCCGGCGCAAAAGTGCTGGGCTGTTGGCCTTTTCGGGTGCTGCGCAATTTCGACATGACCATCGACGAGGACGAGTCGATGGATTTGTTGCAAACGATTCAAAAAGAGGTCCGCCGTCGAGACCGACAACCCGCCGTCAGGATGGATTGCCACGCAGGCATGGATCTCTCTGTCCGGCGCTTTCTCGAAGGTGAGCTGGAACTCTCTGGACAGGATGTTTTTCCCGTCGCTGGGCCGCTCAATCTGGCCGACCTCATGGAGGTGTACGCGAAAAGCCCCGCTCGCGAAGTGCGCGACCTGTACGACGAGCCGTTCGTTCCCAAAGTCCCGTCGCGGCTTCAAGACGCCAGCACAATGTTCGAGGCGATCGTGCAAGGCGACATTTTGCTCCACCAACCCTATGAATCCTTCGAGAGTGTCGTCGATTTCATCGAGGAAGCCGCCGAGGACCCCAACGTCTTGGCTATGAAAGCGACGCTGTATCGCACGTCGGGAAATTCGCCGATCGTCGCTGCGCTGGTCCGTGCAGCCGAACTGGGCAAACAGGTGACCGCTCTCGTCGAGCTAAAAGCGCGTTTCGACGAAGAAAATAACATCGTCTGGGCGCGCAAACTCGAAGAAGCCGGCGTTCACGTCGTGTATGGCCTCATGGGCCTCAAAACCCACTGCAAAGTCGCTCTCGTCGTTCGTCGAGAGGGCGGAAGCATCCGCCGATACGTCCATCTCTCGACGGGAAATTACAATTCCCAAACCGCCAAGGTCTACACCGACCTTTCGTTTTTCACCTGCCGCGAGGAATTCGGCATCGACGCGAGTGCCTTGTTCAACATGCTGACCGGCTACTCGCAACCTCCCAAATGGCATCGTTTTGTCATCGCACCGCTTGGTCTGCGCGAAAGAATCCTCGAACACATCGACGCCGAAGCCCAAAACGCTCGCGCCGGACGCTCCGCCCGCATCATCGCCAAAATGAATGCGCTTTCCGAACGCGACGTGATCAAAGCCCTGTACCGCGCATCGCAGGCTGGCGTTCAAATCGATTTGCTGGTCCGTGGCGTCTGTTGTCTGCGCCCCGACGTGCCCGGTTTCAGCGACAACATCCGCGTCGTCTCGATCGTCGATCGCTTTTTGGAACACAGCCGCATTTTTTACTTTGAATCCGACGGAAAACGCGATGTGTACGTCTCGTCCGCAGATTGGATGAACCGCAATTTTCAGCGTCGCGTCGAAGTCATGTTTCCCGTCGAGGACCCGAAATTGCGCGCCAGAATCGTCGAGGAAATTTTGCAGATTTCCCTCTGCGACAACCTGCGCGTCCGAAAGCTCCGCAAAGACGGCAGCTACGAGCGCGTACAACCCATGCCCCAAGAACAGACGCTGCGCTCTCAAGCCCGTTTCGTCGAGCTTGCCAAAGCGCAAGCGACCGTGCCCATCGTCGATCGTGGCCTTGCCATCCGGCCCACCATGCGGCTTGTTTCACGCACGGGCGACGGGAGCGACCGCGCGACCAACGTCCCACCCAAAACACTGACGAGAAGCCTCTCCCTTCCTTCTGTGCCGCCCTCTTCGTCGGAGCCGTGAAGTTCCGTCGCGTTTTTCCACCACGCGCCGTCTTCGTTTTGCGATAGCTTGCGAAAAACGCACCGGATTTTCGCATGTCCATCCTTCGCAGCTTCAAAGGCCTGTCCCCCCAATTCGACGAGACCGTTTTTTTGGCCGACAACGCAACCCTCGTCGGTGATGTCCAAGTCGGCGCGCGGTCTTCCGTCTGGTTTTCCGCCGTTTTGCGCGGGGACGTTCACTACGTTCGCATCGGAAGCGAAACGTCCATCCAGGACAACACCTGCGTCCATGTCACCCACGGTCGTTTTCCCGCCATCATCGGCGACCGCGTGACCGTCGGGCATTCCGTCACCATTCACGGTTGCACCATCGCTGGCCACGCCATCATCGGCATGGGTGCCACGATTCTCGACGAGGTATCGGTCGGCGAACGCTGCATCATCGGCGCAGGCGCGCTGCTCACGCCCGGAACCCACATTCCTCCCGGACAATTGGTCGTCGGTTCGCCAGGCCGCGTCAAAAGACCGCTGACCGACGAGGAGCTGCGCTGGATCGAGCTGTCCGCCGACCATTACATCGAGCTAAGCCAGCTCTATCGCACCGACTCACAGCTCCTTTCGTCCCCCACAAAATCACAATAGAGCCGTTGTTCATGAATACTCCTGGGAAACGTCGGAATTATCGATATTATGATTTGCTGTTAGGCGGATTTGTTGCCGTTCTTTTATGTAGCAATTTAATTGGCCCAGCAAAAAGTTGTTCCATCGCTGGAATTACGTTCGGTGCAGGAAATATCTTCTTTCCAATTAGTTATGTATTTGGTGATGTTCTCTCAGAGGTATATGGATATGCTCGAGCCAGAAAAGTGATTTGGGCTGGTTTTCTTGCTTTGGCTTTCTCTGCGTTTATGGCGCAGGTCGTTATTTGGCTACCGCCGAATCCAAATGAGCCTTTCAATCAAATCTATCAACCCGCGCTTGAACTGCTATTCGGAGGAACTTGGCGCATTGTTGGAGGCTCTATGCTCGCGTTTTGGGTCGGAGACTTTGCCAATTCGTTTGTATTGACCAAAATGAAAGTTCTGACGGAAGGTCGCCATTTGTGGTCTCGAACCATCGGTTCCACCGTCGTTGGTCAGGCCTTGGATAGTTTGATTTTTTATCCAATCGCCTTTTTGGGTATTTGGAAAACGAGCGAGTTGATGAAAATTCTGTTGTTTAATTGGCTTTTCAAGGTTTCTGTTGAAGTTTTGCTGACACCATTTACATACATGACGGTCAATTTCTTGAAACGCGCCGAGAAAGAGGATTTCTATGATAGAAACACAAATTTTTCCCCCTTTTCTCTTCGCGACTAGTTTCTGCGCTTTGTATCGGTTATTTTGATTCGGTTTATTGTTTTATGAGGATTTATATTTTACTATATGCACTATGCTTTTTCGGGTGTGCGGGTGACTTGCCGCCTCCGCCTGTGGCTTTGTCAAAACCGTTTGTGGAACGACAAGGCACGCTTCGTTTGGCCGGAACCGGCGCGATGGTGCCGCTTGCGAAACGACTTTCAACGTGGTGGGGCGAAACCGGCGGCCAACCCCAGATCGTCGTCGAGGAGGGAATGGGTTCCGGCGGCGGGATTCGGGCAGCTTATGACGGGGCGATAGACCTGGGGATGGTGTCGCGAGCATGGACCGACGACGAGGCACGGCTCGGGCTCGGTCGAGTCGTGGTGGGTCAAGATGTCGTCGGGTTTGCCGCGCATCCATTGGTTCCGCTGGCCGGTTTTTCCAGCCGCGAGCTCCCGGCACTGTTTGAAGGCGAACGCCGGATGCTCCCCGACGGAAATTGGCTTGTTCCGCTGCTTCGCGACCGCGCGGAATCCGCCCATGCTGCCCTCGATGGCGTCGCGCCCGGACTTCGAAACGCACGCGAAGAAGCCTATCGGCAAAAAAGGTGGCGCGTGCTGTACAGCGATAGCGCGATGGCGCAGGCGCTCGCCTCCACGCCGGGCAGCGTCGGTGTGTTTTCGATGAGTTTTCTTGTGGCCGAACAGCTCCCGCTCAAAATGATGCGGATCGACGGCATTTCTCCGACGGTGGAAACGATTTTGGCCGGCGGTGTGGCACCGACTCGCGAGCTGTGTTTTGTGTTTCGCAAAGACCGACGGGCCCGCGTCGAGCCGTTTTTGCGCTTCATCACAGACGCAAACATCCAAAAGCGGTTTGCCTCCATCGGATACGTGCCTCGCTCGGAACCCGCGCCGTGATTCCGTTCGATTTGACTCGATGGTTTCGACGCAGGATGTTGCTGCTGACCGTGCTCACGGCAATCGTGATCCAGGTGTCCGCACCGACGGCATATTACCTGGCCAAGCGGCACGAATTGTGGCTGGAAGCCCGCTCTTTCGCGACGCAAACTGCGGGACTTTTGCGCAGCGAAATCGAGCAGCAAAACGGGCTGTGGCAGTACAACACACCCAAACTTACAGAACGCCTTGCGTCGGAGGGCCTGTTGTCGGGACGGCATTTGGTGATTCGCACCGCGGACAACCAAGCGGTGTCGGTTTTTGCCGATCCGCTGCCGATCCGTCCGCTGTGGGGACGGGCCGACACACACGTACAGGGCGACCGGGTGGCGAGGGTGTACGTCGCGCTCGACATGGGACCGCTTTTGCGCACGACGCTGTGGCTTGGGTTTTCGTTTGCTGGTTTGTCATTGCTCGTCGGTGCGCTGCTGTATGTATTGCCTGTGTTTGCTGTTTCGACGGCACAGCGACGGATCGAACGACTGCTCGCTGAGTTGGCGCTGGCGATGCAAGAAGAGGACCGACGGCGCATCGCTCGAGAATTGCACGACGGCGTTGGGCAAGCTCTGACGGCAGCGCGTCTGAAAATCATGACGCTCGAGGCACATCCGGCCCTCGCCGATCTCAGCAAACTGCTCGACGACGCTCTCATGGACATTCGACGGTCCGTGGAGCGGCTGTCGCCGCTGTCTTTGTCCGACTTGGGCCTTTCCGAGGCGCTCCATCGCCATTGCGAAAGTTTCTCGGCGGCGACGGGTCTTTCTGTGTTTTGCGAGGTGGACGAACTGCCGCCGCTGTCGGCCCAGCTTGAAACCGCCTGCTATCGCATCGTGCAAGAGTCGCTGACGAACACGGCCAAACACGCGCACGCCAAGCGAGCCTGGGTACAACTTCGCGTCGAAGAAGATCACTTGCTGCTGGCGGTGTACGACGACGGGCGGGCCAACACGCCGACCCTCGTTTGGGGGCAGGGTTTGCGTGGAATCAGCGAACGAGCGCGCCTTCTGGACGGGAATGCGTCGATTTCACTTGACAAAAACGGAAGCTTACGGGTCGAGGTCACACTCCCCATCCACGCAAACACGACGGTTCCCATCCAGAAACGTTAAGAGGATGGGCGAAGGCGGGCGAGCGGAGCAGCCTACTGGCTGTGAGCACGACCCCCCGCACTTTGTGCCGGGGACTGTCGCCGACATCGCTTGCGCCCACCGCAGTAGTTTATGGATGGAAACCGGACAGGCTTGTTTCGTAGGGTGCGCGGGCCACGCCAGCGTCGGTGATGATGGCTGTTACGAGTCGGGCAGGCGTCACATCGAACGCGGGATGCCGAGCCGAGACGCCGAGCGGCCCGAGGCGCACAGGACCTATCGACAACACTTCGTCGGTGCTGCGTTCTTCGATGGGAATGTCTTGGCCGGTGGCCGTCTGCAAATCGAGGGTTGAACGCGGCGCAGCGACGAAAAACGGGATTCCGTGCGCATGCGCCAGGACTGCCAGCGAGTACGTTCCGATTTTGTTCGCCACATCCCCATTTCGTGCGATGCGGTCCGCACCGACGACGATGCTTTGAATTTCACCGCGCGCCATCAAATGACCGGCCATGTTGTCGCACAAAATCGTGACGGGAACGCCGACCTGCTGAAGTTCATACGCGGTCAGCCGCGCACCTTGCAAAAAGGGTCTCGTTTCGTCGGCAAACACGGCTTGGATGCGTCCTTGTGAAAACGCTGTCCGAATCACACCCAGCGCCGTCCCGTAGCCTCCCGTTGCCAAACCACCCGCGTTGCAGTGCGTCAGAACCCTTCCCGGCGGAAGAAGGGGTGCGCCATGCTCCGACATCCGCAAACACATCGCCACATCCTCATCCCATATCGCCTGCGCTTCCTCCCATAGGGTGCGCGCAAGCGTCTCTGCATCCACTTGTTCCTGCATCCGTTCTTGCGCTCGGCGTTCCATCCGAGACAGTGCCCAAAACAGGTTCACCGCCGTGGGCCGCGTCGCACGCAGCGTCTCGATGACCTGCGAAAGGGGTTCTCTGTGTTTGGCCCCCAAAGCCACCCCGAACGCAGCAGCGATGCCAATCGCGGGGGCACCCCGCACCACCATGTCGCGAATCGCAGACGCCACCGCATGATGATCCCCGCAGCGACGCCAAATCTCTTTTGTGGGAAGCGCGAGTTGGTCCAAGAGCAGAAGTTCGCCGGTTTCTTTGTCCACGCGAAGCGGAGACATGAGGCGCGGAGGATTTTTTTCCAAGTTCATCGTGTTTTCTCGTCGAGAAGCTGCTGCATGACTGCCGACAACCGTTCAGGGTTGGCCTTGCCTTGCGTTTCCGACAGCGCGTGGCCGACGAAAAAACCGAGCAGTTTCGGGTTGGTTTTGTATTTTTGGATTTGTTTTTCAATCGTCGGTTCAGCCAGCACGCGACGACAGACGGTTGCCAGTTCCGCCGTGTCCGTGATTTGACAAAGCCCAAGGCGTTCGATGATTTCCGTCGGAGTTTGCCGACTTTCGTACATGTGGGCAAACACTTCTTTGCCCTGTTTTCCGTTGATTCTGCCGTCGGCGATGTACCGAACCAGCTCGCCGAGCGATTCCGCCGAGACCGGCGACCACGCGACCGGACGGTTTTGCTGGCCAAGCGCGCCCAAAAGTTCCGTCGTGAGCCAATTCGCGCATAGTTTCGCGCGGCGACGGTCTTCCTCCGCCGATGCCTCTCCTTTTTCGGGTATGCCCGCCGAAACCAAGGTCGCCTCGAAAAACGCTCCCAACTCTGGGTCTGTCGAAAGGAGGTTTGCATCGTAGGCAGACAGACCCATCCGTTTCATGTATCGTTCTCGTCGCTGCATGGGCGTTTCTGGAAGTGCCGCAGCAATCGACTGGACCCACATCGGATCGATGGCAAAGGGGGGCAAATCCGGGTCCGGCAAATAGGCGTATTCCGTCTCTGCTTCTTTCTTTCGCGAGGGGAAGGACCTTTCGTGCTCTGCATCCCAGCGGCGCGTTTCTTTTGTCACCGTTTCGCCCCGATTCACAAGGTCGATTTGCCGTCCGATTTCGGACTCGATCGCGCGCTCCATTTGCTTGCAGGAGTTGATATTTTTCAGTTCCGTTCGCTCGCAAAACAAAGTCTCTCCTTTGCGCCGAATGGACACATTGGCATCGCACCGCAAAGACCCCTCTTCCATGTTTCCGTCGGAAATTCGCAAAAACCGGACGAGTTTCTGCACCGCAGAAAGACACTCCGCAGCCTCCTTTGCAGAACGAAGATCCGGCTGTGTGACGATCTCCGCAAGCGGTGTTCCTGCTCGGTTGAAATCCAGAAGGGACACGTTGCGGACGGGATCGTGCAGCATTTTTCCCGCGTCCTCTTCCAGATGAATGCGGAGCAAGCCAACGCTGCGTTTTTCGCCGCAAAACAAAAAATCGAGGCGTCCCCCTTCACACAACGGAGCATCGGATTGGGTGATTTGATAGCCCTTGGGCAGGTCCGGGTAGAAGTAATGTTTTCGCGCAAACTCGCCCATCCGTGCGATGGCACATCCGCACGCGAGCCCCAACCGCAGCACATATTCGAGAGCCAAGCGATTGGGAATCGGCAACGTACCGGGCACGCCGATGGAATAGGGGTCTATGTAGTCATTGGGACGCCCCCCAAACTCGGAAGGGGCCCCCGAAAATGCCTTGCTGCGCGTGTGAAGTCGGACGTGGATTTCAAGCCCGATGATCGGTTCGTATTCGACGCTGTTGTTCATACGCCAAACGGGTCCTCTTCGCTGTCCAAGTAGTCCTTGGGTTCCAACTTGTGAAAGGTCGTCAGCCGTTGGTACACAGCGGCGACGCGCAGCACCAGCGTTTCCTGCAAACGCGGCGCGATAAGCTGCATTCCCACAGGCGAAGTTGGCGTCGTCGTGGTGGTGCGAACGGCCCCCGCCATAAACGTCAGCGCAGGCAGGCCGGCCAAGCTGGCACCGACGGTAAACACATCGGTTTGATACAACTCCAGCGGGACATTCGGGGTGTCTTCCACCGCAAACCCAATGATTGGCACCGTCGGCAGCAGCAGCACATCGCATTGTTCAAACGCTTGCGCAAATTCCCGCGCAATCAGCGTCCGCACTTGGCAGGCTCGACCAAACAGATCCTCCTTGTGGCCGAAACGCCGCAAATACGCCCCCAGAATGATTCGCCGCCGCACTTCCGGCCCGAAACCCTCTTGCCGCGACCGTTTGTAGAGCGCAGACAGCACCTCCTCGTCGCTGGTCGGTTCCGCAAGTGACGCGCGCCGCCCGTAGCGCACACCGTCATACCGGGCCAAATTGCTGGCTGCTTCCACCGCCGCTATCAAGTGGTACGCCGCGAGGCCGTGCTTGGCCATCGGCATCGACAACCACTGCGTCGTTGCGCCGTTGTCTGCAAAACGAGAAATCGCGGTCTCGAACACGTCGCGCAGCAGCGGATCGGAAATCGCTTCATGCGCTTCTTTCGGAAGACCGATGCGCACCGGTTTGTCGTCCAGAACCAGCGGTTTTTCACACGCCGCCAAGTAATCCGGCTGTTCCACCGCCAAAGAAGTTGGGTCGCGCGGGTCGTAGCCACCCAGGACCTGCATCGCTCGGGCGACATCTTCCACGTATCTTCCCATCGGCCCCACCTGATCCATCGAGCAGGCGTGCGCAATCACCCCAAACCGCGACACGAGGCCATACGTGGGCCGCAGCCCCACAAGACCGCAAAAGCTCGCCGGTTGACGCACCGAGCCTCCCGTGTCCGTTCCCAAACTGAGCATGCACAGCGACGCAGCCACCGCCGCCGCCGAGCCCCCCGAACTTCCCCCCGCCATGTCCGAGAGCCGCCATGGATTGCGGCAACTTCCCAGCGTCGAAAATCCCCCCGACGAACCCATCCCAAACTCGTCCAGGCTCGCTTTCGCAATCACAATCGCGCCCGCCCGCCGCAGCCGTTCGACCGCCGTCGCGTCGTAGCCCGGCTCGAAATGCTCCAAGATCTTCGACGCGGCGGTTGTGGGGCAATCTGCTGTACACAGGTTGTCCTTCACGACCACCGGAACCCCGGCCAAAAACAGTTCCTCATCCGCCCCTTGCCGGATTTTTTCATCCACCGCTTCGGCTGCTGCAAGCGCCTGTTCTCGAGTGATTCTGACCACCGCCCCCAAGCGGACTTCGTAGTATTGGAGGCGGGTGAGGTACAGATTCGTCACCTCGACGGCAGACATCTCGCGCGACCGCACTTTCGCGACCAAATCCGCGACCGAAGAAAACGGAGGACGTGCGGGCTCTGGAGGTCTGTTGAGTTGCTCAGGGGGCGTACCATAGGGGACGCTCGGATCTGTCAGCGGCTCCGTATCTATCGGTTCGTCTTCCGGCTCGCTGGCCAGCTCGCTGGCCGGTTCGTTTTCTGGTTCGTCCATCGGTCAATCCGCCTGTTCCGCCGTCTGGTTGCTGTCGGCGTTGTCATCGCTGCCGTCTCTGTTGCCGTCGGCGCTGTTGCCGTCGTTTTTGTCTTTGTTGTCGCTTGCGCCACCGAATACAACAGGCACCACCAAGAACCGATCTTGCGAAGCCGGAGAATTGTTGAGCAGCGTCGAAAACGCGCGCTGCGGTTCCACCACGTCTCCCCGCAACGGACACGGAGACGCCGCGCCGTACTTCGTCTTTGGGACATCCGTGAAATCCAGCTCGTCAAACGACCGCGCAAACGCCAGCACATCCGAAAGGTCCTGCCGCAACGCCTCCACTTCCTCGGGCGAGGGGTCGAGGCGGGCCCACTGCGCACACGCAAGCACCTCCTCTGCCGACACCACAAGCGGCGCACGCGGTTTGGGAGGAGGCTTCGGTGCCTCGGGTTCCTTGTCAAACAGCGGTTCCTTTTCCAGGGGGCGGTGCTTGTACGGTTCTTCATCGATGGACACTACGTTCTCCTCAAGAAATGCTTTGCAAAGCGCAACCCGAGCGGCAGCAACAAACCCCGTTTTCCATACCACGAGCGAGGCGACAAAAAACCCACGATCTGGCGTATCTTCGGACGCATCTGCGGGCGAAACTGCGGATGTATTTGTGGGCGACGAATGCCGGACTCGGTTCTACTCAGTTGTTTGGTGGTGTTTTTGGCTCGGGTGAGCGATGTTTCACTCGGGACGTTGCGCGTCGTGATGGTCACGCAGGGACGGCGCGGGCGGGCCGCTCTCCTTGGTTTTTTGGAGGTCCTGATTTGGGTGTTTGCCGTTTCAAAAGTCCTCGGCAATTTGCAAAAACCCATGTTTGCGGTTGCGTACGCGGCGGGTTTTGCGTGCGGCAACTATGTCGGTTTGACCCTGGAACGCTGGGCCGCGATGGGAAAGCAGGCCGTCCGCGTGTTTTCCAGGCGAGGCGAGGAACTTGCCGACAGGCTCCGCCAACAGGGGTTTCGCGTCACCGTTTTTCACGGAATGGGTCGCGATGGCCCCGTTCACATGCTCTATGCCGAAACGGAGCGCCGCAAAATGCCCTGCATTCTGTCCGATGCCCGCCGCATCGACCCCCAATGTTTCTATGTCGTGGATGATGTCCGAATCGCATCCTCCGCCGAAGAACCCCCTCCCAGCCGCTTCCTCTTCGGCAACCCCTTCCGCCAAAGAAAATAACCCCGTGGCCGACGAGCTTCTGAGCGTTTCTTAGACCGTCTCTTTTGGAAGAAAAGGTTTGCGGAAAGTCAGGGGGCTTTTGTATGGTCCGCCTCCCATGCGTCGGTTGTTTTCCCTTTTTCTGCTGCTTTGGGTTCTGTCCTG
>DAOLIT010000088.1:12826-21115 GCA_035328405.1 Pseudomonadota bacterium | reverse complement strand
CCCAACCCGCCCGAAACCCAACCCGCCCGAAACCCAACCCGCCCGAAACCCAACCTTGCAAACGATTGGGTGCCTCACCTGCTTGGAAAGAGCGTTGCCCTTTTTGAGGTTTTGGGCCTGAAAAAATGCAGCCGCTGGAGGTAGATGTGCAAGGTACTCTGGCGCGATGTGAGTGCGATGGCGGTCGCCGCGTTTCGCTTCTTGACAACGTCGCAGCTCCTGCACTACAAGCGGCCCAGCCTCTACGCTGCCTGGCTGAAAGATCTCGAACGCTGAGCCTTTCCCGTCGGAGATGTGAAGTTGTCAAAAACGCAAGCAAGCCGTAGACTGATCCGCAGGAGAGTCGCCACCGACGCCAACGAAGAGATGAGCACCCCTCGAACACCAAAGATGCCGCACGGGAAAAACCCCAGTAAGCAAATCCACAAAAGCCCAATTAAGTCATCGGTCTTTAAGCGGGCTCTCTCCCAAATCGCAAGTCTGGGTCTGACCTGGACTTCCGATTTTCCTCCCCGTCTTCGAGTGGCTTCGGGCAAGGAGGTGAATGAGTCGGAACTTGAGGGACTAGCGACAACCTATCCACAGTTGCCAGTTGAAGTCGCCGCTATTGTTCAGTTTGTGGTAACGGGTGCTGTTCCAGATTCCTCTTTGGTTGGAACGGATACAGAGAGAGACAAGAAGGCTGAGATTGTTAAGTCTCTCATTGCTACGCCAGAATACCGCTCAGGGTTCTTTTTCAAAAACTCCATCAAGTTACACAAATTATGCAACCTTGATTGGGAAATAGTGATTAAGGCTGCCGAGATGGGCGTAGTTTCAATTCCCGCTTGTTCATATGCGATATTTTCATTAACGCTACATAAGACAGAGAACGATGAACACAAGGACATTACGTTTGCGACTGATCTTAACGGAATTCGCAGGCTCAAAAGGGCCTTGTCAGAAATAGAAGCACGGTTTGAAACAGCCATCCAATTGTCCGAGAAAGTCGCAGAGGGAGGTACCTAGATGCAGCTAACAGAGCTACGCTTGAAGCCTTCCGTGCCGCGGTGCAAACCAAAGAAGGTGCCTATCGCGCCCCAGGAGCCGTCGTGGCGTCTCGTTGAGGGATGGCAACCCTCGTTTAAGGGTGAGAATCTGACGCTATGTCCTCGCACAGTCTTGCACGGGGGTGTCGGCGCGTCCTGCTGGGAAGCTCTTCCAAAGAGCGACGAACCGGAATGGGTCTTGAACCACGAAGACCTCAAGCTCATAGACAAAGGCATCCGGAGTGCTCGGGAAGAACCACTGATCAGCTACGAAGATCTCCTTAAAGAACTGGGTGATGACGCCGAAGACATGGGCACAAGCGAATAGAGGACGCCCAAGGTGCCTAAACTTCTTTTCACCAAAGAGGCGGCTGATCGGCTTAGGGAACTGAGGGCTGATCCTGGACTTTCCAAACGATACAAGGCGGTCAAGGGTGCTTTGGATAAGATGCGCGCCAATCTGCGGCATCCGGGCCTCCATACGCACGAGTTTCATTGCCGCCCTTGCCCGCACGGTGGCAAGTTGTTTGAGGCATACGCCCAAAATCGCACACCCACAGCATTCCGCATTTACTGGTGCTATGCACCCCCGCCGCCGCCTGACACGATTATGATCGTGCAGATTAGCGAGCACCCTTAAGAAGTAGACGTGCAGTATCGAGAGTTCATGTGAAGCCATGCCCCTGTGTCTGGGCAGGGGGGACACGGCGAAGGTCCCTACAGGGTCCGTCTTTTTGTTGCATGAAGCACCTTGCAAACGATTGGGTGCCTCACCTGCTTGGAAAGGTGCCTCACCTGCTTGGAAAGGTGCCTCTTGCAACCGGAAAGGTGCCTCACCTGCTTGGAAAGGTGCCTCTTGCAACCGGAACGGTGCCTCACCTGCTTGGAACGGTGCCTCTTGCAACCGGTTTGAGGCTTCTTGCACACGGGATCGGGGACCTTGCAAACCGGATGCAGCACCTTGCAAACAGGATCGGGCACCCCGCACACGCAGCCCCCGGCGTTCATCGCGACGGCAGGCATGGGGAAAGCGCAACACACGATGACGGTCAAGGGGTGGGTACGCCGCCTGCGTGGTTTTGGCGGAAAAAGGGCGCACTGGGAGGGACAAAAACTCGATATGATGGGCCGGACGTGTCTTTTTCTGCTCATCGCGGCCTTCTATGGGTGTGGAAGGCGTTTGTTCGGTCTGTGCTGGTCTGGCTCGGCTTGTGGGGAGGCCTCGGCACGGCGTCTTTGGCGCACGCGAGTTTCTTTGACTCGACGCCGGGCAAGCTGGCGCGGGGGCACGCGGACATCGACGGCCCGACGAACTGCACCAAGTGTCACCCAGCGAACAAGCGCGAAATCGACGAAAAGAAGTGCCTGGATTGCCACAAGCCCGTGGCCGACCGGATGGCGCAAAAAAGCGGGCTGCACGGGTCGCAAAAGGCGCTGGGCAGGCCGTGCGTGTTGTGCCACAAGGAGCACCGGGGCCTTGACGCAGATTTGTTCGGTTGGGCGGCTTTGGGCGGGCAGCAAAAGTTTGCGCACGACACGCTGAGCCGCTTCCCTCTGAAGGGTCGGCACGCCGTGGTGGAGTGCAAGGACTGTCACAAACAAAAAACGCAGACCGGACGCCCGAGCTTTCTTCTGGCCCCGACCGATTGCGCGCCGTGCCACACGAAACATCCGCACGGAGACATGCACGGGCAGGTTGCCGCGTGCGAACGCTGCCACGACGAAAAAAACTGGCGGCGCGTCGAGCCGCTGAAGTTTGACCACGCGACCGACACGCGCTTCCCGCTGGAAGGCAAACACGTCGGAACGCCGTGCAACAGTTGCCACCCGCGCACGTTGTTTCGTCTGACGAACTGGGCCGCCGACTGCACACCGTGCCACAAAAATGTACACGGGGGCTCGCTGTTCGGACAGAAGAAATGCGCGCTGTGCCACAGCGCGAAAGTGGAATGGAAAACGGTCGATTTTGACCATGCGAACAAGACGCGGTTTCCCCTGGAAGGGCCGCACCGAAAGCCGTGCGCGTCGTGCCACACCCAAACGGCCACGCGGTCGCCGACCAAAAATTGCGATTCGTGCCACAAGGATTTGCACGAGGGCCGGTTCCAAAAAATCGGCGAGTGCTCGGTGTGCCACCTGTCCTCGACCTGGGGGCCCGAGATTCGGTTCGACCATGGCCGGACGCGGATGGCGCTGTTGGGCCGGCACGCAGCGGTTTCCTGCCGCGCGTGCCACAGAGGCAAAACGCCCGCCGAATACGAAAACTTCGACAGCCTGGTGAAACTCGTCGCCGCGCCCGCAAAAGGCAAAAAAGGCCAGCAGGTTTCGATCGATTGCCTGGGCTGCCACCAACACCAAAACGTCCACAAAAAGCAGTTCAAGTCCGAGCAGTGTTTGCAGTGCCACCTAAAGCCCGGCGAAGTGAAACAAAGCCTGGACCCCAAAAACGTCCAAGAGCGCGTCAAAATCGGACATGGCCCCGGCACGCCCTTCCCGCTCGTGGACGGGCACGCCATCGACGGCGTGCGAATCAAAGACTGCCGCGCATGTCACAAAAACGACCAGTTTCGGAACACTCCGTCGCAGTGCGCCGCTTGCCACGAAGACCGGCTCCACAAAGGCTCGCTCGGCAAAGACAACTGCCAAAAATGCCACGAGGGTGCCCGCTGGGCCGCGACGCGCTTTGACCACGACAAGAGCAACTATCCCCTGGTCGGCAAACACAAAGACGCGCGGTGCGAAAGCTGTCACCCGAACAGGCGGTACAAACCCACTTCTCAAAACTGCGCTGACGCAGGCTGCCATTTGAAGGACGACGCACACGGGCGCAGCCTCGGTTTGCGGTGCGAGCAGTGTCACAGCCCGACCGGCCAAGTGACCTTTGATCACAACGACCCCAAAGCCAAAGACCGCTACCGCCTGGAAGGCAAACACAACGCCGTTCGCTGCCAGGGATGCCATCCGTCCTTGAAATACAAACCGACGCCCACCGTGTGCCAGGACTGCCACGCCGACCCCGAAGCCCACAAAAACGAGCTGGGCCTGCGTTGTCAGGGATGCCACAAACCGACGGGCTGGAAGCTCATCCACACCGGGCACGACCTGTTCCCGAATCGTTTTGGCGGCGCGCACGACCGTTTGGTGTGCAAAGAGTGCCACCCCAAAGGCCGCGTGCTGCAAGGGCTCGCGCAGCTTTGCATCGGTTGCCACCAGCGAGACGACGTACACCACAATTCCCTTGGGCCGCGTTGCGGGGATTGCCACACGCAGCAGACCTTTGCGGGGGCGCGCTTCTACCACGACCGCGTGGGCTGCACGCTTACGGGCGTGCATCGGGTGTTGCCGTGCGCCGATTGCCACAAAGGCGGCAATTACGTCGGCCTGTCGGGCGCGTGCGTGTCGTGCCACCGAGATGACGCCGTGCGGGCTGCTGCGTTGCGCGTCACCACGGACGGAATGCCGCCCGGCGCAGCCAACCGCCACGACGCTCAGATCAGTTGCGGCAGTTGCCACAACACGGCCAGTTTCCGCTCAAGCCGGGCCGGAGGAACGGAGTCTGTGTGCCGATGAAGACGCCGATTTTCCTGCTGCTTGTGGGTTCGCTTCTGCCCGGCGTGGCAAAGGCCAAGCCCCTTCTGCGCGTGAAGGTGTCGCTCACGGGCTATCTGTATACGGAAAACGATACGGTGGACCCCACGCAGAACATCGACGCGCGGATCGCGACCAGCGCCAAGCTCGGTTTTGCGGATGTGCGGGCGACCGTCATGGGCGCGCGGTTTTGGCGCGAGCGGCTGGATTTCAAACTGGATTTCCGGGTTCGCGTGACCGGCAGTTTGGATTTCGAGCGCAAGTTCGACACGCAGAGCACGCTGTTCGGCGACGACTATTACAAAAAGTCGCTCGGCATTTCGGCGCGCGGGTACTTGGGCGGGCGCGAATACGACCTGCGCGAAGCCTATGTGACCGTCCGGCCCACACCCACGTGGCATTTGTCGCTCGGTCGGCGGTACATCGCAGAAGCCGATGCGCTGAAACTCGACGGCGTGCGGCTCGCGCACGATTTCGGCGAACACTTTGCGGGCAGCGCGTTCGTCGGCGGATATCCGAATCCCTATTCGCGGTCGGTCTTGACCGATTACGCCGCCCCGTGTGGAGCAGGCGTCGCCGGTTCCCGCACCGAAACGCCTGCGCTCATCGCCGACACGTTCACGCCGACACCCGACGAGCTCGCCAGCCAACGCTGCGCAAATGAAAACGGTCGATTCGGTTTGGTCTTTGGCTTGGGGACCCGGTACGAATACGCAACGCTGTGGGGACACGTCGGGGCAGCCGCGTCGTTTTTCTTGGGGCCAGGCGATGGAGGCCCGGTCGCGCCCAATCTTGCGGCGGTGGTCCCTCAAAACAACGTGCCCATCCAGCAAAATCTGGCCGCGCCGTCCGATTCCCTGGACGCGCCGCGCGTGTTCATCAATTGGTTTCATTCCATGCGTCCCCACGAGCGCGTGGACCTCTTGTCGGACTTGGTGGTGGATCTGTATGGCTCGGCGGGACCGCAGTTGACGCGAGCGGTGGTGCTGTCGTCGATTCGGATTCTGCCCGACGACCGGCTCACGCTCCGCGCCGGTTATTCCCACATGTCGTCGCTGGCCATCAACATGTACCTGGCCCGTCTTTTGTACAACCGAGGCGCAGGCACCACCCTGTCTGCCATCGGGGCCAGCGCCGTCGAAAACAACCTGACCGTCCTGCGAACCGGGCGAGACGAAGGCCGGTTGACCATCGACAGCCGCTTTTTCCGCAAGCTCGGCGGTTTTGTCGAGGGCCGCGTCCGTGCGCGCAGTTTGACAAACGGCGATTCTGTCAAAGACGTGTACACCACCAGCGATTACCTGAACGGTCGATCGAATTTGGCCGGAGACGTGTCCATCGGCCTGCGCGACCGAGGCAGCGTCTGGGCCTTGCGCGGCGGTCTTTCCTACAGCCTGATTTTCGATTTCCGCGCCCAAAACCATGTCGCCGCCTTCGACGTGGGCCGCGAGTTTTGGAACGACCGCATCAGCGCGACGCTGGGCTACACCCTCGTCCTGACCAAAGACCGTTTCGCGGGCGATGACAGTGTGTTTTGCACCGCCGGGTCGCCGTTTTCGAACTGTTTGGGCAAACGCGCCGGGCAGACGCACGAAGCCACCGCGCAAATCACGCTCAATCCCATCTCGCCCCTCTTCTTTTTGGTCGATTACCGCTTCATCTACATGACCACCGATCGCCGCCCCGACCTCATCACTCCCGAAGTGCCGCCCGTCACCGCCCACGCCATCCTTTTCCGCACCGAATACCGCCACTGAACAAGACTTCCCCGAGGAAAATAGGCGTGGGCCGACCAGAGACCTTTTTTCGACGGGCCTAGCCCAAAAGGGTTCCAAGAAACGGGTAAAAGGCACGGCGGAAAAAGCGTCGGAGGGAAGGGGGACCCGCGCCGTGCGATATGTTGGCCCTGACCCTGTTTGTGCCATTTGGTCCGCTCTGGTTTCCGTGCCCTAGGTTTGTGCAAAAAGGCGCTCAAATGGCGTCGCCAAGCGGCTTTCGGTCCGTGGCATAATGTCCAATCATGCGCACAGGCTTCCGTCGGATTCTGGGGCTGTTTCTTCTGCCTTGGCTTCTTTGCGGTTGCTTTGGGCCGGGTCTTTTGTCCGATGGCACCAGCGTCGCCATGGGCAATTTCAACAACGGCTCGCTCCGGCGCGGTCGCAAACTTCCCGACGAAGGCCTCGGCTACACCATTCCGACGCTGTGGCGCGAACGCGGGGCCAATTTTGGCACCGATGAGATCGTCGTCGCGATCCAGCGCGCGGCCAAGCGCGTCGCCAAAGAGCATCCCGGCGGCATTCTGGGCGTCGCCGATTTGTCCCAAAAAGGCGGCGGAGAAAGTCCGCTCCACCGCTCCCACGAAAATGGGCACGACGCCGACTTGATTTATTACGCCCTTGACGACGAGGGAGAACCCGTCCTGCCCCCGTCCGCGATGCCTCGGTATGGTGCGAAACTCCGGTCTTTGCCCGGTCGCCCCACGCCCAACGTCGTGTTCGAGGAATTTGCCCCGCGCCGTTTCGATGTCCGACGCAACTGGGCCCTTGTCCGCGCGCTTTTGCAAGATCCCGACATCGAGGTCCAGTTTCTGTTCATCCACAACCGCCTCCGCAGCGCCCTCCTTCAATACGCCAAGGCCCGCCACGAAGACGAGGAACTCATCGAGCAAGCCGAAGCCGTCTTGCGCCAACCCGGCGACACGCTGCCCCACGACGATCACTTGCACCTGCGCATTTATTGCGCGCCGTCCGATCGCGCCCTCGGGTGCCAAGATGGCGGGCCGCTTCGTTTTTGGCGCAAGCGATGGAAATACATGCCGCCCCGTCAAAGACAAGACAGCCCGCCTCTGCTTTCGCGCGCTTTTCAGGTTTCAAGAGTCGGGCGAAAAAGCTCGATAAAATGATCCGAACCGCTCTGTTTAGAAGCCATTCCAATCGCCCTTTGTGCAAGAAGGAGAACCCGATGTGTTTGACCCAACGTGCGCCCGTCCCTCGCTTTCTCGCGTCTTTGGCCAGAGTCGCCGTGTCGTGTGGGCTGTGTTTGGGGCTTTTGACCGAGCCGGGCACCGTTTCGTCCGTTCGAGCCACGCCTCCACCTGACAAAGCCCCCGCCGCCAAGGCCCCCGCCGCCAAGGCCCCCACCGGATCGCCCGCCGCCAAAGCCCCCGCCGCCAAAGCCAAAGGCAAGGGCAAAGGCAAAAAAGGCCAAGGCGGCACCGCAGCCGAGTTGACCCAAATGCTGATGGCCAAGGGCAGCTTGGTGCAGGACTGCGCCGTCACGGGCGCGCTCGACCAAGGTTCGGGCCGCGTCGAAATTTCCACCAAAGTCACCATCAATGGTCGCGGTCAGGTCATCAACATCACCACCAACGTCAAGGTGGACAAAGGCGAGGGCGGTCCCAAAGTCCGCGAGTGCGTGGACAACCTCATCCGGTCCATTCCCTTCCCCTCCTCTTCCGCCCCCCTCATCACCATCGAACGCACCTGGACCATCGCCTCCACCTAACCCCTTTCCCCCTTTCCGCTTCCTCCCTTTCCCCAACCGCCCCAAAACCCCCCCGTTTGCGCTTTGCCGTGGGTTGCAAAGGGCGAGCTTCGCGTCTATGGCGGTCTGCAAAAACGTGCAGAGGGCAAAACACGCGTTTTTTTGGGTTTTCAAAAACGTGCAGAGGGCA
>DAOLIT010000088.1:0-12726 GCA_035328405.1 Pseudomonadota bacterium | reverse complement strand
AAACACGCGTTTTTTTGGGTTTTCAAAAACGTGTAGAGGGCAAAACACGCGTTTTTTTGGGTTTTCAAAAACGTGTAGAGGGCAAAACACGCGTTTTCGGTGTTGTGCAGCATTTTTTTGGCTTGTTTTTTCGCCAGATCTCGCCAGATCTCTTTGCGCGATGGGTGGTTTCACTGTGCTTCGCTGTTGGCGGACCCCCAGACGGAACATTTGGCGACTGCGGTGAAGAGGCGGCTGTTGGCGCTGAAAAAGGCGCAGGAGGCGACCGAGGGGGCCGAGATTGCTCGACTGGAAAAGCGGGCGGCGACGCTCCTAGCGGCGTTTAGGGTTGCCGAGGGGCGGAAGGCGGGGTGTTAAAGCCCCCAAATCGCTGTGGCCATCCGCGCCATTTTTTGCTGTCGCGCTTCGATGGCGGCAGGGCTCCATTCCGACACGGAAAAGTCGCGGGTTGATGGATATTGGCTCTTGGCATATTCGGCAAGCTTGCTTTGCAGTGGTCCATTGCCCGCTCTACGATTGTTCAGCTTCGGCTCTAACAACAAATAGTTCCCCAGGCGTTCCACAAAGCGGTCACGCTGCCCTGACGTAAACAGTTTTTCCCATTCACGTTCTGCGTGTTTCGGCAAAATGTGTTCGATCGTTGCAGTGGTAGTCGCAAAATCTACATCGTGATTGTGTGCCTGTTTTTCTAGCGCACACAGAATGAATCGCACCAGCTTCTTTTGCTGTCCATCGGCTGATATCGCGCGCTTTGCAAATGCTTCACGAAATTCCTCATCGGAAACGAGCATGCTCTGAAGCTGATCACGAACTTGCTCTAGCTTGGTGATGTCGCCCTTTTCCAGTTGGACAGCGATCTTGTTGTAGAAATCTTCCAAGCGATTGGGATTTCGCTGCGTGATCACACTGTATCGAAAGGCGATTGCGTCACAATATCGCAACAGCAGCGGAAGCTCTTTGTGTGGCAGCTTGCGCCAGCCCGCCAGTACCAGAGGTCGATACTGCGTCACTCGATAGAGCAACAGGCGCTGGACATACGGTCGCGCCTCTCGCAGCTCATCTTCTTCCCACAGCGGTGCTGTCTCATCCTCCAGCGCCCCGACCAGCAGCGCCGCCTCCTTCAACTGACCGAGCCAGTCAAACACCCCTCTGGCATCGGTGATTTCGGTGCGCAAGGTCTTGTAGACCCGCTCTTTGCGGATGTTCGGCATCCGACTATTCAGATAGTGGCGTAGAAACTCAGGAATTTCCTTGGCGGGAATCCGTTCTGAGATTTCTTGCCAATCACTCTGTGCCGTCCGAAGCGGCCCATCCCCTGTTGGATGCACGATCGAAAAAAGATAGTTCTTCAGCAGATCGGCAGAAGTTAGCTCCATTCCTCGCGCATTGAGCGTCTCAAAAACCGTATAGGCGCTTAGCTCATCTTGCACCAAAATCTGAATAAAGAGTAACTTCGATCCAACCAAGTCGTACACAAAGCTGGCCAAGCCGGCACCGTCTGGTTGGTTGACATATTTTTCTTTGAGCTTCCCTTGAAAATACTTCATTCCTTGCCACAGAAGCTTTTCCGCCGCAGGCAAGGAGCGAACACTCACTGGCGTACACAGCGCCAAGAGCGTTCCTTCATAGAAGCGATGATTTGCACTGTTGAGTTTGAGCTTTGGACTGGTTCGAAGCGTGACCGGATGCTCCGCCCCCAGAAATACACTTCGCAAGTTGTCCCTACGCTTTTGATTGGATTCTGCATCCACTTTGGTATCGATCAACTCTTGCAAACAGTGGAGTGCGGCAATCACGAGCAGGCTCAATGTCGCCAGACGCTGCTGTCCATCAATGACGCGATACCGCTCGGACTGATCCAGTGCTTGAAGCACCAGCGCGCCCATGTAATGAGGCCGACTGGCCTTCAATTCGATCAAATCGAGCCATAGCTCTTCCCAGTGTTCTTCGGTCCATGAGTAGTCCCGTTGAAATGGCGGAACCTCATACTGCTTGCCGTTAGCAAGAACCTCGCGCAGGTTGACATCTTTGGTTTGAAGAAGAGCCCCGGTCGCCATGGCCGCATCCTAGCATTTGAACATTTCGGTTCGTGAAACATAGGGGCGGCGGATCAAAGTGGGACGTTTGGCGCAGCCGGGAAGGCGTGAGGGAAGCAGGATGGGAAGTGGTATTGTTGCGGGAAAAGGCCGTGACCTCTCGCAAAGACAAACACCGGGTGCTCCGTTTTGTGGCGTGTTGCGCGCTGGCGTTTTGCGTACACGGGCTGACGCTGGCGTATTTGGTGCTGTCGGGGGCGTTTTCGCAGACGATGGACCGGGCGTTGCCGTTGGTTCTGTCGGGGCTTTCGGCGCGCGAGGCGGACCCGGTGCCGCTGGACATCGAGTCGCTGGTCGATGACTCGCCGAACCCAGACCAAAAAGACGCACCGGAAACGCCGAAAAAAGAGCCGGAAGACAAAAAACTGGACGGGCAAGTGGTCGAGGTTGCGCCTCCGTCCATCGAGGTCCGGCCCAGAGACGCGCGTTTTTTGTCGGAATACGACACGGCGACGCAGCACGAAACCAAAGGCCAAGTGGGCAAAGACCATGTGAAGGCGGCAATGCCGTCGCAAAACCCGACGGCACAACATCCTGCCCGGCAGGACCTGCCGCCGGGGGATCCTCGCGCGAAAATGCCGACGACGGATCGGGTTGCGCTGCTGGGCCCAAGCGGTGAGAAAATGCCGGGGCCGAAAAAAGACCAAAGCGAGGTGTCTTCGGTCGAGGAAGACGGAACGCTGCCTCACAGCACGGGGCAGGGCGCGGTGACTTCGCGGGAGCGGGTGGGTTTGCCGACGCTGCCTGGCATGGGGCCACTGAAACTGTCGCCGTCGAAGGAATTTTTTTCAGGGACGCTGGGGACGGGTTCGCCCGATGCGCTGATGGACCTGGACGAGGGGGATGCGACCTTGCTCAATTCCAAAAAATGGAAGTTTGCGGGGTTCTTCAATCGTCTGAAATTGCAAATCCGGGAAGATTGGCACCCGGACCAAGTGCTGGCGCGGCACGACCCGAGCGGAAACATCTATGGTCACAAACCGCACGCGACGGTGCTGAAAGTGGAACTGACGCTGGATGGGCGGGTTCACGATGTGACGGTGTTGAAACCGTCGGGAATGGTGTTTCTGGACGAAGAAGCGATGAGCGCGGTGCGGCGGGCGCAGCCGTTTGAAAATCCTCCCGAGCCGCTGGCGGACCCGGACAAGATCATCCGCTTTCGGTTCGGTTTCGTGGTGGAACAGTCGGGTTTTTCGTCGTTCCGCGTCCACAAATACTGACGGACGCGCCCAACCCGGCCCCCGCCCCCGCACCCGCAACATTAGTATCTAAGGGGGAGTTGCAGACCGGCTTGGATCTTGAATCGGTTGACGGTGTTTTCCAGAAAGCTGAAGCCGCGTTCGATTCGTTCGAGGCTGATTTGACCGACAGTGAGGTCAAACATTTGCAGCTCTCCGTATCCGCGATACCGGGCCGCCGCGTTGCCCAAAATGCCCCACTCGGCCAGACCGCACATGCGGATGTACAGACCGAAACGCTTGCAGAGCTGGAGGTCAAAGGTGCTGACGCCGAATTGGATGCGAACGGTGTCGAGGCGGAGTTTTTCTCGCAGCGGATCGGCGACTTGGTTTGTGAACAATTGGCTGGTGACCAGTTTGGCAGCGGGGTCGCTGTAGTCGATGGCTCGCGCGCCTTGTGCGGTGGTCGATTTTCCGCCCCGCATTGAATCGGGCGGGTCGCCGAGCAAAAGAAAACTGGCGCAATCCGCCGCAGACAGACCATCGGAAGCCAAACACTCAAATTTGAGTTCTCGGACGCGACCGCGAAGGGCGACCTCGATGTTTCGCTGCTGGTCGTTTTGGTCAAAACTCTGCGTTCCGCCAAGCACCTCGACAAATGGCGTGTCGGGCCAGCGCGCGGTTTTTGAAAAAGCGATTTTGCTGTCGCCTTTGACATGAAATTCCCCGCGCAGACCAGGCACAAAGAACATGCCGCTTTCGACGCGGATGACGCCGTTCATCGCGATGTCTTCGAGCGGTCCCGCTACGTCAAAGCCCTGCGTGGACAGACGCAAATCCGCAATGTTGTTAAAGACGCGAAACGTCCCTCGGGTGCGAACTTGCAAGCCAAGTTTGATTTGCGACAGGAAGTCGTCGCCGTCCCAAAAAGGTTTGTCTTCTTCGACGATGCGGCGCGCGGACAAGAACCGATCGGCGGGGTCGAAATCCTGCATGTATCGTCCTGCGACGACTTCGATGTCTCCAGACAGACTGATTCCCTTGCGGCTTCCGACCAGGGCCAGGCCTTTGGGAGACGACATCTCGAGGTTGTAGACGCCGGATGAGCTGTGGCGGACATTCTCCATCTTGACCAAGAGGTCCACTCGGTCGAGGGCCTTGTGCCAGGGCGTGCGCAGGAAGCTGCCGATGCCGTCATGCTCGATGCGGCCCGAGAGATCAATTCTGCCGTCGCCATCGACCTGGCCCGAAAGCGCCACGCCGGTTGGGTTTCCATCGCCGCGTCCGACCACAATCCGTCCGCTGTCTCCTTTTCCGTCGCGAAGAAAACGAACGGTGCCTTTGGAAAAAGAAAGCTCGTGAAAACGGCGCAAGTTCAAAAAGACGCCGTTGGCCGAAAGTGTGCCTTCGACGATCGGTTCCTGGGGCGAGCCGGTGATGCGAAGCAATTCCGTGCTGAAACGACCGCGCGCTTCGGCAACATTTTTCGCAAACGGCCATTGGAGCAGGCGGGCGGCGATGTCTCCCCGCAAAGAAAACGACATGTTCCCAAGGCTTGGGGGTGTGTAGCGTTCGATGTCCACACTGCCGCGCAGCGACGTGACCAAGCCGTCTACGGTGATGAGCACCTGTTCGAGCTCCGCCCGCTCAGGTTTCAGGATCAGGCGGCCTCCCTGAACGTCGATGGGCGCGTCGAGTTCGTGCGGTTCGATCGAGGCACGGCGAATGTCTAGGGTGCCGCTGGGCCGCAAATCGGACAGAGGCCCGGTCACGCGGACATCGACCAGTGCTTCGCCCTGTGTTCGTCGGAAAACCGCACGCAACATGTGCTCCAGAAATTCCAAACGCAGGTTGCCGCTGATCCACAAATCCGACTGGACGGGGCTCAAGAGACCAGAGAAGCGAACAGAGCCCGCGCCGGAGGTATTTTCTGCGCTGCGCCGCTGGCTGATAAAACGAGCCTGACCCAGCTCGAAATCGCGCCCATCGAAGCAGGCAAACACTTCGCCGTCGTTGAACGCGAGGTATCGTTCTTCATTCCCCTCGTCAGAAACGGTTTTTACAGACAAAAGCGCGCGGCCCAAACGAACCGTCGCACCAAACGCGGGATGGGTGCCATCTTGCGTCGTTCGGGAGGCCAAAACCGGGCATCCTACGCCTCGGGTCAGCATCGGGTCTGGTGAAAACAGCGGTTTTGGGTCGTTTCCAAAACGCAAACGGATTTCTCCACTTCCCGACAGCGACACGTCCCCAATCTGCATCAAATCGGGCAGGAGTTTCTGTGCCAAAAGATCGCAAGCCAGAGTCGAGGAAGAAGGCCGGTTCCCAAGAGACAAACCGCTGGATTTGACAAATTGCGGCGGCAGACCACAACCGAAACGAAAGAACAAATCGCCGCGAGGCACGCCGTCATGGAGGGAGAAATCGCCTTCCACATCGAACGAATCAAAGAGTCGCCCAGAAACGCGCGTGCTGTTTCCCTGCGGCTGAAACCTGAGATCGACGTGTCCCAAACTCAGGCTGCGAACGACCATGCCGAGCACGCCAAACAGGGCCTCCCGTTCGGCAACCGGGGCTTCCTCACTGCTGTCACTGGCTGGTCCGGTTGGGAGTTTTCCATGAATGGAAAATCCAGCGACGGCCAGCTTGCCCAAAAACACGGGCGACAGCGGCTTGGTGGGGCCCAACATTTTGACATCACCGGACACCTCTCCTTGAACAATCAGCGGCAGGCCAAACACGACGGGGAGTTTTTGGATGGGAAGGCGATCGAACTTCACAGACAGATCCAGGAGTTCCCCTTTTTCATGACGAAGGAGTGCGGATGCCAGGAGCCGCCCGCTGGCAAGTCCGGCGGTCAGCGATTTGAGCCAAGCCTGATTCTGGGAAAGCTCGGCGGCGAGTTCTACGTGGTCAAACTTGCCTCCGTACACTTCCAAATCGGGAATTTGAAAACCGACTTCGCCGACGGGACGGAACAGGGTTCCTGTGACATTGACTGCGCCCGAAATCAAACCGCTCACATTCCGTTCGGGCACAAGCAAATCGATGGGAATCTTGGTCACTTCTGCGCGAACCGCTACCTGCGGGTCTGCTGGTCGGGCGGACACGCTGGTCGTGAAAAGCTGGATCATTGCGTCCCCGGAAACCTTGCCATCCTTCCCTTCGGCAGAGAAACCCGAGAGGTTCAATTTTCCGCCGCGAAGCCCAAACCCCGTTGTTACCGTGTCGATTTTTCGCCCGAACAGGTCCAGTTTCTTCGCATCAAAAGTTCCGCGTAAGGCCTCGGGCCGCAGGATTCGGCCTCCCAATTGAAACCGGGTGTGTGCTTCCGCGACTTGTCCTGAGACGCCAAAGTACTTGAGCACGCGGTCCAAAGACGCCCCCTTTCCATTCAATTCCAAAAGGGGGATCGCGAGTGCTCCATCTGTGGGGGCCACATTCCCCCGATCAGAACGAAGCGACAGATTCTCACCAGCGACCTGCAAACCCCGGAACAGGACATCTTGAGGGGTGTATGTGAAGGAACCTGCAAGTTTCAGTTCCTTGGGAAGCGGATCTCGTCGGGCAAGTCGTTCGATCTGAGCGTCAACCCGTTCTATTTTCACGCGCTCGGGGTGCGCCGTCTTTCCTAAGTTTCCCGATAGCAGCATCGTTCCCTTCAAACGACCTGCGACCAGTGGATGCAACACTTCGGGCATGGCCCCGACTTGCGCCGGGTCTACGTTCGTTGCCGTGACTTTGGCGGACCAGGGAATGCTTCCCGAAAAGGAAAAATGGAGCGGTTCGGCGCGAATTTGGCCTCCCAGCGCCGACGCTGTGACTTTGGGCAGATCCAGCTCGGTTCCTTTGAGCGTGAAATTCGATCGGGCCCCCGCAATGCCAATGGACGCGATGGTTCCATCGACCGCAGCGACCTGTCCTTCCAGAACCACCGCGCGTCCTTCCCCCTCGGGTGGATAACGACGGAAAAAGAAGTCCTCGGTGAGGCACGGCGACAGACGACCGCTGATGGTGGTCGGTAGCGTCGAAGACAACGCGCCATGAATCCGCACGCGCCCTTCGGCCTGACCGCGCAGAAGACCTCCCGGAACCAGTTTGGCCAACCCCTCTCCGCGTGTGAAAGACAGGTCCAGGCTGACACCTGTGTCGCAGTACGTATCGAGCAGCTTTCCATCGACCTCCACGTCGGCATCGGCGGCCCGGACTTGACCGCGAAACACCAGATCCTGCTTGCGGCTGGCTCGCGCACCAAAACGGCGCATGTCCAGGTTTTTCAGGGGGAATACAAACTCTCCAGCTCCCTCGCGCGTGCCAAGAACCAGCTCTCCACGTTCCGCGCGCATCGGTGCGACTTCGTAAACAAAACTTTGCAAGCCAGGCCGATTTTCCGCCGGGTCCGACGAAAACCGCATGGTGAGCGCCCCGTGCAATTTCTCGACGTGGCCCCGCCAACCCGGAAAAGACATTTGATACTTGACGTTTTCAAACGTCACACCCTGTCCGTCGATGGTGATTCGCAAATGACCGGGGCTGGGCGGCGCTCCCTCGGGCTTGAGCTTTTTGCTCGACATCGCCGCGACGATATTCACCTCGTTTCCCTTCATCGGCCCCGTCACATTCGGCGGATACACGCGACGGACGTTCGACGGATGGATGTGAGCCGAACCGGAATAAATATGGCCTCCCGAAAAATGCAGCTCGATAAACGATCCCTGGCCAAAAGGCGCGCTCACCGCCGTCCGCAAAAGACCCCGAATCAGCTCTCCCAGATAGATGTTTGCCTCGAGCCGCTCGACCTTCATGACCAGATCGCCATTCGGATCGCGCATCTCGAAATCGCCAGCCTCGATGCGTGTCGTCGTGTTCAGCAGAATCGAAGCCAGGCTCGAAAAATACGAATACCGGGCGTAACCCAGGTGAAATTCCCCTCGGATTTGTCCTCCGACGATTCGTGAGACCATCGAACCGAGTCGCCGGTCATTCAGACCGACGAACACCCCGAGCCAAACCAAAGCGATGAACGCCAGCACTTGGAGCACGCGACGCACCAAAGTCTGGCGAAGCGGGATGATGCTCATCGTTTGGGGCCGAGGCCGCTCGCTCACGGTGAAAAATTAACACGTCTTCCGTCTCAATCGCACGCTTTCCACGCCGTGCAGCGATATACTGGCGAAGCCATGGCTCGTGTTTTGAAAGGTGGTGTACCCGACGGAAAGAGGCCTCATGTCGATGCGTTTCCGTTTGATCCGCGCGCCGAGGCCGAGAAAATCCTCGCCGAGGCGAAGCACGAAGCGGAACGGCTGCGCAATCAAGCCGTCGTCGAGGGGCGAGAGCGCGGCCTTGCTGCCGTGACCGAGCTTTTGACCGCCGCCAGAGCCCAAACCATGCGCGTCCACAAAGACATCCAAGAGGACCTGCGTGTGCTTGCCGTGCGGATTGCCGAACGCATTTTGGGCCGCGAATTGGCACAGAATCCCGACGCTGTGGTGGACATTGTGGGTGAGGCGTTGGCGCAAGCCGGAGCGCCGCGCGAGGTCGTGATCCGCTGTCATCCTGACGACATGAAGGCGCTCGAAAGGGGTCGGCCTCGGCTGATTGAACGGTGCAGCCGCATGCAGGCCGTGTTGTTTCGGGCGGATGTCAACGTCGGGCGCGGCAGTTGCGTGGTTGAAACCGAGCTGGGCACCGTCGATGCGCGTTTGCCGACGCAGCTCGAAGCCATCGAGCGGGCGCTGCGAGGTCACGGACCATGAGTGACCACACCGACCGACCTGTGCGACAAGAGCGCACAGAGGGCACCGATCCCCTTCGTCTGCAAGCCGCGCTCCGCATCCTTCAAACCACCATTCCCCAACGAACTTCCGGTCGAGTCAGCGAGCTGACAGGTTTGGTGTTGCGGGCAACTGCCCCTGGCGCGCGAATCGGCGAGCTGGTCGCCATCGATCGTTTGAACGAAGCCATCCGATGGGAAAACAGAGATCGGACGACTCCCATGTGGCGCATGCAGGACGGCCTCGAAACACCCCTGTATGCCGAGGTCGTCGGATTCCGAGGTGAGGAGGTCGTTCTGTTGCCGCTTGGTTCCGTCGCTGGCGTTGGTCCCAATTCCGTCGTCCGACCGATGGGAATGCCCCTGACCATCCTGACCGGTTCCCCCCTTTTGGGTCGCGTGGTGGATGCGTATGGAGAAGCGATTGACGACGGACCTCCGTTGACTCAGGCACAGGCCGAGTTGATTCCTACTCCCGTCGAACGCGAGGCCCCCGAACCCTTGCGTCGCAAGCGTGTCACAGAGCCATTGTCCTTTGGTTTGCGTGCCATTGACGGGTGTTTGACCGTCGGCCAAGGCCAACGTCTGGGTTTGTTCGCGGGGCCCGGCCTTGGGAAATCAACGCTGCTCGGACAAATCGCCCGCAACGCCAGTTCCGATGTGACCGTGATTGGTTTGATCGGCGAACGGGGTCGTGAAGTCCGCGATTTTATCGACCGAGAACTCGACGACGACGCCCGTCGGCGCACCGTGGTTGTCTGTGCCACATCCGACCAGCCCCCGCTTTTGCGTCTCAAGGCTGCGCTTTCTGCAACGGCGATCGCCGAGCATTTTCGGGATCGTGGGAAAAGGGTTCTGTTGCTCGTCGATTCCCTCACGCGGGTTGCGCGAGCGCAACGAGAAGTCGGTTTGGCAGCCGGCGAACTACCGGCCCGTCAAGGATATCCTCCGTCGGTGTTTGCGTTGTTGCCCAGGCTCGTCGAACGCACCGGACAAGGCGAATTTGGCTCGATTACTGCGGTCTATGCCGTGTTGGTCACAGGAACCGGCGATGAAACCGACGACATCATCGCGGAAGAAGCTCGCGCGACTCTCGACGGGCACATCGAACTTTCGCGGCCCCTTGCAGAACGGGGTCACTACCCCGCGATCGACGTGCTGCGCTCCCTTTCCCGCGTGATGGACGATGTAGTGGATTCGTCGCAACGGCAAGCTGCGGCGCGATTAAGAGAGATGCTCGCGCTGGCACAGAGGCAACGCGATCTTGTTTTGCTCGGGGCATACCAACGCGGCAGCGACCCCGCCACCGACGAGGCCCTACAAAAACAACCGGCCATCGAAGCGTTTTTGCGCCAAGGCAGATACGAACGCTGTGACTTTGCGCAAACCAAGGAACTGTTGCTCAGAGCGATCTCGTAACACCGCAGCTTCGATCAAGACACAAACTTTCTCGCTTCCTACCTAGCGGAATCCCATTCACAAATCGCTCGTTTGCACGACCTACATACATCGGTTCCTGTCCTCTTTTCAGAGCCCGTTTTGGGTGTGAGGTAGGGCAATGGTACGTTTGTAGTGGCCAGCAAGTCGGCGTGTCGGTTTGTTGGCTTTTTGTTTTGTCGGAACGTGTCTCTTTTCGGGGGAAGTGATGTCGCGTCTTACCAAACTATCGCTTACGTTTGCTTTGATCCTTGGAAGTTCCTGCGCTGCGCCCGGTCTTTGTGAAAACGGAATTCTCGACGACAACGAGACCGATGTAGACTGTGGGGGAGCGTGTCCAAATGCCTGCGCAAATGGACAGCAATGTGTTTCAGGAGCGGACTGTCAGAATCGTCTTTGTTCAGGTGGGATGTGCATACCCTCTACGTGCCTGGACGGAGTGAAAAACGGGGATGAGGGGGACATCGATTGCGGTGGTTCTTGCCCCGCCTGTTCCGATGGACATTCCTGCAACACAGGGGCGGATTGCAGCAGCGTGGTTTGCAACCAGTCTGTTTGCCAAACCCCCACATGCACAGACGACGCCAAAAACGGAGATGAAACCGATCTCGACTGTGGGGGTACCTGTCCGGCTCGTTGCAAGGACTATCAAACCTGTTCCGGTCATGCCGACTGTCAAAGCGGAAACTGTGCAAACAACCAGTGTCAGGCACCAGCGTGCAACGATTCAAAGAAGAACGGAACGGAAACAGACATCGACTGCGGAGGACTCTGTTCCAGCAAATGTCAAAACAAGCAGGGCTGCAACATCCCCACCGACTGCGCCAGCGCGACCTGTACCCAAAAGACCTGTGTCGCTTCAGAGTGCCTGAACGGCCTGCTCAATCCTGGCGAAACAGACATTGATTGTGGTGGCCCAAATTGTTTGCCGTGCGCTGTCTCCAGGAACTGTCTTATCGACGGAGACTGTCAGTCAGGCTTCTGCTATCCCAACCTATGTGTTCCGACTCCTGTCTTGGAAAAAGTCTCCCCGTGGTTGGGTGCAGTGGGAGAGACGACACCCACCAGCATCATCGGAAAGAATTTCTTTTCCGGTCCGGGGTTGGCCGCATCGTTTGATGGAATCGCTGCGACGGGTGTCTCTTGTTCCGATACCACGACGCTTTCTGCCGTCGCTCCCAGTCGAAGTGATCCAGGTGGTGTTCATGTGAAAGTGACGTTTCCCGGAAATCACACCTATGAACTTCAATGGGCCTTTCGGTACTACTACAAGACCCTGGCCTATGGCTCTCCTGTGACCCAAACTTTGGGAAACGGCCTTCGTTCCACTGTCCTTTCAGATTTGGATGGAGACAAAAAACTGGACCTCGTCTTGGTCAATCAGGGGGGCAACGAACTGCTTGTCCTAAAGGGAAAAGGGGATGGAACATTTCAACCCCCGACAACGCATTCAGTAGGCACTGCACCAAACCAAGTTGTCGTCGGTGATTGGAACAAAGATGGCAAACCTGATCTTGCGGCAACAAACGGGGGTTCCGGTAGCGTCAGCATCCTGCTGAGCAATGGCACAGGAGGATTCAATACCGCGACCTCTGTTTCTGTAGGGGCAAATCCAGAATATCTGCTTGTCGGAGATTGGAACGCAGATGGGAATCCAGACCTTGCCCTGAACTATTACGCAAATTCCACAGTGACCGTACTGCCTGGAAAGGGAGACGGTACGTTCAAGACCCCTGTAGACAGTACGAATGGTGTTTCAGGAGGCCGCCAATTGGCCGCTGCGGACTTTGACAAAGACAACAAACTCGATCTCGTGGAGAGTTCAGACACTGGAAATCCTGTCGTCCTTTTCGGAAATGGCAATGGCGCATTCACAAACCCCCTTCAACTCTCCCTTTCCTCTCCAGGATGCGGAGGAGTCCTTTCAACGGACTTCAACACCGATGGAAAATCGGACGTACTTGTCGTCGGAACTGGAACAAATGCCAAGGTTTCGTTTTTCCCTGGAACCGGAACGCGCGCGTTTTTGCCCATCGTAGAAACGTCCATTCCAACAACCACCGATCATCGCCATGCAGAAGCGATGGATCTCGACAAAGACAGTCGGCCTGACTTGGTATTTTCCAGCCGCGCGGCCGCTCCCGGAATCGTTCACGTCTTCCGCTACATCGGCAGCGGAAAATTCGAATCCAAACTCCAACTCACCACCTCCCCAAACCCCTGGGGCCTCGCCATTGGGGAC
>DAOLIT010000087.1:0-21782 GCA_035328405.1 Pseudomonadota bacterium | reverse complement strand
GAACCAAGTGTCAAGCAGACCGACGCGGTTTCCCGTGGCGAGAACGTGTCTGTTTCGCGAAAACAGCGCGTGCAGCCGCCTCCCAACGTGCGCCGAGTCCCCCCAAAGATCCCCTGTGGCGTGCCGTTCAGACGGGGAGGCGGAGGACGAGACAGACTTCCTCTTCGGTGTTGGAGAGGGTCACTTCCGCGCTCGATTCGTGTCGCAAACTGCATAATCCGGCGATGCCGATGCCCGACGCGTTCGGGACGTTCATGCTTCGCACCAAGGCTTCGTGGGAATCGCCCTGGCTGACTTCGGAAACGACCTCTTGCAGGGTTTCGCGCTGTTTGCGCGTGGATTCGCAGGTGACGCTGACTTCGGTGTAAGTGCCGAGCAGACGCAAGTCGAAACGCACCCAGTCGGCACACGCAGCTTTGGCGGTCACTTCGAGCAGCTCCGCCGCCGCTTTGCCAACCTGTTCCGCATACTCAGCGCGCAACGACATGCCGACGCAGAAATCGCGCACGAAACGTCGCAAATTCCGGATTTGCAACACCAGCGGGACCAACTCGACGTGAATCCAGGGAAGTTGGCGGCTCATGTTCGTGACACAAGAAGGGCCGCGTTAGACCCCGACATAGGACGGCGAACCGTGCCGGGCCACGACCAACGTCTGGTCGTCTTCAAGTTCCGCCGAGCCGACAAAGCGCGAGACTTCTCCGATGAGCATTTCGCAGATTTCCTCGACGTTGCGATTGCTGCTGCGCTGCACGGTCTGTCGCACCCTTTTGTCGCCAAACGGATCGCTATTGCTGTTGACGGCTTCGATCAAACCGTCGGTGTAACAAATCAAAATGTCGCCGGGTTCAAAGGGTTGGGTGTTGGCGACGAATTTCGCGTTTTCGGTCGAGCCGAGCGGAGACCCTGCGGCGACGAGCGGGATGAATGGTTTGGTGGTTTCTTTGTGCCGAAACAAAAGGGGAAAGGCGTGCGCGCCGCTGGCAAACGTGATTTGGCATTCCTTGATGTCGATGATGGCGGCAAAGCAGCTCATGGTGAATTTGTCGCGCATCGTCGAACAAATCGCATGGTTCAGTCGCGTGAGCAAAAGTTCCGGGCGCAGCTTGGGGCCTTGTTCGGCGTGAAGCTGTTGGGCGCACCCGTAAGCCATCGCACCGACGACCGCCGAGCCGATGCCGTGCCCAACCACGTCGGCCATGACGAGCATCGTGCGCGTGTCGTCGAGCGGATAGTAATGCCACCAGTCTCCCGAGAGCTTGCTGGCGCTGCGATAGACGCCGCACAGCTGCAACGGCCCGCGCGAAATGCGCCGCACCTCGGGCATGAGCGTCTGCTGCACGATTTGGGCATCTTGCAGCTCTTGCGCCATTTTCGACGTGTGGACGGTGCCCTCGATTTGCGTCTGCTGAAGCAACACCACTTGATCGGCCATCATGTTGAGCCGCTCGGCGATGGCGGCGAACGCGGGGACTTCTTGCGGCAGAAGGCGCGTCTCGAAATGCCCCATCGCCATTTGCTCGGCGACTTCTTGAACCATCATCGCTTGCTGGTTCCGCCGCCTTTCACCGACAAACCACATCGCCAGCGCACCGCACACGCCCGCCATGCCGAGCAAAATCGTCAGCCACGGCGGCACCCGCTGCGGCCTCAGCGTCGCGAGGACCTTGCTCAGGCCTTCTTCCATGTCGCCCGTCGCCAACACCAGATACAAAAGGCCCTGGCTGCCGGGTTGTCCGGTCAGAGGTTGCGCCAAAATCACGCGCTGCTGCTGCGGCAACGAGATCGCTTTTTTCACAAAACCTTGCGCGACTGCCTCGCGAAGCAGGTTTTCCGCCACACCGGCCATGGGCTTGCCGATGCGGTTCTTTTCGGAGCTGGCCACCACCGACAAATCGTGGTCCACGACGCCGATTTCCACCAAGTCCGGGGCCGCCAGCGAAGCCAGCTCCAGCTCCATTTGGACTTTGGCCTGATCGCCTTCTTGCAGCGCCGTTTGCAGGTGCAGCGAGAGCCGTTCGGCGCGTTTTTCCGAACGAAGCTGAACCGATTCCTGCGCCACCTTTTGCGCCATGCTTTGCGCCCGCTGCGCGCCCGAATCAGTCACGCTCAGAATCAGCTGCAAAAGCAGACACAAAAGCCCCAGCGCCCCGACAAACAGCGGTATCCGGTGTTCGGACATCATGTTCCCCCCGTCTCGGTTGGCTCAAAAAACGAACAATCCCGAGCAGAAACCCATTAAACCACCGATGGCCGTTCGACGTAAAGCCGAGAACCACCCAAAGCAAACTTCATCCGTCTGGGTGTTCGACCTGGAGGACGCCTTTTCGGGTACACAAAAGGCGCGTGCGGGTCAGCGTGTGCCTTCCGCTCAGCTCGTCGCGGGAACTGAGCAGGACGTTCAAGTGATAGACCTGCGGAATCTGCGCTTTGCGAAAACCGCCCTGCTCATAGTCGTAAAACCGCACCTGCGCAACGGGTTCTTCCAGGCGCACAAGGATGTTTTGTAGCGACAAACGAAACAGGTCTTGCACGGCAAAACCCGCCGGCACCGGAGAACTTCCCGCCCCAAGGGTCAGCTCGCGGTGGTAGTGCAGCACTTCTTCTTTTTCCGACGTGACACCGCGCACCGTCCGGTGCTTCATCCGCAACGCGAGCACGTCTTGCGGCACGTCGGTTTCCGGCAAAAAACGCACCCGCTCGCGCGCCCGCCCAGCCACCGACCCAAAACCGACCTCTTCCAGTGTGTCAAATGACAGTTTCCGGTCGTGATCCCAGCGCAAAATTCGCGACGACAGACTTTGGCGAGTCCACTCTTTGATCCGGTCTTTCAAGATGTAGGCGACGACCGCAAACGACAGCAAAAGACCTTGGTGATCGCGCGCCAATTCCACATCCAAAAGCGGCACCTGAGCCAGCGCGGCCCACGTCGCTGCGAGCCCTGCTGCCACGATCGCGGCGCTCTGCCGATAGAACGGGTCGCGATCCGCCTGCCTCGTATCCAGCGAAAGCGCCCGTTCGAGCGTCGTTTTCAGCCGACCGATTCGATACGAATAGTGTTCCGGCGCGTCTCCCCACGGCGTCGCGAACCCCTGATCCAACCGGTAGCGATTCACCTGTTCGATGGTATGCCCAAGACGCACTCGCAGCCGCGTTGCCAGTGCCGTTTGATCCCGCAGCTCAGGCAAACCCTCGATGAGTTCGGCTAGCTCCGACAGTTTGGAATCGATGACCGCACTCACGTATTCCTCGGCGAACGCGAGGGCTTGCGGCACTTCTTGCGGTTGCAGCGGTGCAAACGCGGCCACTTTGGCGCGAAGTCTGTGCATGCTGCCCAGCGCCTTGAGCATGTGATGGGTCGCTCGATCCAGGTGCTCGGCCAAACGGCCACGATGTTCGACGGAGGTTTTGGCTTGCTCGACGAGCGCCCGAAGCACTTCCACTTCAGTCGAAGTCGCGTCCGCAACCTCGGCGCTGTAAAGCTGCGCGAGTTTCACCATCACGCTCGCTCGCGGAGAATCGTCGGTGAGCAGAAGCGGCAACTGTTTTCGCAGCGCGGTGCCCGGATTGCGCGGGCTGCTCAAATCCGACAAATCCGCAAGCAACACCGTCGGAGAATGGAGCCGCATTCGGATCGACGCATCGCGATAAAAATCTGAAAGCGAATACGTTTGCAGATTCAAACCAAATTCCGACGGAAAAAAGAAATACGCATCCAGCGTTCCGGTGCGCTGACCAAACGACGGCAACGACAGAAGTTGCGTGATTTCCACGGTGCGCGGGTCCGGCGCGGAAAGTCTGGGCGGCTGTCCCAAACCTTCCGATGGACGCTGGAGCTTCTGCCGTCGGATGAGTCGCGCAGGCAGGAACTTTCTTACGCGCGCGGCAGCCACAATTTCGTCTCCAGAGCCGTGCTCTCGACCTCGCCCCCGAGCGGCTCGACCAGCGGGCGCACCGCCGACAGCGTTTGCGGCGAAATGCCGGTGTCAAAATGCAGCCGCACCCGCAACGGCTCGGTCGCCACGCCTATCGACAGCGACCCTGCCGAATCCTGCGAAAACGCGCACAGAATTTCCGTCACCGCCTGCAAAAGCCGCCCGTCTGCCTCGGCAACAGAAAGCTGCGAGGGTTGCCCAGACATTCCTTCCCACGTCACGTCCAGGTTTTTTTGCACGCGCAAAAGCCGCTGTTGCGCTTGTTTTTCCGCATCCGAAAGCAGCTCGGACAAAAGACGCGGCGCGATGTCTTCCACCGACGGCAAAAGAGAACCCTCGACAAACACATTTTGCAGCCCCAAAAACGCGCGCAGAGGGGCCAAACCGGGCCGCTTCAGCACATGCAAAAGACCCGTCACCGGCTGTCCTTCCTGAAGCTCGATGCGAACGGGCTCGGCCTGGCCCTCGTTTTCCGCCGTTTTCAGAATCGTTTTGACTTGCGGGTGTTCCGCAAATTCCGCGAGTCGCGCATCCGCCTCCGAGCCTGACAACGACAGCGCACGTCGTCCGGCACCATTGCACGCAACCAGTTGCCCGTTTTCCTCAAAAATCACGCACGCACACGGCAGCGCCTCGACAAGCTGCGACAAAAGTGCCTCACCCGTCCCCGCCGACAAAAGCCGTTGCCGCAGCTCCGTTGCCATTTGGTTCAACACGCGCGCCACGTCGCCCACCTCGTCGTTGCCAGGCCGCAGGACTTTGACCCCCAAATCACCAGAACCCAGACTTTGCGCCATCGCACTCACGCGCCGAAGCGGCCTGACGAAAAACACCGCCGACACCAGAGAAAACAGAATCGCCGCCGACACGGCCCCCGCCATCGCATTGAGCAAAAACCGCATCGTGCCCCGCGTCGCCGAATCAATGCTGTCTACGTGCGAAGACAGCCGCAGCACGCCATACGGCTGATTTTTTTCGTCCACCAATTGTTTGGCCACGTACACGGTGTCCGAGCCCAGCGTTTCCGAATGTCGCCGTGCATAGCCAAAACCAGACGACGAAAGGTTCTCCCACACCGGCAAGCCTTGCGGTTTTTCCAACGGGTCGCCCATCGCCATCTTCACTTCCGGGCGTTGCGCGTGGTTGGTCAGCAAAGGCCGCACCGTGCCCGTATCCAGACGCACATCTCCCGCGAGCGACAAAAAAGTCAGTCGGTGCGTGTCGAGCGCCCCGAAACGACGCATCAGTGTTTCGCGGTCGTTTTCCGACACGCTGCGCAATGCTTCGCCGAGTTTTTGGATTTGCTCGGCCATCCGCACGACGCTTTCACGCAACAGGTCTTTGTGGAGCACGACCCGGATGTAAAAAAACGTCGGCCCAGCGCCCAGCAAGAGCACGCCCAAATACGACAGAAAGAGCTTTACGGGAAGCGGTAGACGGATCATGGAAAAAACCGCGCATCATACACTTTCCTTCATCGCGCGATTTTTTCTTGCCTCACAAAAGAAGGTCGCGGTACTCCTTTTGCGCGTTCCTTCTGGCGTTGGGTGGTGTTGGGTGGTGTCGGCAGGCTTTTGGGTTGTTTGGGTCTTTTTTGGTCTTTGCGCTTGTAGCTCAGTTGGATAGAGCAACGGACTTCGAATCCGTGGGTCGGGCGTTCGAATCGCTCCAGGCGCACTGTTGAATTCGCGTGACGGTTTTTGTGGGGGATTGTGGGTGGCGGGAGTTTTGGGGCGGGAGCCGACCTATTTCGGTTTCTTTAGCCACTTGGGCTGATCGGTGTTCACCCAGTTGTTTTTCCACTGGATGTACCAGTTGCCCAGCAGGGCTTCCCATTCGGCTCGCGTCCGCGTAGTCGGGAACGGTTCGGGCGGCAAGAGTCGATCGCTGCTTTCGATGATCTCGATGGCCTGCGCATGGTCGGCGCGTTTGTCGCCCGCGATTTTCCCGAGGCGAAACATTTTTTTCGCGTGGTTCGTGCTGGGATCAATGCTGAGCGTCGCGCCTGGGCCTTCAATCGTTTGATCGACGATTTTTTGGCGAACTTTGCTCGGCACTTCGGTGCCAGCGGATTTGACCGCCTCGGCCCACAAATACACACCGGCATACGCGGCCTCCATCGGATCGCTGACGCCTCGGTGGCTGCCGAATTTTCGTCGGAAGGCCTCGATGAAACGCCGGTTCTCTGTCCGCTCGACCGACTCAAAGTAGCTGAACGCGAGGTAGTTTCCGCGCAGGTCAATGTCGCCAAGTTGGGTCAGCTCGCTTTCGCCGATCGCAAAAGAAATCACGGGCAGTTTTTCCGCCGTGATGCCTGCCGCGCGCAATTCTCGAAACAACGGCAAATTCGAGTCGCCCTGGACGAAGTTCAGCAGCACATCCGCTTTGCTTTGCTGGATTTTCTTGACGATCGAAGAAAAGTCCGTCTCGGACAGCAAGACGAACTCTTTGCCGACGACTTTGGCCGCAGAGCCTTTGAGCGTGTCTTGCACGAGCTCATGCGACGTGTGTCCCCACAAACCGTCGAGTCCGACAAAGAAAAATCGTTTCGCTTTCAAGTTCGTGAGCGCCCAACGCACCGCCGGAATCACCTGCTGATTCGGCGTCGAGCCCAAGTACACGATGTTTTGCGAATCTTCCATGCCTTCGTCGCGCGCCGGGAAAATCAACAAATTGTCCAAGCGTTCGACGAGCGGTTTCATCGCGCGCCGATTCGACGGCGTCCAACCGCCAAAAATGACGGCCACTCTTTCTTCGCGAATCAGGCGCTCGGTTTCTCGAGCAAAGGTCGCGTTGTCCGAACGACCATCGACGCGGGTTGCCTCGATGTGACGGCCCAGTAGCCCGCCTTTCTCGTTGATTTCATCGATCGCGAGCAGCGTGGCTTCCACGATCGGTCTTGTGGAAAACGCCATCGTCCCCGATAGCGAATTGAGAACACCCACCCGAATCGGCGGATGGTCGCTAGTGGCTGCCGCTTGTCCAGCATCCACCACCTGCGTCGGTTTTCCCGTCTGATCGGTCGGTTTGAACACGCGGTACAAAAACAGCGCCAGCACGACCACGGCCACCGCTGCCCCGAAACCGCCCAGAAATGCGCCATAACTGCTTTGTTGCACCGACAGACGACCGGACGGCGAGACCGGCATTTCCAGTTGCGGCGCGCTTGTCGCGGACATTCGCGCGTTTGGATCGGAATTGCGCGAACTTTGTCCCGAAAGCCTCGGATTCGCACCCGAAACCCCCGACCCCGCATTTCGAGGATTGGAATTTTCGAGCGGCTGGAGCGTGCGCTGGCTTTGCGAGGAAATGATCGGCATTTGCCCCGACATCCTCGGATTGAGCGGCGGCGGCATCGTTGCACGAAGCGGTCGCTTCATCATGATCAGCGACGGTTCATGTTCGACCAGGAATGCAAACGACTTGCGCGGTACCGTCAGCAGCACTTCCTCGAGGGCTTGCCGCATTTCTTCCGCTGTTTGATACCGATCGGAAGGCGACTTTTCCATCGCTCGCCGCAGGATCTGCACCACGCTTTCGGGAATGTCCGGCACCACGCTTCGCGGGTCCGGCGTCGGCGCGGTGACGTGTTTGAACATGATTTGCGGGGCGGCCTCTCCTGAAAACGGCGGCTTGCCCGTCAGCAGCGTGTAAAACGTCGCTCCGAGCGAATAAATGTCGCTTCGTCGGTCGATTTCTCCGTCGGAAGCCTGCTCTGGACTCATGTACAGCGGCGTTCCCGCCACCACGCCGGTTTGGGTCAGCGATCCCTCGTCAAAATGAACGTCTTTCACCAGCCCGAAATCGACCAGTTTGGTCGTTCCCATCGGCGAACACAGAATGTTGTCCGGCTTGATGTCGCGATGAACGAGTCCTGCCTGGTGCGCCGCGTGCAGCGCCGAACAACAATCACTTGCGATTTTGCAGGCCTCACCGTAGTGCAGCGGCCCTTTTTCTTTGACAAAGTTCGACGCTGAAGCCGGATTGAGCAGTTCCATCACGATGTAGAAATGCTCGTTTTCCTGCCCGATGTCGTAGATCGCAATGATGTTGGGATGATTCAGCCGACCCGCAACCTGAGCTTCCGTCACGAAACGTTCGATCGCGCGCGGATTCAACGTCAGCGACTCAGGCAAAAACTTGATGGCCACGCGGCGGTTCAGAACCGTGTCCTCGCCCTCGTAGACAAGGCCCATGCCGCCTTTGCCGATCACCGATTCGACGCGGTATTTTCCAAAACGCTGCCCAATCCGAGCATCCTGCCGACGCGACTGCATCCCGTCCATCGAATGCTGAAACTCAATCCGCCCGTCCGACGGCGGCGTCGTAGTCTCGGCCAAATGTTCTGACGAGATTTTGCTCGCAGAGTGCCGCCCCGGACGATTGTCAGGGGTCTGCCCAACACCCGGAGGCGAACCATCCGGGGGCACTTTCTGATTGGGACCAGACATCCTCTTTTATCATCCGAGACTCGCAAAGCCCGGTCAAGGCACCCAATTTGGAGTGTTCGGGTCGCAAGGTAGGCGAGTGCAGCCTCGTGATATCGTGTAGTGGTCGTGCGAACACATCCTTTCTGGCTTTCCGTCTGGCTTCCGGTCTGGCTTTTGGTTTTGCTTTCGCCCTTGGGTCTTGCATCGTTTGGGCCCGCTTCCGCACAAAACACCGTGCCTCCACCTACACCTGGGTCTGCGCCCCCACCTCCAGCCGGTTCTGGGCCGCTGCCTGGAAGTGGACCGACCGTTCCTGCGCCAGGAACTCCGGGCGCTCCGGCGAATCCGGCTTCCCCCGCCGATCCCAAAAAACCGCGCAAGTTTTGGATCGACGGCAAGTTTCGAGAGCTCAAAAAGGGGGAAGTTCGACCTTACGCGCCGCCGAAAATGCTGCCCGAGCCCGCTTTTTTGCCCAGCACCGTCCGCGTCCTCGAGGTCAGCAAGCCAGACGAAGGCGATCCCCAAGTGCTCGCCCGGCCTTATTACGGTGCGCCCATGATCGGCACCGTTGCCCCCGGCACCCGCATGGCCGTGCGCGGGGAACTCGTCACCAAAAGCACCCGCTTTTGCCCGAGCAAAAGGTGGCTCGCCGTCGAACCGTTCGGTTGGATGTGTCAAGACCACGGCAAACCCAGCCCGTTGCCTGCCACCACCGAGCCCGTCTACAAAATCGTGCCCGGCGAGCGCGTGCCCTACCGCTACATCATGGTCTCCGCCCTGGAGCTGCCGCTGTGGGCCACGCTCGACGCCCTCAAGGCCGCAGAGGAACCCGAACGCAAACTCGCCAAGGGCGACTCCGTGGCCATCGAAAAGAACGTCAAACACGACGGCGAAAGCTACTGGCTGACCGTCGAGGGCAAAGTCTTGCCCCAAAAAGGCACCTACACCATGTCCGCCACCTCCCAGTGGCACGGCATCGTCCTCGATGACAAGACCCACTTTCCGTTTGGATGGGTGTTGCCCGAAACCCTCAAAGCCCAGGCCGCGCCCGACCAACCTGCCGTGACTGGCCAGCTCAAACGACGCACCCGAGTAGACATTTTGGAGGAGCGCACCCTCAAAGGAAAACGCTGGCTGCGCGTCGTTCTGTCTGCCGAGCCGCAAAAGCCTTTTCCCCTCGCCACCGAACCATTGCCGCCCCCGCCAACGCCTCCGGTCTCGCCCGCGACCGCTGCGGCCCAACCGCCGAAAACCGCCGCGCCTGCTGCCCCGGTGGCTGCCACCCCAACGCCTGCGCCTTTGGCCCCGGTCGCTGCTGTGCCGCCCGCTGCCTCGGGGACACCCGGATCGGCACCCGTCCTTCCCGAGCAACCGCCCCCACCTCCGCCGCCCGCCTTGTGGGTGCCTGCCTGGGGAGTCAACGAGGTGCGCAAAATCGAAAAACCCGCCGGCATCGGCAAAAACCCCCAGTGGTTTTCCGCCGACCTGTCCGAGCAAGTCCTGGTCGCCTACGAGAACGAAAAGCCCGTCTTCGCCACCCTTGTGTCGTCCGGCAAGAACAACGCCACCCCGCTCGGCATCTATCCCGTCTGGGCCCGCGTCGTCGCCATCACCATGAAGAGCCAGCCCTACGACGACAAACCCTACTTCGTCAACATGGTTCCCTGGTCCACGTTCTTTCAGGCCCACAACGCCATCCACGGTGCCTACTGGCATGACCGGTTCGGTTCCGTCAAATCCCACGGCTGCATCAATGTCGCCCCGCTCGATGCCCGGTACGTTTTCGAGCTGCTCCGCCCCGCCGTTCCGTTTGGCTGGACTTCCGTCCGTCCCACCGATGTCACCGAGTGGCCCATGCTGTACATCCACGACGCCGGACGCAGGCCCGCCTTCCACCAAGATCGCCCCATCGGCCCTCCCGATCGCCAGGACGAGACCGACCGTTTCGACGAAACCAACCGCCTCCGCGCCGAGCAAGGCCTGCCCCCCTTGCCCCCTCCAGGCCAAAAACCCCCGCTTTCCGGCCAGCCCGCCGTCCCCGGCCAACCCGCTCCCATCCCCGGCCAGCTCGCCCCCGCTCCCGTCCAACCACCTGCCTTGTAGGCAAAAGTGACCTCGTGTTAGGGTGCGCGCGATGGAACTCCGCACGTTCACCTACGTTGATGTGTTGCAGCCGCAGCTCACCGGCTTTCTTCAAACCGTCGCCCAGGGTTTTCTGCCGCTGGAACAACAGGCTTCCCTGTTTGTCGAAATCGCCCCCGGCATCGCCATCAACCGCCTGACCGACGTGGCCCTCAAGCACACCAAGGTCATCCCCGGCATGCAAATCGTCGAGCGCGCCTACGGTCTTTTGGAACTCCACAGTTTCGACCAGGGCGAGGTCCGCCAAGCCGGCGCGGCCATTTTGTCCGCCATGGAAAAGGACGAAAGCGCCCGCCTCCGTCCCAAAATCCTCTCCGAGCAAACCATCACCGGCATCGAGGGCTACCACTGCCAGCTCATCAACCGCTTCCGCCACGGCGACATGATTTCCGAAAACCAGACCCTCTACACCCTAGAGCTTGTCCCCGCCGGTTACGCCGCCCTTTGCGCCAACGAGGCCGAAAAAGCCGCCGATGTCCATCTCCTCGAGGTCGTGACTTTCGGTGCCGTTGGACGCCTCTGGCTTGGAGGCTACGAAGCCGAAATCGAATCCGCCAAAGCCGCCATCCACGCCACCCTCAAAAGCCTCGCCTAACCGTGATCATGGGCGCAACCCTTCCTTCGCATCCAACTTTGAGGTGCGAAGGCGGTGCTGGGCGGTCAAGCGTCCAATCTGCTGGTGATCAGGGTTCGCACGACACTCGGGTCGGCGGCACCGCCCGTTGCTTTCAACACTTGCCCAACGAAAAAACCGAGCAGCGTCTTTTTGCCCTCTCGGTAGCGCGCGACGTTTTCGGGACTGCCGCACAGCACTTCATCCACCACTTTCGCCAGCGCATCTTCATCGGCCACTTTGCGCACGCCCAGTTTCTCGACCAGCGCCGACACCTCCCCGCCTTCGCTGACCAGCACCGCAAAGACCGCTTTCGCCGCACTGGCCGATAGCTCGCCCGCATCTACCCGCCGCGCCAGCTCGGCCACTTGCCCAGGCCCAAACGGAAGTTCGCCGAGCGGTCGGTCTTTTTGGACCCGCAGCACCTCGCCCATCATCCACTTGGCGACGCTCTGCGGTTTGGGATACGACGCGCACGCCGCCTCGAAAAAATCCGACACCTCGAGTTCTCCCGACAGCACGTCCGCCTCTTCGTCCCCAAGCTGCCACTCGGTCCCGTACCGCAAGAGCCGCGCCGCAAGCTGCGGATGCTTTTCCCGTTCGTCCGCCCGAGCCATCACGCGACTCTTTTTCTGAGGACGGGTTTTGGTTTCTGCATTCGTGGCCTGGGCCGTCTCTTTTGGCAGCGCGTCCGCCTTTTCCGTTGCCATGGTCTCGGTCTCCGCCTGGTTCTGCTTCGCCCACGAATCCCGCAGCCCCACAATCCGAGAAAACACCAACCGATCCTTCCGGCTGTCCACCACATCGCTTGTGAAAAAACCCTGCCGCGCGAACTGATACCGACAACCAACCTCGTCGAGCGCAACGCCAGGTTCCACTTTCGCCGCCCCGTACACCTTGAGCGAATCCGGGTTTAGGTCCTCATGAAAGTCGTGATGCTCACCCGGTCGTTCCGCCAAGAAAAGCCGTTCATACAGACGCACTTCGCACGGCAGCGCCGACTGTTTTTCCACCCAATGGATGTTGCCCTTCACCCGCCGAGACGACTGGCCGCTTCTGCTTTGCGGATCATAGGTACACCGCAGCTCGACCACATTCCCTGCCGCGTCTTTTACAACCTCGTCGCAGCGAATGACATACGCGAACAACAGCCGCACTTCTTGGCCCGGCGACAGACGATAAAACCCTTTGGGCGGCGTTTCCTCGAAGTCGCTTCGCTCGATGAACAGTTCTTTGCCAAAACGCAGCGCCCGACTGCCCGGCTGGTTCACGTCGGGAGGAAAATCCTGCGCAACCACTTCCTCGCTTTGCCCATCGGGATAATTCGTCAGCACCACTTTGAGCGGTTCCACCACACACATTCGTCTGGGTGCGCGATGGTTCAAGTCGTTCCGAATGCAAAATTCGAGTTTTTCGTAATCGACTTGGCTGTTTGCTTTTGCCACACCAATCATGTCCGCGAAATCTCGAATCGCCTCTGGCGTATAACCTCTGCGACGCAATCCTGCAATTGTCGGCATACGTGGATCGTCCCAACCCGAAACCACATTTTCTTCCACGAGTTTCAACAAATTTCGCTTGGACATCATCATATAGTCCAGCGAAAGCCGAGCAAACTCGTATTGATGGGGAACTGCTGGAAGCATGTCTCGCGCTTCGGCGACCAACCAATCGTAAAATTCACGATTGTTTTCAAATTCCAGCGTACAGATCGAATGCGTGATGCACTCAATTGCATCGGACAGCGGATGCGCATAGTCGTACATCGGATAAATACACCACGCATTTCCCGTCCGATGATGATGCGCATGCCGGATTCGATACAGCACCGGATCGCGCATCAGCATGTTTTTCGCGGCCATGTCGATTTTGGCCCGCAACACATGCGCGCCGTCGGGAAATTCCCCCGCTCGCATCCGTGCAAACAGGTCTAGATTGTCCTCAACCGACCGCTTCCGATACTGACTTTCCGTGCCCGGTTCGGTCAACGTGCCGCGTTCTTCCCGAATTTGCTCGAGCGTCGAGCTATCGACATATGCTTTTCCCTGTTTGATCAGAAAAACAGCCACGTCGTACATTCGCTCGAAATAATCCGAGGCGAAAAACAGCTTGTCTTTCCAATCGAACCCGAGCCACTTGATATCTCGCTGGATCGACTCAACGTATTCGATGTCTTCTTTGGTAGGATTTGTATCGTCAAACCGCAAATGGCACACGGCGGAAACGCCTCGGTTTGCATAATGACGAGCGATCCCGAAATTCAGACAAATCGACTTTGCGTGGCCGATATGTAGATATCCATTGGGTTCGGGCGGAAAGCGTGTGACGACATTTTTGTGCCTTCCACTTTGCAAATCCGCGTCGATGATGTCGCGAATGAAGTTCGAGCGAGCAGGCTCGATGCCGGTTGCATGTTCTGTCGAGGAAGCGTTGGGAACCACAGAATCAGAAGCTTTCACTGTTTTTGTCTCCGCAAATCAGGACCGGGCCGCGAAACAATCAGAAGGCCGCGTGGCCCGTCAGGTCTTCACCGACGATGAGCGTGTGGATGTGGTCGGTGCCTTCATACGTGAACACCGATTCCAAATTGCACATGTGCCGACCGCTTTGGTACTCGTCGGTGATGCCGCTGGCACCGAGCAAATCGCGGGCGTTTCGCGCACATTCCAAAGCCATTTTGACGTTGTTGCGCTTGGCCAAGCTGATTTGCTGCGGACGCACTTTGCCAGCCTCTTTCAGACGGCCAAGCTGCACGCTCAACAGTTGCGCTTTGGTGATTTCCGAAACCATATCAACCAGCTTGAGCTGCACAAGCTGATGTGACGCGATGGGCTTGCCCGCAAATTGGATGCGGTCTTTGGTGTAAGACAGCGCCTCGTCGTAACACGCCATCGCCGCCCCGACCGCGCCAAACGCGATGCCAAAACGCGCCTGATTGAGGCACGACAACGGACCGCGCAGTCCTTTCACATTCGGCAAAAGCGCCGTTTTGGGGACGAGGCAATCCTCGAAAATGAGTTCGGAGGTAACGGACGCACGCAGCGAAAACTTGCCGTGGATGTCGCGCGTCGAAAAACCCTTCGTGCCGCGTTCGACCACAAAACCGCGCACCACGCCGTCGTCGCACTTGGCCCACACGATGGCCACATCCGCGAGCCCTCCCGACGTGATCCAACGCTTTTCGCCGTTCAATACATATCCGTCGGCGGTTTCTTTCGCCGTCGTGCGCATCCCACCCGGATTCGAGCCAAAGTCGGGTTCCGTCAGGCCAAAACAGCCGATCAGTTCGCCCGTGGCCAGGCGAGGCAGGTATCGCTGCTTTTGTTCCTCGGAGCCGAAAGCGTGGATGGGATACATGACGAGCGCGCCCTGCACCGACGCAAAACTGCGCACACCCGAATCACCCCGTTCGAGTTCCTGCATGATCAAGCCATACGCGACCGCGCCGATCCCTGGGCAACCATACCCGTGCAAATTTGCGCCGAGTGCACCGAGTTCCCCGAGCTTGCGCGGCCACGCTTTGTCGAACGTGCCGTCCCGAAAATGCCGCCCGATGACCGGCAGAATTTCGTCATCGACGAAGCGGCGGAACGATGTGGCGACCAGGTTCTCTTCTTCGCTGAGCAAGTCGCTCACCTTAAAAAAATCGACGGGGACGTAGTTCACGAATCACTCCTTGGCGCTGGTGTTGTGGATCTGAGTTGTAAAAACCGTTTTACCGCCGCTCTGCGACCAACAAAAGTTCCAGACCGGCACGCACGATCGACGAATCATGCGGAATTTCTTTGTGCGTAACACAAAACGAGGGCGCAAGACGGCGACAGATTTCGTCTTCTGTCGAACCAAAGGGCGGGCCACCGGGGTAGTCGTGTGTGTAAAACAGACCCACCAGTTGCCCTTGGGGCCGCAAAAGCCCCGCCACGGCCTGGATGTATTCGTCGCGGCGACTCGGTTCGATCGCGCAAAAACAGTTGTGTTCGACGATCAGGTCGTATCGGCCCCGCTGGCTCGTATCCTGCGACGCCCACACAAACAGGTCTTTTTGCAAAAACGAAAGCCGACTCGACAGACCCTTCGACGCAGCCAGCTCGCGGGCTTTGCGCACGGCGGTCTCGGCAAGGTCAATGCCCACGACCTCGACTTCCGTCGAACCGACCTGCGCGAGCAAAAGCGCCTCATGGCCGCGACCACAACCCACGACCAGGCACCGCGACGTTTGCGGCGGGGTGGGCGGATGTGCGGTGAAGTACCGAACCAGCGGAGGCGTCGCTTTTCCAAGCTCCCAACCGTCGCCCCCGTGCTGATACAGGTATTCCCAACGCGCATCGGGTGAAAGACCCGGCGGATCGGGTTTGCGCGCCACGGCCTCTTTCCGCGCCACGCGAGCCAGCTCACGCAACAGAAATTGCGCGGCCCCATAATCGACCGTCATCTTTCGACCCCCGACGGAAAACGCGACCGACTTCGCTTCCGCATCGATCCAGACATCGGACACGGTCTCGCCCTGTTTGAGGAATCCTTCGTCCGCAAGCCATCGAAAAAACGGGGCCCCGGCTTCCCACACAAGCGCCGTGCTTTCCTGTCCCAGCGTCACCGACAGCCGGCGTTCTGGATGTATCGCTTCCACTTCCGTGGTTTGTGGACGCTCGCAAACATGCACGTTCCTGAGTTCCAAAATGTCTCCCTCCTACACAGCAAACCATGTGTGCAGACGCAACGGAAAGTCAAACGGCCAAACAAGTTCACACACGCACTTTGTCAACCCGCCCCCGCAGAACAAAATAACGCCGTGAAACCATTGATGTGAACGCCTGGGAGGTTCACCTTCAGCTACGATGAGAGGGTCTTCCCAGACGCTCTGCTTGAGGCCCTTACCCAAGGAGTAAAATCATGACCCCACGCCTACGGACTTACTCGCCTCGTGTACGGTTTCTCGTTGCTTCTGCTTTGGCTTTTGCGGTCGGTTTGTCCACCAGCACCTGCGGCAATTCAACGCTCGGTGGAGACGATGCAAACGCCGATGCGGGCACTGACCAGCCCAAAACGCTGCTCTTCCTGACGGTTTCACCGGACAACGACGTGCTCAAAGTCGATGTCAACACAAGTGCCCAAAAAACCTTCAAGGTGTTTGCGCACTACAGCGACGGAGAAATGGTCGATGTATCCGATCGAGCGGCGGTTTCGCTCGACAACCAAGCGGTCGGTTCGTTGGTGGGTCTGACGTTTACGTCTGCGCAAAGCGCCACGGCCAAAGTCGGTTTCACCAAAATCAACGCGAGCCTGCTCGAAGGAGACAAGACCGCGACGGGTTACGCCAACTTGACGGTCGTCTGGTTGCGCATGACCGGTGCCACCACCGACTTCTTTTTTGAACTTCCGCACGGCGGCAGCGCGCAAGACCAACCGCTGCAATTTGGAACCAACGTGCAGTCGCTGGACTCGTTTTTTGCCGTCGATACCACCGGCAGCATGGGTCCATCGATTCAAGCACTCAAAAACAGCCTGACCAACACCATCATTCCGGGCGTCAAAGCCAACGCGGCCAAAGATGCTCAATTTGGTGTGGCCGCCGTCGAAGATTTCCCCGTAAGTCCTTATGGCGTCGCAAACTACTACGCCGGACTCGACGACCAGGCGCTGGTGATGTTGCGCACGATCACGTCCGATGTCACCGCAGCCTCCAATGCCGTCGCTGCATTGCTGAACGGAAGCGTGCCGCGCGGCAACGGCAACGATTTGCCCGAAGGCCAAATGGAGGCCCTGTACCAACTGGCGACGGGCGCAGGAAACGTCGTGTCTGGCTACTCGAACATTCCGGCCAATACCACCGGCATCGGTGGAGCGGGTTTCCGCAAAGGCGCTCTCCCCGTCATCACGATGATCAGCGACGCGCACTTCCATACCAAAGGCGAAAGCGGTTCCTGCGTGGTTCCCCTTTCGGGTGGTGGCACGACCACCATCTACACGGATTTCAGCGGCACCGTCGCCAACATCGCACATTCACGCACAGAAACCCACGCGGCGCTCAACAAAATTTGCGCCAAAGTGGTCGGCGTCTCTGCCCTTCGCACCAACATCACCGGCGTGGTTCCAAATCCGAACGGCATTTGTCCCGCCACACCGGACCTTGTTGCAGCCGCCAAAGCCACGGGCGCGGTCGTTCTCCCCGTTGCCTGGGATGCTGCCGGCAGACCGACAGGTTGCGCTTCAAACCAATGCTGCACGGGCCTCAACGGGGTCGGCGAAGCCACCGATGCCAACGGAGAATGCCCGCTTGTCTTCAAAATCCCGCAGGACGGTTCCGGCTTGGGCTCGCAGGTCGTTTCGGGCATCACCCAGGTCGCGCGCTATTCCAAATTCGACGTGACGACGCAAACCACCGGCAACCCAACAGGCGATCAGGGCGAACCGATGCCAACGGGAAAGACCACTGCCGATTTCATCAAATCGATCACACCCAAAGATTCCTCTGCGCCTCCGGCACCCCCAACACTTCCTGGGCCCGTGATTTCCGGCAATTCCTTTACCAAGGTTTATCCCGGCAGCACCGTTCGTTTCACCGTGACCGCCGAAAACACCCTCGTTCAACAGACCGGCTCGCCCCAGATTTTCCGCGCCAAAATCAAAGTGCTTGCCGGGGGTTGCGCCGACTTGGATGAACGAGAAGTCATCATCCTGATTCCCCCCAAAGCTCCCGTTGTAGGATAGTTTTCTCGTCGAGAACATCGGGCCGATCTGTGATATCTTCGGGGGGCCATGCCTCCCAAATCGACCGCTTTCCGAGCATCCACGGGCCCGAACAAACGAACCCGCACCCCAGCAAACAAAAAAACGGAAACCGCGCAAACGGCCAAGCCACCGACCCCAGGGAAAGAAGCACCGGCCTCTCCTCTCCAGTTTGTGTATGCGTTGTGGAAACTCAAAGAACTGGAGCAGCACATCGCCGAGCTGTTGCGGACCGAGCATCAGGCAACGGTTTCGCAATTGGCGACGGCGCTCAAAAAGCCCGTCGGCGAAATTCTGGGGCTGCTCGGACCCCGGCAGGTGCTACGCGGGGCAGCGATCATCGAGACAGAGACCAGTGCGGAACTCGGTTATCCGCGCCCGAGCGATGTGCTGTCCCTCGGTCGAGGTTTGTTGGTCGCCGCACAAGATCGAACGGCTCCACCGGGTCATATCCCCGGACTTTCGATGTTTGCGGCCCCTTTACCGGATTCACAGTGGGCGGGTGAACTGTTGGTGGATCGGCCAGCCCAAGCGATGTTGGATCTGGTCAAAGACAAACTGGTCGGACTGAAGCCCCCTTTGCTGCTCCTGTCGCAATGTTCGGGGGAAATCGCAGGGTTTGTCGCGCAGGCGGTTCGGCTGAAATTGGGGCGGCCTGTTTTGTACTTGGAAGCGTCTTGTCTCGCGGGTTTTCCAGCCCCGGACATCCTTTCCGCGCTACGTCGTTTGCGTCGAGATGCGGACTTGCGCGGGGCCGCGTTGGTTGTGCAAGACACCGACCTGCTTGGGGGTGTCTGGCGGGTGCTCGCACAACCCAAACCCAGTGGTCAAACATCACCTGTCGTGTTGTGCAGCAGTGGCCTTTTGTCTTTCTCCAAACAAGACGACGGAGCCTCGTTTGAGGCTTCCTATGGAGCACCTCTGCAAGTCCTTTCGCACGCCTTGCGGAGTCCGGGCATGCAGACTCCGGGACATGCAGCGGGCGGGGTGAATGGGGGAACCGCCGCGAACGATGATCCCCTCCCCACCGACGCAGATCGCAGTCGAGAAGAGGCACGGAGGCAAGCTGCCCTTGATGCCGCTCGGGCCATGGGAAAGCCGATTCCCAAAGAACTTCTGCAACCGATTTCCAGCGGTGCCCCAACAGGACCCGCAACAAACGCACAAACGCCTGGGACAGCCGCTTTGGCAAAACCTGTCCCCCCTCAAGTTCACCCCAATCCAGAGTTGCAGAAAACTGAACAGAAACAGATCCCTGTTGCACCAGTTGAAATTGGAAAGACCGAAACAACCAAACCTGCCCCCGTCGCCCAGGCTTCATCCAGGCCAATGAATCCGAGGTTGGCGGCGGCGCTCGCCAAGGCGGGTTTGCCACCGCCTGCACACACCGCGCAGGAGGAACCTGCGCCCGCTGCGGCCAGACCTCGTGCAATGGAAACCGCCGAAACGAGCAATCCCAAGTCGGCAGGGGTTCCTGTGGCACAAGCCGCGCAACCCACCCCTCCACAAGAGGAAGCCCTTTCTTTATCGGCGAGTTCTCCCGAAACAACCCGGGCTGCGGCAGACGCAACGAATGCAGAAGACGGTCCTCCGTTGCCGTTGGCAGAGGACGCGAAACTCGACGACTTGATTCTGTGCGCGAAAACAACGACCAGCATGCGCCAGCGCGCGGAAATCCTCCGTCGGCTTGCAGGAACGCGCAGTCCGCATGTCATCCAGCTCTTCCGTTCTTTCGTATCCAGTCCCGTGGACATCGTGAGGCTCGCCGCCGAAGAGGGCATGACTTCTCTGTTCGGAAACAACTGGAACCGCGCCCGCACCATCGCCCCCCCGATCCAACCCCCCCGAACCGACGATGGAGGCCGCGGCCCCGGCGGCGCATTCTAAACCTTCCGGCCTGGGGTCAGGTTGTTCTTTTGGCTCATGCGGGCGGCCACAGGACCCATGGAGCCTTTCAGATGATCACAAGCAGTTCATACCGACGGAGAATAGGCGTGATCGTAGAAACCCTTCAACGCGCGGGTGGACGCTGTGAACGATGTGGATATCCTGCGCCGTTCCTGAAAGATAGTGATGGTTCTCCATATCTAGAAGTGCATCACAAAACCCCTTTGGCAGAGGATGGTGACGACACCATAGAAAATGCGATTGCGCTATGTCCAAATTGTCATCGGCATGCACACTATGGAAAACAGACGTTTACCTTTTGGTGATCCAGGGGCCGAAGGAGCGCGCGAAAAAGTCTGACGACGACGCGCTCGCGTGGCTGCCGCAGCTTCGCCTGACGAGCTGGCCCGAGGACTTCCCGCTGGTAGGGTGCCGTTCTATGGACTCTTAGCAGGCGCTCTCAATCTGGGACTCAGTACCTTATAGATTGCTTGGCGCTTATCCGTAGGCAGTGTGATGCGATTTTTACTGAGAAAGATGGGAGAGGCCCATTCTCCCTTATCGATTTTTCGCCAACCAACGATGTCATTCCACTCAATGCCACCGCTAACGGATATTTCATGTTCATGATAACGCGGATTCTTAAATGTTGCAGCAACATCTATGGCATCACAAGCGCGTATGGCATAAATATATCCAACTCCAGCACCAGACTGCATGCGATAGAAATTAAGGGCATTATTCCGGCTGCGCGTCACAGAGACATAACCACTATAATCAGAACCCCAACTTGCCTGATGCGAAAAATTGTCCAAGAGATTGAAAGCAATCGGTGAGTTCTGCCGGTCCTTTCTGGTAGAATTTGGTTGCATACCACCCAGAGATTTGACAACTGCCGGACACCGGCTATCGGCGCGAAATCCATATTCAGTTACATATACATAGTGTCCTGATGTCAATTCAGAGCGAAAAATCGTGCTTTCAGGATTCTTGGAATCTCTTGAATCTGTGGTAGCATTGTGTGAAGGTATTACAATAGTTGAAACATGATCCTGATATAGAACCGGATCATTGCTATTCCGCTCGGCTTTCAATTGCCAGTTATCAAAGTCATAACCTGTAGGAATTTCGTCGCCTGAGCGTTCCTCTTCAAATCCATCATAGATATGGCCATTGAGACGTGACTGACCAGCCTGCAGCATTCGACACACATAAGGATAAATATCTCTTACGTGAAAGGCGGTGAATCTGACACCGGAATAGGCGCTGTGTTCAATTCCGATTGATTGAAACCCGAGTTTTAGCGCCTTCATAATCAACCCGGCACAATTTTCTGCGGCAAAACCAATCGTTCGCCCCTTAAAATACTCATCCTTTCGTTGAGATGTAAACGCTGCAAAGTGTCTACTGATAGCCTCGCACATAATGATAAAATATGCCGTCTCAGAAATTGATGGATTGTCATGATTCCACAAAACCGTCTCCGTGACAATTCTCCCTTTCTTGTCTTCGAGAAATTTATGATCAATTTTGATTGGATTGTCTCCTGGTTTTCCAAGGAAAATTCCCATATGCCATTCAAGGACTTCGTTTTCATACACGCTAAATGGTCGGCGAAATGTCAAGAAGCAGAATTGTTCTACTGAGATATCACGAAAGCGGCTAAGAGCCATCTGAAACGGCATCCTGCAAGTTCCTTTTTTATCAGCGGCCTTGAGTTATTCCGTATATTCCTAGGGCACTGCTCGGAATCTTCTGTTCACTTCTGGCAACAAATATGCCACTGATGACACACATGACTTTGGGAAGATTTGAATGACCGCTCGGCGAGGAAGGATGGACATCATCGGAACAACGGTTGTTCGCACAGCGTGCGCATGATGGGCGCACAACGAATCAAGCGTCGTACCGTTGTTGCCACGCCGCGTGGACGTGGCTTTCTGGTCCCAGATTGCAGGAACTGCCGACTGCACCTTCCCTGTAGCTGGTTCCCAACTAGTACGACTTGCTCACTTCCTGGACGTGACGAGGACCAAACCCGGCGGAGCA
>DAOLIT010000086.1:0-22006 GCA_035328405.1 Pseudomonadota bacterium | reverse complement strand
AACGAGTTAGCCGTCGAGTGCGAGATACTCGGCCAAGATCGCGCTTGGTTCTCCGTCGCGCAGCAGCCGGCCTTCCCGCAACCACAGCACCCGGTCGCACAGGTCTTTGACCGTCTGCGTGTCGTGCGACACAAACAGGATGGTCGTGCCCGCGTCGCGAATCGCTTGGATTTTTTGCAGGCATTTGTGCTGGAAAGCGTGATCGCCGACCGACAAGACCTCATCCACCAGCAGCAGGTCAGGATCGGTGTGAACCGCCACCGAAAAACCCAACCGCGCCAGCATCCCCGATGAGTAATACCGCACCGGCGTGTCCAAAAAGTCGCAAAGCTCCGCGAAGTGCAGGATGTCGTCCATGCGGTCGCGAATTTCCTGCCGCGTCAACCCGAGCGCCGTCCCGTTCACCTCGACGCATTCGCGTCCTGTCATGTCCGGGTGAAAGCCCGCGCCCAGCGCCAGAAGCGGCGCGATGCGGCCCCGCACCGACACCTTGCCTTCGGTTGGATAGCAGGCCCCCGCGACCAAACGCAGCAACGTGCTTTTCCCCGAGCCGTTTTGCCCGATCACGCCGACCGTTTCCCCCTGCCGAATGTCGAAGCCGACGTGCCGAAGCGGCCAAAACTCGCGCACCTTGGGCGCGCGGCCCGACACGCGCAGCGCCAGATTGCGCAACAAGAACGGCTGGTAATCAAAGCGCCGAAAGCTCTTTCCCACGTCGTCGAAGCGAACAATCAGCGGTTTTGGGGGCGCGGCCTTTGCAGACGCAAGACCAAACCCGGATACGGAGAGAGCGGTGCCCTCGTCCGGGCCATCCAACAGCGGTTTTGGCGACAACGCACAAGCGGGAGGATTCGACATCAACACGGTTTTTCCTTTGCAACCCACGCGACGGTCGGCGGCAGAACGGTCGCGACGCCTTCGACAAGCTCGCAGACCGCCACTTGCCACGGTTCCACCACACAGTTGCGAAACAAAGCGAGCGCATAGTAGCCACAACCCGACAGGCACAACACCTCGAATGCGCGCCGCCTGCGCGGGGACAGAAACAGCCAGAGCGGCAAGACCGGCAGAAAGTACCAAGTCTGCGCCCAGCCGTGGAAGTACAGGAAATACCCAAACACACCCACGCCCACCGCCGACAGCGCGTTTGCTTCGGTCCACGCCACTTTCACAAGCCACAGCCCCGCCAAAAGCCGCACCAGCAGCCCCACCGCATACGACGCATCCGCGCGCAGAAAGACATAGCGCAACACCGCTCGAGGCAAGCATTCCAAAGACCGCGTGCACAGGTCCCACGGCAGCGTCCGGCTCCCGAGCAGCACCGAGGACACCTGTCCGCCCAGACGGCCCGTGTGTGCCGCCCACAACAACAACGCTCCCGCGACACACAAGACGCCTGCGCCCCAATGCAAAAGCCGGTACTGCTTGGGAAACCGCTTCCGCACCAAAGACACGGCCCAAAGGCCCGCAGGCAGCGCAGCCGACAGCTTCACCGCCAAACCGAGCGGCACAAGACCCAGCGCCCACGCTCGTTTCGCCCGGCTCGGCTGGGTCGTCCACAAAAACGCAACCAGCGCCCACAGCAAAAGCAGCCACACGTCGTTGTGCGCAGACACCGTGCCTTCCACAAGCGCCAGCGGCGACAGGCCCACAAACAGCAGCCCAAACGACCTCGGTCGGTTCGCTTGCGGGGAACACTGCGCCGCAAGCACGCTCGCCCCGACCACCGCAGCGCACGACAGCCCTTGATAGACAGACAGCCGCCCGGACACAGACAGGTTTGGAATCGCCTCGATCGCCCACGCCAGCGCGTGGAAACCCGTTTGATACGCGCTCGTCCCGATTTGCCAATGCGCGGGCAAAAGCTTCAGCACCTCGTCCTGTGGTCCGAGCGCCTCCAAAAGTGGCGTCTGCGCCGTCGCGTGTGGCGTGTGCAGCGCGCGTCCGATGGCCACATAAAACAGCGGATCATCCGACAGAAACGGCGGAACGAGCAGCGCCGCCCCGTGGCACGCAAGCACCACGCCAAGCGCCGCCCGAAACGAAACCTGGCCCGCTTCCGACAGGCGCAAAAGCCGCTGCCACGCAAACCACAAAAGCCCCACGCACACCAAAAACAACCCGCACAGCAACAACCGCTCGGCGACTGGCGGCCAGGACGTGCAGCGCACCACGTCGATCCGAAAACGCTGCCCCACCAGCCGCAAACCCACGATCGAAAAACAAGCCAGCACAAACAGAGATCGCAGAGTCGTCGGCACGGGCACGTCAGCCAAGAAGCGGATTCGGTCGTCCCTCATCCAACAGTGTTCCGTGCGGAATCGGATGTCCTGCGCACAACGCTTGGATCGGCATCCGTTTGCGGCCCGGAAGTTGGCCCTCGCCGATCACGACCGCGCCGCTTTGGCAGGCCACATGCAAACCCAGCCGATCGACGCCCAGCACCGTGCCCGGACGGCCTTGGCCTTGCGACACACGAGGCGAAAACAGCTTCAGCAGGACCTTTTCTTCTCCCGCCACGCGCGGCGGCAGAAACGTAAAGCCGCCCGGCCATGGATCGACCCCGCGAAGCTGTCCGCACACAAGATGCGCGGGCCGATTGAAATCCACGCGCCCATGTTCTTTGTCCAACATCGGGGCCAGCGTCGCCTGGGTGTGATCTTGCGGCACGACTTCTGGAATCTTCCCCTCGCGAAACAGCGGCAACGCCTCGGCGAGCAGGTCTGCGCCCAGCGCCGCAAGTTTTGCGTGCAACGTGCCTGCTGTGTCGTCCTCCGAAATCGGGATCTCGCGGCACCGAAGCGCAGGTCCTGTGTCCAGGCCCGCCTCCATTTGCATCAGCGTCACACCCGTTTTTGTCTCGCCCCGAATGAGCGCCCACTGAATCGGGGCCGCCCCGCGATAGTTCGGCAGCACCGACCCGTGCACGTTCCAACAACCCAAACGCGGGATCGCCAGCACCTCGGGAGGCAAAATCCGGCCATACGCGACCACCACCACCAAGTCCGGTGCCAGCGCCGTCAGCTCCGCCACAAAGTTCGATTTCTGCGGCTTCAAAAAAAGCGGCTGAAGCACCGGCAACGAACGCTCGAGCGCGGCCACTTTGACCGCAGGCAAAAGAAGATGCTGACCTCGGCCTGCTGGCTTGTCCGGTTGGCACACCACCGCCACCACCTCGCTGTGTTCTGCGACGGCAACAAGCGACGGCACAGCAAATTCGGGCGAACCCATGAACACGGTGCGCATCTTGAACAACACTCCGAACCAACAGGGAAAGAGGAAAAAGACCGCCGGGCTGGCCCTACTTTTTGCGCAAGCCCAACAAATAGAGCTCGTAGGATTCCTTGCGCGAGCCTTCCGGTTTGCAGACGCGCACGTCCGAAAAACCGTTGCGCAGCCGTTCCCGCAGCCGCAAAAAATCCGGCCCCTGAAACAACTTGCCCAAGAAATGTCCGCCAGGCACAAGAAGCTCGTCCGCCAAGTCCAGCGCCCGCTCAAAAAGACCTTCTGAACGCGCTTGGTCCACATGACGGATTCCGGTCGTGTCCGGGGCCATGTCCGACAGAATCACATCAAAACCCGCCAGGTCTCCCCGCAGCTCTTGCGGCGTGATTTGAAACACGTCACCCACCAGCAGCCGAGCATTTTTGAGCGAAACCACAACCGGCTGCCGATCGAGCCCGACCAGCGCCCCCCGCGCCCCGACCTTCTTTTCCGCATATTGCAGCCACGACCCAGGCCGACATCCCAAATCCAGCACCCGCGCACCCGCAGAAAGCACCCCATGGCGTTCGTCGATTTCTTGCAGTTTGTACACCGCCCGCGCCGCAAAGCGTTGTTGCTGCGCTTTGTGAAAGAAGGCGTCGTGACGCCCTCGACGGTCTTTTAAGACGGCGGTGGAACCCATGGGTTGCGAAAGGCGCGAAGGTTACTTCTTCTTCGCGGCGGCGGCTTTCTTGACGCCAGCACGTTTCTTCTGGTCTTGCTCGGCCTCGGTCAGGCGAACGATTGCGTTCGGTCGCTTGATCGAGTTCCGCACCTGCACATACCCATTTTTCCCGCCCGGAACCGAACCGCGCAAAACCAGCAGCCCTTCCTCGTCCCGCACTTCCAAAAGAGCAACGTTCTCGACGGTCACGCGGTCATCGCCCATGTGGCCGCTCATCCGCTTGCCCTTGTGAACGCGACCCGGTGTCAAACGACAACCGATCGAACCGCCGTGACGGAAAAACTCGTGACTTCCGTGGCTGTCCACCGAACCGGCCATGTGGTGGCGCTTCATCACGCCCTGATAGCCTTTTCCTTTGCTTTGCCCCACCACATCCACAAACGTCAGCGCCTTGAACACAGCCGACGGAGCAACCGTCTTTCCGACTTCAAACGCCTCGGCGGCTTTCGCGTCCAAGCGCAATTCTTTGATGAACCGCACCGGCTTCACGTTCAGCTTGGAAAACAGACCCATTTCCGCCTTGTTGCACAGCCGCAGCGGTTTTTCTCCGTATCCCAAACGCACGGCGGAATAGCCGTCTTTTTCCGTCGTGCGCTTCCCCAAAACCACGCAATTCCCGACGTGAACCACTGTCACGCCGACGCGATCGCCTTGCGGAGTAAACAGTTGGCTCATCGCGAGTTTTTTGCCCAAAAGACCAGTACGTTGTGAAGACATGATTTTCCTTTTTGCGTCGCAGAAACCAGCAAATGCAGCCAGCACATGCAGTCGTGAAATGAACCCAGCGCAGCGAGACGCACGCAGGAGGCTGAGCGGCACCCGGCAAGCGGGGCCCTTTTGAGAAGTCAAATACCTATCGCGTCGCCCGTTTTCCTGTCAAGCCGGAACCCGACGAAACCCGGTCTGACGGTTCACCAGAAACCTTGAGCGACTGCTCGATGCACAACCGAACCAGCGCAACCTCATCGTCGGGTTTTTGGTCTGGCGGTGCTTCCTCAGGGTTTCGCAACACCACACAGTCATCCGGCATATCGTCCAGAAAACGACTCGCAATCCTTGGCCATCCGTTCCGCGACTCTGCTCGACACACATACAACTTTTGCCGTGCGCGCGTGATTCCGACGTAACACAGCCGTCGTTCCTCGGAAATATCCGACGCAGCAGTCTCCTCGTTCGTCTCTTCACCCGACGCATTCCCTGCCCCGAAAGTCCGCTCTGCCCGTTGTCCCGCAAGCGTTTGGTCCCCTTCCCTGGGATACAGAGCCCGTTTGTGCGGCAGGATTTCCTCTTCCATTCCCACCAGGAAAACCACTTTCCATTCCAACCCCTTTGCACCGTGCAGCGTCGAAAGCGTCACTTCATCACGCAACGCATCATCCATGTCCTCTTCTTGCGAGGACAGAGACAATTTGTTCAGGTACGCGAGCAGATCAAAATCCGGCCCCGCTTTTTCTGCGTACCTTTGCATTCCACTCAAAAAATCCCGCAGGTTCCGCAAACGCCGTTCGGCTTGTCTCATGTTCAGACACGAGCGAATCAGGTCGTCTTGCATCCCCATCTCCCGCAAAAGTTCCTCTCCAAGCGCAAGCAAACCGTCCGACGGTGTTTCCTGCATTTTTCGTTGGTGTTTCACCAGCGTTCCGACAAAGGACGAAAGGGCTTTCATCACGCGCGGCGAAAGACTGTCGTGAAGGGGCGTTTGGGAATCCTCCTCAAATAGATCCAGAGACCCCCTTTTTGACGAACAGAGATTCCGAAGCACTTCCCACAGACTCACCTCGTGTTTGTGTTTTTGCGCGTCTTTGTGAAGCGTGGAAAGCGCATCCATCGACTGAATCCCGATTCCGCGCGGTGGGTAGTTGATCACGCGCCGCAGCGACAGTTCATCGTGCGGATACGCCAGCATTTTCATGTACGACATCGCGTCTTTGACTTCTTTGCGATCGAAAAATGCCTGTCCCCCGATCACGCGATAGTCAATTCTGGCTTGGCGCAAAGACTGCTCGAGAGGTTCCAGTTGTCGCGAGGTCCGAAACAACACCGCGATGTCTCGCAATTCAAACTTTCCCGACACCACCAGCGCATCAATTTCAGACGCAACAAAGTCCGCCTCTGCATGTTCATCTGGCGCAACCACATGCTGAAGGGAGTTCCCCTCTCCTCGTTTTGTCCACAATGTTTTTGTGTGTCGCGCCTGGTTTTTTCCGATCACAGCATTGGCCGTGCGGAGGATTTTTCCCGTCGAGCGATAGTTCTCCTCTAGTTTGATGACCTGCGCACCGGGGAACTGTTTTTCAAAATCCAGAATGTTCCGACTGTCTGCGCCACGCCACGCATAGATGGATTGATCATCATCTCCGACCACTGCCAGATTCCGGTGCGTTTCACACAGAATCCGCAAAAGTTCAAGCTGACACGCATTGGTGTCTTGATACTCATCGATCATCAAGAAACGGAATCGCGTTTGCCATCGTTTCCGAACGCGCTCTTCTTGCCGCAAAAGGCGAAGCGATTCGACCAGCAAATCGTCAAAATCAAACGCATGAAGCGCCCGCATTTTTTCCACGTACCGAGGGAAAATTTCGGCAGTGTATCCGTCGTATTCGCTGACAAACCGCGCTGCACGAACTTTGCGCAAAAAATCCTGTGCTGACAGACCCGCGTTTTTCGCTCGGCTGATTCGGCTTTGGATCGCTTTCACATCCAACTTCCGACCTTCCATGTGAGCGAAACGGAGGATCTCCCGCAGAACCCCCAATTGATCGGATGTGTCATATACAGAGAACCCGTTTGGCATTCCCAACGCAGTCTGTTCCTGTTTCAAAATCGACAAACCCAGCGCGTGAAACGTACACAACATGACGCGCCGAGCGGTGCCTCCCGTACACAAACGATCGACCCGTTCGCGCATTTCATCGGCGGCCTTGTTTGTAAAACTCACAGCCAAAATCGAATCCGGTTTGTGTCCCTTGTCTAACAGGTGCGCGACGCGGTACGTGATGACGCGCGTCTTTCCAGAGCCCGCGCCAGCCAAGACCAGAAGCGGACCCTCTGTTGTTGTAACCGCCCGATATTGCGGAGGATTCAGCGCAGAAAGAGAGACCATGTTACGCAACCAAAACCACACAAAAGCAACGAGAACCCATAGACGAAAAAAGGCACGACACAAGACTCAACAGAAGACTCAACAGAAGACTCAACAGACCAACGCGCAAGAGTCGCTACACAAACACAACTTTGCTGACAACGGCGATTTTTTTCACGCTATAGTCCGCCGCCATGTTGTCCAAAAACTTCAAATCGCCGTTCCTGTTCGCCACTGTTTGTGGCCTTTTTTCCGTCGGTGCATTCGTGCATGGCTGGAATCCGTCTGCGACCGCAGCAGAAAAACCGCCTTCTCCCAAAATGGCGGAAAACAAACTTCCGTATCCCGCTACGAAGACCGTCGATCATGTGGATGAATACCACGGCGAAAAGGTGAAGGACCCCTACCGTTGGCTCGAAACACTGGATTCCGAGGAAACGCGCCAATGGGTCCAAGCGCAGAACAAAGTCACCTTTGGCTATCTGAACCAGATTCCGGGCCGCGATCGAGTGAAACAACGGCTGACGGAATTGTGGAACTATGAAAAGTTTTCTCCTCCCGTGCAAGAAGGGGGTCGATACTTTTACTCGCACAACACGGGTCTTCAAAACCAAAGTGTCGTGTTTTCCTTGCCATCGCTCGACGCTCAGCCGCAGCTTTTGCTCGATCCGAATACGCTGGCGAAAGACGGCACGGTGGCGCTTGCGGGGGCATCGGTTACGCAAGATGGGAGTCTGTTTGCGTATGGTCTTTCCTCTGCCGGTTCCGATTGGCAAGAGTGGCGCGTGCGCGATGTGAAAACGGGGAAAGACCTTCCCGATGTGGTGAAGTGGATCAAGTTTTCAGGGGTCGCGTGGACGCTCGACAAAAAGGGCTTTTTCTACGGTCGTTTCGATGAGCCAAAGGCGGCAGGGAATCAGCTTTCCGACGTGAATTTCTTTCACAAACTCTACTATCACAGACTCGGAACAGAGCAGGCGAAAGATGAGTTGGTGTACGAGGACAAACAGCACAAGGAATGGCAGTTTGTCCCGAAAGTGACGGACGATGGGAAGTATCTGGTCGTCACGGTCGCAAAAGGAACCGATGACAAGTACCGGATTCTGTATCGGGACCTATCAACGCTGGCAACGCTGGCAAAGCCGGCAAAGCCCGGTGCCAAGTTTGTCGAACTGATCGACAACTTTGAAGCAGAGTACTCCTTCATCGACAATGAGGGGCCGGTGTTCTTTTTCAAAACAGACCTTGCGGCCCCCAAAGCAAGGGTGATCGCCATCGATCTCCGAAAGCCAACAGAGAAAAAGGAGATCATTGCGCAGGGACAAGATGCTTTGCAGCACGTTTCGGTCATCAACAAGCTGTTTGTGGCCACGTATCTGCACGATGCAAAGACGCAGGTGAAGGTGTTTGATCTGGGGGGAAAATTGGTGCGCGAAGTGCCGCTTCCCGGAATGGGAACTGCGGCTGGTTTTCAAGGGAAACGGGGGCAAAAAGAGACGTTTTTTGCGTACACGAGTTACAACACGCCAGCGACGATTTATCGGCTGGATCTTGTGACGTTTGAAACGAAATTGTGGAAACAGCCGCAGCTTCAGTTCAACCCGCAGGACTACGAAACAAAACAGGTGTTCTTTCCAAGCAAGGACGGGACAAAAATACCGATGTTTCTGACTGCGAAAAAAGGCATGCAACAGAATGGACAGAATCCCACCTATTTGTATGGATACGGTGGTTTCAAGGTTCCCCTTGTGCCCGCATTCAGCGTGACAGACATGGTGTGGATGGAGCACGGGGGAATGGTCGCGTATGTGAATCTGCGCGGCGGCGGGGAGTACGGAGAGGAATGGCATCGCGCTGGAACCAAACAGCAAAAACAGAATGTGTTTGACGATTTCATCGGCGCGGCGGAATGGCTGATCAAAAACAAGTACACATCGACTCCCAAACTGTCGATTGCGGGTGGATCAAATGGCGGGCTTCTCGTCGGTGCGGCGATCACGCAGCGGCCAGAATTGTTTGGTGCAGCGATTCCTGCGGTGGGTGTGATGGACATGTTGCGCTTCCACAAATTCACGATCGGTTGGGAGTGGATTGATGACTATGGGAGTTCCGACAATCCACAGGAGTACAAGGCTCTGCGCGCGTACTCTCCCTATCACAACATCAAGCCAGGAGTTGCGTATCCAGCGACGATGGTGACCACTGCGGATCACGATGATCGCGTGGTTCCGGGACACAGTTACAAATTCGCCGCAAGGTTGCAGGCCGCTCAAAAAGGGAATGCACCTGTGATGATTCGGATTGATGTACGTGCGGGACACGGGGCAGGGAAACCGACCTCGAAACGAATCGACGAAGCAACAGACCGCCTGGCCTTCCTGGGGAAGGTGTTGGGCGTGGATTTTGGCAAGTAAAGGGGTTTTGTTATGGCTGGTAGCGTAAACAAAGTGATTGTCATCGGGCATCTTGGCGCAAATCCCGAAGTGAAGTATTTGCCGTCGGGGCAGCCCGTTTGTGAACTGCGTGTGGCCACAAGCGAAACGTATCGGGACCGGAACGAGCAACCGGTGGAACGAACGGAATGGCATCGCATTGTGACGTGGGGCAAAACTGCGGAAAACTGCGGGAAATACCTTCAAAAAGGAAGACAAGTCTACGTTGAGGGGCGTTTGCAAACGCGCTCGTGGGATGACAAAGAGGGCAAGAAACAATACACGACAGAGATCGTCGCGCAGTCAGTCGTGTTTTTGGGAGGCGGAGGCGGCGCAGGACGCGAAGAGGGGGCGCGTGAAAGCAGTCATTCGCCTCCTTATGGTGGAGGAAGCAGCGGAAGCGGTCGATATGCACGCTCGGCACCGTCGTCGTCGGCAGAACCACCCCTTTCTGCCAATGAACCGAGTTCCGGGGGCGACTTTGGCGCAGAAGACGACATTCCCTTCTAGATCCTCTCGCGCACAAACCCTCGTCTGAACGCACAAAAGGGGGTGTAACAGAGATGCCGAAAAAGGAGGCGTCTTTGTTACGTCAAACCGGGCTTGTGGCCTTCATCCCACTCGATCGTCGTGGAACCCAGCGTGATTCGATCGCCAGGCAAAACGGCCTGCGCGCCGCTGAGACTTCGCCCCGCTCGTTGCCACAAAACGGCTTGGGGTCCGTACCACCACAAATCTTGTGCGTCTCCATGCACACGAATCGTTCCCCAACGGACTGCCGAATCCGCACCCGCCGGCAAAAAACCGAGCACGGAATCGCCGAGCGCAAATTCTTTCCAAACCACGACTGTCGACGGGAAATTGCCGTGGTAGTCGTCCACGCGCCGAAGCAGCGCGGCACCCCCTTTGAGCAACCGCACTTCCAACGTCAGCACCGGTCCAAGCCTCACAAGTTGTCCGTCGGACAGCGCAACCTGAGTACCCAGTGCCAAGCGCCGGTCATCGACAAACGTGCCGTTTAGGCTCCGCAAATCCTCGACGAGTAACTTGCCGTTGACCACCAACAGGCGCGCGTGCTGGCGACTGACGCCGTGCGTGATCGAATCGTTGTCTGGCGACGGAAATGCCCGGCACACCACATCGCAATCGCGGTGTTTGCCAAGAAGCACAAGTTGCGCCGACAGGACATCCAGCGCCTCACCCGTGTTGCCCACAAACGCGAGCAGCCGTTTCAGACCTTGGGCCGAACTGATCGCCTCGGTTTGCGGATTCTGCGGCGCGACAAGCGGAGTGTGAGCGGTGCTGGTGGGTGGCGGAGCCGCTTTTTTTGCGCCCCAGGCTTCCACGCTGCGGACCTTTGCCGGTTCCACTTTTGCCTGTGGTTCGGGGCGAACAGCATCGGAAGGCGACATGGCCGGCAATGTACTTCGCAAAGCAGGTGCCACCGGTTGGATCGGGGCCGCTTTTGCGAGCTGGACTGCGGCGGGCGGTTGTTGCGTGGGTCGGGCGGCCGTCGGAACGGGTGGTGGTGGCGCGGCCCCTCGACGGGGAGGCGGAGGTGGTTGTTGTGGCGGCGCAGGGTTTGGCTGCGCTGCGGGCGCAGGTGACGCAGGCCGCTGCTCGAATTTGTGCAATCCCGACGAAGACGGACGCCTGGTTTCGCCAAAAATCGGCAGCGGTTGCGCATCCATCGCTTTGACAAATTCCTCAATGTAGGCGCGTGCCGATGGAAACCGGTCGCCCGGCTGTTTGGCCATCGCTTTTTGAAAAAACTGATCCAGCGGATGGCCCGCCGGAATGCCCGACACAAAACTGTTGAGCGCCGGCACTGGATTGCGTTTGTGCATCAGCACAAGCTGCACGCGGTCTTCGTGTTTGAACGGCGGTCGCTTGGCCACCGCAATATAAAGGATGACGCCCAACGCATATCGGTCCGTGGCTGCGTCCACCGTCGGACCAAAAACCTGCTCCGGGCTCATGTACGTCGGAGACCCAACCGCGACACCGACCGCCGTCAGTTTGTCGTTGTCCTCCATCGGGCGCGCCAGACCAAAATCGAGCAACACCGCTCGGCGGCCTTCACCATCGGGCGCAACCATGATGTTGTCCGGCTTCACGTCGCGATGAATGATGCCCATCGACGCTGCGCGGTCCAACACATCCGCCACAGGATTCAGCAAATCGGCAATCTGCCGAGCAGATTCACGGGCCAGGATGTTGTGCAGGCTCTCGCCTTCGATGTATTCCATCGCGATCCACAACACCTTGTCTGGCGTTTCGCCAAAGGCGTAAATCGCTGCGGTGTGGTGGTGAATCAGACGAGCCGCAAGGCGTGCTTCGCGCCGGAAACGCTCGACGTACGATGCGTCGCGAGACAGTTCCGGGTGCATCAGCTTGACCACGGTGTGCCGACCGAGCGTGGTTTGCTCGGCCAAGAAGACCTCGCCGCAACCACCCTCGCCGATTTTGCGGATAAGATGAAACTGATCCCCGACTTGAGCGCCAGGACCTAACTTGGCCACCTGACGACTTTATCACAGCACTGCCCGTTTTCGGGGGAGCGTTACATGCCTCGCGAGCGTTGAAAAACGGGTGGGCGCGCGGCGGTGGGAGTGGTAGAGGCTGCCTGGGCGGGCATTTTGTCCGCCTTGCCGTTACACCGCGAAACCAACGTCTTTCCGGGACGGAGCGTAGGGACGCGCCTTGCAGGAATCGACACTTCTTCGCCTTTTTTGATGTTTCGGCCTTTTCTCGCACGGGCTTCGCGCACCAAAAACGTCCCAAAACCGCGAAAGTCCACCATCTCGCCCCGCGCGAGCGCCGCCGTCAGGAAACCGAAAAAATCCTCGAGCAAATCCTGCGTTTTTCCGAGCGGCAGTTTGTGCTTGTTTGAAAGCAACCGCAGAAGCTCAACCTTCTTCATCGAACGGACTCCACGCGCACCCGTCACACGCGATTGTCTTGGTAAAAGAGCGTGATGGCCAAGCAGTGAAACGCCTCGTCGCTCGATTGCGTCACGATGGTGTCCACCACCTGGACATCCGGTCGCTCTGCCAGCCAAGACGTGACTTTCTCGCCAAGCTGGTCTCGTTCTTGCGCCATCGTCGCTGAAAACACTTTGACCCCATTGAATTTGTTCTTGTCGCTCATCGCTTTGCTCCCTCAGACTCCCTCAAACTCCCGTTAGGACACACGCATGTGGCGGTGCTTTTGCAAACCCCGCCCCCTTTTCCTACTACATCGCGCCAAGCCGCTGACCGTCAAGACGTTTGGCGTTCGGGCGGCGTGGGCACAATCGCCAAAATTTCCTCGCTGGACAACAAACGATTCGCGGCCTTGGCGGCGGCAAACACCTGTTTGATGGTGTCCGGTGTCACCTCGATGCCTCGGTGAGAAAACCAATACGCCACGTTCGACTCACCGGACATCGGTCCCACTTCGATTTGTTGTCGTCGGCCAAACATCGCCGCCGGAACGCCCGAGTAAATGCGATCCGCCAAAAAAGCATCCCCTTTTCGCTCTGCTTTGATGATGGCCGCAGCATGAACTCCTGTTGCCGTACGAAAGGCATCGGCCCCAAACACCGGATAGTTGTAGGGAATCGGAACATTGCAGGCTCGCGAAAGCAAAGAACACAGCGAGTGCAGCGACGACAAATCGCGATCTTCTGAAAGCGCACCCAGAAGAAATAGATTCACCAAAAGCTGGTCAAGCGCAGCGTTTCCGACCCGTTCACCGACGCCGAGCACCGTTCCGTGGATGCGATCCGCACCTGCGGCCAGCGCCGACAGCGAGTTGACCACGGCCAGCCCTCGATCGTTGTGCCCGTGCCAATCGATGCCGATTTTCCCCTCCATTCCCAAACTGCAAATCACGGCGCGCACAAACTTCAAAAGACCCGCCACACCGTGCGGAGTCGCGTGTCCCACCGTGTCGCACAAGCACAGACGATGTGCGCCCGCGTCGATCGCATTCTTGAACAAAGCCGCCAGCATCTCGGGACGCGATCGGATCGTGTCCTCTGTCACGTAGGTACAGGGGAGGTTGTGTGCGGTAGCAAACGACACCGCCTCACGCGACATGTGCAGAATGCGTTCCCGGTCCCAATTTTCCGCAAACTGTCGAATCGGCGAGCTGCCGATGAACGTCATGACCTCGATTGCGATGCCCGCGCGCTGCGAAATCTCGACGACGGGCCGCACGTCATTGAGGTGCGTGCGTGCCGCGCAAGCCGGACGAATGCGCAGCTTCCGATCCCGAATTTCGCACGCGAGCCGGTATCCATCTTCGACCGCTCGCGGCCCCGCCCCAGGCAGTGCGATATCGACATGTTCGACGCCGAGCTTGTCGAGCAGCACCACCATCTCGATTTTGTCTTCGATGCTGGGATCGTGAACCGAGGGCGATTGCAGGCCGTCGCGTAGCGTTTCGTCAAACAGCGAAAAGTTCTTCGGCCACAGCACCGGGTGTGCGTCGTGAACATTCCAATCGTAGATGATGTCCGAGGCTGGCTCTGGCATGGTTCCCTCGCTGGGCCGCAGCGCGGCAGTGTTTTTTGGGCAGCAGTATCACACCGTTTCGATGGCGACGGCGATTCCTTGACCACCGCCGATGCAGGCCGCGCCGATTGCTCGTTTGGCCCCACGATGCCGCAAAAGATGGAGCAAATTTGTGGTGATGCGCGCCCCCGACGCACCGAGCGGATGGCCCAGCGCAATCGCGCCTCCGCACACATTCGTCTGCGCAACCGGCAAACCCAATTCCTTGATCACGGCCAAACACTGCGGCGCAAACGCCTCGTTTACATCGAACAAATCGAAAGCGCCAAGCGGCAACCGCGTGGTTTCGAGTAGCGATCGAATCGCGGGCACCGGACCAATTCCCATGATCGTCGGGTCGCAACCTGCGATGCCCCAACCGACCAGCCTTCCGAGCGGTTTGTATCCTTTGGCTTCCGCATGTTCGCGCGTCGTCAGCACAAGCGCCGCCGCCCCATCGCAAATCCCCGAAGCATTGCCCGCCGTGATCACGCCATCCTTTTTGAACACCGTCGGCAATTTCGCCAAATTTTCCATCGTCGTTTGCGGTCGCGCGTGCTCGTCTTGCGCAAAACGCACGCTGCCTTTTTTGCTTGGAAGATCGATCGGCGCAAGCTCTGCCTCGAACAAACCCTGCGCTTGTGCATCGGCCCACCGCTTTTGGGATGTGATCGCAAATTCATCGCACGCGCTGCGACTGATTTGGTACTGCTCCGCCAGTTTTTCAGCGGTGAGCGCCATCGGCATTCCGGTGAACGTGTCCGTCAGCGATTCCCACAATGAATCGGACAGTGCCGGTGGTTTTCCCAGCGGGATTCCGAACCGCGCACCGCGCAGCACATGAGGTGCTTGCGACATGGATTCCGTCCCGCCGCAAAGAACCGTGGTTGCGGCCCCGAGAATGATCTGCTCAGCGCCCGAAATGATCGCTTGAAAACCCGACCCACACAGCCGATTCACCGTCAGCGCGGGTGCTTGAACTGGCGTGCCGGAACGCAAACCGACATGGCGAGCCAAATACAGCGCGTCCCCCGAAGTTTGCAGCACGTTTCCAAACATCACCTGATCAATGTCCGTCGGCGAAATCCCAATTGACAAAGCGGCCTTTGCCGCGTGGACGCCCAGATCCGTCGCCGACAGATCCTTCAATGCCCCACCGTATGTTCCAAACGGCGTTCGTTTCGCCGCAACAAACCACAAGTCCTTGGTCGTCATGTACATCGTGTTCTTCTCCAAAATGAAACCTGCGTTCCCGTCCGTGATTTCGGCGCTGCGCACCGTCACCTACGGTCTAAAAACCGGCGTCATCATAACGATCCCGTTCGCTTGCGGTCAACGCTGCGTACCGATACCGGCCCCGCACAATTTTCCAGCCGTGAAAGAAACGAATTGTGATATCTAGGTAAGCGGCTTTTTGAGCCTATTCCGAGTCGGCACAGAGAAATGCTGCGGTGTGCCGTCGGTCGAAGGAGTGGAAGATGGCGTACACGGGCGTGAAGGTTTTTTCAGCAACCAAGGCTCGCGAACGGGACGAATTGGGAGAAAACGTCACTCGATGGTTGCGAAACAACCCATCGGTGCGCGTGGTGGACAAGACGGTGACGCAAAGCTCGGACCGCGAGTTTCACTGCATCACCATTACGCTTTTTTACACAAAGGCATCTCCGCCACTCTAATCACCCCCATGCGACAGATGGGGACGTTCTTGTCTTTTGCGTTTGGTTCGCGTCTGCGGATGGTGGCGTCCGTTCTGTGCTGGGCCTTCTTGGTCTGCGCCGTCTTGCCCGCGCAGGGGGCCGTTCGTTGCTGGGCGATGGACGGTGAGCGACTTGCAGCACCTTGTTGTCCCGAAAAAGAGCACGGGCCGTCGGACCAGACCGCGCTGACCGATGCGTGTTGTGAGCGGCTCGCCCCCCTGGCCGCGCTGACTCCTGGTCGGTTTGATCCTCCCGACAGTCGAAACCTTCTGCCGCAGACGTTTTTTGCGGTCGCCCACGACAAGCCTTTCCGTGCGTCGTTTTGGGTGATGCCCAGGCCGCGCACGTACCTGAAACCTCCGTCACAAGCCCCGCCCCTCAAAGGCCAAGTCATCCTGCAAATCTAGCCGCCCGCTTTGTCGGTTTTGTTCCTGGCAAAACAACAAAGAAAGGTCGGTCTATGCACAGACGAACAGCATGCGTCGTTCTTTCGTCCATGTTCATGTTCTGCGGCGCTCTGCCTGCGCGCAGTGAGTCGCAACCCTTTGTCCTTCCCGCTTTTCTGGAAGCGGTGAAAACCCGCAGTCCGCAGCTTCTGTCCCGACGCGCAGCCGAACGAGCCGCAGCGACGCACGGGACGCAAGCCAAGTTGCCCGACGATCCCATGGTCATGGTCGAACTTTGGCAAGTTCCGACGACCGCAGACCGGTTGCCCCTGATGATCACGTTGAAACAAGCGTTTGCGTGGCCCGGAAAGCTGACCGCGAGACAGGCCCGTGCCGAGCTGGATCGCGACGCAGCCCGTCTGGACACTGCGTTCCTTTTGCAAAATCTGTGGCTTTTTGCGACCCGTGCCTATTTTCAGTATTTTCTGGCCCACCGCTCGCTTGCGGTGCAGCGCGAGAATCGGGCGACGGTCGAAACGCTGCTGGGTGCCGTGGACACGCGGTATCGCATCGGGAAAGCCGAGTTTTCCGAACGTCTGTTCGCGCAAAGCACCCTTTCCGAACAGAACACGCTGCTGTTCGAGCTGGAACAACAACGGGGGATTTCCCAAAAGGAACTTCTGTCTCTGCTTGGTGAGACGGAAAGCCGCGAATTGGGAACCCCGATCACCCTCCCAGAGGAAACAGCGCTGCCTCCTGCTGACGTTCTGTCCGCGCAGGCTTGGGAATTGCGAGTCGAAAGCAAACTGCTCGATCAAAAAAGAAAACAAGCGCAGGCCTTTTTGCGCTTGGCTGCGGCAGAAAAGGGGCCCGATCTGGCCGTTTGGGGAAGCTACATGAAAAGCCTTCGCGGCGACATGGAGCAGACGTTCACCGTCGGAATCCAAAGCAGCCTTCCGTCTTTCTCGCTCTTCCGATCGAGTGCCCAAACGGAAGAGGCGCTTGCGTTACTCAGACAGGTCGATGGGGAACAGACGCAGCTTCGCGCCGAGCTGTCCAAAGAGGTTCATGTGGCCTACTTGCGTTATGTGACCACGCAAAAACACCTGGATCTGCACCGGAAGGAGCTTTCACCCCTTTCCGAGCAAGCGGTGAAAGCGGCGCGGGCTGGATACCAAACCGGTCGGGTTCCGCTTTCTCTGTTTTTGGAAGTGACGCAAAAACATCTTCAACATCGACTCGAGGCGGAAAAGTACCTGGCCGAGCTGGGCCTTCGCCGCGCAGAGCTGCTGTATGCAGCGGGACAGGGGGCGTTTTGATGAACCCGCAACAGAAAAAAACCGGGCTCGCTTTCCTTGTGGTGGTGGTTGTTGTCGCGATGAGTTTGTTCGTCGGTGGGCTCGCGCTTCATTTTTACCGTGAACTTCGCACGTTGCGTTCCCAAACGCCGTCCCCTCTTGCGGAAAACAAAGCAGCGGACATGTATGTGTGCCCGATGCACTTGCAAATCCAGAGTCCGCAGCCTGGTTCTTGCCCGATTTGCGGAATGGATCTGGTGAAATCGCATCGCAAACACGCTGCGGAGGAACCTCACAAGCCAGAAGACGCGAAAAAAGCAGACGCCGCCGACAAAGAATTGGTGATCCATCCGGGTCAACAGACTCTGCTCGGCATGAAGACCGTGGTGGTGAGTCGGGTGATGTTGGGGGGCGCATTCCGAACGACGGGACGGATTGCGTATGACGAAACGCGCGTGCATCACATCCATGTCAAGACCGAGGCGTTTGTCGAGCATTTGCACGCAAACTTCGTTGGAAAGCAGGTGAAAAAGGGGGAACGCTTGGCATCGCTGTACAGTCCTGATTTGTATGCGGCGCAGAAGGAATACGTCATCGCGCTGGAGGCCACCAAGGGTTCTGCGGCTGCCACGATGGGGGTGTCCCTGGCGAACGCCGCAAAAGAGAAACTGCTTTTGTGGGGGGTTTCGGAAAAAGACCTCGCGCAGCTCGAAAGGACGGGTCAGGCCAGCCGCACCTACGACTTGTATGCTCCCATTTCGGGGTATGTGATTGGAAAAACCGCCGTCCACGGCATGCGGGTCAGGCCGGAGGATGCGCTGTTTGATCTGGCAGACCTGTCTCGGATGTGGGTGCTTGCAGAGGTGTATGAAAGTGAGCTTCCACGGCTACGGAATGGACAGCGCGCAAAGGTTTCATTGTCGTATTGGCCTGGGAGGACCTGGCTGGGGCAAGTGAATTACATTTTCCCATCGGTCGATCCCAAAACCCGTACCGTGCGGGTGCGCATCGAGGTCGAAAACCAGAACCAAGACCTGCGCGCAGACATGTTTGCCGATGTGGAAATCGCGCAAGAACAGCGTCGAGTGCTCGCGATTCCTTCGGACGCCGTGATCGAAACCGGAAAACGGAAAATCGTCTTTGTGAAACAAGAGGAAGGCAAGTTCGCGCAGCGGAGCATTGTCACGGGGGAACATTCCGGGGGCTTCGATGAAGTCCTTTTGGGCCTCACAGAGGGCGAACACGTCGCGGTGGGGGCGAGTTTCCTGCTGGATTCGGAAGCCCGCTTGCAAGGTGCCCCGTGATTGCGGCTTTGATTGGTTTGTGTGTGCGTCATCGGCGGCTTGTGTTGCTGTTGACGGCGGCGCTCTGTCTTGTGGCTGCGTTTTGTATGCGAGACATTCCCCTGGATGCGATACCGGACCTGTCCGATACGCAGGTGATCGTCTATTCGCGCTGGGAACAGAGTCCCGAACGAATCGAAGATCAGGTCACGTATCCCATCATCACGAGCCTGCTGGGAACCCCGAAGGTCAAAACGATTCGGGGCTTTTCCGATTATGGATACTCGTATGTGTACGTTCTGTTTGAAGACGGGACGGACATCTATTGGGCCCGCTCGCGAGTCCAGGAATATCTGTCGAACATACGTGCGAAGCTTCCCAAAGACGTAAAAACGGAATTGGGACCGGATGCGACGGGCGTCGGTTGGGTGTTTCAGTACGTTCTGGTGGATGAAAGCGGGCAAACAGAGCGGCACGAGCTGCGATCGCTGCAAGATTATTTCCTGCGTTTTGCGCTGCAATCGGTCAAGGGCGTGGCGGAAGTGGCAACGGTAGGGGGTGCCATCAAACAGTATCAGGTCACGGTCGATCCGAATCGGCTGAGCGCGTACGGGTTAAGCCTGGGAGATTTGGCGGGCGCGCTGCGGAAGGGCAATGCAGAGGTAGGCGGGCGGTTGGTCGAGATGTCCGGGAAGGAATTTATGGTGCGGGGTCGGGGGTACGTGCGTTCGGTGTCGGATCTGGAGCAGATTGCGCTGCGAACGAACGAGTGGGGGACCCCGCTGCGCATTGCGGATGTGGGGCAGGTGAAGCTCGGCCCCGATTTGCGGCGAGGGGTCGCTGATTGGAACGGAAAAGGGGATGTGGTGGGCGGAATTGTCATCATGCGGATGGGGGAAAACGCGCTCTCTGTGATTGAGCGGGTGAAAACCAAGCTCGCAGAGCTTGAACCGTCTTTGCCCAAAGGGGTCCGCATCGTGACGACCTATGATCGGTCAGAGCTGATCCTTCGGGCGATCGACACACTGACGCACGAACTTCTGACAGAACTTGTGGTGGTGTCGCTGGTGATCCTGCTGTTCCTGTGGCACATTCCGTCGGCGATCGTTCCGGTTGTGACGATTCCGGTGGCGGTTCTGCTGTCGTTCATCCCGCTTTCTTTGCTGAAAATCCCGGCGAATTTGATGTCGCTAAGTGGCATCGCGATTTCGATCGGGGTGCTGGTGGACGGCGCGATTGTCGAGGTCGAAAACGCCTATCGGAAGATTCACGCTTGGCAGCAAGGGGGACAGAAGGAGGACTTTCTGCACGTCCGGCTTTCGGCGCTGCAAGAGGTAGGGCCCTCTGTGTTTTTCTCTCTGCTCGTGATTGCGGTGGCGTTTCTGCCGATTTTTACGCTGGTCGAAGAGGAAGGTCGTCTGTTTCGACCCCTGGCACTGTCGAAAAACCTGGCGATGGCGATTGCGGCGCTGTTGGCGATCACGCTCGATCCGGCGTTGCGGATCATGCTGTCGCGCGTAAAACGGTATGCGTTTCGGCCCCGGTTGCTTTCGGGGCTGTGCAACCGGTTGTTTGTCGGGACGTACTACGCAGAGGAAAAGCACCCGATCAGTCGGATTCTGTTTGCGCTGTATGAACCGGTCTGTCGGCTGGTGTTGCGTCATCCGAAAAAAACCATCGCGCTGGCGCTGCTGGCGACGCTGAGCGTGTTTCCGATGTACCGGAAGTTGGGCGCTGAGTTTATGCCGCCTCTGCATGAAGGGAGCATCCTGTATATGCCGACGACGGTGCCCGGAATCTCGGCGCAGGAGGCGGTGCGGCTTCTGTCTTTGCAGGACGGGGTTCTGCATTCCTTTCCCGAAGTGGTTTCTGTGTTTGGGAAAGCGGGGCGAGCCGAAACCTCGACCGATCCGGCCCCGTTGTCGATGATGGAAACGACGGTGCTTCTGAAACCGCCGAACGAGTGGAGGAGGAAAGACCGTTTCTATTCCGACTGGCCGCTTCCGGGGTTTGTCCGGGATGGCATATTTCGCCCGCTGTGGCCCGAGCGAATCACGCATGAGGAACTGGTGGCTCTGCTGGACCAAGCGATGCAGTTTCCGGGGATAGCCAATGCGTGGACGATGCCGATCAAGGCGCGGATCGACATGCTTTCCACGGGAATTCGGACGCCGATTGGGATCAAGATCCTGGGAAAAGACCCTGCGCAGCTCGACCGGTTGGGACAACAAATTGCGGGGGCTCTTCGACCCCTTCCCGAAGCGCGATCGGTGTTTGCAGAGCGCATCGCAGAGGGCTACTACCTGGACTTTGAGCTGCAAAGGGAATCGCTGGCGCGGTACGGGCTTTCGGTGGAAGACGCAAACGCGGTGATTGCGCAGGCGCTGGGGGGGGAAACGGTCACGACGACGATAGAGGGGCGCGAACGCTACAACGTGTCTTTGCGGTACGGGCGCGAGGTGCGGCAGACGCAGGCGGATCTGTTGCGGACGCTCGTGCCGCTGCAAAACGGGGCTTCTGTGCCCCTTGGTCAGGTGGCGACGCTGCGAATGACGACAGGGCCGTCGATGTTGCGCGATGAAAACGGCCTGCTTGCGGCGTATGTGTACGTGGATTTCGACACGGAACGGCACGACATCGAGGGGTTTGTGAACAAGGCGCAGAAGACAGTCCGGGACAAGGTCCGGGTGGACGCGGGCTATCGGCTGGAATGGAGCGGGCAGTTCGAGAACATGCTGCGGGTGCGAAAGCGGCTTCTGTGGATGGTTCCCCTGACGATTCTGGGGGTGTTTGTGCTGCTGTACCTGAATACAAAGAGTGCGAAAAAGGCGGCGCTGGTGCTTCTGGCGGTGCCGTTTTCAGCGGTGGGGGCGTTCGCGCTGCTGTGGGCGCTGGGGTATCACCTGTCGGTGGCCGTGTGGGTGGGGCTCATTGCGCTGCTGGGTTTGGATGCAGAGACGGGCGTGTTCATGTTGCTGTATCTGGACCTGTCGCTGGGCGAAGCGGCGGCAGCGGGAAAGCTGCGCGACACGACCGAGCTGCGCGACGCGATCCTGCATGGGGCGGTGAAGCGCGCAAGGCCCAAGGCGATGACGGTGCTGGCGGCGTTTTGCGGTCTTTTGCCGATCCTGTTTTCGCACGGGACGGGGGCGGACGTGATGAAACGGATTGCGGCCCCGATGATTGGGGGGCTGGCGACCTCGTTTGTGCTGGAACTGTTGGTGTATCCGCCGATTTATTTTTTGTGGAAAAAACGATCGCTCGCGACGGAAGCCGAGGCTTGCTGATGGCTTTCTAGGGCGCGGGAGGGGCGGCGACGGGCTTGTCTTTCGGTGGTT
>DAOLIT010000085.1:0-22277 GCA_035328405.1 Pseudomonadota bacterium | reverse complement strand
CTGTTTGTGGCACGGTGTGTGTTCATGGTCCGCGTAATAACTCTCGTTCACGGACCTAAACGGGGATGGGGTGTTGGATTTGGGGGTTGGGGTGGGGGGACAGAGGAGTTTGGGGGTGTTTTTGGGGAATGGGATTGGAGGGTTTGGGAGTGGAAGTGTTGTGGGAGCAGGGGTGATTCCGCGCACGGTTCAGTTTGTGGATTTGAATTGTGACGGTTTCTTGGATCTGTTGGTGAGCAGCTCGACAGAGAACAAGGTGGGGTGGGCTTTTGGAAAAGGGGATGGCTCGTTCGCAACGGCAACGCTTTTGGATCTAAGTCCACACCAAGCCGGAATCACACAAGCTGTGCTAGGTCGTGATGTGGATTTTGATGGGACAATCGACTTGCTGGTAGGGAGTACGCAGAGTCCGGCCTACCTTGTGTTTCCGAATGTCTCTCCGTAGAGGGCACAAGACAGTTCAGAACGGCGCGTGCTTGGTGTGAAGAAAGCTCTGTTCAAGCCATGAAGTTGTGAAGTAAAATTCGTGTCCTCGAAAACTAAAAATTCTGATTGTGAATGCCCCCTCTGACAACGCTTCGTGATGCAGAAGGTGCAGGTTCAATCGCCCGGAGGACACATGGCCAAACCCCTTCTGTTTCGTTTCGGAAAAACGGACTGGTCTTTTCAACTCGACAAACTGGACAGGGACAAACTGTATGGTTTTGTCGAAACTGAGGTTTTGGATGAAAAAGACCGTCGGTGTCAGCTTGCGATCCTGGGTGGCGATGGAAAGACGTTGGTAGGAAAAGGGGGAAGTGCGCTTCAGTATGTAGATGGGGAAGGTTGTTACGCTGCTCGGGCAGAATTGAAACCAGTGACGCCGGAAGGACAACCCCTTTCTGCGGTGGCATCTTCCTTCAATGCGCCGATCGCACTCAACCAACGATCTACCGTCGATGAATACCTTTCTCACAACATCAAATCGGTCTACTTGCTGACGCCTCCGATGGGTGCAGATGAGCTGGTTTCGGAACTGCAAAAAGGGGTGATTTATACGTTCGCATTTTCCTATCGGGGGGGATTGAATCCATCGGTAGGGTTTCTCCTGGCCAATGCAGAGGGGATTCCGGTTTTGGCGGTGGGACAGAAAGCGCGGATCGAGTTTGTCGATCTCACTGAGGTAGCGGACCCCGACGAGGAAAATGTCGTCGAGGAAACCGCTGACGAGGATGAGATGGACTTCGGGATGATGTGAGGAAACGACGATGGGAAGCATCAACTTTAGCAACAGCAAAGGGCGGGACGCAGTCGTTGCAACACGGAGTGTGTCCAGCACGGCCCGGATGGCGTATCTGGACGAAAAAGGAAGACCCGCGAAATCGATTCGTGTTCTGCGTGCTGCAATTGAAAATGATTTGGAATGCTTGCTTGCAAAATCAAATGCAAGTGATCGGCTCACAGCACTGTCGGATGCATTGATCAAAGGAGATCCAGAGGTGGATCTGGAGCGGACGGGCTGCATTCTGCGGGATACGTCCAGGGTGTATGTGAATCCAGATCAAAAGATGGTTCACGGCGTGACGTTGTGGGACGTTCTGCGGAATCCCGATGGTTCACAAAAGGACCGCAGGATGCACAAAGTCACGGAACAGAACGTGGCTACAGAGACACCGCTCAAGTGGTCTGGAAAGCTCCTAAAGAAGGCGGAAGTGTGGAACAAGTTTGTGTTTAGTTCCAAACTGCAAGTGGTGCATGTGAATGGTTTGACATACGACTTCCTGTTTGAAATGGCGAAGGAATTGGAGCAAAAGGAATCGCTTTTGCTCGTCGGTGCGGGGCCAAAATCGAATCAGCCGCTTGTGTTTCACAGAAACGGCACACAGTACCGAGGTTTTCTGGAAGGGAGAACGGCAGGGAGTTCCTATTGTTTGATTCTTCACTTGAGCAACTTGGAACTGAAAGCTCCGAGCAAGGAGAAAGCATAGATGGCGGCGACGAGCAAAAACCAAGGTGTTCCCAACTTGATCGATTCGGCTCGAATCGAATGGAAACTGGGAAAGTACGGAATGGGTCAGGGGAAGGACCTAAAGAACCCTGCGCACTGGCAAAAAACGCAAGAATATCGTCGCATACAAGCGTCGCGTTTGATTCCGATCGAGAAGAAGGACATTCGCCCGCGTTTGCCGAGCGGGGAATACCATGTTTCTCGGAAAGTGGACGGAGAGCTGGCGGTTCTTGTGTATGAACATGGGGAGGCTCTGCTGGTCAATCCGGGAGGCACAGTGCGGGTGGGTCTTCCGTTGCTTGCGGATGCCGCAAAGAAGTTGGGAAAGGGGTCTGTGAAGTCGGCGTTGCTCGCGGGGGAATTGTATTACCGGCATCCGGATGGGAGTCGTTCGCGTGTGCATGATGTGAGTCGCGTGGCGCGGGCACCGTCTTCACAAGAGGAATTGGATCGTCTCTGTTTGGCGGTGTTCGATGTGATCGAGATCGACGGACAGAAGACACCGGCAAAACATGCAGACACGTTTGCAAAAATCTGCAAACTGTTCTCTGGAAAGGACCGCGTGCATCCGGTGGATGCGATCACAGCGAAAACACCAGAGGACATCGAAAAGTGTTTTGCAGATTGGGTGGAGGGTCAGGGAGGGGAAGGTCTGGTTCTGCGTTCGGATACGGTCGGGAGTTACAAACTGAAACCCAGGCACACGCTGGATGTGGCGGTGATTGGTTATACGGAAGGAACAGAGGATCGAAAGGGAATGCTGCACGATTTGCTCTGTGCAGTGATTCGGAAGGATGGGGGTTTTCAGATCCTAGGACGTGTGGGAACGGGTTTTTCCGACGAGGAACGCCGTACGTTTGTGGCAGACCTGAAACATTTGCACGCGAAAAGTGACTACGCAGAGATTGGGGATGGACACATTGCGTACCAAATGGTCAGGCCGGTTTGGGTGATCGAAATCAGTTGTCTGGATCTGATTTCGCAAAGCACGCGCGGTGTAGGAATCGACAAGATGGTGCTTTCCTACGATGAGAAACAAGCGTGTTACGTACCGATTCGCAGGATGCCACTGGGTTCTTTGATTTCTCCTGTCTTTGTGCGTCGCCGGGACGATAAACATGCAAATTCTGTGGATGTGCGAGCGCAGCAGATCTCGGATTTGGTCGAGGTTGCGCAACTTGAAAAAGACGCGCGAACATACACGCTTCCGGTCAGTCAGGTGTTGCGACGGGAGGTGTATGTAAAGACGCTGAAAGGCCAGACGGCGGTGAGAAAACTGCTTCTGTGGAAAACAAACAAGGAAACAGAAGGGGACTTCCCGGCGTATGTGTTGCACTACACAGACTACAGCCCGACGCGCAAAGAACCCCTTTCGCGCGAGATTCGGGTCTCGGCGAGCAGAGACCAAATCGAGGGGTTGTGGAAAACGCTGCACAGCGAAAACATCGTAAAAGGCTGGGTTCAGGCCTGACGCTGGCAACTTGCTTTTTGGCCCCGTACCAAGGCATCTTTTGGGCTTCTGGACGCGCTGCTTTTTTGGTCTCTTTTTCCTTCACAATTCGCTGACTTGGAACCCCTTGTGCCCTACGGGAGAGCGCGCGTGTCATAATGTGCGGATCGGGAGACGTGCATTCTCTAGGCACGATGTCCGACGGAGAAATCTCTATGTTTTGGCCTTTGCTTTTTTGGGGGGAAAGAACATGAACGCCTATTCTTATCGTTTGTGGGCTGCGGGGTTGGTGGTGGGTATTGTCTGTTTGATGAGCGGATGTGACAAACTGTGGGGTGGTTTCGCGGTTCCGAACCAGTCTGGATGTGGGGCTGAGAAATGCCCTCCGGGCAACGGACCCAGCGACGATTTATCGGTGGAAGCGATTTTGGATTTGACGGTCGGAAGTTCGGACGTGGATCTGGCCGGGGTGGATTTGGCCGGAGCGGATTTGGCGAAGCTGGACTTGGCGAATCCAGACATGACACCCACGTATCCCACCGTGATTGTGGTCGGAAAGAGTGGCTCCATTTTTCGCCGAAATTTTACAAACAACACGTGGATTCCCGAGGTGTCGGCGGTTCCGTGCGCATTTCGGGGGGTTCATGGACAAAGTCCCAGCAACATCTATGTGGTCGGGACTGGCGGAAAAATCTACACGCGGCAGGGGACGACCTGGAGTCCGGTGGTGTTGCCCGCACCTCTTGCGACGCTGGATTACAACAGTGCGTTCGTGGGAAATACGGGCAATGTGTATGCGGGGACGGAAAGCGGGCCGATCGCGGTTCGCACAACGGGGGGATGGGCAGCAGCGAGCATTACACGGAATGTTGATGGATGGAGCTGCCCTGGGGGAGCTGTGAATGGACTGTTTGGGTCGAAAACCGTCACGACGGTGTGGGCCACGTCGGGTGTTGCAGATTGTGCAGGTACGGCAGGTCCGAAGTTGATCAGCATGTTGTTGCAGACGACGAGCGATCCGACTGCGTTCACTGCGATCGCAGTCATGCCGAACGCGGGGGTTACGTATGAAGGACTTTGGGGGGTGGATGGACCGAATTTGGTAGCTGTTGGGGGCACGGTTGCAGATGTCCTGACCGGTTCATCCTGGACGACCGCGCTCAGTGGAAGCCTCGCCTTGCATGGTGTATGGGGGAGCAGCTTCACAGACGCATGGATTGTGGGAAACAATGGAATGACTTTGCATGGTCGGGGGACGCTCTCGGTGGGGTCGAGTTGGGTTTCTACGACGCAGGGCACGGAGGAACTGCGAGGCGTGTATGGTACAGGACCAAACGACGTTTGGGCTGTGGGAGCGAACGGTGCGGTGCGGCACTTTGATGGAAACACCTGGACACCGATGAATCTAGGAAATGGGGAAACGCTCAACGCGGTTTGGGCTGGGTACTAGCGAAGAGCGGGAGGGGACACCATGAGAGAAGTAGGCTCGCGCGCAAAAAAGGGTCTCTGTTTGGCTTCTCTGTTTGTGTTTGCATGGGGTTGCGAGAGTTTGTGGGGCGGATACGCCGTGTCGAATGATGCTTGTACACAACCGAACTGCGCAGGACCAGAGAATGACGCAGATGGGAGTGCAGGGGAGATGTTGGATTTGTCGGTGTCTCCTCAAGACTTGGCGGGGGCGGATTTGAGTGGTGCGGATCTTCTGGCACCTTCACAAACAGTGGTTGCGGTGGGAGCAGGTGGGATTGTCCTGCGCAAGTACCCCCAGTCGATAGGTTTTTCGCCGGAAACATCAGGGGTGTCCGAGAGCCTTACGCGAGTTCACGGTGCCAGCGCAAATTCGTTGTTTGCGGTGGGGGCGGGTGGAACGGTGATTCGCCACGATGGCACAAGCTGGAAAGTGGCCGCGACGATCACGAAGACAAGCTTCTCTGCTGTGTATGTTCGCAACTCGAGTTCGGCGTGGGTGGGAGGAGATACGGGGATTCTCTATCGCTGGAATGGAAGCACGTTTTCATCGATGAACATGGTTGGAATGGGGAGCATCAGTGGAATTTTGGGATTCTCTTCGGGCCCCGACGTTTTTGCGATCACGAGCGGAGTCGCTGGTGATGGGACCGTCTACACCAAATTCCTTGTCTCTCCAGACGGAACCACCTTGCCACTTGGATCGAACGTGTCTCCGACGGGGATTTACAAGAAAATGGCGGGTGTGAACGGAAGCAACCTGTACGTTGCCGGAGGTGCCAAGGTGATCAAATACGATGGATCAAAATGGACCCAGGTAGGGACCGTTCCTCTCATGACCCGGCTCAATTCGGTGTGGTGCGATGGGGTTAGGCATGTGTGGGTGGCCGGGACCGGTGGTCTGGTGTTGCGACAAGATTTCGTTGCGGGTACGGCGTGGCAGGACATGAACTCTCCCGCCACTGAGGATTTGCAGGATGTGTATGGCACGGGGCCAAACGATGTGTGGTTTGTGGGGACCAACGGAACGGTGTTGCATTACACCACGAGCTTTGCCGTCGTCTCATCCGGTTCATCGGTGAATCTGCTGGGGGTGTGGGCGGGAAACTAGGGCACGCGCGTTGTGGGTTTTCGGCGGAGGGCTCACTTCCAAATTGCCAAGTGTTTCGATGAGCACTAGCGTGGGCGGGCTTGGGCTGGGTGAATGTGTGCCATGGTTTTGCGGAAGTGGGCTGTGTTTCGGTACGTTGCGGTGTGTTGCGTCTTTTCGGCGGCTCCGGTTTGTGCAGAGGACACGGCCCTCAAGACGACGGAAACGGGGCTTTCGGGGGAGGACGCCCGCACGCAAGCGGCGGAAGAATTTGAGACGGCACACACGGCGTTTCAGAACGCAGAATACGAAAAGGCGCAGAAGCACTACACACGGGCATTTGCGCTTTTGCCGCACCCGAGCACGCTGTACAACTTGGCGCTTTCGCATGAGCGGTTGCTCGATTACGACGCGGCGGTTCATGCGTTTGAACGCTTTTTGAGCATGCCGACGCCCGAGGGAAACGAGGCGGCGCGGCTGCACCAGACTCATCGGCGGCTGGCGGAACGGTCGCTGAAACGGTTGAAGGAACTGCCCGCGCGGATTTCGGTGTCGGCGATTCCTGACAAAGTGACGGTTTCGATTTGTTCGCTCGGGAGTGATGGGAAACAGGGGCCTACATCGTCGCACACGAACACACCCGGTATGTTCACTGTGCCGGCGGGGCGCTACCGATTGGTTTACGAACAAGACGGATATTTTCCCGAGCAGGTCGAGATCGACGCGCGCATGGGACAGGCGCTGTTGGTTTCGCGGCAGCTGCGGCCCAAACCGCGCGACGTTCATTTTGAGACGACGCCGAAAGCGGCAAAGCTCTTTTTGGATGACCGGTATGTGGGTTTGTCCCCGCAGGTGGTGCCCGTCGAAATGGGGAGTCACAGGCTGCGGGTGGAAAGGCCGTTTTTTCTGCCGCACGCAGAGACGCTGGAGTTTTCACCGGCTGAGCCGAAGAGTCGGTTTCGGTTGATGCTCACGCCGAGCGGACGCATGGACATGATTGTCGGCGGAGGCCTCGCGGGTGCAGGTCTGGGCCTGATGGTGTTGCGTCTGTTTCAGGGCGAGATCGAGAACTTTGAAAACATGCCCGCGCGCGACATCTACAAACCGCTCATCGCGGCGACGCTGCCGGCGGTGGTCGGGGCGACGGTGGCGGGCTTGGCGGGTTGGGAGATGCCGATTGCAGAGTCGCAGCTTCTGATCGGATCGTCGGCGTGGGGCACGATCATCGGTTTCGGAATCGGTTTGGGAGCGCAGCCGCAATGGCTTCTGCCGCATGTGCTGGCGATTGGCGGCGGGCTGGTCGGAGGAACGGCAGGCGCGGTGGTGTGGCGTTTGGCAAAGCCGTCGTCGGGCAGCGTGGCGGTGTGGAACAGTACGGTGCTGTGGAGTGCGCACCTAGGTGCCCTGACCTGGGCGTACATGTTGACTCGAAAACCGGAGGCGACGTTTTTTGGACGGCCTCCCGATTCGCGAACAGGGGAGGGCGGTTTTGCGATGCTTGGGAGCACGGCGATTGGTGTGGCGCTGGGCCTGGGGCTTGCCCATCTGCCGGGCGTGTCCCAACTGAATCGGCAGCAAGTCGCGCTGGTCGATCTGGGAGGTGTGTCGGGCGGTTTGCTGTTTGGTTTGGTCGGTTTGGGGGCCGGGTATGCGCACAAAGGGGACTTCCTGGAAGCGTCGCGCATCGCGATTCCGACCGCGATTGCGGGCATGTTTGCAGGCCTGGCGACTTCGGCGCTGCTGGTGCATCGGTTTGTGCCGTACAAGACCGTTCCCAGTCACGACGGTTTGTCGGTAGAACTCAAACTCCCAAGCATCGGTTTTTCTCCCGCAGGCCCGACGGGAACAACCCTCACCACGACACTCCTCGACGGGACGTTTTGACGCGGTGCATTCTGTGGGTGCATCGTCTGTCGGCCCGCAATCTGCGATAGGATGCGGGTATGTCGATCACGCCCGACTCCGCTTCACCACAAACCGCTGCTCCGTCGATTTTGGTCGAGGACGACCGAACCAGTTACACAGAAGAAGGCTTTTTGCGTGGTCTTGTGGACCATTTGCACTTCACGCTCGGCAAAGACGACGCGCATGCGACGCAGCACGATCGTTATTTGGCCTTGGCGCACGCCGTTCGCGACCGCGTGATGGCCAAGTGGATGCGCACCAAAGACACGTACCGCAAACAAGATCCCAAGCGCGTGTACTACCTGTCGGCTGAGTTTCTGCTCGGGCGGGCCCTGCAAAACAACCTCATCAACTTGGGTCTGTACGACACGGCCAAGCGCACCACGGAACGGCTCGGCGCGCATTTGGCCGACTTGCTGGATCAAGAACGCGACGCGGGTTTGGGCAACGGAGGTTTGGGACGGCTCGCAGCGTGTTACCTCGACAGCATGGCGCAACTGGCGCTGCCTGCATACGGGTACGGCATTCGATATGAATTCGGGATTTTTGACCAAGTGATTCGCAACGGATGCCAAATCGAGCGGCCCGAGGAATGGCTGCGCTACGGCAGTCCGTGGCTGATTCCGCGACCCGAGTTTACGCAGTCCGTTCACTTTTACGGACACACAGAGATTCACGGAAACGGACAACAGCCGCAGGTGCGTTGGGTGGACACCACGTCGGTGCTGGGAGTGCCGCACGACATGCCGATTGCGGGATATCGAAACGACACGGTGAACACCCTCAGACTGTGGTCCGCCCGGTCTTCCGAGGAATTTGACCTGACGGTGTTCAACGCGGGCGATTACGAACGCGCTGTGTTCGACAAAAACAACTCCGAATCGATCAGCAAAGTGTTGTATCCGAACGACTTGCTCATCGTCGGCAAAGAGCTGCGGCTGAAGCAGCAGTACTTTTTCGTTGCGTGTGCGATTGCGGATTTGTTGCGTCGGCACCTGGACCATGCGCGGCACAAACACGACCCCCAAGCGGTGCGCGACCGTCTGTTGCAGCTGCCCGAAAAAGTCGCGATTCAGCTCAACGACACGCATCCCTCGATCGCGATAGTTGAACTCATGCGGCTGCTGATCGACAAATACGAACTTCCGTGGGAAACAGCGTGGCCGCTATGTCAAAGTGTTTTTTCCTACACAAACCACACGCTTTTGCCCGAAGCACTGGAAGTTTGGAGCGTCGATCTGTTGGGTAAACTACTGCCACGCCACCTTCAAATCATTTATGAGATCAACCATCGCTTTTTGCGGCAAGTCTGGACCAACAATCCAAGCGACGCCGAACGGTTGCAACGCATGTCGGTGGTGCAAGAACAGCCATTTAAGGGCGTGCGGATGGCCTATTTGGCAACACTCGGTTCGCACAAGGTCAACGGAGTGGCCGAGCTACATAGTCGCCTTTTGCGCGAAACTTTGTTGCCTGATTATTTTGCAATGTTTCCCGAGAGATTTATTAACGTAACAAACGGTGTTACTCCTCGTCGCTGGCTTTTATCAGCTAATCCAGAGCTTTCAGCAGCTATCACGCGTCGCATCGGCGATTCTTGGGTAACGGATTTGGAGCGGGTTGAGGATCTTCTCGCATTTTCCAAAGATCCCGAATTTCAAGCCGAGGTTGCCGCCGTTAAACTCCGCAACAAACAGCGCCTGTGTGACTACATCGTGCGACATCACCATATACAAGTCGATCCGCATATGCTGTTTGATGTTCAGGTGAAAAGATTGCACGAATACAAACGGCAATTGCTGAATGTATTGCACATCATTGCGCTGTATCAACGGCTGAAAAACAATCCTTCTTTGGATGTGGTGCCCAGGCTGTTTCTGTTTGGTGCCAAGGCCGCGCCCGGTTATTTCCGAGCCAAGCTGATCATCCGGCTCATCAATGCCGTCGCGGATGTCGTCAATCACGATCCGCACGTCCACCACAAACTCAAAGTCCTGTTTTTGTCGAATTACCGTGTGTCCCTCGCTGAAAAAATCATTCCGGCTGCCGATCTGTCGGAACAAATCTCGACGGCGGGCTTCGAGGCTTCGGGCACCGGCAATATGAAACTGTCCATGAACGGGGCGCTGACCATCGGCACGCTCGACGGTGCGAACGTGGAAATTCGCAATTTTGTCGGCCCCGAAAACTTCTTCCTGTTCGGTCTGACCGCCGACGAGGTGCTTGCGACCCGTTCGACCTACAACCCGTGGGAGTTTTACCGTCGCAGCCCAGCTTTGCGCGCGGCCATCGATCTGATTCGCTCCGGTTTCTTTTCCTACGACGAGCCGGGGCGATATCAGCCGCTTCTCGACGCGTTGCTTCCGCCCGAGGAAAAACTGGGACGGGGCGACCCCTTTTTGGTTCTGGCGGATTTCGACGCCTACGCCGCCTGCCAGCAAGCCGTGGACGCCACCTACAGGGACCCAAACAAGTGGGTCGAAATGGCCATCCACAACATCGCCCGCACGGGCTTTTTCTCGTCGGACCGCTCCGTCCGCGAATACGCCCAAAAAATCTGGAACGCCCGCCCGGTTCGCGTGATATGAACCCAGCGATAGGGCTCAGACGCCAAAAGGTTCTGAGGGCGGCGGATTTTCCGGTTTTTCCACGGGAGATTCTTGAGAAACGTGAGCCGGAGTGGGTTTGTTGATGATGTTCTTTTTGCCTCGGGAACATGGGGCGTATGGGCAGTTGTTGGTGCCGCTGGTGGCGGCTCTGTCGTTGTTTGGGTGGCCGCGCTGGTCGAGCGGTTTTTTGGTCGTGGCGGCGCTTGGTTTGTTTTGGGCGCATGAACCCTTGTTGGTGTTGCTCGGACAGCGCGGAAAAAAGCAAAAGAGAGAACACGCACGGCAAGCGGGATTGTTGTTTCCGGTATTGCTCTGTATTTCTTTGTTTTGTTTTTTGCTTGCGCTCAAACAGCAGCCGGATTTGCTGTGGTCGTTGGCATTGCCGTTTGCACTTTGTGGGACAGTAATTCCCTTTGTATTTGCGAAACAAGAGAAAACGACGCTCGCAGAAATTTTGGTTGCACTGGCACTGGCTTCGTGGTCTTTTCCAGTCTTGTGTAGCAAAGGAGTTTCAACGCAAAAAGCCTGGCTTGTGTTTGTGCTGCTCGGCTTTTCGCTGTGTGTAGCCGTTTTGTCGGTGCGAGGCCTTTTGCGCAAAGTGCCACTTTGGGTTTCGTCGCTTTCCGGGGCGGTATTTGTGGTTATCCTATTTGCTCTTTGCGCATACGATTATATTCCAAAATACAGCTATGTGGCCGGCGTGCCTCCTTTTTTTCTTGCGTTGGTTTTGCATGGTTTCAGGCCGGGACCGCGATATCTGCGGGAAGTTGGATTTGGAATTGTGGGTGTCGTGCTGTTGCAAGTTTTGTTGCTTTCGTGGTCAGCGCGATAAGGCCGCGCGACTTCCCCCAGACTCAGTGTCCACACCCTAAAACGCTGTCGTGTTTCACCCAAGTTCTGAGCAGACGACAAAACATTCATCCTCTGTTGGGAACCACATGGCATCAAGAAAGCGGAAGGTCCCCCTTAGGGGAAAGGGGGTACAAGGGGGAACCCCCGGAGCTTCCCCCTTAGAGAGTTGCTTTTGGGACTCCCGGTTGGGAAAGGGAGGATGCAATTTCCTCGCGAATGACAGACAACAGGCGTTCGGACGGCCCTGGCGCTTTGGGGGGCGATGCAGTCGGCAAAACCAGTCCGCGAGCCTCGGGTCCAAGCCCCGCCTTTTTGCGCGCCGCAAGAAGGGAGTCGAGCATGGAATCGGGCAGGGGCTTCACTCCTCCCGCTGGCAACGCCAAAAGAAAAATGCGGCTCAAGTGTTCGACAAGCTCGGCACGCAAGTACGCTTGCTCGATGGTGCTGCCCAGCGTCAGCACGCCGTTTCCGGCCAAGAGCATCGCGTCATAAAAAGGCAGAAACCGCAAAAGCGCGGTTGCCTGCGCGGCTCCGGGCGGAGTGAGCGGAACAAGAGGCACCGTGGGCCCGAGTGAAACGACGGCTTCCGGCAAAAACGGGGGAGACAGGTCGCGCCCACACGCGGCCAGGGCCGTTGCATGGGGACAATGTGCGTGCAGCACCGCCACGGCATCGGGTCGTGTCTGGTACACGGCTCCATGCAATGCCCATTCGGAAAAGGGCTTGCCCTGGCCCGATAGCCGCGTCCCTTTTTCGTCCACAACCAAGAGATTTTCGTCGCGGACTTCAGCTTTGGAAGTCGCGGTGGGCGTACACAGAAACTCGCCAGGTCGCAGGCGCACGCTCAAGTTTCCGTCGTGGTTTGCGACCCAGCCTCGGGCATGAAGGCGTCGGGAATAATCCAGAAGTTCGGCGCGCAGGCGGTCTTGTGCAGCATTCATGACGACACGGCGACGCGATCGACGATGCCCACAATGAGGGAACGAATGGGGAGGTCTTTCATGCGCAAAAGTTGTCGCACGCCGTTGCCTTCTTGCATGACGAGAACGATGTCGCCCGGACCGGCTTGCACGTCGTCCACGGCCAGAAAGGAACTGCCGATGGACGCACCCTGTTCATCGACAGGCTGCACGACCATGAGCTTGCGCCCAACGTAGGTCTTGTGTTTGGCGGTCGCGACGACGGAACCGAGCACGCGGCACAGTTTCACGGCACTCCTCCCGGTGTTCGCGACGCGACGAACACGTCTTTTTCGTCTTTTGCGTTTGGGAGAGTAGCGCTGGGATCGCAGGCTACGTCATCGACGATTCCGACGATGGCGGCATCGACGGGGACGAACCACGGGTCGCATGCCAAAGCGGCTTCGCGAGAGTTGACGAAGCAAATCAGGTCGCCGACGCCTGCTGTCACGGTGTCTACCGCCACAATCGGATCTGCGGTGCGGCGGAGCAGGTGATCTACGGGTTCGACGACCAGGAATTTTTTCCCCGACAGACCTTCGTATTTTTGTGTGGCAACAACTGTGCCGATGACGCGACCAAGGTTCATGTGGAGGCCGCAACATAGGCGGCTCGGGAGCGCGGCGTCAAGCGCGAGAAAGCGGGGTGTTGCGCGGCGGATTTTGGGGAGACGGGATCGCTAGTTGCGCAGGCAAAACGAGGCGGCGCTGACAGCGACGCAGCGGCCCGTGGGACAATCGGCGGCTTTGGTGCAGCGGCGAGGGGCGCAGACTTGCGTGGGCGGCGGCTCGGTGGGAAGCGTAAAACCGAGACCGCCGGGGCCTCCACCAGGCAAGCAATCGAGCAGGGGGTCAGCACACGGATGGGTGGCGTCACAACGGGCCAGGCAACGCTGGCCGCTCGGGACGGGTGGCGTGGAACCGTTCCAGGCGGCACAGGCAGCCTGTTCGGGGCAAACGCCACACACATGCGTACACAAATGACGCGCTCCGAGCGGCTCGCAGATGCCGGTTGCGCAGGCGCTGGGGCTGGGCTGTTCGTCGGCACCCATACATCGGTCTCCGATGTTGCTCAAAACGGCAGCGAAACAGGCTTTGCCAAAGACGAGGGGCGCGCTGGCGGGGGCACCGGGCTGGGACAAGGGCTGGACTCGGCACAGGTGGTCGTCGCGACAGTCTTTGTCGTTTTCGCACGGCGGAACGCAAATCGGTTGTCGGAAGGAATCGGGCGTGCCTCCGTCGGCGACGGTGGCTTGGCTGCGCGACAAGTTCAGACACACGCTGCCGGATGGACAAGCGACACCGTCGCACGTTCTGGTGCAAAGTCCATTTGCCAACGAACCGGGGCACGCGCCGTCCTTGCCGGGTGTGTCCGCGCCGCACAGACAGAACAGATCTTTTTTGCATTGGCCGTTTTCGCGACAGGGGGCACCGACTTCGCCTGCGGATACGACAATGTGGCCGGTGTGGTTGCTGGTCCCACCAGGCCCCGATACCGCCAAAGACACCCAATAGTCGCCGGGTTTTTCCAGTGTGATCTGGGGACTTCGGCTTTTGCTTTGGGCGTCGGTCAGGAGCGAGCCTGTGCCACCGTCGGTGGTGCCGCCGTCGCTAGGCGTGCTGGTGGGAAAGACCTGCCAGCGAAACGAAGACACGCCGACGGGCAGAAGCACCAGTTGTATGGCCAACGGGGCGACGCCTTCGCACCTGGGTTCGTCGGAGGGAAACGTCAACTTTGCACAGCCGGACAGGGTGAAAAGGCCGAGGACTCCGGGCGCTTGGCCGTCGTCGGAGGAGACGCCGATATCTGCGGAGTAGAAGTTTTTGGGCGAGGGCACTTCGAGCGGCGCAGACAAACAGGACCAGACGACGCTGGCGGCAAAGACCCACAAACCGAACGCCCAGAGCGTCCAAACTCGCGCAGAGGTTGTGCGTCGGAAAACCATCATTCCACCGGCAGTATACTGCGAAGCCGGTCGCGCAAACCGGTGTAGCGCAAAAGGTCGCCTGTCTGTTTTGCGGCCCGGTTGACGGCACGCCTACTCCCAACGAGAACGACCAGTTTTTTTCCTCGCGTCACAGCGGTGTAGAGCAGGTTTCGACGCAACAGGGGAAAGTGTTGAAGGTGAAGCGGAATAACGACGGCGGGATATTCGCTGCCCTGACTTTTGTGAACGGAAATGGCGTAGGCCAATTCCAAATCGTCGCGGGCGGCGGCATCGTAAGCAACCTGGCGATCGTCGTCGAAGCGAATCAGCAGCAAATCCTCTTCTTCGTCCTGGCCGACGACCAGGCCGATGTCCCCATTCCACACATCCAACTCGTAGTTGTTGCGGTTCTGCATCACCTTGTCACCGATGAAGAAGCGGGTCCGGGTCGTGCCTGCGGGCTTTTCCATGGCCTGCTCGGTGGGCGGTGTTGTCGGACTTGCGGCGGGATTGAGCACGGCCTGAAGGGCGCGGTTGAGCTCGACGGTACCGGTTTCTCCTCGGTGCATCGGTGTGAGGACCTGGATGTCGGACAGCGGAGAAAACCCAAAACGCTGCGGAATGCGCTCGTGGACGAGCGCCACGACTCGTTCCTTTGCGATTTGTGCGTCGTCCACTTCAATCCAATAGAAATCGGGGGGCGCGCCGGGCACAGGCTGCGGCCTCGGCAATTCTCCCGACAAGATGGCCTGCGCGTTTTGAATGATTCCCGAGCCTTCCGCCTGTCGAAAGACTTCGTGCAGCCGGGTGACTGGAATCCGCTGCGAGTCAATCAAATCGGCCAGGACACGCCCAGGTCCCACCGACGGCAATTGATCGACATCACCGACCAAAACGACGGTTGTGCCCGACGGGACAGATTGCAAAAGCGTGACGGTCAGAGGCAAATCCAGCATGGATGCCTCGTCGCACACCAGCAAATCCGCGTCGAGTTCCTTTCCGACCTGTTCGCGCTCTCCCGGGATCAAGCGGAGCAAGCGATGGATCGTTTTGGCTTCATACGAAGTTGCTTCGGACAGGCGTTTTGCGGCCCGCCCCGTCGGTGCGGCCAACACCACGCGCATGCCTGCTCGCAACGCGGCGTGGACCAAACCGGACACGATGGTCGTTTTTCCGGTCCCCGGCCCGCCCGTGATGATGCTGAGCGGCGAGGATTCGCACTGTGCAAGCGCCTTTTTCTGACCCTCGGCGAGGGATTTGTGAATGTCTTGTTCGCGAACCTGCGGTACACGTTTCCGTATACTTGTCAACAGTCGTTTCACCTGCTGGCACAATTCCCCTTCCAATTTGTGAAGGGTGGACAAATACACGTCGGGGCCTTCATGAACGGTTTCCCCGTGTGAACGAAGCGACTCCATCGCATGGTCGATGGCGGCCAGCATGGCTTCGTCCGGTTTTTCCGTCGGTGGAGCCGAGATCGCAATCCGCTTGCGAGGTTCCGGCGAAGTGGGCTCGGGAGGCGGTCCGCACAGCAAGGTCGCGGCTTTGCGTCGGAGTTCTTCCTCTGGCAAAAAACAATGTCCCGCGTCGGACGCAAGAAGCAGGACATGTCGGACACCTGCCGCGCAGCGCAGAAGCGAGTTTTTTTCGACGCCCATCGCCATCGCGATCTGGTCTGCGATGTGAAAACCGATCCCAGAAACCTCGCGAGCGAGCGCATACGGATTTTCTCGCACGCGGACAATGGCCGACTGGCCCCATTTTTTGTGAATGCGCGCCGCAAAGCTGGCCGAGATGCCCAAGCCTTGCAAAAACACCATGACTTCGCGCTCTTCTTTGCGAGAACGCGCGTCGAGAAGCGCCCGAGCGGCCCGTTTTTTTCCAACCCCTTTGATTTGCGCGACGCGAAACGTCTGTTCCTCGAGCAACGTCAGGGCATCGAGCCCGAGTTCTGCGACGATACGTCGGGCAAGCTCTTTTCCGAAACCTGATAGCGTCGAAAGATAGCGTTCGATTCCCAGCCGTGTTTCGGGCAAAAGCGGCAACACTTTTTCCGCCAAAAGTTGCTGGCCAAACCGGGTGTGATCTTCCCATTTTCCGATGATGCGAGCGGTTTCTCCGATGCGAAGACCAGAGAGCGAGCCGACGGCGACGACTTTTCGCGGCGAAGTTTGGGTTTCCAAGCGCACGACTGCGAAACCTGTCTCGTCCGACAGAAAAAGCCGCTCGGAAACGATGCCCTCGACCTGCACTTGGCCTTCCTGCGGCACCAAAGACGCAAGGCTGGGCCAAGGCATTTGGGTTTGCGGGTTGTCCATCGGTTTGGCAGTCCATGTCATGAGCCGCGCATACCACAATCGACAGATGGTTTTCGGATCGTGCCGCCACTTTTTCGTCGGAAAGGAAGAAAAATTTCGTGCGCCTCTTCCCCTTGCAAAGGGTCAAATTAGATTGTCTCTGTTTCGGCCAAAGCCACAGAAACCGGTTTCGGTTGGGTCGCAACGCAATTCAAAGGAGAACACCATGGCTTCCAAAAACATCAAGGTCATTACCGACGCGAGTTTTCACGCGGAGGTGCTTTCTTCGGACAAACCGACGCTCATTGATTTTTGGGCACCGTCGTGTGGGCCGTGCCGAGCGATTGCGCCCTACGTCGAGGCGCTGGCGGAACAGTACGCAGACAAGTTGGTCGTCGGCAAAATGGATATCGACGACAACCAGATGACGCCGACCAAATACGAAGTGCGGTCCATTCCGACGCTGCTCATTTTTCACAGGGGCAAAGTCATCGGGCAAAAGGTCGGCGGTGCACCGAAAAACCAGCTCGAAAATTTCATCAAAGACACACTCGCCAAAATTTCCAACTGAGCGAGCCGAACAGCTCGAACTCGAACGTGGCCGGTTTTGAATGGACGTGTACGGCACAGCATCTTTACGCTGTACGCAATTCCGTGTGGAGAAACCGATGAAGCGATTTTGGCAAAAATGGGTTGCGCTACCGCTGCTCTCGATGGTGGCCGCCGCACCGTCGGCTTCGCCTCCAGTCAAACAGGCCGCACCGACGCAGGCTCCGACTCAAAAAGAAGCATCTGAAACGTCCCGCGCCGCGCGCCCACCGGTTGCTGAGGTCGTGGCGCAGCTGCAAAAAAACTATGAAGCGATCGGTTCGTTGCGCGCCAAGTTTGCGCAAACGCTGGTTGGCCCGATGGGCAAACGGCAAGCGTCGGGCACGGTCATGCTCAAAAAACCGGGCAAGATGCGGTGGGATTATGAAAAGCCCGAAAAAAAGCTTTTTGTCGCAGACGGGACTACATTGTGGGTGTATGAGCCCGAGGACGAACAGGCGTACAAACAGCCGCTCAATTCCTCGCAACTTCCGGCGCAGGTGAGTTTTCTGTTTGGCCGAGGCCGACTCCAAGAGGAATTTGATGTCGCTTACTACGACGATCAGCCGCTGGGAGAAGCTGGGGACTTGGTGCTGAAACTTCTGCCGAAAGTCGCGTCAGCCCAATATCGCCATTTGCTGTTTGTTATTCAGCCCAAGACTTTTTTGGTCAAGGAAACCGTGCTGTTCGACCAACAAGGCGGGCAAAACCGGCTGGTGTTTTCGTCTTTTGAAACGAACCCGAAAAATGGCACCGACGATGCGCGATTTTCCTTCACGCCTCCCCCCCAAACCAAGATCGTAACGCCTCGCTGAGTATCGACTTTTCCGTCAGGAAGGCCGTTCTCCTCGGACCCAACGCGATATCAAAAACTCAAATGCCGAGCTGAAAACGCAGACCCAGTTTTCCAAGCAGGTGAAAACCGTGCGTCCGGGTTTGCTCTGTGTTGCCCACCACGTCAATCACGACGGGATCGGCCCCAGCAAACATGTAGTGGTATCCGAATGTCCCGGTCAGGTTCAAAACGAAGAACCGGCTCAGGTAGTATTCGATCCCGGCCTGGCCCTCGGCACCGACGCCAAACCACGCGATCTGTTTGCGGTCGATGGGAAACTCGGCGCGATAGGGAATGCCGAAAATCGCGCCTCCGTATGCGCCGAACGTGCCTTTCCACGGGCTGCGCGAGCTGCCGAGTTCGGTGTCCCAGCCCAACATCACTTGGATGGTGGAACCAGAGAAACCGCGCATGTTGACCATTTGGTCAAATTGCACATACAGATCGGTGTGAAGCAGCTCGATTCCCCCTCGAAGGCCCAGAAGTCCACCCGAGTTGTAGTCGAAAAAGTCGGCACCGCTGCTTGTGCCCGCGCCGTTTTCCTCGGACTTTTTGGTGATGAGGGACGAGAGCTTGGGTTGGGTCCCGTACAGCCCACCTACGTATACATCGACGTAGCCCTCCAGCACTTTCGCTTCGGCTGGCTGAGCAGCGACGAACATCGCGCAAACGATCGCAGACCCCGAACGTCGGAGCCAGCCCGACATTTTTTCCATTTTCACCATGGCTTGCATGATAGCAAATAGCGCCATGTCTAGCGTTTCGCTTCTGCCGAGAATCACCCTGACCGGGCTCGGGTTGGTCACTCCGTTTGGTGCAGGCCAGGCTTGCTTTTTCGGGGCTCTCGCCGACGGAAAGAGTGCGCTGCGAGAGGTTTCCGAACTGAGTTCCGACCTGCCGCTGGATTGCGCCGGAAAGCCCGTGTGGGCTGCCCGGGTACCTGATTTTGGTGCCGACGGAGCAATCGAGGCTGGAAAGCGACGCCGCATGCCCAGACTGTGCCAAATGACCATCGTCGCTGCCCGAGAAGCGCTAGGTCTTGCGCCGGGCCAAAAACCAGAGGAAGCGGCGATCAAACGGCGGTATGCAGCGGAGCGAATCGGTGTGGTTTTGGGGACGGGTCTCGGTGCTTTGGAAAGCACGATTGAGTTTACGAAGAGTCTCATCAAGGGCGGCGTCGGGGCGGGCTCTCCGGCAGTGTTTCCGTACACGGTCATGAATGCGTCGGCGGGGCTTCTGGCGATGGAGTTTGGGTTTTGTGGCCCAAACGTGACGGTGAACCATCGTGCGCTGTCTGTTCCCGAGGCCCTTGCAACGGGCGCAGAACTTCTTTTGACGGGGCGGGCGGACGCCGTGTTGTGCGGTGGCTGCGACGAGCTGGGCCCTTCTCTTTACCACGCACTTTGGGCGTTGGGCGCACTGGCAGATGGATTCGCTTCTCCCGACGGTGGCAGGTTGTTTCCCTACGAAAACAAGAACGGCGGTGTGTTGCCCGGCGAAGGCGCAGTCATCTGTCTGTTGGAACGGGAGACCGCTGCTTTTGACGCAAAACCATTGGCTGTCTTGTCCGGTTGGGATCGCAGCGGTGACTATCGACCCAGGTTGGGGTGGCCTCGTGCTGCGGGACCTTCGCTCACGGGGGAGGGCACAAGACACACGGAGGAAGTGGTGTCGCACGCAGCCCGATCCATCGAAAAGAGCCTTTGTCACGCAGGTATTGCCAAAGCGGACATTTCCTACATTGTGGGTTCGGGCGACGGTAGTGCCTTGGATGGACTCGAGACTCAGGCTTGTCGCTCGGCGCTTGGGTTTCACTCAGAACGGGTGCGCATTTCGTCGATTCTCGGGCAATGCGGCCAGTCGTTCGTTGCGCCGGGTTTCCGTCTGGCTTCTGCTCTGTGGGCTATTGCGTACAACACCCTACCGGGTACGACCCATTGCGCAACACCCGATCCGCGCGTGAGCTTGCCGGGGCTTTGTTTGTCACCGACGGAACAATCAGTCAAACATGTGCTTTTCCCGACGTTTTCAGAAGGCGGCGCAAACCTGAGTTTCGTGCTCAGTCGCGCGTAGACCGCAAGGACCTCCAAGTCTTCCCCCGACCCCAAGTACAATGAGCCGTTCGATGCAAGTGATCCAAAGTGATTTTGTAAAAAGCGCGACGCGGAAAAGCGAATGGCCAGGCGATCCGGTTGTGGAGATCGCGGTGTGTGGACGCAGCAATGTGGGCAAATCGACGTTGCTCAATGCGCTGTTGGGCCGTCGAAGTCTGGCGCGTGTTTCGCGCACGCCGGGTCGCACGAGGTTGGTCAATTTTTTCTCGGTCACGCTGAAAACACCGACGGGACCTCGCGAGATGCGTTTTGCCGATTTGCCCGGATACGGATACGCCGAGGTCGGTCGCGACGAACGGGCGACGTGGCAAGGCATGATGGAGGAGTACTTCGTGCAGCGACAGCAGTTGGTGTCGGTGTTGCTGCTGTGCGATGCCCGACGGGTCGCGATGCCGAAAGCGGACGAAATCCTGTTCGATGAGACCGAGCTTGCGGGGTATTTGCGAGGGCTGTGTCGTCGCGTGATTCCGGTGATGACCAAGGCAGACAAGTTGTCGAAAAGCGAGGCGTTTGCGGCGGCAAGAACCCTGTCGAAGCTGCTCGGCGAACGGGCTGTGGTTTGCGCGGCGTCCGAGCATCAGGGTCTGGACATGCTGTGGCGACGGATTGTCTCGACCTTGGACTCAGGAGAGATCGGACAACCCGACTCGATGCAGACGTGAGATTTTGCGGGGGAAAAGATGAGTGACGAAAAAGCGGGGAGCCACCACGGCGGTTTGCGTGTGGTGCTCATTGCTCTGGCAGTGAATCTGCTGATTGCGGTGTTCAAATTTGTGGCGGCGGGCTTCAGTGGCTCGACCGCGATGCTGGCCGAGGCAGTTCACTCGCTGGCAGACTCAGCGAATCAGGTGTTTTTGTTGATCGGCATTCGGCGCAGCTCACGCCCGCCCGACGCGCTGCATCCTTTTGGCTACGGGACCGAGACCTATTTTTGGGCCTTTATCGTCGCTGGAAGCATCTTTTTGATCGGCGCGGTGGTGAGCATTTGGGAAGGCTGCGAAAAACTTTGGCACATTGCTCACGGCCACGCGGCACCGCACGGTCCTGTTCGTTGGGCCATCATCGTGCTGGTCGTGTCGCTGGTGCTGGAAAGTTGGTCGCTGCGAGCCGCGGTCGCCGAGTTTCGCAGCCTGACGGCAGGCAAAAGCTTGCGCAAGACGCTTGAAGATGCACGCGATCCGACGGTGTTGACGGTGCTGTTCGAGGACACTGCTGCGCTGTTTGGTCTTGTGGCGGCGTTGGCCGGTGTGGTTTTGACTCAGGTTACGGGCAGTTTGATTTACGACGCGATCGCCTCGGTGATTGTCGGTTTGGCGTTGCTCGTTGTGGCTGTTTTCTTGGGGAAAGATTCGATGAGTTTGCTCATCGGTGAGGCGGTTCCACGGGAAGAACACGACAAGATCGTTTCCCTGGCTGCGTCTCATCCCGGCGTGCTCGAAGTCATCCACTTGCGAACCAAACACATCGCGCCGCACGAGGTCCTGGCGACGTTCAAAATTCGTTTTGCGCGCGACCTTACCGTCGATACTTTGGAAGCCAAAATCAATGATCTCGAGGCTGAACTGCGAGATCGTTTTCCTCACTTGCGCCGCATTTACATCGAGCCTGGTTTCGACGAGCAGAAAATCCGTCAAGAAAAGGGTCTGCCACATTGACCCACGCGCGTTTCGCGGAAAAGCCGAGAAACCCTGGAAAGTGACGAAAAAGACCCACGGCCTAGAGTATTATCGACAGGCGAATTGGGGCCTTGACGGTGCGGTGCCATTGTCCTTTCCCGTCGGGCCGGCACCGACACAAAGATGGTTGGCTCGCGAATCGGAAAATATCGGCTGGTTAGGCAGCTTGGCGAAGGCGGCATGGGCGTCGTGTATGAAGCCGTGCGCGAAGACATTGCTGCTCGGGCCGCGATCAAGGTTCTGCGCCGCGAATACACCAGCAACCCCGAGCTAGCGGGCCGCTTTTTCAACGAAGCACGCGCTGCGAATTTGATTCCGCACCCAGGCATTGTTCGAATTTTCGATTACGGAACCGAGCCCGATGGTCTGGCGTACCTCGCGATGGAGTTTCTCGACGGGGAATCGCTTTGGAAGCGGATGGAACGGAATCGGCGAATGCCGTTGCCAGAGGCACTACGGATCGGTCGCCAAATGGCGTCGGCACTGGCTGCGGCACACGAAAAGCAGATCGTTCACCGCGA
>DAOLIT010000084.1:0-22646 GCA_035328405.1 Pseudomonadota bacterium | reverse complement strand
GTGTCGGCAGCGGCTGTGTCGGCAGCGGCTGTGTCGGCAGCGGCTTTGTCGGCAGCGGCTTTTGCGGCGGCTTCGTTGATCGGTGTCTTGCGGCTTTCTGCTGCGGAGAGCCAGGCGTCGGCGGACAACCAATCGTCCATGTTCATCGAGGGCTCACCGCCCTCGGGTACATCAGCGAGCGCCGGAACTCGAATCGTGTCGCGCGTTCTGGCGTCACCGGTCGGTTCAGAAACAACGGGCGCGGAAACGCCCGGCTGAACCACGACCGGTTCGGACACAACGGACGCGGAAACGACCTGCTGAACCACGACCGGTCCGGACACAACCGGTTCGGACACAACCGGTTCAGACACAACCGGTTCAGAAACAACGGGCTGAGCGACCACGGGTTCAGAAACGACCGGTTCAGAAACAATCGGTTCAGACACAACCGGTTCAGAAACAACGGGCTGAGCGACCACGGGTTCAGAAACGACCGGTTCAGAAACGACCGGTTCAGAAACGACCGGTTCAGAAACGACTGGTTCAGAAACGACTGGTTCAAACACAACCGGTTCAGACACAACCGGTTCAGACACAACGGGTTCAGACACAACCGGTTCAGACACAACGGGCTGAGCGACCACGGGTTCGGAAACGACCGGTTCAGAAACGACTGGTTCAGAAACAACGGGCTGAGCGACCACGGGTTCTGGAACGACGGGCTGAACTGCAACGGGTTCGGAAACGACCGGCTTTTCGGGTTGCGCGGGCTTCGGCTGCGGATTCAGGCGCAGGGCATCCAGGCTGCCGAAGCGGGGAATGGGATCGACGGGAATGGGGGCGGGAAAGCCCTTGGCCTCGTGGGCTTGGTTGCTGCGCTTTTGCAAACGAGCAAACCGCGTGGCCAGATCGCCGCCATAAACGGTGCGGAAAGCCTCTTGGAAACGGTGTTCGAGGACAATCCACGGCTCGATGCGCTGTTTGACAAGCTGTGCCAGGGCTTCGAGTTCGGCGATATCGACTTCGACCGTGACCAGGACTTGCAGGATGCCGCCGGGCAGAAGCTTGGCCGGGACGGCTCTGTAGGTCTCGGCGATGGTCTGCGTAAACACTTCGAGCACGGCAGGCAACGGCGGTTCGGTTTGGTGGAGGCCGCGCGGAAACGCAGGAAGCTGGGCCGATCGCTTCAAGTATTGAATGAGCACGTCTTCGTCGATGGCCTTGATTTCCAGCAGGCTGGTGTCCAGACAACCGCCATTGAGCGCCTGACGTTCCAGCGCGTCAGTCATCCGCTGCGAAGGTACGCGCCCATCCTCAACGAGCAGAGAAGAAAGTCTGTTGCTCATGGCACATGCACCACGTAGGTCCCCGACAGAAAATCATGCAGGCCGCGTTTTTCGCGGTCAAAGCCGATCCACAACACCCCAAGGGCACAGGGCAGAACGGCCACCACAAGGCCCGTTGCTCGGCACAGCGAACGCAACAGGGAAGGCCGTTCGCCGTACACATCCACGACGGCGATGCGCAGCAGCCACTTGCCGGGGGTTTGGCCTCGCAGGGTCCAAAAGAAGACGAAATAGGCGACAGAGACGGCGACAAACGAGATGCAGAGGGCTTGGCTGCTGAGGCTGCCGTCGGACAAGTTGGCGAGGAGTACGTCGGGGTAAAGTTCCTTCAGCCGAGGCAGTGGCAAACGCTGGCCGAGTCGCAGGCCGCAAAAAAAGAGCACTTGCAACGGCAGCAGAAAACCCAAGTCCACGACGAAAGCGAGGGTTCGCCGAATCATCCCAGCGGCGCGGACCAAGATGCTGGGTTCCAACACAGACTCTATAGAGGGCTCGAGCGCGGACGTAGCGACTAATCCCATGGGATCACTATATTTTCCGGTGCGCGGAATTACAATCGTTACTCGCGACAGAGCCTTCGCAGGGTGGCGAGTCGTACAGCGATGGTTTCGTCGTCAATGGTGGTCGCATAGGCGACAATCCGAGACGAGATGGCGGGGCGGCAAGCGAAAATCTGCGCGTAAACCTCGTCGAGCAGCGCGGTCGGCATCTTGTATCGGCACAACCGCGCGTAATCAAACACCCAGGCAAACCAGGGATCCTTTTTGGTGGCACCGGCCAGGCGGAGCGCGCGTCGCAACGCCTCGATGATGGCCAGGTCTTCGGGAATGTCGCCGCTTTCGGCGCGCGAACGCATTTCCTGAAGCCGGGGACCCATCATTCGCTCTGCATCCTCGATGCGACCCATTGCAAGAACTTTGTCGGACAGGCCCCAAAACAACCGATAGGCGGAACCTCTGTTTTGGCCGGTGGTTTCGGAATTTTCTTCGCTGGCGACGTGCGTTTGACCTTCTCCAATGGGCGCAGAGGGATGGTCCATGGGGCCGCCGGGCATCGAAGTGCTGCTGGCCGCAGGCGCAGGATTGCTGATCGTGCTGCCCGGATTGGTCATGGCCGCAGGCGGGAAGGCCGCGCCGCCGGGAAACGGGCCGGTTTGAGGAGATGCGATCGAAACGGGCGAATGGTTCAAATCGCTGTGGCTTTGTGAAACGCTGACCGTGCCCACTCCGGGCTTCGACGCCCAATCGGGCATGTCTGTCACGGTGGGCCTGTGCGGCGACGGTTCATCCTCGCGGTCCAGCGTAAACTGCTGTGTTCCCACGCCCAGAATGTCCCCTGCATTCAACGTGACGATCGAAGTGGCGTTGATTCCGTTGACGCGCGATCCGTTTCGGCTCCCCAGATCTTCAAGCGTGACGGAAGTTTGCGTGACGCGGAGGCGCGCGTGACGACGAGAAACCATCGGTTCGTCCACCCGCAAATAACATTCGGGACCCCGACCGATGATGATCTCGCCCATGGGCAAGTTGATCTCCATGTTGCGCATGCGCAGCCTAAAGCGGGCCATGGTCGTACTACGTTACTTCTCTTTGGTTCCGGCTCACAAGAGGTGCTGTGTTTAGGCGATGCCGATTCGCAGTCGGGCTTCCACGCAGTTGGCAGAGCCGGCGGTAAACTCGCGGCACGTGTTGGGTCTTTCGGCGTACAGGCGGCATCGGTAGTGGCCGCTTTCGGTTTTTCCGAGGACGGCACAGCATTTTTTGTCGGGATCGCGCGCCACCGTCAGACATTTGCCGCTCTTTTGGACAAGCTGAGGGTGTTTGACGCACATTTCCTCTGTCGGGAGTACAGGCACAAGCTCAAAAGCGTGTCGGCAACAAGCGGCGCAGGCTTGGCAATCGAGCGGCGGTTCAAACAGCGCGCAAGCCGCAGCGTCCGGCTTCACGACTTTTCCCGCTGTGCCCGAAAGCGCGGTTTGTTCGCAACGATGGGCACTTCCGCGTTTTTCAGGGTTTCTGAGGAACGCGCAGTCCTGACAGGTCGCACCTTTTTCGGCCTCAAACGTGCCGTCGGACATCGGGAGACCACTTTTGTGCAGGCGTGGGGCGGAAGCGTTTTGTGACAGGTTTGGTTGTGGTGCGCGACCAAGTTGTGCCGTCGCCCACAGTGCGTCGTGCAGCACTCGCCTGTACGGAGGTTTGTGTGCAAGCGCGAGCCCTCGTTCTGCGCAGGTTCGTTCCTCGTTCGGTACGTCGCTCGAGGCGCTCGAAAACGGCAGCCTCGGCAACGATTCATAAAAATCGCCAAGGGAGGCCGTTCGGCTTGTCGGTGGGGCCAGCCGTTTGCGCAGACCGTACCGTCGCAGCAGCGCGGCTTGCAGGCGCATCGTCGCTCGTTGTTGCAACAAGCTCTGCGTGCCCTCAAGAAGCCCCCAAACTGGCGCATCGAAGCTGGTTTCTCCTCGGACAAATGCGCTGCACAGATCGAAGAAAACCAGTCGAGCAACGTCGTCTGCTGTGTCTTGCGTGTCTGCTGCGAGAACCAACCGGTGTCCGCGCGGATCTGTGTAAACAAACCCCTCTTTTGAACGGGCGACCGAAAGGCCCAACTGAGAGGCGGCGGCTGTCCAAATGTCGTCGAGAGAGGCTGCGTGCTTGGGCACGTAGGTGGAAGACATAAAAGAAGCGGCGTTCTATTGGCCGCGCGGTGAGACTACTATGTTTGCTTCCGATTTTTAGAGACAGACGCGATGCAGGCGATTTCCCCCGACCCGTTTGTGTTGGAAAAGGTTTCCCAAGAGGGCCTTCGTCTGCGCAAAGGGGACGGAAGCGAGCTTGTTCTGGATGGTTCTTTTTGCGCCGTGATGGGCATCGTGAACGTGACGCCGGATTCGTTTTCTGACGGCGGAAAATACGCGACTCCGCAAGCAGCGCTCGTGCGGGCCGAAGAGCTGTGTCAGGCCGGTGCAGATGTGCTCGATTTTGGGGCTGAATCGACGCGACCTTCCGCGCGACTTCTGTCCGCCGAGGAAGAATGGCAAAGGCTCCGTCCGATTGTGACCGAGCTTCCGGCGCTGCGTTTGCCCGCCGTGCTTTCGATTGACACGCGGCATGCGCAGACAGCGAATCGGCTGGCGGACTTGGGTTTTTCCGTCTTGAACCTGGCGTTTCCGCAGCATTTGTTTTCGCCGACTCTCGACGATCCCAAAGTTGCTCGGTGGTCCAAAACCAGGCGGCTTGCGCTTCTGCAAAAATTTGATGCGCTCGTCGTGATGCACTCCCGAGGCACGCCGTCCACGATGCGGGACCTCACCGATTACGGAGACAAACTGTGCGACACTGTGATCGCCGAGTTGCTTTCTGCGGCGCGCATGTTGACAGACGACCTTCCATCTCTTGCACAGCGTCTCTTTTTTGATCCGGGTTTGGGTTTCGCAAAGACTGCGGAGCAAAGCTTGGCTCTTCTGCGAAACACGGCTGGGCTTCGTCGCGCGTTGGGTCGGCCTCTTGTGATTGGGGCTTCTCGCAAGTCGATGTGGAGCGCGTGGACCGGACAAGATGTCGATGCGCGGCTTCTGCCGTCGGTGGTTGGCGCGGCGTTTGCGGCGTCTTCCGGCGCGGATGTGGTGCGGGTTCACGATGTTTCGGAAACGAAACTTGCGCTGTCGGTCGTTGCGGCCCTGTGCAAAGGAAGGTCCGGCGCATGAACTTTCGCGAGACGGTGCTCGGACCCCTAAAAACGCTGGCTGCAGCGATTCATTGGCGCGACGCCCTCATCGTCACTGCCGACGTGGTGATCATTTTTTATCTCTTGTATCGAGGGCTGAAACTTGTTCGCGGAACCCGCGCCGCGCAGGCCATGACGGGTTTGGCTCTCATCACCGCGCTTTATTTCTTTGCCAAACGGCTCGACCTGGTGACCGTTTCCTGGCTATTTGAGAACTTCATTAACTACTTCATTTTGTTCGTCGTTGTGCTCTTTCAGCAGGACATCCGCCGTGCCCTTATGCAGGTCGGCCAAAACCTGTTTATGCGTCGCCAATACGAAGAAACCTACGTCATCGAGGAAGTCGTCCAGGCCGCCGCCGAGCTGGCCCGGCAAAGAATCGGTGCCCTCATTGTTTTGGAACGCGACGCCGATTTGTCCGATCACCTGGGCGAGGTCGGGCAAGACCTGGACGCCAAAGTCACCAAAGAACTTCTCATGACGCTGTTTGTCCCCGAAGCGGCCAACCATTTGCACGATGGTGCGGTCATCATTCGCAACTTGCGCATCGCGCAAGCCGGAGCCGTGCTCCCTTTGTCGGGCAACAGCAAACTCGACAAGGAACTCGGGACTCGCCATCGCGCCGCCGTCGGTGTCACCGAAGAAACGGATGCCGTCGTCGTCGTCGTCAGCGAGGAACGCGGCACCATCAGCGTCTGCTTTTCCGGCAACATTGTGCGGGACCTCGACGTGGTTTCTGTTCGCAAAGCGTTGCTCGGACTGTTCCAGAAAAAGAAGGCCAAAGACGGAAAGAGCGGGAAAGACGGAAGCGCCGACAAGTCTGGGAATGACATCAGCTTGGGCGGTTTGCGGCTGCCTGTTTCTGGCGCGCGTCCATCCCACGAAAACCTTTCCGTGCAAGCCGTTCCCGTCCAAACAACTCCAGAACCCAACGTCGCCCCGACGCAAGCCGTGGTGAATGCCGTTCCCCTCGACGGAGACACCCACAAACTGCGCGCCGTCGCACCCACAGATGCGCCCCCCGCAAAGGAAAAAGACCCCGCGCCTTCTGGCAAGCCGGAGTAACACCCATGCGCGACTTTCTATACCGCGTCTTCGTCGAGGATCTGTTGCTCAAAGCCTTTGCACTGGTCATCGCGATCGGGCTTGCCATTTTTGTCCGAACAGAGCTTGAGCAAAGCGTGACCTTGTATGCCCACGTGAACTACGTCGAACCGCGCGGTCGAATCATGGTGTCTGAACAGAGACTCGATCAGGTGCGAGTCACCGTCCGTGGGCCGTGGGCGCGAATCAGCCGACTAGAAGACACCGCACTTGCTCCCATCAACCTCGACATGTCGAATTTGCGGGATGGTGAGTTCCGGTTTTCGCCCGAACAATTGCGCCTGCCTCCCGGATTGCGTGTCGAGAACATCAATCCCGCAGGCATCTATCTGCATTTTGAGCCCGAAGCCACCGTTGCACTCGGCATCAACCTGACCATCGAAGGAGAACCTCCCGAGGGCTATCGCTTCAAGCAGGCCACTCCGTCGCCCAGGGTTGTGCGGCTGCGCGGAGCGCAAAACGTCCTCGAGAGCATGCACAACGTTTTGTCGCGACCTCTGTCTGTGAACAACATTCGAGATACCGTGACTGTGCCCGTCGAGCTTGCGCCGCTTCCCAAACATGTGTGGCTCGCCGACCAAGCACCACCCAAGCTGACTGCGACCATTGTCGTCGAGCTGATGGAACGTCGTTACAGCAGCGTACCCATTTTGCCGAGCGGCCAGCCCCAAAATGTTCGGCTTCAGCCGACGGTGGCGACCGTGGTCCTCCGAGGGCAGGGCGTCGGGCGTTTCTTGGATGTGCCGCAGCTTGTCCTCGACACCGTTCAAGAGGAGCGCAAACCCGTTGGTTCTGTGTTTCGCAAGCGACTCCAGGTCGTGAATCTCCCGCCTGGAATTGCTGCCGAAATTCAGCCTTCCGAAGTGGAATTCACCGTTCTTCGCAGCGAGCCCGAAAAGCCCCAAAGAGGCAAGTAGCCGAAACCACCCGGAAAACGGCCAGGAATCGCCCGGAAAACGGCCAGGAATCGCCCGGGAATCGCCCAGAAAGCGGTCGGGAAAAAGCGGGAAGAAACGGCTGGGAAAACCGCAGAGCGTCTTGTGGAAGGCAAAAGGCCCCCCAAGACCTTTCGGAGAGACCTACCCTGGCGTCGGTGCGACCGGCGGAATCAAAATGATCACATCGCGTGAATCGAGGTTTGCACAACCACCTGCACGCACCCGGATCGTCGCGTGAAACACCTGCGGTCGGAAGGTCTCTTTGATCATCTCGTTGTGCGCCGTCACGTTGAAGCGAACAAAGCTGCCCGGCACAACCTTTGAGAAACCCTTTTCCGTCATCACCGGAGGCGGAATGAACGGCGGCGGCGGCGGCGGCAGCGCATCGAGCGGCGTGATTGTCTTGATGAAATCGGCGGTCGTGAACGGATCGGGAATGACCTCCCCTTTTTCGCCCGTCTTTTGCCCAATCACATCTGTCACCACATCGAAGCTCGCAAACTGCGCAAGCTGTGCGATGCCCGCTGTCACCTGATCACCTACACCCGTTCCGTCCGACTGAACCTTAAACACCAACGGACACAGACCGTTTGCATCCGGCTCTTCCCCGGCCCCACGCAGACCCGTGCAGCATTTCCCCGCCGGACAACCATTCGGTCGCGCTGGCACGTCCCACGCCTCGGGAGGAACAATTGCTCCCGTTTCATTCGCGAAATAGATCATGTCCTTGGTCGCGATGCAGTTTTCTTCGCTCGAAAGCAGCGCCGACACGCCCACCGCTTTCGCGCAAATTTTGTTCATTGCTTCGGCGGTCTGTTTCCGCGTGTGCGCAAACTTTGCAACCTCTCCCGAGTAGCTCAGCGTTTGCCCATAGCAGGTTCTGGGGGGAGAGTCTCCCAAATCGTGATAGGAGGCATCGCTGATTGAAACCACCACCGGCAGCGCGCCATCGCGAAACTCCACCCCACCAATGCCTTTGTGGTTCGCTGGAATGTTGGCACCTGCTCCCATTTGTCCGTCGCCCGTCGCGATCTGGTACAGCGCCTCCATTTGGCCTTCCGGCGTATCTGCGCCGCATCCTGCCGGAGAGCTACCCCGCAACAGTTGTTGCACTCCCGCTTGCGCCTTTTTCACGTCGTCCGTCATCGGTTGCAACAGGATGAGCGGCTGGTCGTGCATGCCATTGCAGCCTGCGGAACCATACGAACCATACGGCCAATCATCGACAGAGCCGACGCCAAACCAGGCATCTTTTGCCGCCGCCGCTTTCACGCCCGGAATGATCGTGCCTTCCAGACTCCGTGCAAGCTGGCTGATTTCTCCGCCCATGCTTCCTGTCGTGTCCACCGCGAAAAACACGTCCAGCGACTGCACTTGCGTCGAGAACGTCAGCGGTTTCGTCTGCGGCGTGATTTTGTACGGCAAGTTGAAAAAGAAGTCCTGCGAATTGCCCGTCGTCCGCAACCACACCACCGTCAGGTTCGCCACCGTCGCCAACTCTCGACCACTTTCGGTGACTTTGGCAAACACCTTCGTGAAGTCCACCTTGTTTTTGTCGAGCACCGCACTTTTGAAAATCGGGCCCGAGAACTTCCCGACGGCCGTGTTATCCAGCGAAAAACGCACTTTCCGTGTGAAATCCGCGCTCGACCCGTCCGAATACAGCCCACGCACCGTAAACGGCTTCGTTCCTTCCGCTTTCAAGTCCACCAGCAAGATGTCGTTGTTCGGTTTCAGCGTCAGGGAAACCAGCCGGGGCTTGTCGGGATCTTCGTCGAGGACTTGCTCATCCCCGTCCCGACCCGAACCGCAAGTGAGCTGCGTCGAAAAACCCAGACTCCCAAGCAAAAAAACCGCATGAAGCCAGCGCGGCACAGCGCGCCGAGAAGTTTGCGCGGCTCTCGAAGAACTGCGCGGTGTCGAGGACCGACGTTCAATGCAAGGTGCGGACATGACGGATACCTCCTACGTCTGCGAAACGTATTACAAGCGCAACGCACTTTTCAACATGAGATTCCGCCAAGTGTGCAAACCACTTACGGTTTCGGATGCGCGGCGAACCAGCTCCACACCTGGTCCGCCCAAGTCGGTTGTCCCAAAGAAGGCATGTGTACGCCTCCCTTGATCGTCCACAGCTCCGCCCCGCCACCCGGCTTGCAGTTTGGGAAACGAGTCACCGTGGACTCTGCTCCCGGCAGATACCGATCCACATCCACATTCGGCACCGTCGTATCCGGCGTCAACGTACAACCCCCAATCCCTGCCCAGAATTTCACGCAGTCGATTGCAGACGGCAAAGACCTTCCCGTCCCTGCTTCGGTTCCCCCTTCATATGGAACCAGATCGTCTTTGTCCCCGTGAACTTGCAACACTGCCACCGGTTGTTTCGGGGTGCAGCGGCTCGTGTCTTTGTAGTTGTCTCCTGCCAGCGGAACGATTGCGGCGACCCGTTCGGAACGATCGCACGCGAACCGATGTGACATGAAACCCCCATTGGAATGTCCCACCAAATACACGCGCTTTTTGTCCACCTGATACCGCGAAGCCATGTCGTCGATGATCGCGTCAATGTACGCCACGTCATCGACCCCCTTGTTGTCGAAATCGCAGCACACATCCGTCGCATTCCAGAAGTGTTTTCCCTTCGAGTCCACCAGCCCATCGGGATACGCATACAGAAAACCCAATCGGTCTACTTCTTTGCCAAGACCGAAATACACATCCTGTGCAATTCCGTTCGCTCCATACCCGTGCAGCAGAATCACCAGAGGCCAATTCTTCTGTGTGTTGTAGGTGTCAGGAATTTTGCTTTCGTAAGGTCGCGCGGCCACAAGCACTTTTGCAGTCTGCATCGCCGTGTCCGACGGGATCAACCGGTCGGATTCCAGCGACGGAACAGGGGGAACAGGCGGTGCTGTTTCACAACCCGTGGAAAAGACGAACAGAGAACCCAAGAAACCCCCAAAAACGAGGGTTTCAACCAAACGAGCCATGTGTCTTTGGATGTTCAACATGCGCGCACGCTAACACACAACGTGCGGCCAACGTGCGGCCAAAACGTCCTCTTGCAGGCTTCGATTTACGGCATGTATCGCCAGACTCCGTCAGCTCCTCCGACGAGCCATATGTCATTGGGAGCAGGAGAATGCAGCTTGTGCAGATTTCGCGCAGCAAAGGGACCCGCGACCTGTACCAGCTTTTTCTGTGCGTCATCCCAATGCAGAAGAACTCCCGCATCGCCAGCGATCCAGATGTCTGTTTCGCTCAGCGCCACCACCGAGGTCAAGTCTACTGAGACACCACTTGCGACTGTGTTCCAATTTGATCCATCCACAGTCTTCATGACGTATCCGCCTTGGCCCACGGACCAAACATGGCTGCTCGGGCTTGGGGGTCCGTGAATCGCATAGAGTGCGGTCGCAACCGGAGCAGGGTTTAGGATCTTCGTCGGTGTTCCCTGGTTGATTTTGACCGTGACACCACCATTTCCACAGGCCCAAACTTCGCTGGAGGTCCGCCCCCAAATGGACTGCATTGCACCTGTGTATGCAGTGGGATTGATTGCGCTGGAAGGAGTGACCCCATTTGCAAACCGGTAAATGTATCCCGTAGAAGAGCCAACGTAGTAATCGCTTGAGGAAATACCCCCGATCGCAAACAGACTGCTACTGGTAGACGGAAGCGTCGCTGCCGACCAGTTCCCACCAACGTACCTGTAGACTGTTCCCGCGCTGCTAGCGACCAGCAGAGTGTTTTCGCTTTGGGGAGCCCACGCATCAAACGACGAGACTAGGCCACCAGGAACGCCGCTTAGGTAGTTCAGTTTGCGTCCATCCGATGTGAAAATCGTTCCATCGTCCAACAAGATGTACTCTGTGGTCGCATTTCCGGCTGCAATAAAGACTTCCGAGCCGCCCCTTCTCGGATACACAAGTGGAAGGGGGCCCGATACCTGAGTTCCTCCCGTACTCCCAACCCGGCGCATGATGTTGCCTTGGCTCGTGACAAGATGCACATCGCCGGGGCCTCCGCTCCACGCAGCGTTGAACGTGGCGGGCGTTCCCACCAGGTTTCCGCTCGCCAACAGATCCACAGCGGTTTCCTTGGTTGGGTCTCCGCTGGCGTATTGTCCGAGCCCTTTTCGATCCGCAGCTGCCCAGACATCGCCCGGTCCGCTGCCCGCCAATACAACATTTCCGATGGAGCAATACGTTGGTGACGCGGACAAGAATTTCCAGATTGTTCCATCCCAACGTCCCAGTTTGCATGGGCCTCCCCCGGCCCATACATCGTTCACCCCCAAGACCAAAATATCAGAAACAGAACTCAGGCTGCTTTGTGTTTGCGAGCTCCAGCCAGACCCTGCGCTCGACAAAATCGTCGTGCTGCCTGCAACCGCCCAGACGTTTTTCGCGTCGGTACCTGAGATCTTTTTGATGTCTACCGTGGTCCCGCTGCTTTCCGTGTTCCAGCTCCCTCCCCCTCCACTCCGAATGATCACCCCATTCATTCCGCCCGCATACAAGTTGGTCTCTGAACTGCCCCAAACCGTGTTGAGGTTCACCAATGTTCCGCTTGTTTCCTTTGTGAAATTGCTGCCGTTCCACCGCAACACTGTGCCCGCATCTCCCACCGCCCAAAGCCGATTTGAAGCATTCCCCCAAACGCCTCTGAGGAAGCTACTCGTTCCTGTAGGGGCAAGCGACCACTGGGTTCCGTTGTAGTGCATCGCTGTACCCCCATCACCGACAGCCCAAACGTCGCTGTCAGAGGTTCCAAAAACGCCCCTCAGAATGTTCCCCTGGGGCAACGGATGGTACCAACACCACTTGGAAAGTGAACACAAGCGAGGTTGGAATTTCGCATCCACCGTGACACGTTTTGAGACCTTCACGGAACAATCATTGTACCCATCACAGACACCCCCAGAGGAAACGTGAACCTGGGCACCGTAGGATTTTCCGGTTGCATTGAACGAAAGAACAACAGAGGAATCCTTTTTGTAGTCATAGCACCCCGCTCCACAGGGTGTACCCGCAGGTGTCGCGTTCACCGTTCCTTCGCCAGTCGGGTTCAGAATCAGCGAACATACACGCGGGTTGAGCGCCGCCAAATTCACCGTCACTTCCTGCGCGCGACCTTTTCCCAAGTCCACTTGAACGGACCCCGCAGCGGCTTTGCACTGGTCACTTCCCAACGCAGAAACCTCGACGGTGAGCATACCTGATTTGTCGCTTGGGAGCCGGATTCCCACCATGTCCATGGGTTGCGGCGGCGCGATGTCCATTCCTTTGCCCGCATACGTCTCACCAAGCTTGGCCGTGACATACAATCCTGTCGTTTCTTGGGGTGCTCCAGCTACGCGAACAAAGATCGCGTAGTCTCCACCGCAACTCGAAAGCACCACAGAAGCCAGTGCAAACAGAGAACCAAACGCGCTTCGCAATAGGTATTTTTTTGACATGTTTCCTCTCACATAATGCAAGGAAGTTAGAAAGTAGGGGTGTATATGGGAGCATTCGGGGGAATCGGATCTTTGTTGCTGTTGCTTACGCCTACTCCGACTCCCACGCCAATGATCGTCACGGCTGCCGCACCCCCTACAATGGTCCAGAACCACCACTTTTTGTAAAACGGTTTGCTCGCTTCATCTGCTGGTGTCGTCTGTGGCGGGGTTGTTTGCGTGACAGGGGGAGTGGTTGTTGCGGAAGGGGGTGTGAAATTCGATCCCCCCGCTTTCATGGCCTCGAGCGCCGCTTGCGCCTGGGTTCGGTACTCCCGAACTTTTTTCAGCGTATCGGGGTCCGCTCCAAGCGATGCCTTTTCATAATTGTTGTAGTACTGAACCGCCTCTTCCAAACGTCCCAAACGATGCAGTGTGCGCCCAATGTTCACAAGCAGCCACGGCATTTGACGCAATCCATATGCCGCTTGAAATTCGGGCAGAGCTGCTTCATATCGGCCCGCACTGTAGGACTTCATCGCCTTTTCGTAGTGCCCTCGACATTCGGTGTCTCGAAGACAGCCGTCGTCTGGATCATTGGCACCTGCGAACACAGGCTGCGGAAAAGCGAACGCAAAACAAAGGACAAGGAACAGAAGACGCGATGCTTGCATGGCCGAACACCTTGCGAAAGGAACGATTTACCCAGCCGGATTATATCTCGGTTCTCTGTTTGGGCGTCACTCGTTTGTATGTGCGTGCTTTGCGTCTTTTTGGGCTTCCGACCGAAGTTCGCCCGCTTGCACCATCGCGGCCTGTGTTGCTGCATGGTCCGTCGCTGGCCAGGGAGACAGCCGCGTTCCCAAACGCGCCAGATAGACGATTCCTTCGCAGATGGGGCGCACAAGTGCAGACATCGCAGCCGCCTGTGTAAGCTCTGTTAACGCTTGCGGTTCTAGCCCTCCCAAAAAACCCAGCGAAAAAAAGCCGATCGCAAACGACGCCGCGCCTGCCACAAAAAAGAGGACCATCATTCCCATCCAGCTCGTCGGAGAAACCACCGCGATCATGCCTCGCAAACACAAGTAATTCACCACGCCGCAAAGCAGGGGAAGCAGCACCATGTTTCGCAACGGGTTTCCCGAAAAGGGGCGAGAAACGATGTAGCGGTGATTCAGCCACCAACCCAGTCCGCACTTCACACACAACGCCAAATTCAGTGCCACATAGATGGCCGCAAACTGCATGGTGGGTACAAAGAACACGAGCAAAAGGAGTCTTACACCTTGCTCGACCAGCATCACCAGCGTCGTTGTTCCGGGTCTGCCTGCACCCTGCTGCAAAGAATCGGACAACCACGCGAGCGGAAGAAACAGACCACTGATACAACCCAAAAGAAGAAAGTCTGCCGTCTTTTGCCACTGTGTTCCCAGCGCGACATTCACATACTGAGGACCGACGGCAGACAACAAAGAAAAGATCAGTGCAGAGAACAGAAAACCGAATTGCAGATAGCGCCCAACGTAGTACCGAACGAGTGTTTCCTTCCCTTGTCCGTGCGCTTCTGAAAACACCGGTAGTGCGCTTTGATAGTAACTCCACGCAAAAACAAACAGGAAAGCCAGCCGGTTGTGAATCATGTCGCGGATTCCGAGCCACGCCGGAAAATCCTGCAACCACTTGACGATGATCACACTTTCGACCACGGCGATGAAACGGAACGGCTCTTGTCCCAACGTCACTTTGAAACCGAAAAAGAGCTGCCGCTTTGCCGTCGCCCAATCGAACTGCGGAAGGAACACCGGCAAGATGGGGATTTTCATTTTTTTGACCGCGTACAAACCCAACGAAAACACGCAAGCGTCCTTGAACAGACTCCCGAGACCCATTCCGATCGCGGCCCCGAACGCCTCTCCGTACTGCGGGTGGGCAAGCCCCCACGATCGACCTATCAAGATGAAAGGAATCGGCGCGACGAAAGACAGAATCCGCGTCTCCGCAATGTCCAGAAGATTCTGATAATCAAACCGCTGCATGCTTTGACAGAGCAGTTTGGGAACCGCAGCAATCGCCGGAAGTTGAGTCACTGCATACAACATCACAAACGGTGCATAGATCGCATAAGACGTGTACGGAACGGCCCGCAGAGCCACAGCCGCAAGAATGATCGCCTCGACGGTGCGTGCGGTGATTTGCCACCAAACATAGAACTGAAAATCCCGGAGCGCCTCCTGTGGACTTCTTGCCCGGTGCTCAGCAAAGTACTTGACCACAGCCGTCTGGGTTCCCAGGTCGAACGTAAGCCAGACAATGAACAGCGTGTCACCCGTGTTCTTCCACAAACCATCCGCTTCTGGAAAAGGCTGAACCACCCCCGCCAAAACCGACTGCAACGCGAAATAGGGACCGATCAACACAAACATAGAACCGAGCAGGGTGAGGAAGCCGGAGAGGGGTTTGGCGAAACCGACCTCTTCCCAAGGGGAGGACGGGGCATCGGGAGCATTGGCGGTTTCGGGGTCTGGCTTCCTTCCAATCGAAATCGCTTCAAGCCAGTGTTTTGTCGCGAGTGTGGTCCGCTCGGTCTGCTTTTTTCCGAGTGCGAACAGCAAGGCCAAGACGGCAGAAATGGCGACGGCAACCAGCACGGCAAGATCGGGCCTGTGTGTTCCTAGGAGCGGATTCCCTGTCCACTGTGCAAAACGCTTGGGAACTTGTCCCTTTGCTTGCATTGCTGCGGTGTACAGAAGGTAGTTGAAGTAGGGCCATTGAAGAATCCGTGTGGCGGTTTCGTTGTCTTTCCGCACATGCAAATCGATGGCAACCCCTACTTCTGCGGGTGTGGACCACAGAAGAGGATTTCCCTCAGTTGTGCGCAGCAACACCGATGCTTGCGAAGGAAGAACAAACCCTCGATCCACCGTTCCTTTCCAACCCGCAGGAGCACTTTTCCAATTGATGTCACACAGACCGGGCGCAGGGGCCGCGCAAGTGGGTGCAGCGAGTTCTTCTGGCGCGCGGTTCCGACGGGAATCATCTCGTGAGGAGGGAAAACGAAAGGACACGCCTTCGATGTTTATGAATTGGATGCGTCGCGCAACTTCAGGATCAGGAGGGGATACTTCTTGCGCGCTTGCGACTCCCAATCCAGGCCCGATGCCAGGCCACAAAGACAAGAGCGCAAGACAAACCAAAAGGAGCCGCATCCAAACATCATACACACAGCGAACGCGGCGAAGGAGAATCAGCGAAAATCAGAGTTTGAGGGGGAATTTGGCGGTGTAGGGGGCCTTGTCTTTGACCGGGAACTTCCATTTTTTCAGTGCTTTTTGCAGGCACTTCTTGGTCTTGTCATCCATTTCGCTTGCGGGGCCCGTAAACGAGAACTCGCCGGGCTTGCCTTTGTCCGAAATGTCACCGGAAACAGAGACCTCTTTGCCTTTGAGGTCGGCCTGCTTTTTGACAAGCTTCTCGACGCACGATTGGATTCCATCCGCATTTGCGGCCATGAGCGCATCGAACTCGGCTTGTGTGAGTCCGGTGACTTTTGGGGGTTCCGGTTTGGGCTTGGGCTTTTCAACCTCTTTTGGTTTGGCCGCAGCGTCCTGGCCTGCATCGGCGAGGGTTCCGGGGGTGTTGTCCGAAGACTTGACAAGCAGGAAGTAGGCACCTGCACCGAGCACACACAAAAGCAGCGCGATTCCAACAAACAGGGGTGTTTTGGATTTCGCAGCAGGGGGACTCGCGGCAGGTTCAGGGGAACCCCCTGGAAGCGGTTGGTTTTGCTGTGCTGCATACGGAGACGAACCATAGGGGGAAGCAGCATAGGGGTTGGCCATCGGGTCATAGGCGGGCGCGGGCTGGCCCCCCATACCGGAAAGACCCAGGCCGGAATATCCGCCATCGGTCGAAACGGGCTGGGCGGCCATTGCGGGGTCCTGGGCATATCCCGGCGCGTAACCACCCGAATACGGCGATTGGGAGGCCGCATCCATGGGGGCCGGTGCTGACATCGGCTGAGCCATTGGGGCAGACATGTGGGCAGGTGTCGCAGGAGGCACCACCGGTGGCACCACGGGAAAGGGAGGCTCGGACAGACCGGGGGCCTGTGCGGAAAACGCGGGCGCAGCGGGAGCACCCGGCGATCCAAATGGACTCGGCGGCGCAAACGGACTTGGCGGAGCCGCCGGTTTGGGAGGAGGCGGTTTGGCACCTTTGGGCGGCGGTGCCGGCATCGCAATGTCCATCTCGATCGCATCGACCGATTCGAGCACGTCGTCGTCGAGCGCATCGCCATCGAGCAAATCGTCGTCAAGCTTTGGAGCGGCTTTGGCTTCGGGAGCACTCTGCTTTTCGGGTGCCGCTTTTTCGGACGGCTTGGCCGGTTCTTTTTTCTCGGCGTCTTTCGGTTCGGCTTTGGGCGCACTCAACAGGTCTTTTGGGGCAGGACCCGCCGCTTTTTTGTCTTTGTCTGCCGCCTTCGTGTCTTTTGCGCCCGCCTTTTCATCCTTTTTTCCGAATCGGTCGTCTTTTTCAGCCGTTTTCGCCGCCTTTTCAGCCGCTTTTGTGTCCTTTGAGTCCTTTTCGGCAGTTTTCGCGGCCTTTGCGCCGCTTTTGCTGTCTTTGGTGTCTTTGGTGTCTTTGGTGTCCTTGGTGTCTTTGGCTAGGCCGGGTTTTTCATCGGTTTTCGCGGCACCTGTTTTGGCGGGCTCGGCCTTTTTGGCGGCTTCTTCCCATGGCGCTTTGGCTTCCAGACCCATCGCCTTGAAATCGAGGGAACCGAGCTGCGTCTTGTCTCCGCCTTCGTCTTCCTCGTCGTCGAGCCCATCTGACAAAGCCAATTTGGGTGCAGCGACGGCAGCAGGTTTTGCGGCGACCGGATTTCGTTTGGCTTTTTCGACGGCAGCTTTCACTTCAGGAATGGCATCGACGGGCGACCATTCGGCTTGGCCTTCGCGCCAGACGTACAGGTCTTTGCCGGGGACCATTTGTTCCGAAGCAATCCGAGCGGCCAAATCCACAAGCGGCATGGGATCGACGACGTTTCCGTCGATGGACAAATGCCACTCGTCGAGGGCTGGCGCGGGTTGCGCTTGGCCGATGTTCAGGTTTGCAAAAAAGTCCGCTGCGCCGCCGATCATCGTCGAGTCGCCGCCCTCGCCGGGCTCGGGTCCCTCGTGTGCAGCCGGTCCGCGTCCCAGAAGAGCGACCTGTGCGCGCGAGCCAATCATCGTCGCGTCTTCGTTTTCGGCCTCTCCACGGGCGGTCCGAATACCACCTTGACTAACTGTGATTTGGCATCCGCATTTTTTGCAGCGAATTTTTAGTACCTTGCCGCGAACGCGCTCGTCGGGAAGGTTGTATTTCGTTTGGCACTGTTCACACGAGAACTTCATCTTGTGAAGGCTCCCTTAGCGAGCGAAGAAGGTACCGACAGGGCGGGTGTTTCGACGCTGAATATGGCCGGTCGCAAAGCGTATGGTGAATCCTGGTTGTGAGGCGGCACTGACAATCGGCTCTCCACTATAGCCTATGAAAGCAGGGCAAAATAGGGACGTTAGTTCGCACATTTTGTGTAATTCAGCGCGCATAAGCGGACCCCTGCACAAAGGTGGCGTGATAGTTTCCGCGCATGAAATCGTGGGCACGGACAACGCTGGGTTTTTTGCTGTGTGGTGTGTGGATGGTTTCGCCGAGGCCGGCTTGTGCGAAAGCGACCGCGCCGTGTTCGGAAAAAGAGCTACAACACCGACGGGAACTCGTCGCGAGCGGACAGGTGGTGGTGTCGGTGTCGGTGGTGGATCTGTTTCTGGGTCCGACGGAAAAGGGACCGGTTGAGGATCAGGCTCGTCTGGGCGAGCTTTTGCGCGTGTTGCCGGAAACCTTGGCGTGCGGGGACCCGCAACACCCGATGCTGTTCGTCGAAACGCGGGACGGCGACCGAGGCTGGGTGTGGGAAAATGCGACGCTTGTGTGGCCGAAACAGAAGCCACCGTATGCACGTCCCGACGGTGGAAAGCGAAGCGAAAAGGCAGACGCAAAGATTCTGCGCGTCGTGTCTCGGCTGGCGAACGTGTATGCGGAACCGGATGTGACGCTGGCTCGACCGAAAGTGGTGCTGACGGTCCACACGAAAGTGGTGCTTTCCGAAACGGCGTCCGATCGTTGGTACAAAATCGTGCTTCCCGACGGAAGTTTGGGTTTCGTACAGCGTGGAGATGTCGAAAGTTTGCCCCCAAAGGCCGAGCCGACGGTCGAATGCGTGCTCAAGGAAGCAAGCCAGTACGAAGGTGCGCCGTATTTGTGGGGCGGTCGATCGCCGTTGGGCATCGATTGTTCGGGGCTTGTGAAAAATGCGTTTGATGCGTGCGGGGCTTCGACGCCCAGGAACGCGGGGCCGCAGTGGACGTGGTCGCTTTTGCAACCGGTTGTGGCGCAACCACAGCTTCGGCGCGGGGATTTGCTGTTTTTTCGCGGCGCGTCGCCCAAGCCTGACCAGCAGGATATGGTGAAGCATGTGGGGTTGTACGTGGGGGAAGGTCGCTTCCTACATGCAACCACCAGCGAAACCCCGACGGTACACGTCAGTTTGCTATCGGCACCGGAGTGGCAGCGTCGATATTTGGGGGCGCGTCGCTATCGCGGTTTTTGACGGTTGCGCAGCAAATCCGCCAAGTCGTGATCGACCATCATCTCGACCAGCTGCCGAAAACGTACCTTGGGTTCCCACTTCAGCAGTTTGCGGGCCCAGGTCATGTCGCCGCGCAGTTCATCGACTTCACTCGGGCGGAAGTATCGCGGATCGATTTCGACATATCGCTGCCAGTCGAGGTTCAGACGAGAAAACGCGACATCAAGCAGGTCGCGGACCGAATGGCTTTCGCCGGTGCAAATGACCACGTCGGTGGGTTGTTCTTGTTGGAGCAACAGCCACATCGCTTCGACGAAATCTCCCGCAAAACCCCAGTCTCGTCGGGCTTCCAAGTTGCCGAGGAAGAGCTTGTCTTGCAGGCCCAATTTGATGCGAGCAGCGGCGCGGGTCACTTTTCGCGTCACAAACGTCTCGCTGCGTCGAGGGCTTTCGTGATTGAACAGAATGCCGTTGCAGGCGAACAGGCCGTAAGCGTCGCGGTACAGAACGGTCAGGTGGTACGCGGCGATTTTTGCGACGGCATAGGGCGAACACGGACGAAACGGCGTGGTCTCCGACTGAGGCGGCGCAGATCCGCCGAACATTTCCGACGACGAGGCTTGGTAAAAGCGCGGTTTGGATGGAAGGGTTCGGAGGACCTCCAAAAGCCGCGCGGTTCCGAGTGCGACCACGTCGAGGGTGTGTTCGGGCATATCAAACGAGACACGGACGTGCGATTGCGCGGCCAGGTTATAAACCTCGTCGGGCGCGACCTCGTGCAAAATCCGAGACAACACCGTCGCGTCCAGCATGTCTCCGTAATGCAGACGCAACTGACAGTCGGGTGTGTGGGGGTCTTGATAAATCCCGTCGATCCGCGCGGTATTGAACGACGAAGACCGTCGGACAATGCCGTGGACTTCGTACCCTTTGCGAAGCAGAAATTCGGCCAAATACGAGCCGTCCTGACCCGTAATGCCGGTGATGAGCGCGCGGCGTGTCTTCATGGCGAAAACTCACGTTGGAAAAAGTCGATGGTGCTGCGCAGGCCTTCGTCGAGCGTGGTGCGGGCGCGAAAACCGAAACATCGCTCAGCGCGGGTGGTGTCGAGGAGCCGCCGAGGCTGCCCGTTGGGTCGGCTTTTGTCGTACACGAAACCACCTTTGTATCCCATCAGGTCGCCGATTTTTCCGGCAAGCGCGGCGATCGAAATTTCCTGGCCGCTGCCGACGTTGACGGGGTCGCTTTGGTCGTAGCGTTCGGTGGCCAGGACGATTGCCTCGGCGCAATCCTCGACGTACAAAAATTCGCGCGTTGGGCTGCCGTCGCCCCAAATCGTGACCTCGGTCAGACCTTGTTCTTGCGCCTGCGCGATTTTGCGAATGAGCGCGGGAATGACGTGCGACGTTTCGAGGTCGAAATGGTCGCGCGGGCCATACAGGTTGACCGGAAAGAGCACCACCGACGAAAAACCGTATTGCGCGCGATAGGCAGCCGATTGCAAAAGCAGCATTTTTTTCGCAAGGCCATAGGGCGCGTTGGTTTCTTCGGGATAGCCGTTCCACAGATCCTCCTCGCGGAACGGCACGGGGCAGTGTTTGGGATAGGCGCAGATCGTCGCTGTTGCGACAAATTTCTGCACGGAAAAGCGGTGCGCTTCGTGAAGAAGCTGCACGCCCATGAGCAAATTGTCATAGAAAAAACGCGCCGGATTTTTTTGGTTTGCGCCGATTCCACCGACGACGGCAGCCAAATGGATGATGACGTCGGGGCACGTCTCTGACAAAAGCCGCCTCACCGCCGAAAGGTCCACCAAATCGTAGTCAGAAGACCTGGGCACGACGATGTGTTTGCAACCTCGCGCTTTCAGTTTCTCGACGACAAAGGAACCCAAAAAACCTGCACCGCCGGTCACGACGATGCGCTTTGTAGACAAATCGAAGGTCATTTGGTCAACCGGAGCACAACACGGTCATATCGCAAAAACGTGCCGACAATCGCGACGGTCAAACCGCTCAATTGCACGAGGCCGTCGATGGCGAACAGCGTTTGCAAACCTTGGTTTGGATTCGGTCGGGCACCTTCTTCATGCAGCATCCACCACGGCCCGACGAGGGGCACCCAACTCGCATAGGATTGCGACAGGTCTCGGGCGAGCATTCGATCGGCGGTATAGGTCGCGACCAGCGTCGAAACGCCCGCGATGATCAGGTTGATTCTGCGCTTGCGCTCGATCGACAGTTTGGTCGTGCCCGTCTCTGACGTCGGCAGTTGAGGCGACACGGCGTCTTTTGGAGGTTGACTCAGCGTCAGATCTGGGCCGGAGGTGGGCGGCGGCAAATTCGGGGGCAAATCGGCGCTCGGCACGGGTTGGTCGGGAAGCGGCGGCAGGTTCGGAGGCGCGATCTGCGTCGGCGGATGTTCGGGGTCAGCCGCGTTCGCGCGTGTGCAAAACGCACACGGGCACGCACACAACCACACGGAAAACCACAGAAAGACGGACCATTTTGTCGCGCACCGCATCGCTCAAAACCGATTCATCATACGGCGAGGTTTCGTTTGTGTGTCTCTTCATCGAGACGCTGGGAATGGCCGAGCAAAAGTTGCGTGATGGGCAGCCCCTCGTCTTCGTGTTGAGGGACGTGTTGTACGGAAAAGGCGAACTCGCCGTCTGGCCAGGACAAAAGCGCGTACATGGCCTCGAGGCTGCGTTCGGGGCGTTCCCCGGCGACGATGCGCTCGACGCTGAGCAGCTTTCCGTTTCCGCAGAAAAATCTGCCGGTTTCGCCGACGCGCTGGATGGTCAGGACGCCGGTTTTTCGCTCGTTTTCGACGAGCAACAGAAGGCTCGTCAAACTCAAATCGGCGAGTTTCCCCAGGAGGCCACTGCTTTGTTCGACCGCGGCCTGCGGTTTCTTGAGGAGCAGCCTCTCGACGCGCAAATCAAATTCGTCGAAACGAAACGGCTTGTCCAAATAGTCGCTGTGGGGCACACGCAGGGCTTGCAATTTCCGGTCGGGCGACGTGGCTTCCCCAAGAAGCAGCACGGGCAAGCGGCGTTCTTCCGCAAGGTTCGCGATCCAGTCGAGGCTCAGCTCGAAGGCCTCGAGGTGAACATCAGCGACGAGCAAATCGGGGGTCGTCGTTTTGAGCAGGGTTTCAGCCCGCTGTCGATGGTCCGCAGTCTCGACCGTGTATCCGCGCCGCGTAAGCAGCGAGGTCATCATCCTGACCATCCATTCGTCGCGATCAAACACCAGCACGTACATCATCGGGCCGCAGCGTAGCCTGTTCTTCTCGGCCAAATTCGACCAAATCCATCCGAATCAGAACAATTTGGGCTTTTTGGGGCCTTTTCGGATGACTTTGTGCTGAACTTTCGGCTGCTTGCCGGGGTCGGTTTTGCCGGGGTCCGTTTTGGCGGGGTCGGTTTTGCCGGGGTCCGTTTTGGCGGGGTCGGTTTTGCCGGGGTCCGT
>DAOLIT010000083.1:10489-22772 GCA_035328405.1 Pseudomonadota bacterium | reverse complement strand
ATGCACTGCGGCACATGAAAGCGCAGGGAGTGCGGCTCGGTCCGGCCCCTTACGGCTACGCGCTCAGCGACGAAGTGGATGCGAACGGACGCAGGCTCCTGGTGCCGATTCCTGATGAACAGGAGGTCATCCAGAAGATCAAGCGTCTGCGTGCAGAAGGACTTTCCTTTGCGAAGATTGCGCAGCAGCTGAATGCCGTACAGACGCCTGCACGACGGAACGGAACGTGGAGAGTAAACAGAATCTGCATCATTCTTCATCGCGAAGGAATGCACACGATGCGGAAGAACAGGCCGCATGTCCCCTCGCGATTTGATCCTGAAGCTGCGGCCGCGCTGGCGCTGGAACTGCGAAAGGAAGGATACAGTTTGAGTCAGATAGGAGTGCGTCTGCGGAAAGCGAAGCTGACTCCACAGCGAGGGGGGAAGTGGCATCCGGCGCAGGTTGCGAAGTTGCTGGAATCACCCGCAGATCGGAAGTCCGCTGCTCGACGGGCTTGTGAGCTTCGTGAGCAAGGAATGACGCTGAAGGAGATCGGTGTGCGATTGGCAATGGAGGGCTTTCAACGCGACGGTGGCGGCGCTTGGTATCCGTCGCTGGTGGTGAGCTTGCTTCGATCGGTGCAGGAGGATGCCGTGCCAGACGCATTCGCACAGTGACGCTTGGAACCAGCTATGGCTGCGGACCCGGTGCTGGCGGTGCGTCGGAACGTCTTCGCCGGTTGGCGGGTAGCTCGGGATGGCCCAGCCCAAATGCGAGCCAGCAGACCGAGACATGCAGTGCTTTGGCGAGCTGCTCGACCTTGGCGATGCTGGGGACGGTGCGTCCGGTTTCGGTCATCTGCACAAAGTTGTCCGAAGTTCCCGACAGAGCACCTACCTGCCGACGGGAAAGCTTGCGCATCTGACGACATGCTGACAGTCGTTCGGGAAGCCCTGCGGACAACAGCTGCGTCGGCGGCTCGCATGGAATGTCGATGCCGTAGGCCAGAAAACTCGGCGAAACACTCAGTGCGCGAGCCAGCTTTTCAACTGTGTCGAGGCGTGGCACGCGAGTCCCTGTTTCGAGATCTCCAGCGGTGTTGTGCGCCAGCCCACTCGCAAGCGAGAGAGCGGAGCCGCTAATGTCCGCGTTTTTTCGCACACGAGCGAGTCGCCTGGCAAAGCCGAGATGGAGCGGATTTTGTCGACCACGGACCACGACACCGGGTACCACGCCGCTTCTGAGAGTTCTATTTGGGATAAAATACCGTCAGATATCGAAGATTTATCTAGCAACTGTGCCGTTCTTTGGTTAAGAGCAGAACCGGGCATTACCAAGCCCAAGAACAAAAAAGGCCCCCGGCCAAAACCGGGAGCCCATCGCCGCGTCGGACCACCGCCCTGGAAAGCACGGTCCGACGCGAACAGGAGGAGTCTATGTGTTGTCACATCCATAGTGCAAGTGTGTCGCGTCGTCGTCAAATCAAATTGCGGAAGGCTCCGACGATGCCACCGCTCGCAATGTTCGACCTGAGCAAACCGGGAGAGCGGCAAGCCCACGAGTTCCTGCTGCGAACGACGAACCCGAAGGACCAGATGTGGACGATTCTTGATGTGCGCCGGCACGGGGACGTACTGCTGTGCATCGTGCGGTGGGTGTGCCCAGCCAAGAAAACCAAGCCGTATGCGCTGGCGGAGGTGAGCTTGACGGAGTCAGCGGTGAGGTGGCGGGACTATGTAGCGCTAGAGGCTGCGAAGTCAGAGATGGCACAGAGATGCACATCGGATGCCACGGACCAGTGAGCAGCCGAAGCGAGGTCGCGCTGCTACCTGTTTCAAAGAGGTATTTGACGGATCGCTGGTGACCCGGCGCTTAGGCTACTCCGCAGTCCGTCGTGAGGACAGGATCTCCTGGGCCTTGTCGCGTACTTCACGGGGTACGTAGATCCGGCTGGTGGTGATGGACATCGTCCGAAGCGCTCGGAACTCCCGGTCTCGCTGGATCATGATGGCCGGGCGATCCGAGCGGGTGGTGTCGATGAAGAAGCCGCAGTCGTGCTCCTTTGTGGACAAGATGTCACGATCCTGATTGAACGGGCAGAGGTAGTACTCTCTGAACTCCTCCCTCGAAAGCTTCCGTCCCGACTGAAGCTTGACGAGACTCAATCCTTGATTTGTTAACTCCTCCCCGGTCGGCAAGGGGAGCGAGCTTTCTGCGCGCGGCAACTCAATTGCCTTGAGTAGGTCCCGCTGCGACAGCCTACATGCGAGATCACAGAGGATGTCATCGGGGTCGCTTTTCTCTTTGGCCACGTCGCAAAGGAAGGACCAGAGCAGCGCATCATCCAATTCCAGCACCTCCTCTGGACCGATCACCTCCCCTGCGGCGACCTTGATGATCGAACCGTAACGCTGGCTGAAGGACTTGAACTTTTCTCTGTCCCCGGTGGCAAGCTTCTTGAGGCGTTTGAAGAACAGTCCGAGCATTAGCTCGGCGCTCTTGACCGTGTGATGATAGTAGACGGTCTCATAGTGAGCGCGGTGGGCGAGGACAAACTCTTCGATGACTCGGCGAGACTTTTGCAAGTCGAAGCCCATCACCACGGTGTCGTTATAGTAGCCAAGCGTCACGCAGGACAGCAGCCACTCGAGATCGTATCGACCATAGGAGACACCGCACTGGATGGCGTCTCGCAGCAGGAAGTCCCCTCGATCGATATCGACATCGCTGGACAAGAGACGAGACAAGTACGGCACATGATAGGAGCCACGCAGCAGAGCCAGAATTCGCTCCGGCATCGACTCGTCGTGCTCCTTCAGCCGTTTGTGAAGTTCGCTTTCAGGCCAATGCAGAAGTCCCTGGCCTACGATTTCATGCCACTTGAGATCCTTGCAGTCCTTGGGGTCCAGGCCAAATTTCTCGGCCCACGCCTCGCGTTTGCTATCAAAGTCTTTGCCGATGCACTGATCTTCCCAGGTGTGGGAAAATGGACCATGGCCTAGATCGTGACACAGGGCGGCGATGGCCAAGTCGCGGATCTCTTCCGGGCCTGGCTGTAGCAGCGGTGGCAGAAACTCAGCAGCGGCCTCCTGCAGTTGATGACCGAACCGAATCGCCAAGTATGCCGCGCCCAGTGAGTGGGCCTGCCGCGAGTGCTCCGCCCCAGGGTAGACCAGTGAGGCCAGCCCAAGCTGTTTGATCCGCCGGAGGCGCTGGATTTCTCGGGTCTCCAGTAGACGGATGACTGCGGTCTCCAGGCCATGGAACTTCATCAGTCCATGAACAGCGTCTTGGACGCGTTCGAGGCTCCGTTTGCTCATGGCTTGCGTACCTTGCGTCCCTTGCGTCCCGCGCGTTCCTCGAGTTCCTCGAGTTCCGCAAGTTGCTGTTTGATGAACTGCTTCTCGTCTTTTTTAGAGAGGTGATTGAGGCTCAATAATTCCTTGAGCCATTGGGTGTGCCGCTGGCACGTCAAGAGTGGCAAGCGCGTCAGGCTTTTCTTGAAACCAGCTCCTGCCTTTCCATCAATCAGCGCCTGCAGCGTCGGCAGCATCTGGGTCTGAGTGGTCAACCCGATGGGTGCGGTGGGAAGATCCTCCAGCAGATAGGGGGCAAACTCCTCTTCACAGCATCGGACCACCCCTTCCGCATTGATACGCTTATCTGGATCGCGCTCCAGCATCCTTCTCATCAGCGGTTCAAGCCGCTGGAGGTGCGGCGGCACCGCCTTCCAGCAATCGTTTTCCCAGAAGTCGCGATTCCACAGCTCCTCATCCTTCGCCCGCTCCGCTACCGCCTCGGTCAGCTGATCTCTGAACGACTCATCTCTATCGAGCCGCGCATCTTCATCTTCAAGGACCAACGGAAATTTCTTGGTAAAGATCCGAAATAGCGATGCGGCCAGTGACCACAGGTCGGACTTGTCGCTACGGGGACTTGACTTGGCCAGTACCTCGGGGGCGCGCGTCCGCACCGTACCGGCCTTGTCCGTTGCTCGATCAAACTTGTCGAGCTTCTTGCAAACCCCGAAGTCCATCAGGATGAAGCGGCCCCGATCGAGCCCAAGGTTCTCGGGCTTGATGTCCGCGTGGATGTAGCCCTCCCACCGGAGAAAGCTTAGCGCGCGAGCGATGTGGCAGAGCAGCGTGACGGCCTCATCCATCCCGCTGAGCGGCCAGTCATTGTGCAAGGGGGTCACCTCACGCTCCACGAGGAACAGCTCAGGGGCGCTGCCGACAACATGCGTCTCGACGATGTTAGGGTGAGCGAGGGAGAGTGGATGAGCAACCAGCTCCATCTCTGTCAGTGCGGTCCGCTGCTCGCCATCGTGATACTTGACGATCACCTTCCGCTTGATCGGCTTCCATGTGGCTCGGTAGACCGACTTCTGCTTCCCGTTGTGATTAAGTGGTTCGGGACACGCAAAGTGCGCATAGAAAGATTTAGATGGCTCGGGGGACTCGTTATCCGTCGTCGAAGCCTCCTCTACGGTCGCTTTTTGGCTGTTCGTCATCATGGTCTCCCCGTACGGAACAATGCGGACAAGGCTTTGCTCGGTCCTGTTCATGGCTGCGCCATCGGGACTCTGTATAAGCAGCCTGCTCTCTCCTCTCTGGTGCAGAGAGGTCATAACTTTGCAGATTTATGTTAATCAAAATTGCAAATTTCTTGCAATGGAAAAGTAGAGCGATTTGAAGGGCTTAGGACGGTAGGTACAGAGCTTCTCGGCGATGAGGAAGGGGTCGAATGCCGCTCCAGGTAGACCGGCCCAGCCGTACCCCAAACCCACGGGATGGTCAGCGGCCGGTGTGGAGATCCTGGGGCAGCGCGCCGGGCAAGCAAAGATCGTCCCGTTCGTACGAGCTTCATTGCAACGAGCCGGTCTTCCGGGCGCCGAGTGGATGGCGCCGAGTCATGCCAACCACAGATTGCCGGAATCGCTGTGGGCGCGCACTACGTGCTCATCTCGCAGCAACAGGATATGATGCGCTCATCCGGTCTCCGTCCCATCCCGCAGCCTCTCCAGATACCTATGGTACGCGAAGGAACGGTCGCGCTTTTTGCCGGTCGATTCCTGAAGTACGTCCGCGTCGATCAATGCCTCGATGGCTCTGGTCGCTGTGGGCTTGCTGGTCTGTAGGAGTCTCATCGCTGTCGCTACGCTGACAATCGGATGACGTGGGAGTGCTTCAAACAAACGGATTGCAGCGACCGACGTAGCGTCATGCGAAAGGACTCGCTCGCGGTCGGTGGCAACCAGCGCAAACAGATCCCGTGCAGAGTTCGTTGCTTCTTCAGAAATGGTGGCCACTCCGTTGAGAAAGAAGTCGATCCAGGGTTCCCACTCGCCTTCCTTCCGCACCGCGTTTAGGAGTCGATAGTATTCGGTCCGATGACGCTTCAGGAACAGACTCAGGTAGAGCAGAGGCTTGGTGAGCAGCTTCCAGTGTTCGAGTAGGAGTGTCACCAGGAGTCGTCCGATGCGCCCATTTCCATCGAGATAGGGGTGAATCGTCTCGAACTGAACGTGAAGGAGTCCTGCTCGGACAAGCGGAGGCAGACCATTCTCGTGATGAATGTACTTTTCAAGGGCGCTAAGTAGCTCCGGCAGCAGCGACGGCACCATCTCGCCCGCCAAGTCGAGCCGACGCAGCGCATCCTCGGCGCGATGTAGCCGTTTCAGCAGCGCGCCATCGAGTGTGAGCGGTGGATTCTGCGGTGGCAGCGGTTCGGGGACAAACGCAGCGACCTCCTCCCCGCCGAAATGGGTTCGCTCATTCCTGCCAGTCTGCCGCTGCATCACTCTGCTCCTCGCAAGGCACGAATGTGTGACTACGCGCCGCAGCAAAGAACGAAATCGTTCCTTGGATCAAGCATTGGTAACGATTTCGTACTTAGCCGTCCCTGAAACTTGCTCCTCGTTATCATTTGAGGGTCCTTACTCGCGCGTGATACGAACCTGTCGGTTCCCGACCAACTGTCAAACCTGAGCAGCAGCCCAGACAACACCAAGATAGTCTTGGGTGTGTCCGCCGGCTGGCTCGCTTACGGACTCGGGCCGATGGAACTGCCGGGGCGGCGGTGTACGAATGCGTTGGTAACCGCAAACCCCTGACTGCACCTCGCGAGACAAGGATGGTTGTTCCGCTTGACCGACCATGCTAAGAGAGCGGGAAAATATCCGGGTCCGACGAAAACATGACTACACCGACGGTTCGATTCAAACGGCTCGTGATCGAGGAACTCTTCGGCCCTGGGTCGAATAGGATCGATATCCAGTTTCGGCTCGACGAACGGATTACCGTGCTGCATGGCCGCAACGGCTCTGGCAAGACCATCACGCTCGAGTTGATAGCTGCTCTACGAGAGGGTCGCTATGGGCAACTCAGACGCTATCCGTTCAAGCAACTATCGCTAGAACTGTCAGATGGTTCCACACTGGTGATCGAGCCTGTCAGCAAGGAAAAGATCGACAGCGGAAAGAGCCTGAGCAAGAAGCAGCGTCGCCGATCGGAAGACATTGGTCTGCAATATGTACTCCATCGCCCCGATGGTCACGATGAAGGCCCACTTACGTCTCGTGGCGAACTCAGTGATCTCCGAAAGTCGCGTCTGGAGGCCCTGTTCCGGACAAGAGGCATCCGTCGGATCGGCTCGGATGCTTGGCTGGACCCTACAACTTTGGAGTCTCTAACGTCCGACGAACTCATCGAAAGATACCCGTCACTTATCGCCGAAATTTTCATGCACAGTGTCGGTGAGCGAGTTGATGAGCCGCCGTCCCTTGTCGCGTTGCGTGAATGCCTACCCCCCGTCAAGTTCATTCGTACAGATCGGCTTTTCACACGAGGCGATGAAGAGTCTCGATCGGAAATGCTCGAATCAACCGGTCGCGCCAAGCCTCGCCTTATGGTCGAGCACCTCAGTCAGAAAATTCAAGCGCTTGTAAAGCAAGCCGATCAGCAATATCGACTTACGTCTACGCGGCTTGATGCTAGTCTGCCACAGAGGCTCTTCAAGCCGATTAGTAGCGAAGTCCCCGAATTGGATGTGCTGCGGACTCGAAGCAAATCGTTGAGGGAACGAGAAGCTCGACTCCATTCGCTCGGGCTTCTCAAACCACAGCAGGGGGGGGTTGACGAGGCAACGCTGACCAGCGAACAACGGGGAGCTTTTTTCATTATTCTCAGCGACCGAGAAGAGAAACTTGCTCCTTTTTCTGAGTTGGCGGACAAGGCGCAGCGACTCCTCGAGAGCCTTGGAAAAAAACTACACCCCAAACAAATTCGGCTGAACGTCGAAACAGGCTATCAAGTAATCACGCCTAGCGGTGCTTCCCTACCACTGGACCAACTTTCATCTGGCGAGCAGCACGAACTTGTGTTGCTGCATGAACTTCTTTTCGATGTTCAGCCAGAAACGCTGATACTTATCGATGAACCAGAACTGTCGCTTCACATTGCGTGGCAAAGCGACATGCTTCCAGAGCTTCTAGAGGTCGCGGCGCTCTCTCGCCTCGACTTCGTTCTTGCCACACACTCACCCTACATTGTAGGTGACCATCACGCCGACCTTTTGGTGCGCCTGGGGGCGTCTCCGTGAGTGTGCATGAACAGTTTGGTGTTCGGCGGCCTGGGCTGCTGGTTGAATCGAAGCTCTTCAATGCCGCCCGTCCGACTGTAACCTTGTTGGTTGAAGCGGGATTTGATGAGCGATTCTGGCGAATGCATGTGGCTCCTTCTTGCATTGTAAGGCATCAAGATCAAGGCGGTCGCGCTGCCGCAATCGCCAAGCTTGATGAGGCTCCATCTCATCCTGATGCGGTATTTCTGGCTGTTCTGGACGCTGATCTCGACCGACTTGAGGGACGCCTATCTGAACGTGGCGACATCGTTTGGACCGATGCGAACGACCTTGAAGCGACTTTGGTGTTTCTGCCCGCCTTGAAGAAGCTTGTTCTCATGAAACTCGACCCGACGGTTTTGCGGGACAAACAACAGGCATGGGGTGAGTCTATTATGGAGCGTTTGGTTCGACACGCCTGTGGAATGGGCCGTCTGCGATGGTATAAGCAGCGTGCATTGATAAGCGATATTGTCTTCGTAAAGTCGGGAAAGGGGACACATAAGGGAAGTCTGCGCAGGTTCGACAAATATCAGGACTGCTGCGATAATGATTGGTCTCCATCCCTTGGTCATCTGGTGGATGCCATAATTAACTATAGCAATGCGCAGTTTCTTAATAAGTCGGCGCTAATCGAGGGAATCCAGGGATTACCGGATACCGCGCCAAAACAAATATGCAACGGGCACGATCTGGTGGGATTCCTTCTCTCTTGGCTCACGAGCCTGAGTCGTTCATATGTCGGAAATGCTGAACAACTGTCCGACGAACTTGCATTGGCCTGTGAGCGCACATGGTTGGAGGCAACCGATATGTGGGCCGCAATAAAGGCATGGGAAGCCCGCCATCCCGGTCACCTCATCTTGCGACAACCTGAGCATTTTGAGAAAAAGAGCGAGTCTGACGCTGTTCAGTGAAATGCGTGTTCCTGTACATCCTCCATCCCATAATACCCCTCAAACCGCCCCTCCATCACCTGTGCAACCTGCGCAGGCCACCAGTGGTCCTTCCCCCTTGGCGTTTTGTATCCGGGTCCGATGCGGCAGGCGACGCAGATAGAACACGATCCTTTCGCTGCTGACTTCGGTGGTGATACGGTGCCGCCGTGTCGGCGTTTGAACTTGTTCGAAGCGGTTGCGCTCTGCCTGTTTTCCTCTCGGTGGTGAGATCATGATTCCTTCCATTGGTGACATCGTTCGGGTTCGCTCTCGGCAGTATCTGGTCGAGGGGGTGTTTCCACCGCCGCAGCCAGGGGACAGCTCACTGGTTTCCCTGTCGTGCATTGAAGACGATTCCCAAGGCGCTCCGCTGGAGGTGCTGTGGGAGCGTGAGATCGACGCCCGGCTGCTGAGCGGGACCGATTGGGAACGGATTGCGAGTCGTGGATTCGACGAGCCTCGGCTGTTTTCCGCGTACTTGCATACGCTGCGCTGGAACTGTGTGACGGCGACGGATGCCAAGCTGTTTCAGGCGCCGTATCGCGCGGGAATCGAGGTCAAGACGTATCAGCTTCAGCCGCTGCGGATGGCGCTTGGGATGCCGCGCGTCAACCTGTTCATCGCCGACGACGTGGGCCTGGGCAAGACGATCGAAGCGGCACTGATCGTGCGCGAGCTGACGATGCGCCAAAAGGTACGACGGGTCGTGATCTGCGTGCCTCCATCGGTGGTTCGTCAGTGGCGCGATGAAATGGAGGAGCGCTTTGGACTGCCTTTTGTGATCTACGACCGCGATTACGTATCCCAAGTCCGTCAAGAGCGCGGGTACGCGGTGAATCCATGGAAGACGCACACCCGTTTCATCGTGTCGCACGCGCTGATTCGAGATGAGTTCTATGCGGCCCCGCTGCGTGACTGGCTGGGAGAGTTCGCAAGCGGCTCTTTGCTGATCCTGGATGAAGCACACAACGTTGCGCCAGCGAGCGGAGGGAAGTACGCGATCGATTCCAAGCTGACGCGCGCAGTCCGTGACCTGGCACCACGGTTTGAGCACAAGCTGTTCCTGTCTGCTACGCCACACAATGGTCACAGCAACAGCTTTTCAGCGCTGCTCGAGCTACTCGATCCGCAGCACTTTGTGCGAGGGGTTCCGGTGGATGCCAAGCTGCGCGATGCAGTGATGGTGCGGCGGCTGAAGTCGGATCTGCGTGCCATCGGAGAGAAGTTCCCCAAGCGCAACGTCGTCCGCATGGAGATCGATTGTCTTGCTGATGATGCGCCCGAGCTTGTGCTTTCGCGTCTGCTTCAGCAGTACAGAAAGGCTCGTGAAGCGCGGCTGGCCCGTGCATCCAAATCACAGCAGGCATCGGCGATGCTGGTGGTGATGTCGCTTCAAAAGCGGCTGCTGTCCTCGATGGAGGCCTTTGTGCGCACGCTGGATGTGCATCGAAGCTCGATGCTGGGAACGGCAAACAAGGCGCCGTCGATCGATGCGCGCAACCTGAAGCTTCTTGCGATGACGCCCGATGCGGATGACGAGCGCGCCGAGCTGCCCGAAGAAGATGTCGAGCGTGAAGAAGACGCGCAGATGGTCGCAGCCACCCAGCAGTCGCAGGCAGATCCGGCTGCGCTCGGTCCCGAGCTGGCGCTTCTGGAAGAGATGGCGCGGATCGCAAGCAAGGGGCGCTACGACGTTGATCCGCGCGTGCATCATCTGCTCGATTGGATTCGGAAGAACCAGTGTCCAGAGCTGGGCAAAGAGGGGGCGGACTGGCTGCCGCGCCGGGTGATTTTGTTTACGGAATACGCCGACACCAAGCGCTACTTGCAGCAGCTCCTGACCGACAAGCTGCGTGGTTCTACGCGCGCCTCGGAGCGCATCGCCACATTCCACGGTGGCATCGGGGAAGAGCGGCGCGAGGCCATCAAGGCTGCGTTCAACTCGGACCCGCACAAGCATCCGCTGCGCATTTTGATTGCCACCGACGCGGCGCGTGAAGGTGTAAACCTTCAGAACAACTGTGCCGACCTGTTCCACTTTGATGTGCCATGGAACCCAGGACGCATCGAGCAGCGCAACGGACGGATCGACCGCAAGCTCCAGCAAGCTGACGAGGTGCGGTGCATGTACTTTGTGTTGCCGCAGCGGGCCGAGGACCGTGTGCTCGACGTGTTGGTGAAAAAGACGCGCCGAATCCATGAAGAGCTGGGCAGCCTCTCTCCGGTGATTGAGCGTCAGATTGATCAGGCGCTGGCGCGTGGCATCGAGCACGAGCGCATCGATGACCTGACCAGGGCCATCGACAGTGCCGACGGAGACGAAGCATCTTCCGCAGGTCGGGTTCGCACGATGCTGGTCGAGATGGGTGCCGAAGATGCGGAACAGCGACGGATGCGCCTGGACAAACAGCTCACCGAGCTGCGGGCGCTGCTCGATCGGTCACGCGAGTGGATTGGGCTGGACGACCGGCACTTTCGCGATGCGCTCTCTGCGTCGCTGGAAACGGTGGGCGCTTCGGGACTCGCTCCGGCCAGTACCGCTGAGGCAGCCGCAGATCCCGACCGTGCCCGCTGGCTGCTTCCGCAGCTGCACGAGCGGATGGGTGCCGATCCAACCTGGGCCACGACGCTCGATACCTTGCGGGTTCCGCGCAAAAAAGGACAGACCCCGGCAGAGTGGCGGCGAGAAGCGCCGATTCGTCCGGTGGTGTTTTGCGATCCCGGCAACCTCGATGGGGAAGTGGTTCACCTTCACCTGGAACACCGGGTGGTTCAGCGGCTGCTCGGTCGATTCTTGTCGCAGGGCTTTCGGGATGATGATCTGCGTCGCGCCTGCGTGCTGCGTACGGTGGAAGCGAAGCCCCACGCGGTGCTGCTGGGTCGCTTGTCCCTGTTTGGCGATGGCGGTGCGCGGCTGCACGATGAAGTGCTGGCTGCCGCGACAGAGTGGCTGCCGATCGAGCAACGGAACGGTGGGCTGCGACCGATGGGGGAAGGGGACAAAGACGATGTGCTCCGCATGGTCGAAGAAGCGCTGGCTCATCCTCACCTGCGTGAATCCGAGCCGAACCTGCAAGCGCGGCTGCGTGCCTGCGCCGGGCGCGATGTCGCCGAGCTAACCCCACACCTTTCGCGGCGTGCCGCCCTACTGGTCGAGAGAGCCCGTCGTGATTTGACAAGGCGAGGCGACACCGAAGCACGCGACATGGCCGCCATTTTGGAAGCGCAGCGCGCGCGCATCCAGAAGCGGCAGGAGGAAATCGAAGACGCCTCGCGCCAGGGACAACTGGCGTTCAATCCCGATGAAGAGAGGCAGCTTGCCGCCGACCGACGCTACTGGGTCGATCGACTGGCCCAGATAGCCAAAGAGCTGGAAGCCGAGCCGGACCGGATTCGCAAAAGCTATGTCGTGCGCGCCACTCGGGTTGAGCCGGTGGGCATCGTCTACCTTTGGCCGCTGTCGAGTTAGAAACCCATGGCGTTGTCGAACATGGATTCCGAGCTGCACGCGCACAAGTCCTGGCTGGGTTTGGTTCAGCCGGTCGGTTTGGTGGTGTCGCCCCCGGCGCTCAGCAAAGCGCAGGTTGTGCTGGAGAGGAATGCGGGAAAAAAAGGAGGGTCTTTACCCTTCCAATACCCTGCGCTGCATGGGTGAAAGAGGGTCTTTACCCTTCCAAGGCCCTGTGCTGCATGGGTGAAAGAGGGTCTTTACCCTTCCAAGGCCCTGTGCTGCATGGGTG
>DAOLIT010000083.1:0-10389 GCA_035328405.1 Pseudomonadota bacterium | reverse complement strand
AAAGAGGGTCTAGACCCTTCCGATGCCCTATCCCGCATGGGTGACAAAGGGTCTTTGCCCTTCCAAGGCCCTGCGCTGCATGGGTGAAAGAGGGTCTAGACCCTTCCGATGCCCTATCCCGCATGGGTGACAAAGGGTCTTTGCCCTTCCAAGGCCCTGCGCTGCATGGGTGAAAGAGGGTCTAAAACCTCTTTTTTGGGGCGATACCCTTGACCACAGGGGGAGAGAATGACTAGATGAATTGTCTGTATGTCCGACCTATTCGGACAAAGGAGCACCTCATGGACAGTGAACTTGATTTTGATCCGTCTCAGTACACCCGGCTGCCGCCCTATTTGGACAACGCGACCACCTTGGCGTTGGCGCGACAGATTTTGGCGGCGTCGGCGGCCTTGACTGCGCCACATCTCAAGCGCAGCCATCAAGACCTGGCAAAGGCGAGCCAGCGGTTGGCCGATGCGCTGGTCGATTCGCTCGGGCAAGACGCTCCTGCCGACAAGCGGCCCATTGACCAGCTCGCCGACCACAGCTGGTCCGCGATTCACCACCGCTTGCTCGGCTGGCTGGAACTACCACCATCGGGACATCCAGAGGTCGCGCAAGCCCAAGCTCTGTTTGACAAGCTGTTTCCGACCGGTCTGCGCTTCATTCAACTGGAGTATGGCGCGCAGTGGATCGAAGCCGATGCTCGCATCTGCTGGCTAAAGCAGGCGGGACAATTGGCGGATCTGGAGAAGCTGTGCGGCAAGGCGTTTGTGACCGAGCTGCTGCAAACGCACACCGCCTACGGTCAAATGGTGGGGGCGGACCCCAAGCAAAGGCAGAAGCCAGCCAAAAAGTTCGATCTAACGGTGTTGCGAAAGCAGCTTCAGCTATCGATCTTGGCGCATCAGCTCCAGCTTGTGGCGTTGCGGGTGTCCGCAGATGAAACGGACCGGCTGGCAGCACAAGCAGCCCTTCGTCCGGTCGATGAGTATCGCGCAAAGCTGGCACCGAACCGAGGACCCAAGTCTGCTGAGCCCGCGCCAGGCGATCCAAACCCTCTCTCCCCCCCCGAAACCCCCGCACAAGACCCCACTACCCAACCCTAACGCGTCTTTATACCGGCACACGCGCGCTATGCCGCCGAAGTGTTGCCGATTGCTCCGTCGAAGTGGTATCTGACCGGCATGGCACGCGAAACAGAGCGGCTGATTGCGCTGTCGAGCCGCGATGGCTCGGTCTTGGGATGGTGTCGTGGACGCAGTCCGTGGCTTGGGCCTCGTGAGCAAGGAACGTGTGACAAGCCCAACCGCTTGCTCACGCGGTCTGCATCGAATGCGTACTTTTCGCAGACAGTCAGCGTGATCTCTCTTCCCGACAATGACCAAGCCCTGCGCAGGGCGATCGATCTCGTCTGGGAAGACTTCCTTCAGTGCTGCGAAAACAAAGAGGATCTAAGGCGGGAGCGACGCAACGAGCTGCTCGACCGTGCGCTGGTGATTCCCACCGTTGCGACTCCGTTCGCTGCGTTTTTTGGCGAGCCGCCATGAGCCATCCGCTGCGCACCCTGGGACGCGCTGCACTCGCAGGACTGTCTGTAAGCCGTTCTCCATGTAGATAAGCATCCAAGATGCTTACGGAAGCAGTCACAGAACCATGCTCAGTGACGCTAGATACCCCGATCCGAAATACCCAAGCAGTTGATTGGGGTGGGAGATGGATGGGGGCCAGGAGCCAGGGGAAGTTTTGGTGGAGTTCTGCGCGACCCGATCGGATCATCACGCCGACCCGATCGGATCATCGCGCCGACCCGATTGGCCATGACGCGGGTGGGGTTTGGCGGGCTGCAAGGCTTCTGGCTGCGCACCCGAAAGCTTCAGTCTCTTTGCTTGAGGTCCTGGCATATGAACCAGCCAGTCATCGGCACCACGCAAACCAATTTGCTCACATGATTAGGAATTTCGGGGGAGCGCTCCTAGCAACTGTTGTCACCGGGATCGTGCTTCAATTAGGGCTGCACCGTGACCCGCAAGGAGCCGGTTGCACCGCTGAAGTCCGCCGAGATGGTGGCTTGTCCTGCGGCAGAGGCCCGAAAGCTGTGAACCCCGAAACAGGTGTCGCAGATGCCAAACTCCCCCGCCGATCTGTCGGAGTCAAGTGCTACCGCGCCATCGCTGTGCCAGTTGAGTTCGGTCCACTTGCCCACCTCAAGCGCTCGTCCGTCACGATCATGCGGAACTGCGCGGACCGTGAATCGTTGTCCAACCCTCACGCCGTCCTCGACGAGCACAAGATCAAGACGCGCCGCTTTTACGATCACGAGTCGGATTTTTGCGTTGCCGCACATGAGTTCTGCCGTTCCCTCCTCTCGAGCGCGCACTACAAGCGCGTTCTTCCACGCCAAGTCTTCTAATGCCGACTTCGGCTCCATGGTCGAAAGGCGGCAGGGCTTGGCCCCGTCGAGGGCATGGATCCCTCCGTGCGCCAACAACCGCTCTTCGCTTCGCATCGGGCAACCTCCAACGAGGGACAGACAGACCAGAACGAGAGGCAACATCCGGGACATCAGGCACGCTTCAGCTTGTTGCGTTTTACCAGCTCGTTGATGATGGTCAAATAGTTGGCCTTGAGGATCTGGATGATCGCTGTGCGGAGTTCATTGTTTTGCACGTCGGTGCCGTTGGCCACGGTCGCAGTGATTTCGGAGCGACTCTCCTTCGTTGGCCGAGGTGTGAAATCCCAAACGGTTTTGAACAGAGTAGGGTAGTCTGGTTCACCCGTGGCACGAAACGCAGCAATGACGTTCTGCTGCGACTGTGCGACAGCTCGACGTGCAACAGCAAGGGTCTCGGGGTTCAACGTGTTGTCGCCCGAGAGTGACCATTTGTCACCGAGAGTATTTTCAACCGGTAGCCCACCGGGGCGAGAGTCTAGCTTGTCATGAACACCTTTGGCGACGGCGCTCTCCAGCAGCTCGGGCTCTTCAAGGTGAATGGCCTGAAGCAAGGCCGAGAACCGATCCGCAGAGTTGATGTTGGGACGAAACAATCCCCCCTTCCAGTCCACTGTTTCGTACGCCGCGAACTCGCTCGCCACGTTGCCGACAAAGGCCGTTGTCGCGACGCCATCGAAGAACTTCTTCGAGCCCCCGGTGAACTCACGATCTTTCCCTTTCCCGGTCGTGGGGAGCTGGTTGTTGAACCTTTCCATCACATCGTGCTTGTTAAACAGGTGGCCAGCAGAAAACGCATCGGTCAGGAAGTGATCACCAAAGGCGTTGACCAGCAGCGCTTTGTCCTTGTCCCCGGCTTTTGCAGCTGCGAGAGCGCGCCGATGATGGTCCTCCCAGGATTTTCTGTGATCACCTGTCGAGTACCCCGAGACCGCCACAAAGTCCGGGTTCGAGGGCGCGAAGTGAACCTCATTCTTCGCCGCCAATGCGAGAAAGCGGCCCTTGGTTGCCAGCTGCCAACGCTCTGTGCTGACTGGCTTGCCCGTCTTCTTTTCCTCGTTGATGAGTTCTGCAATCGCCTGAAGCTCTGACGCCGGTGTAGCAGCCAGTTCCTCTGGTGAGCCAAACAAGTCACCGCCCATGGCAATCACCGCGCCATATTCGAGCACCACACCGTTGACGGTGATCTTGATAGAAGGATCCTTGACGGACTCTCTGGCCATCTCGTTGAGCTTCTGCGGAATCGCGATCTGACCACCGGTATTGAACCCCTCTATCAGTTTCTTGCTACCGTTGCTGGCTGGCCATTTCTTGAGCTTGTTGGGATTGGCGTCCTTCAACTCGGAGACAGAGATCTTGAACTTCTCGGCGATTGAGCTGAGCGTGTCATCCTTGATGACCGTGTATTGGAGAGGTGCGTTGGCCTTCTTCAAGTGTTCCTGGGTGTCACCCATCTTGGCGTGCTCACCAGCTTCGTACCGCTGGACGGCTCCACCGTGGGCGACGTGAGCTGTTTGGCTTGGCTCGCCGAGTAGGTTCTCGCACGATTCGCTTTTCACAACCAAGTCAGCGACTTGATTGGCATGTTGCTCGTACTCGTCACCGGTCTGACCGACTCCACTGTTCAATTCAACGCCTCTGCGCTGCTGAACAACGTGAGCTGCTTCGTGCGCGACCATGTGCAGAGACGGGGAGTCGGCAAATGCAACGTGATTCCCTGCGGCAAAGGCGCTCGTCCCAAGTGCCCGCGCTCCAGCCATAGCCCGAGCGTCCACATGTGCCTCGACCGCGCTCAAGTCGTGACGCCCAAAGGAACGCTGAATGGTGTCCAAAAATGGAAGCGGGCGACCGGGACCTGCAATGCCGTCCCGGGCCGCTGCATGCTCAGTCGACGGTTCCGAAGGCAATGCGGATAGATTTTGGGGAGCATTGGCAGCTACTTGTGGCTTGGTATCCACGTTTGCGGTGGGCTCTGACGAGGAATCGACCCAATGCCCGATGAGCGAAGCACACTGATCTATCTGAGGCTTCATATTCGATGGCAAGGTCGAACCCTGTCCCGATGGCCCGACTGCCAGGTTGCTTTTCCCGGAACTCGTTTGATCAGGTTGAGTCCGAGCCTTCCGTACATCGAAGGGACGCTCTGAGGCTTCCATACCTGTGTTTCGATGCACCTGCTTCATGGCCATCTCCTCGTGGGCAAAGTTGCTTCAGGAGGCCATCCTGTCGAGTCGTAGCAAGAAGCCCTACGACTAATTCTCGGTGATGTCTTGGATTCGTTGCAATGATAGGCACGGTAACATGAGCGGCGTCGGGGGATCAGCCCTAGTTCAACACACTGAGAAAGTGCCAGCCTACCGAAAATGGATCATCACGCCGACCCGATTGGATCATCACGCCGACCCGATTGGCCATGACGCGGGTGGGGTTTGGCGGGCTGCAAGGCTTCTGGCTGCGCACCCGAAAGCTTCAGTCTCTTTGCTTGAGGTCCTGGCATATGAACCAGCCAGTCATCGGCACCACGCAAACCATGACCTCCGCTTGGGGGTAGTCGCACGCGATCGCCGACCTCCAGGGACTGAGTGACATCACGGGGCTGTGGAATGCGCCCCCTTCCTACATCCCCCTTGTACGCCTTCCTCACCGCTCCATATTGGGCTCAGGCGTCTGACCCCAGTGGTTATTTCGTTTGTTTTGGACGTACATGCGGAAGATAGATGGAACGTTTCTGTGCTTCCGTTGTTTCAGGGGAGGTTCAGGGGAGGCCTCTGCTCGCGCCTCTTTTTGCAAGCAGGTAGGTTTTCATGTTTCCCATGCCTTTGATGGACACCTCGGACGGGTCGCTGAACAGATAGTCCTGCTTCAGACGTTCAAAGACGGCGACCGTGGTTTGGATTCCGCCCTGGATGCTGTGGGATTCCATGCGGCTCGCGACATTCACAGTGGCCCCCCAAAGGTCGTACGCGAACTTGCGCACACCGATCACTCCGGCGACCACTGGGCCAGAATGCAAACCCATGCGAAGGTTGATTTTCCCGTCGGCGAGCTGACCGATTTCCTCTCGCAGTTCCAGCGCCATGTTCGCTGCGGCTTCCACATGATCGGCGCGCGGTTCTGGGAGTCCGGCCACAGCCATGTACGCATCGCCGATGGTCTTGATTTTTTCAAGACCGTGCTTTTCGGCCAGGCGGTCGCACAGCGAAAAAAACGCATTCAGCAGAGCCACAAGCTCCCCGACTTCCATATGCCGAGAAAGCGCGGTAAAACCCACGATGTCGGCGAACAAGACGGTCACTTCAGTGAAGTGGTCCGCGATCATGTGCAGCTCGGTTTGGGAGCGCAAACGGTGTGCAATGGGAGCGGGCAGGACGTTCAACAGAAGGCGTTCAGATTTCTCCTTTTCCGCCTGCAAGTCCCGGTGTTTGTCCGCGAGTTCCGCATACAGGTGTTCCAGGCGCTGATTGAGCCTGCTCAGGTCCTGTTCGCGTGCTTTTCGGGCCGCCATCTCGTGTCGAAGTTTGAGCGCAGACCGGACCCGCGCCAACAGTTCCAATTCCTTCGCCGGCTTCGTGATGTAGTCCACGGCACCCGCCAAGAACGCTTCGTGCAAGTCCTGCACCTCGTCGCTGCTCGTGATGACGATGATCGGGAGGTCGGTCAGTTCCGGCATGGCTTTTACGCGCTGACAGACCCCGATTCCGCTCAAACCCGGCATGTTCAAATCGGTCAAAAGAAGCTCCACGGAATGCTTGGGGTCGCTCAGCACCTGGATGGCTTCTTCCCCTGAGGCAGCGAGCAGAACGTCCGTATGTCCTGCCGCGCCCAGCATCATCGCCAAACTGGCTCGTTGCAGACGTGAATCATCCACCACAAGGATACTCATGAGGGGCTTCCTTTATCCGCTTGGGTTCTTCAAGACTTGTTCAAGGCGTGATTCAAGGCCTGCTCCATGACAGAAACGGTTTTGGCGAACACCTTTTCGAGCTGCACCATCTTTGCGGGCAAGGCCACCCGTTCGCCCGCCTTGCCGAGTTTTTCGATGTCTTGGGACAACTGTTGAACCGCTTTGGCACCGACGTAACTACTGCTCCCTTTCAAACCATGTCCCAGCTTGCCCGCTTGTGTGGCATCCCCTTGGACCACCGCACGTTGCAATTGGGACAGAATCTCGCCCCCTTCTTCGCAGTAGAGCTCCACAAGTTCCCTGCCCTGCGCCGTTTTGGTCAACGTGGAGAACATCGCGAGGTCGAGCAAGTCCGCCTCGTTTGGTTGAGGGGGAGTGGCTTTCGGCAAAACAATCGGCACAAGTGCATCCGAGCTGGTCTCTGGCAGCATCGGGCCACAGCGACGCAGCGCCGCTTGTAGTTCGGACATATAGATTGGCTTGCTCACATAGTCGTCCATGCCTGCTTGCAGGCACATTTCGCGATCTCCTTGCAAGGCATTCGCGGTCATCGCGATGATCCGCGGCTGTCGTTCCGGTGGGAAATCCTTGCGAATGTGCCGCGTCGTGTCTAGGCCATCCATTTCCGGCATCTGCACATCCATTAGCACCACGTCATAGTGCTGTCGGCGCAGGGCGATGAGCACCTCCAGACCATTGGCCGCCACATCGACGCTGTATCCCAATTCCCCTAGCGCCAGCACCGCGAATTTCTGGTTTACGACCACATCCTCTGCAAGCAGAATCCGCAACGGCAGGCGCTCTGCCAACCGTTTCCAATCCGCCCGATGCAGTTCCGGTAGAATGCGGACGGTTGTTTGGTGTTCGGACAGCACGCTGATCAACACATCAAACAGTTGGGAGGGCTTGGTCGGTTTGGACAAAAAGGCCGCAAACACAGTGTGGTCGTCCGGGTTCTCTGTTGCATCGTTTCCCAGGGAAGACAGCATGATCAAAGGAAACGGAACCTTGACTTTCTCCTTCAGTTGTTTCCCAAGCTCCAGACCGTCCATTTCCGGCATGTGCATGTCCAAAATTCCCACGTCAAAACGAGCGGGCTCCTGCAACAGAGCCACCGCTTCCGCCCCCGACGCCGCCTCCTGCCCAATCATGCCCCAAGTCTGTGTCTGTTGGAGCAAGATGGTTCGGTTCGTCGGGTTGTCGTCCACGATCAGCACGCGCTTGCCCGTCAATTGGGGCTGCCTTTGATACAAATGGGCGCGGACAGGGGCCGGCGCTTCTTGGAAAGGAAGAACCAAATGGAACGTGGCCCCCTTTCCAAGACCTGCACTTTCTGCCCAAATTCTGCCGCCCATCATCTCGGCCAGGCGGTTGCTGATGGCCAGTCCCAGCCCCGTTCCCCCGTATTTGCGCGTCGTCGAAGCATCGACTTGATTGAACGACTGAAACAGTTGTCCCAAGCGTTCAGGAGGAATCCCAATGCCGGTGTCTGCAACCACAACATGCAATTCCGGTTCTCGATCTGGTGAATCGGTACAAGGTTCGGTGCGAATCGTCACGACCACCTCGCCGCGTTCCGTAAACTTCAAGGCATTGCTCACCAAGTTCACCAGGATCTGACGGACCCGAGTCAGGTCCCCATACATCGCCGCCGGAACTCCCGGTGCCATCGTGTACACGAGTTCCAAATGTTTGCTCGCCGCCGTCTGCGCAAGCAGGTCCAGCACCGATTCGATGCAGGTCCTTAGATCGAGCGGCTGGTGTTCCAGGTTGAGCTTCCCCGCTTCGATTTTGGAAAAGTCGAGGATGTCATTGATGATGGTCAGCAGGGAGTCCCCCGCCACCCGAATCGTCTCGACAAAATCGAGCTGTTTCTCCGTCAACGGCGTGTTGAGCAAAAGACCCGTCATCCCCAGCACCGCATTCATGGGGGTGCGGATTTCGTGGCTCATGTTGGCCAGGAATGTGCTTTTCGCCCGGTTGGCTTGCTCGATTTCGCGCTTTTGCTCCTGCGTCACCGAAAGCAGTTCCTGCATCTCTGTTTCGGCCTTCTTTTGCGCCGAAAGGTCAATGAAGGTGATCATCGTCGCGGCTTGGCTCGAATACTGAATGTGCCGCGTGTTCATCACCACCCACCGCACGATTCCGTTGTAAAGACAAATCGAGAACGCCAGGTCGTTGAGGTTTCTGTGCTGCCGCATGCTGTCGCGCAGCAAGTCGCTGGTGTCCGGGCTCGCGAAGAAATCCGGCAACGGTTTGTCCAAAAGATGTCCAGCCGTCGTACACAACAGGTTCGCCGCCGCCTGATTCGCGACCAGCACTTTCGCAGTACCCGGATCGAGCAGCACCATCGGAATCGGCGACGCCTCGAACAGCAAGCGGAAGTTCTTTTCGCTTTCGGTGAGCTGCACCGTCCGCTCTTTCACCTGCACTTCGAGCTGGGTCTGGATTTCCGCGCTGCGCCGGTCGTTTTCCGCGACCATCACCCGCATTTCGCCGATCGTGCTGTCCACCAAAAAGGCCAAGACATCGATGGGGTCGCCCAGAAAATCGCGTTCCACCCGAACATCCAGGTTTCCGCTCCCCACCTCCAGAAGCGCCGCCGTGATCGCATCGATCGTTCGGGTCAGGCGCTGCTCGCTGGCCTGCATCGTGCCGATGCTCTTTTCCAGGTCCGCCGCCACCGCATTGAACGCCGCGACCATCGCGTTTTCCTCGGCGGGGTCTTCCCGGGCCACCAGTCGAAACGCATAGTCGCCGGCCACCAGCCGTTGAAAACCCGTCAACAGTTCTTGTCGAAGCGAATCGTGAGTCACCATAGCCCCCCTGTGGCTGTCCCCCCGTCTTCTTCCGCGTTCCCGTTCCTGTTCTCGGTTCCTTTTCCCTTCCCCTTCCCCTTCCCCTTCTCCTTCTCCTTCCCCCTTTTTGCTCGCCACAAAGATCGTATGCGGCCTTGTGCGGTCTTATGCGGCCTTGCGCATTCCCCCCAACTTGGCGATCCCGGCGTCGATGCTCTCGACCATCGAAATGGGAACCCGCAGCGACTTCAAGTGCAACGCCAGATTGCCGATGATCCGCGCCACCATGCTCGTCACCACCAACGCAATCCCATAAAAGAGGTCCGGCGTGACGCCCTCGGCATACACCCTTCGCGATTCCGCGTCTTGCGCCGTCAGGTTTCCGATCGCGACGATGATCGCGATCCGTTTGCCGACTTTTTCCGCATAACCTCGCATCGCCTGGACCGTTTGTCGTGAGATGTCAGGCGTGTCCCGGAAACCCACCTCTGGAATCACAATCAGGATATCTTCTGCCTCGCCGACAAACAGTTCGTGATGGGGGGCTGTGCCGACCTTCTTCCAATTTTCCCGCATGACCACTCCTTATTGTCTCTGGGTCGTGTCTTTCTGGCGCTCCGGGTCGTCTCTTTCTGGTGCCCTGGGACGCATCGTGCGCAGCCAGTCCACCGCGCTTTCCATCGTATCGAACAACCGGGTCGGTGCCTTCGGGCGAGACAATCCCATGAAGAAGTTTCCCAAAGCCCGAGCAAGCCCACTTGTCACCACCAACCCCGCTGCATAGACCGACTTGGGATCGATTCCTGCGTACTCGTGACGCGATTCTGCCGTTTGTGAACGGATGTTCGCCAGCGTCACCACGACGCCCAGCGGCTTTCCCAGCTCGCTGCTGTACCGATAGTAGATGGCGGTGTTCGCACGCGCATCGACGACCGTTTCGGTACACCCGCTTACCGGCACACTGATCACCACGTCCGGTTCCTCTTCGGCGACATAGTGAGTTGCTGCCGTGGTTTCGCCGATTTTTCGATACTTCGACCAGTCTTTCATCTTGCCCCCCAGGCCCTGCGCAGAAGCGGTGCCGACGAAAAAGGCCGACCGATGGTACCACGACCGAGCCGCATCTCGTGAACGAAATGTTCGCCCCACCCTTTCCATGCCCACCCCAAACCTCCCTGGCGAAGGGTATCTCGCATGCTCCAGAATATGCCGACCCCCCTCTCGAAGGGTATCCGGCGTATTCCAGAATATGC
>DAOLIT010000082.1:0-23020 GCA_035328405.1 Pseudomonadota bacterium | reverse complement strand
GTATAGCCATGTAACGAACGTCGAAACAAAGGATAGAAAAAGTGTAAGCGTCTCTCAACCACAAACCTGTGTTTCCGTTGGGCACTGTGAAAATAGGGGGCACTGGGGCGATTGGGAGGACAGGGGAACGGGGTTGAGCCATCGGCGGCCCGTACACCTGGACGACAAAGGAACACTGCGTCGGACGGAGTATGGCTGACACATACTTTTCTCACAGCGTCCGTCTCCCACTGCGTTCTCATGGGAGGTGGGGGCGTGTCGGAATCATCGCCAAAGGGGTCTTCAAAATGCCTCGGAAAAGGGGGTCGCTAGCGTTGTCCCGATGGGAGGGGGGGAACGCTTCTCAGGTACGCCCACAAGGCTCGCTTTTCGATGTCGTCCATTTTGGCAAGCGTTTCGTAGGGCATGAAGGGGTCCAGTTTGGAACCATCGGGCTTGATTCCCGTCTGAAGCAACTTGTCAAACTGTTCGTAGGTCCAGTTCATAAGACCCGCTTCATGGGGCGTCAGATTGCGCGGAACCGGAACGGAAGGGGGTGCCCCCGGAATCGGACCCCCGCTCAGGTGCTCGCCATGGCAACCCAGACATCCTTTCGCGATGTTCGCACCGTACTCTGCTGTGGGAGAAGGGACAAGACCCGTGGCCGGCTGGTCTTTCGCGTGGTCGATGTGACGAGCCACGTCGAGAACAAATTGATTTCGCCGGTCTAGAAATTTGGCCAAAAAACCGGGCGCAAACACACCGTCTGGTCGATCCACAGGGGGCACCGAACGAACATAGGAAACGACCGCAGTGAGATCGCCATCGGGAAGCCACCCGATTTCGTGCGAGGGCATAAATTGCACGCTGCGTTTGTCGTGACGAATCCCGTGGCGTACAAGACGTGCGAGTTCCCCGTCGGTGTATGCCGACATTCTTTTTCCGCCCGGAGTGATGTTCGGACCTGAAAGTTGGCCGAGCGGACCCAGATCCAGCGGGCGACCGCCAGCCAAGTTTGCTCCATGACAATCCGAATTTGAGCAGCCACTCAGCGACTCGGCGAGGTGCTTCCCGCGCGCGATGACCTGGTTGTCCGTCGATCGTGAGATCGATGGGACTGCCACCTCGTACTGTCGAGAAAGACTCGCGTCACATGCAGCGACTTGTCGCCAAATCCACACGCCCCCGACCAGACCAACCCCGCCAAGCGTGCACACAGTTCCAAGCGCAAACTTCTTCCAGAGTCGCATGTGATTCATGATGACTCCTCTGCCATATCCAATGTCAAGCAAACATGATTCTCGTCGCTGCGAAAGGAAATCCTACACATTGGGTGAACATCTCCTGATCGATGCTGGCCCATGTTCACCGGTTCGTGGTGTTGAGGAGGACCTGGATGCGGGAGACTTTTCCGTTTCCGGGGAAAGCGGAACTGAGCACGATGAGGTCGGACTTTCCGTCTCTGTTCACGTCGGTCACTTCCAGATCGGCTGAGTACCCCGCATCCGTGAAAAAGTCAGGAAACGCTTGCGAAATGAGGTTTCCGTTTCCCAGGTTGAGGTGTATCGCAATGCGACCGTTTTCCGTCGCATTTGCGTTTGCAACAGCCACATCAAGCTTCCCATCCAAGTTGAAATCTCCAAGTGCTAAAGAGAACGGTTGCGAAATGGTATCCACGGCTTTGTGGGGTTGTTGATACTTGCCCGAACCATCATTGAACAGAATGCTCAATTGGTTCGATGCGGCTTGCGCATCGGGAAGATAGGGACCTGCCGCAACAATGTCTTTTGTTCCGTTCCCGTCGAGATCACCGATCACCGCACGACCCCCAATTCCGTGGATTTTGTGCTCTCCTGTTCCCACAAGAGACTTGTCCGGCTGAATCATAAAAGTCTGAACTGCACCGATCGTTTGTCTTTCGGAACCAACGGTCACAATCCGAAAATAGACAAGCGAAAAATCCCGTTTCCCGTCGGCGTTCATGTCTTCATACAGCAAGTCTGACATGAAGTTTGCAACACCATCGTAATAGGCTGGGAGGTCCATGCTGAACGCACTTCCCAGGTTGTAAATCAGGTACATGGCCTTCCCATTGATGTCATTTGTCGGCCCGGTAATGAGATCGACTTTGTTGTCTTCATTCACATCCCCCTTGAGAATGAAGTCCGGGCGCTCCCCTCCCGGTGCCATTTGAATACGAAAGCGTTGTCCTTTTACCGCACTTTCCTGATAAAAAACTGCGACTTTGTTTTGGCTTTTGGAAGACACTGCTGCATCTACTTTTCCGTCGCTGTTCCAATCCCCTGTTACAACGGATTCGCCACTCCCACCAGAAAATTCATAGGTTTCTGGGTCATCAAAAAGGCGTCCCCCTTCCAGTGTCCCCCGGTTGTGCAGGACAGCGAGAAATCCCTTTGTTCCTTGAGCGCGTGAACCGCTGAGGAAAAGGTCTGGAAATCCATCTCCGTCTACATCTCCGCTCGTCACGTCTTTGACTTCATCGTCAAACGACAGCGGCATTCCCAAGATTCGATAATTGCGCTGGTCTTGCTGAGTCGCAGCCGGGTCCGTGAGGACTCCGACAAACGTCACTGTTCGCGCACGGGTGGAAATCAAGCAGCGAATGTCATCTGGTTCCTCGACCAGAATCTCCGTTGTCAATACACCACTTGGTGACTGCGGCAGATCCGTCAGCACATCCAGTTTGGAAAAGCTGCGCCATTCCACGGTCACTGAAGCCGAAAGTACGGAGGCCTTTGCGCGGGGCAGAAAACCGAAGCCGTGGAGTCGCAAACGAGTCTGCGCTTTGGAAACAGTCAGGGATGTCACCTGTTCAACTTGATCGATCATCAGGGGGCCCCGAACACAATCAGAGACCGTGCCTCCTAATAGCATTCCTTCTGTCTCTTGGGAACGCTCGATATCGACTCCGATTGCCAGTTCCCCATCCGTTGGAAAGTCGAGGCGTCCGTCTCCTGCGCCAAGCAACGTACCGTCTTTTTGGACGGCTCCAACACCGACGATCAAACGTCCGCGAAGTTCGTTCGGAAGTTTGGCCCCGATCCGAAACAAATCAAACAGATTTGGACTGTCTTTGTACTTCTGAAAATCCACTCTGACGCGCTCATTCGAGACCAGAACCGACCCACTCCCTTCTGTTTGGAGAGCCATCAATATCTGAAGTTCAGCGGTCTCTTTCGGAATGTGTCCGATTCCCAAAGTAACCGTCCGCTGTGTTTCGCAGCTCAGGGTGAAAAGGAGTACAGACAGACAGAACCAGAATCGGGAAAGGGAAGACATGATGACACTCCGTATTGCTTAATTGGGAAACGTAAAAAGATAGGGACCTTCGTCTACAGATACTTCAGGGGGACGCGTTTTCCAAACGATAATTCCGACGGCACCTGCCGTGACCACGGCCCCCCCGAGTACGATCCAGAACCACTTTTTCTTGTACACAGGCTGCCTTTTTAGTGCATCGGCTGCGCGCCTTTCTTCGATGATTTTTTGTTCCAAAAGTCGCTTGTCTTGCTCAAGACGTTCGGCTTCTTGTGCCCTCGCTTGCGCTTGTCTGTCGGCTTCTGCGCCTTTCTCTTGTGCGACACGCTCCGCTGCTCTTTTTTCGGCGGCAACCTGATCCGCTTCGATCTGGGTCCGCATCGCCCGCGCCTGCGCTTCGCACTCGGGAACCAGCGCATGTTTGGGGTCTTTGCGCATGAACTCCTCATAGTAGTGAAGTGCCTTTTCAGGCTTTCCTTCCATGCGATAAGACTGCGCGACGTTGAAGAGGAGCAGGGTTTGCGGATGCAGCGCATAGGCAGACAGATATTCCTGAATCGCGTTTGGAAAATCTCCAGCTTGGAAAAGGGTTTGCCCTTGTGCAACGTGTTGTTGGAACTGGCGCTGTAATGCAACTGTTTTGCGTTTGGAAATCGCACCTTCTGGGGCATCGATTTCGTCGGAAAAGCAGGTTTTTGGCGGTCCGCAGAACAGACCACAGAATAGGAAAAACACCCAGAATTTAACGTGCAAGGGGAACCGCAAAGGGGTCCTCCTTCTGTGCATTCCGTGGACTGGATTTGGCTTTGTTTTTTGGTTTTGTTTTGACAGAACCGACCTCTTTTGAAGGAAGAGGAGGACTCTGTAAGACCGTCTCTGTCGTAGAGATTGTTCTGGTAGAGACCTTCTCTTTGTTATTTGCATGTTCCGTCGCGGAATAGGCTTTCATAACAGGCATTGAAGGCGGAACAGAGGATTCCTGAACCGCAGTCCTTCGCAGTTGAATCGTTGCGAAAATGGCAGCAGATGCAAAAAACAGGACCCCGATCGCAAGACCATACAGCCAATGAAACCGTGCTGGCTGTTCTCTTGGGAGCGACATGGCCAGCGAGGCGGAAGAGGGACGGGTTGCACCACGGGGCGCGGAGTGGGCCGACCGACAGACAGGAATGCACTCTTTGAGCGCATGCAGAAGCGCGTCATCGGTTGGATAGCGTTCTTGAGCGGTCTTTTTGAGCATGCGCAGGACGACGTGCTGGAGCCGATCGGGAACCGTGGAAGGAGGGGGCGGTGGGGGCGTTGTGACATGGGAGAGCAGAATCGCAGCCACCGTCTGACCGGCAAACGGTGGACAGCCTGCGAGGAGCTGATACAGAACCACTCCCACGGAATACTGATCGATTCTGCCATCGAGTTCCGCTCGAACTTCAGACAGCAGTTCAGGGGCCAGATACAGGGGCGTTCCCATGATCGCGCCTGTCGTCGTAAGTTGGCCGCGTTCATCCCCCATTTCCTTGGCAATTCCAAAATCGAGCACCTTGAGTCGGCAGGGGCCTCCGGGAGCATAGTCCACAAGACGCAGGTTGGCCGGTTTGATGTCTCGATGAATCAGATTGTGACGGTGGGCCTCGGCCAATGCTTCGCAAAGTTGGATGATGAGATCGAGCGCGCGAGCGGGAGGGAGAGGGGATTCTTTTTCGATCACTTCGCTCAGCTCGACGCCCTCGACCAATTCCATGACTAGAAATGGGGTCTCTCCTTCCGTTCCAAAATCCAAAATTTCAGCGATTCCGGGATGATGCAATTTGTTGGCAAGTTCCGCCTCGCGTTGAAACCGCTCGTGCGCTTTCGGAGAATGAAACGCAGAGGGTTGCAACGTCTTGATCGCAACAGGGGTCTGTGTATGTTCGTCGGTGCCACGGTAGACGATGCCCATAGCGCCTTCGCCGAGCACTTCTCCGACGCGATAGCGCCCTTTCAACAGCTCGCCTGCGCGTCCCCCATGCGAGCCAGACAAGATTCCCCCATTGGTCACGCCCAAAGTCTACCAAAACAGCAGGCCCCCATGCGCAGTCACATGACCTCTGCGTCACGGCACCTCATCGAGTCCAGCGGGCCGATCGGGCCGATCGGGATTCGAGGAATGCGATGGAAACGAACCGGCCCTGTTCGTGGAATCACACTCGGGCCAAAAATTGTTTTGTCATGGGCGCAGGTGTGATGTAGTGGGTGCTTATCATGACTGTTTTCCGGTCGTTGCGGCGAAATCTGGCGCTGGCGGCGCTGTTGGTTGTGACGGTGGTTGCGTGGCTGTGGCTGCGCAAGGGGAACCGGGCTGTCGAGTCTGCGCATTCGGACGGTTCTGAGCTTGCGTCATCGTCCACATGGTTTTCACATCGCGGGAATGTGCCGCCAAAAGAAGGCGAGGAACAGGCAACGGGAGTGGTCGAGAAATTGCCGGTTCCTCCGTGTTGGGAGGGTCTGTTCGCGTTGGATGACCGTCCGACGCTGCACGATTTGCGGGATGCGCTGCGGTCCGCGCTGGCAGCTTCAGGAGACGATCCGTTGCTGCTCGAATACTTGCAGGAGCGGCTGAGCGAGGTGATTGGGAATGATGCGCAGGCGGCGTTGCAGGTGGTGGGTTGGGCGTCGTCTTTCGGGCCTCCGCTTTCGACTCATTTGTTGGCAGCAGTGAAAAACACAGAGGCCGTGCAGCAAAAGGGGGTCGCGGAAAAGCTCTTGGCACTCGGTGGTGACGTGGGACAAAACATGGATTTGCGGAGGGCGGCGCTGGGCGCGTTGGAAACACAAAAAACGCTGGGCACAGAGGCTCTCGGACAGCTTAGGGGTGTCGCGATGGACGCGCGCAGCGACGAGGTGGCGTGGATGGCGACGCGCACGATAGGCAAAGTTATGAGCGGGGAATTTGCGCGTTCGGGGCAAGCGGGGGCGTATGTGAAAGAGCTGCTCGATATTGGTCAACATTCTGGGGACCCTGCGGTGCGGTCGCTTGCTCTCGAGATGCCTTCGTATGGCAACATTCCGATGGGCAGCGCGCAACTTGGAACTTTGGCCAAAGTGCTCGCAAACGATCCAGATCGCGGGGTCCGTGAAATGGCCGCGTTTCGGCTCGGTCTGTCCGACAATCCCGATCAAGCCTTGACGCTTTTCGCGCTAGCTTATGAGAAAGAAAAGGACTTGTGCGTCAGGTGGGCGATTTTCCGGTTTGCCGTGCGTGCGGCGGGGCAGAAGTCGCTGCCGACGCTCGAGAAATTTGCGAACCTCGATCCCCGTTTGCGACCCGATTATGAAGATTTTGCGGCGATTTATGCGCGCGGCGTTGTTGATTTTGAACGGGTGTGGCTCGAAAAAAAAGAGCGCATCCAATGTTTGGACGATGGTTGAGGAATGGGCTTAGGAGTGGTTGAGGAATGGGCTTAGGAGTGGTTGAGGAATGGGCTTAGGAGTGGTTGAGGAGTGGTTTGGGAGTGGGCCGAGAAAAAGATGATGTGTGCATGGACCAAAACATTCGTGAGTCTGCTGGGTATGGCGCTGTTGCTTGGTGCGCTTGAACGGGGGTATTCCGCACCACCCAATGAGAAGGCTCCTGCACCGTCGGTGCTGACGCAAAAGGAATGCAGTCTGTCGGGGCAATTGGAGACGCTCCGAATGGGTCTTTTGCGTGGGTCGCCCGCGCTCAAACGGTTCTTGCGGAAGCAGCTCCGGGAACGAGCTCACGCGATTCCTGAAGCCGAATTGCGCGCTGCATTTGAACGCGAACGAGAGCCTGCGATGATCGAAGAATTGAGCGGTGCGCTGTCCGCAAGAATGGCGCGCCTTGGAGAACCCGAGGTGTTGCGCGCTCCCCTTTCGCGAGCCCAAACCGATCGTGACCCAGAGGCTCGCGCCGCGACGCTGCGGGGTCTGCGCGGAACGGGCTCTGTGGAAGCCATGGCCAAACTTGGAGGAGTCGATTACGCGCAGTTCTTTCGAGACCCAGCCCCTTCTGTCCGGCAAGCCGTTGTGCAGAACCTCCTTTCGGAAAACAGCGAAGTGTATTTTGGCCATGATCGCGCTGTATCCGAACAAGCGATTGCCGTCGCTCGCGTGGCGCAAATGGGACCGACCCCTGATCCAGTTTTGGCTGCGCGGCTTTTGTCCCAAACGTCCATGGAAACGGTATCTGAAGATGCGGTATCTGATCTGTTGTCGCTGCTTGCGGCGGCTGACAAACCGACTCTGCTTTCTGTCCGAGTGGCCCTCATTGCGGCGCTCGGAGGAGTCCCTTCGGCGTCCTCCTCTCGTGTGATTTCGCGCCTTGTGGATGTGTATCGGGAGGACCAAAATCGCGATGTTCGGAGTGCGGTTGTCTCGTCGCTGGTTCGGCTGTTGGGGCCCAACGCTTTCTCGCAACTCGAGACCCTTCGCGCGCTGGACCCCAATCTGTCCCCTGAAATTGATGCTTGGCAAAAAGCCCTCCGCAGCGGGCTTCAAGAATGGTCGTTGTTGCTGCGGGAAAAACAACGGCTTTTGCCGGAAACCCCCAAAACACACTAGGAGGTGTGGATATGAAAAGAACTCCCTTGTTGGTTGGAATCCTGGGCATGTTGTCGCTTGGTGTCGCGCTGTTGGGAGGCCCTGCTCCGGGCCGCGCTGCGACGGCAAATGGCCCCATTTGTGATCCGAATGCGCGGGTCAATTCGACCACGTACTATTCGTGCAGCGGAGGCTCCCATACCGCACTCGACATCGCAAACGGAACGTGCAGCGCATGGAACTACCGCGCGATGTTGGTCGGTTCGTATCGGTACACCCAATACGCTGGCTGCGCGAACAGTTGCGGAAGCTGCACGGCGGGCGCGGGCTGCTGCAACGGAGGCGCGGGCAACTACTTTGTGGTGAGCGGAGGCAGCGGCTGGGACTTCCGGCAGCTCCATTCCAACAGCCCCAAAGGCACCCAAACGTGCGACCGTTGCGCGCTGGGCCTCATTGGCTCGACGGGCAACTCGACCGGCGCGCATTCCCACTCGGACAATCGGCAGTACGGCACCCGCAAGAGCGCCTGGTACACCGCCGTCGGAACCACCTGCGGCTCCAGCGGCTACTGCAATAACCGAGTGGGCACTCCCACCTTGTAATCCCTCGATTCCGTACAATCCCTCGATTCCGTTCCATTCCCTCCCCCTTTTCCCGCTGTACTGTGTTCGCAAGCGCGGGACATTTCCCCAAAACGTTTTGCGTTTAGGCTGGTCGTTTTCGCATCACGTCTACATCGAGGTTCGCTACCTCTATCGACGATGACCGACGGCGAGCCAGGCAATGCGTGGTGAAAAAGCGGGTGAATTTGGGAATCGATCAGGCTTTCATTCCGAAACGGGACTACAGTTTGAAGTCGCTGAGTCGGATGTGGATCAGGTGTTTGGTGTGAAGGCTCTGTTCACCTTTGAGGAAACGATCAAACGTCCGCCCGATTGTGGAAGGGGTAGCGAGTCCGCGATTGGGGGAGTTGCCCGTGATCACCACAATTCGATCGTCTGTGACGCTGTAGTGGTAGATCCAATCGCTGCTCTGCATACGAGATGGAATGCTGACCTTGAGCCGCACGGCGTGAACTTTCGGAAACTGCGCATGGTATTTTTTGAACCGCTCCGCAATGTCCTTTGTATTCCATTCTCCGTCGGTCAGGTGGGGTGAAGTGCTGATTCCTATCGACCACCGCGCACCAACGACCAGGGTTCCGGGTAGGACTCCGAAATCGACCACCAGCGAGGTCCCCTGTTCTTCCACTGTCGGGTTTTGGAAACGCTGCTCGAGCAGTTTTTCCACACGGTGCAATCCATCAGCCGCATAAAGTGCATTGCGGTACTTGGCAGCCACCGAATTTTGCACTTCCAGGAGTTTGTCCGGTTTGTCTGGCACGACTCCGTCGTAGTACTTGTCCAGAACTTCCCGAATGAGTGGATCGATGAAGTCTTTGTCGCGGACGCAGTATTCCGGTTTCTTAAAGAGGCATGTTTCAGGAGCAAACAACGACTCCCGAATCTTTTGAAAACCCGCTTCCTCTACTTGCGGATTTGCGGCCTTTTTGGCCACAACAGGGGGGCTTTCAGGAATGATTCCGTACATGTTGCTTTTGGGTACATACATGCTCTGTTTCCCTTCCGTGTTTGCCGAACCGGAAGGCCGACAAGCACTGACTCCAAAAAGGGCGATTCCCAAAAGGACAGGTCGAACGTCAACCACGACACCAAGCAGTTGACCCAAGAAACGTCGATTCGGGAAGATCGCGGCAGGGTTGTTTTTTCGCAGCATGGGATTCTCGGTTACACCAAGGCGATGGTACCATACTCCCCCTGCGTTCATTGTTAGAGGGGGAGAGGATGAACACCGAGGATTCAACGCCTGTGGCACCGTCGGCGACGCCAGCGACGCCAGCGATGAAAAATCGTTCCGAAACGGACGGAGCACCGTTGCCTTCACCAAGACCCATTTCGCCTGAGGATATCGAACGGGGGTTGCGTTTTGCCCACCAAGTCGAGCATCAGACGCGACAACGACTTGCGGATTTGTCGGCCAGTTACTACGCGCTGCTCGAGACCTTGGTCGCGCGGGGCGTTGTTCCGTTGGCTGAACACGAACGGCGGCGGCAGGCCGCGATGGAGACGGAACAAGGCCGGATGCGCGAAGAATTGGCACCGGTCATTCATCTGCATCCCGACAAGTATGCGATCACCCGCTTTCCCAACATTGACTGTGAAGCGCGGATGCCTCTGTGTCGGGCGCGCTGCTGCACATTGGTGTTCCCGTTGTCGACGCAAGACCTGGATGAGCGAGTGCTGCGCTGGGACTACGGAAAGCCCTACCTGATCGCGCGCCGCCCCGATGGATACTGTGTACACAATGAAGCGGGAACGTGCCGCTGCACGGTCTATGAGCAACGCCCCGCCGTGTGCCGCACATATGATTGCCGTGGGGATCGACGGATTTGGGCCGACTTTGACAAGCGCATTCCGGCACAGTAATGGGAAACCCCGCTTCGACCGGTAGGCAGACCCCGCACCCATCCCTCTTGCTATCGGCGGGGCTGGATGAGTTTGCGGCGGTGCGCGGTGCGCTTGCGCGACTGTTTCGCGAGAAGAGAGACACGTTTTCAGCGCTTTTTGCTCCGAACTCGACATCGCGCCGGATTGACAAGCTGCCTCCCGAACAGAGCTGGCCCCTTTTGCGGTTCGGTCTGATTGCAAAAGACGACGATCACAAACTCGTCGGTCGGCATCGCATTCGAGTCGTCGGGGACCGTTTTTATGTGATGGAACTGGGCGGACTTGCGGAGTACTTCCAAGATGTCTGGCCCGAAACCGATGCGCTGCTGGCGCAGCTCGAATGCGCGGACGCGGGGCGGTTGCTGGACTTGGGGTGTGGAACAGGCATCGTGGCCATCGAGGGTGCCAAGCGAGGCCATCGTGTGGTGGCAACGGACCTCTACGAAACCGCGATTCAGCTTGCGCAGTTTAATGCTCGACTCAATGGCGCATCCGGTGCGATCGAGTTTCGCAAAGGACACCAGCTTGAGCCGATACGCGGCGAGCTGTTCGACCTGATTTTGACGGCACCACACTACACGCGCGTGGCCGATCAGTTGCGGCTTGAAGTGCTAAGAGCCGCGCCGGCACATTTGTCTCCGTCGGGTACACTCGTGGTGGCGACGATGTTTGAATGGCAGGGTGGCAAACCGCCGATGCTCGACGAAATTCTGGCACCGCATTGCCAAGACGGGGATTCGGTTCGCGTCGAGCCGTTGCTCACGCCCTACAAGCGCGAGTGGTTCACGGTTCGCCAATTGTCGTCTGACCTCTCGAACACCTACATGGGAGATGCTGTGGTTTCCCGCCACCGCTTCCTGGTGACCATTCAAGCGCCTGCTGTGGAGCAATCCCAGAGACGGCCCGTGGGAAACATGTCGTGGCGGCCCCCGACAGACAGCGAAGCGATGATCCAGCCGTATGTGCCTCTCTCGCGGCTCTGCCAACACGCGCGTCGTCGGCCCAATCCAGACACATGTATGCCCATGTCTGCCATAGTAGGCAGTGTTGCCGATGTCGCGGTGTTGCAGCGGATGTTGCGATCGCTCGATGCAGGCGTGATGTGTTTGGAACAGGGGGGTCCGTTTGTGCTGCTCGATGCGTGTCGATACGGCGCGCGGCGGTGTGTGACTCCGCAGGGTTTTGATGGTGCTGCGGGCGCGATTCTCGAGGCAGGGGGAACGGTGAGACCCTGTACGTATGGACAACCGATCGGACGGAAAGAGGACACAACGGAGCACCTCATCGCGTCGTTGGGAAAGCTGGCGAACGCGATGCGTACACGACGAGGGTGTGATCTCTGTCCGGTCGAGCATCACTGCTCACAGTGTCTGTTTCCGTTTCCGCTTTCCGAGGAAAACTACTGTCAGCTTTTGCGTGAAGTGCCGCGAGCACTGCCCCTTGTGCCTCGGTTGGCAGCGGTATTGCCTCGACTGGCCGCGTGGGTGGCAAACATTCCCCTATCGGAGGAGCTGCGGGTAAAAGTTCGGCGCACGAGTCAGCTTGTCGCTGCCCAGGGTCGTCCGGGTTCAGCATTGGGCAGAACCCCTTTGGAAAAGGACGACCAACTGGAAGCGCAGCTCGAACACGTTCGGAGGGCTTGGCAGCACTACCGCGTGTGGCTGGCGGCGCTGGGCCACCGTCACTTTGCTTTGCTCTTGGCGGTTGGAAATTCCTTGCCGCTGATACCAATATCGCCCCTCGCTGCGGAACTGGCGGAACTGGTAACGGATGGTATAAGTGCCGATGAAGTCAGGGCTTATCTGCAAATATACAAAATTGATACAAGGGCAGCCGACGAAGCACTCGCACTGCTGTTTCGCTGTCTGGTTCTGTAGCCGATCGGCTCGGCTGAGAGTCATCGAGACACCGACGATAAGCCATGCAAATAGCGGATGTTATCCGAGATTTTTTAAATCGGTCTGCCACAAAAAATCCGATGATTCTGCATAGTTACACAAAAAATAAATGGGCAATTTTTCCTTGTTTTTGTCGATATATGATCTAGCTATCTCAAAACTCTGTAATCCAGTGTGAAAACATGTCGGAATTTGAATACAAGCGCAGCACGTCGTCAGGCAGCAAGCAGGCTCCGGTTCGCGAAACAGCGCAAGTACGGGGTGGCGTTGGCACCTATGAGGGACACTCGGCACCCTACAGTGCCAATCTGAGTGCCCGATCCGAACGCACCGTTGGCAGCGGCACCAAAGCGGTCACTTCCTATGCCGAGCGCAACGCCAGCGCGGGTCTTCTTGGCGAGCGCAGCCGTCCAGTAAACGGAATGATGAAAGGTTTGCAGTCATCGGATGTCTCGAGCGCCCTGTATGGCGTCGAGAAGCAATCCTCTGGCAACAATTTCGGTTTTGTGCAGGACGGACGTTTCGGTACATCCGACCACTATGGTGGCTCGTCTGTTCATGCGGGGCGCGGGGGCGGCGTCGGTTGGTCCTCGTGGCACGGCGGCGACAGCAAAGGAGGTACTTACGACGGAGTGAGCGGTAGCGCCGGTTGGATGAACAACCTGGGTTTCGACAGCTCCTTCGGCGGATTTGGAGAGAGCCGAGATGCGACGTTTTATCGCGGTGTCGGCGGCAGCGCGTATTCGTTCAGCACACCCAGCGCCACCGACGAAAAAGGCCAGCCCATCGCGGCGAAAAGTGGCTATGGTGCAGAGGGCAACTACACACCATTTGGCATCGCCAACTACTCTGCACAGAGCAAGTATGGTCCGCTCGGCGACGTGAAGAGCGGCTTCGACAACGCCTATCTCGACAAATACGCTGCCGGTGGCCAGGTCTGGAAGGATGAAAATGGTGTCTATGGTGCCGACGGATTGTTTAGCAAGCGCACAGGGGTGGACAACGCGCACGTTGACGTGAACACCCCGATCGGAACCGGCAACGTCAAGGTCGGTCACGCCAGCCAAGGCTATCAAGTGCGTGGCGGTGGCTACTACGACTCGAAGACCGGCTCGTTTGGGGCCAATGGCGAATGGAATGGCGGAGGCTACAAAATCCTCAACAGTGAGGCCAACTTCGACATCGGCAAAGGCGCGTTCACGGGCAACGCAAAAGTTGGTTCATGGGACACGGGCGACAGCTTTGGAGGCGGTGCCGGTTGGGACCAAAAGCGCGGCGTCGGATGGGCCGAAGGTGCAGGCAATTGGGGCGGTGCATCGCTCAAAGATGCCAGTTTTGACATGGGCTCGCGCAACAAGGAAGTCTACGCCGGGGGCGGCGTGGGCAACTTCGTGACGGGTGGCTACGATGTCAAAGGACGGGCCGAAATTGACCCACGCACGGGTCAGCTCACCGTCACGGGCGGCGGGCGCGGCGGTGGCATGCAGCTCGACAATGCCAACCTCAAGTACGGCGCAAAAGGACTCGGCAGTTTTGACGGGCACCTCGGACACTTCAGCAACGACTTCATCGTCAACGATGTGAAGTACCAAGGCAGCCTCGGGAAGGAAAGCTTGGAGGTCGGCAAACTCGACGGTCTCGGCTGGCGGGCGAGCGACCTGAATTTTGCTGCCAAAAACGATTTGCTTGGCACAACCACGACTGGCGGCTTCAAAAACCTGGGCGCAACCAACAGCATCGAAGGGGCCAAGCTCTCGTACGATGTGACCAGTCTGAAGAACCCCAACCTGAAGGCTGGCTTTGACAAATTGTCGTGGGGGGGCTTGTCGGGCGAAGACCTACACGCCGGCATCAAAGGGCCAGGCAACAGCGAGATCGGTGCCAAGCTCGGCAGCTTCAACGAGGGCTTTGTGGGCGAAGGCGGCTCGCTGGAACTGTCGCGCGAAAAGGGGCTCGATGTGGGCCTCAAGAAAGGTCGCTTTGATGCCTTCACCATGAGCGGTCTCGACGTGAACGCCAAAGTGGGCGACTTCTACCAAGGTCACGCCAAACTCGGCGAGGGTTACTACAACCACTTTTCAGGCGAAAACGCCAACGTCGGACTCAACCTAGACAAGGGACTGTATGCAGGCTTGGAAAACGGCAAATACCGATACATTGGGGGCAAGGACCTCGACATTGGCCACAGCTACCTTGGGGGGTTGGCTGGAAACAACCTGAAGTTGGGCGAGGCTTCCGTCGGTGGAGTGGACATCGGCAAACTCCAGTACAACACCAACCTGATGAACACCAATTTGACCGCGTACGATGTCGGCGCGCACGGTGCCAAACTCAAAGACCTCGACTACCAAGCGAACATCGGCAAGCTCAGCGGCAACCTGGGTGCCAAAGAGTTGAATGCCCTCGACCTCAACATCGGCAAGCTCGATGCGCACACCTCGAACTTCGGTCTGACTGGCAACGCCGACGTCGACAAAGCACGGCTCGACGTACTCAACATTCAGGGGGGACACGCGGGAATCAATTGGGGCGGCAAAGAGCAACTCGGTGCGACGGGCAATTTCAAGTCCGGCCTGGGTCTGGATCATGCGTCAGGAAGCTACGACCTGACCCAGCTCAAAGCCGGCGGGAACTTCAAGAATCTGTCATCTGGCGCACAGGTCAGCGACGCACATCTCAATCTGTTTGGCCACATGATCGACGTGCCAGACATGGGATACAAAGTCAACGCCTCGGGCGGCGGCAATGTGGACCTGCTTCACGGGCAAGCGAACGGCAACTTGAGCCTCGCCGGCAGCAACGTCAATTTCGCTGGTCACAACCTCACCCTCGGCGATTGGGCCCAGGCCAGCGGTGGCGTCAATGTGGGTCAAGGTGCGGCAAACTTCAACGTCGGCGGTCAAAACGGAGTCGGCGCAGACCTCAACCTCGCGCAAGGCAACCTGGATCTCAACGTGTTCGGCCATACCATCGACGTTGATCAAGGCATCCGCGACGTGGGGACAGGGATCTCGAACGCCGCCAGTTCTGTCGGAAGAGGCATTTCCAACGCCGCCAGTTCTGCGTGGGACACAGTCACAGGTTGGTTCTAAGCGCCCCCCTATCTTCGACACACCCGGCCTGATATGCTGCTCTTCTGACGAGGTTTCGACGATGGCTGGCTATCTGCTGAACTACCAAAACGCCAAGGCGTTCTGCGAACGCCAGAATTTCCGCTTCCTCGACAACGCGGAACGGGGACAGCTCGCGGTCGTGTATCCGGTTTTAGAACACGAGACCCTGTTACAAATTCTGCCGTTTCTCGATCGCAGCATGGTGACCTTTGCGATGGCTCTTCCCTTTGTGGTTCCCCCTTCGCGCTTTTCCGCCGTTTCCGAGGCATTGACTCGGCTGAACGCCCGCATCTATATGGGAACCTGGGTTCTCAATTCCGACAAGGGAGAAGTGTACTTCCGCGTCACACTGCCTGCCCTCGACAACGAGTGGACAGATGACGCTCTCCTGTTTGCGGCGCGGGTCGTGGTTTCCACCACAGAGGAATTTGCCCGCGATTTGTTCGCGCTTGCGCAGCCGGTCTCTCCAAGCTGATTCTGTCCTTTTACAACCATCCGGTCCACGCCCCCTTTTTCCACACATTCCCGTCGCAAAACGCCGTGATATCATGCTTCCGCGATGTTGCGGCTCGGGCCGTGGGACTTGGCCGGGACGCCCAGCAAGAGGGGGATGATGAGTGATCAACCAGTGACTTTGCGAGATTCCGTTTCCGGGCGGGCAAACGCGGTGGACGACGGACAACCGCTTCCCGGTCTGCTTCAGGTGTTCACCGCAGGGGAACCCCGTTGTGTCGTACTTCCGATTCCCAAAAATGCTCCGCTGGAAGTTGGGCGCGGCGACGGCAAAACAGCGATGCCTACCGATCCACGGATGTCTCGTCGGCACGCCACGGTTTGGTTTGATGGTGAGCGTTTTCGCGTCCAAGATCAGGGGAGCCAAAACGGAACGTACATCGATGGCGTGCGCCTTCAAAACGCCCATGAAAGCGCCTCCTCCCTGGTCCTTCGTGTAGGAGACAGTCTGTTTCTGTTTTGCGGAGACCTGCGGCGGTATCAGAAATTCGGAATGTCTGTTTCTGCCGATCGCGTCGTCGGTCCCGCCTTGCAAGAAGTGCTGTCCCAAACCAATCGAGCTGCTCAATACGGACACACATTGCACATCACAGGTGAGAGCGGGAGCGGAAAGGAAGGGGTTGCCAGAGCGTTTCATGACGCCCACAAAGCAACCGGTGCGTTTGTTCCGATCAATTGCGCAACCATCGCTCCTGGGGTTGCCGAACGGTTGTTGTTTGGTGCGAAACGGGGTGCGTTTTCGGGGGCTGTGTCAGACAGTGAGGGGTTGATCCAATCCGCTGATGGAGGAACACTATTTCTCGACGAGGTGGCCGAGCTGGACCTGTCTGTGCAAGCCAAACTTTTGCGTGTGATTGAAACGCGCGAAGTGCTCGCGATGGGGGCGTTGCGGTCCCGGCCTGTGAGTCTGCATCTGTGTACAGCTTCCCACCGCAACCTGCGACATGAAGTCAGCCATGGACGATTCCGGGAGGACCTCTATTTTCGTGTTGCAAGTCCCAGCGTAGCCATTCCCTCTTTGCATCATCGCCTGGATGAAATCCCGTGGTTGATACAGCTTGCCGTGCGGACATTTCCCGAAAAACTCGCCATCCATGCGCTGTTTGTCGAACAATGTCTCTTTCGCAAATGGCCCGGAAATGTTCGGGAATTGCTCGCAGAAACGCGCGCCTCCGCACAACTTGCGCTCGGTCAAGACAGCCGACGCCTCGAGGCCAACCATTTGGCACCGCACGCGGGACAACCCCTTGAGCACAAAGAGGAACCGCTTCCACCCTGCGCCGTTTTGTTTACCCCTCCGGCCTGTCGCAAAGACCCCCCCGATCGCAATCAGATTGAAGACACCCTGCGCCGCACCGACGGAAACATCAGCGCAACCGCGCGTCTTTTGGGTTTGCACAGAACGCAGTTGAAACGCTTGCTCACCCGATACGGAATCAGCGGAATCAACCTTGCAAAAGACCAAACCCTCGACGAAGAAGACAGCGATTCCTGATGCGCCACGTCTGTTTCCGGTTCCCATTGGATTCCGAAACGGCCAGACGGGCCAAACAGGAATGTCTCCCGCGTTATCGGCGCGACATGCAGTTGTGGATGCAGCGCGAGTGGGCGGACGCCCCCTTGATTCCCCGACAAGCAGCCTGACAACGCTGCATGTGGGTCGGTGGTCTTCGGGCGACGGTGCTCATGTTCGCATCAGACGCCTTGCACAGTTGCGCTGCTTCCTGATCGGTCGCTTCCAAATCCCCGGCGGTTCCCGCTTTTGGACCAAACAAAAGGAGTGTGGGAAGGAGTGCGAAAAGGAATGCGAAAAAACGCATGGAAAGGAGTCCTTTTACAAGCCACGTTGCCTTGTGCATCACCCATGCGTACTGCGAAAGGGGTCGATCTGTCCAGCCCTGTTTTTGAACACGAACACAGGCGCTTCGATGGCGTGACACTTGTGTCAGGCCTGTGTCAGGTCTGTATCGGCACCGTGTCAGGCGTTTCTGGAGTTTTTGTGAGACCCCAAAGGGACCCTATAAGGCTGCTTTGGGAAGGGAATCGCAAACGCACAACGCAAAATTCCTATTGCTTTCCGGGGGTTCTCTTTTGGTTGTTTCAGAAACCCCTTTTGAACCTGTGTTTTGGGCAACACTACCCTTTCTGTTGGCACAGCGTTTGAGTTTGTATTTCCAGAAGAAGGGCGGCGCGCGCCAGTGCTCGCGTTGTCCACAACCCCTTTTCCAAGGAGTCTCTGATGTCGTTTTCCAAAACACTCGCAGGTCTGTGTTTCGCGTCTCTGTTCGCCCTGGGCTGTGGCCCGGACCCCAGCCAACCCCGCCAAGACCAAGCCCGCCAAGCCGCCAGAACCGACGGCTGGTCCAACGCAAATTACAACCAACTGCTTGGCGGCAAAGTCGGGGATGCGTGGATTTCGGGGCTGACCTACACCGGGGCACAGTGGTATTTGAGCACGCTGACCGAACCGATGTTCGCGTCGGTGGAAACCATTTCCTATGATGGTGTGGTCCTGCAACCGGGGGAGCTGACGACGGCACAGGGGACGTTCCAACTTTCGGGAGATCGCGAAGAGCTGATTTCACATTCCGGTCACACCCTTGATTTTCAGGTGAACCAGGAGAGTCTTCGGGGTGTCCTGCGCATGACCCCCCATTCCGTGGACACAGGCGGTTCCTTTACCCGATACACCGCACTGTGGATCGCGGAGGGGTCCGATCCAGACACCGCCCCGACGTTCTGTCCCCACAGCGTGATCGGGGCTGATGGCACTCCCACTCCAATTGCTGAGTACGTGATTCCCATCGGTGGCGCGCGTTGGGCACCGGACGGCAGCCGGTCTGAAGAGGCCGGTGCCATCACCCTGGGATGTACGCACGACGTGGTGGGAGGATGTGTGGATTGGGGGTACGGTCCGTGGGGCAGTCGCGTCGATGAAAATGGCCAAACCCAGTCGATGGTCACGATTCACAAAGCCTGTACGCGAATGAAACGGGGGGACTTCTGTGGGAACGGATCGGCGGGGACGACCGGACAGAGTGACTTTGCGCCGATGGCCACGACCATTCATGTGAAGGATCGCGTGGGTGTCCACCCCGATACGAACCAGACCCTCGCCTCGATGGAGGCTTTCTGGGATGAACATGGTGCCTCGTGCGTGAACGCGAGTGAATACCGCAGCAATGATCCAACGGCGATCAGCAAATTCCAAATCCAACTGAGCACATGCCCCGCCCGCAACGTGGCGTGTACGGCAGGCCACACGCGCGTCTTCCTGAGCGCCCGCCCATGCACCGGCACAGACGGCGGAGGCAACTGCATCGCAAACTAACGCTTCCCCAGATCGGCCTTCTGCGCCTTCTCTGCTGGTTCCCCTGGCGCTCCCCCTAACCGCCCCTCTACTTCTTCCAGCCATCTCCCATACTTCCGTTTGAGCAAAGGGTTTCCACCGAAGCTGACGAGTAGAGATTGTTGTGATGCTTGCAGCAGCGTTTTTGCCCTTCTCTCATTCCGCTCGGCTCGGGCTTCCACGGCCTTGAAGGCTCCGCGCAGTGCAAGTGCTCTGGGAATTCCTTGCGAAAATTCGAGAGCGCGGTCGATCCACGTATGCCCAACTTGCAGGACAGGTGTCGGGGGTTTGCCGTGGGAATGTAGGGATTCTGCCGTTTTGAGGACGGTTTCCGCCCCGGAAAGGAGCGAATCCGTTTCGTCATTTGGCATCTTAGACAGCGCGTGCTCAAACCAGCGCATCGCCTGCTGGAGGGTCGCGAGATCGTCCTTCCCTTGCGCTTTCTGCCACGCGGCTTGGTCCGCAGAGAACTTGGCCACAGCATCGATGCAGTAAGGATCTGAGATCGGGGGAGAATCACACTTCTCTAGAGCTGCAAGGCCTAGTTGGATGCTATCTGTTGGATCGACTTTGCGCTCGACCTGTTGGGCCGCGAGCACATGGAACGCGACCGACCGCAGACTTTGTATTTCGACCGACGGACCGGTGATCACTACCATGGATTGATATGCTGCCAAGCTAGTCTGAACCGCTGGCGATGCATCCTGGTTGGCTTGGGCCAGATACAGCGCGTGTAGGAGGCTGAGGCTGCCAATGTTCCCCCAAGCAAAGGAGTACTTGGGGTTCAGTGCGAGCGCGCGTTGCGCTGCCGACAGACCCTGTGATACCCACGGTCCTGGATCTTGCCCGTGCTCCGTCTGCCACGTACACGCCCGCAAACTTGCCAGTACGAGTGTGTTGAGCGCGTAGATGTACTTCGGATCAAGGTCCAGTGCTTTCTCCGCAAGCTGTACGGCCTGCCGAATCAGGAGCAGCGGATTCCGATTCTGCTGCTGGAGTTGTTTGGCTTCAGCCAGAAGTGCGATCGCGTGGTCGTTGTAGGCCCAAGGGAAACGGGGATTCAAGGTTGTTGCGGCGGCAAAGTTGGCGTAGGCGTCTGTCAGCAAAGTACCGACTGGTTGACCATTTCCGATCCGGATCTCTGCAAGGCGAAATCGAGCTGTACCCGTTGTGTCGTGTGCATAGGAATCATCCGGGTGCGCTGCTATCGCCAACAAACCCTCTTTCAATTGCTCGGTTCGCGCGGCGAGCACGTCCTGGGGCTTCAGCCGCTGCTTGGCATAATCCCCATAGAAGTAGTACGCAAACGCCCTTTTCGTATGGCCGCGTGATTCTTTGGGGTCGGCCAGGAGGGCTTTGTCTGCGGCGGCTAGGGCTTCATTGAGGTGGGGGTCGGGATTCTTTCCACGAAAATAATCCAGCTCCTCCCACCGGATGTAGGCTTCGGACAGGGCTTCGTAGACGGCAGCATCGGAACGACCTACTTCGGCGGCCTGTTTGTATCGTGCGACGGCCTTCGCAAAGCTCTGTTCGGCGGCGTCGTGTGCCCCGGAATCCCGCTCGTTCCGCGCCTGCGCCAAAAAGACATCCCCGGTCAGTAGCACAGCCTCGTACAACCAGGGGGCTTGTTTGTGTGCCTGTTCCGCCCGCGAGAGCGCCACCTCGCGCCGTTCTTGAAAGTACGCAATGAGTCCTTCCACATAGGCGGTAGACACAGTACGGAGTCCTCTGCTTCGTTCCAAATGCGTGATTGCGGGCTTCAACAATTCCTGGTCCAGTTCCGCTTTCCTCTTCTCAAAAAAGCTCTTGTCCCCGCTTTTTCGCGCTTCCTCCAGCGCCTCGGAATACAGCGCACCCAGCGCACGGCCCTGCGCATAATCTAGCTCCAAATCGACATACCCAAGCTGCTCTGCTCGACGGAGTTCTGCCTCTGCATCTTTCCACTTGTGAAGCGCCAAAAAGCCACGTCCGCGTGCATACGCCAACAGAGGGGGCCCGATGTCTGGATGACGTTGCAGCTCGGTTTCGATCTCTGCCATGCGTTCGCGCACAAGCTGTTTTTCCTCTCCCGCATCGTGAAGCGGCAACAAAAATGCAGTCCGCGCGACCCATTCCAAGTCCTTCACACCCTGTCCGATCCAGCGCGAAAGTTCTGCCTGTTGCTTTGCCCTCCGTTCCTTTTGGATTGCCAAAAATCGCGCGCGGATGCCAAACCCCGCACCCGCCAGCACACTGCACAACAGAGCCGTCGCCAGCGACGCCAGCGTCCGGTTGTTTCGCGCCCAATACCACAGCCGGTAGGAATAACTCAGGCGCTTGGCCGCCACTTTTTGGGAGGACAAAAAGCGACCCAAATCCTCTGCAAGTTCCAACGCGGTTTGGTACCGCTTTTCCGGTTCCTTGTTCAGGCACTTGCTGACCACCAACTCAAGTGATTCCGGCAGCGCGGGATTCCGTTGTCGGATCGGAGTCGGCGCATCGTTCATCACTTTGAGCATGATGTTCAGCGCGGTTTGATCCTCGAAAGGGGGCTTTCCTGTCAGCACTTCATACAGCGTTGCTCCCAGGCTATACACGTCGCTGCGGTGGTCGAGTTTCCGAGCTTCCCCCCTCGCTTGTTCCGGGGACATGTAGGCCGGTGTACCCATCACGGCACCCGACTCTGTGAGCCCATGGGAATCGCCGCTTTCGCGTGCCAAACCGAAGTCCATGATCACCGGACGCAGACCCCCATTGGGCGTCTTTTGAACCATGACGTTCGACGGTTTGATGTCTCGGTGAATGATTCCCTGCGCGTGTGCCGCGTGCAGACCCAACGAGGTTTCTTTCAGCAGCGCAATCTTTTCCGCAAGCTCCATTCGACTCGCCGCGCGATCCAGTGTCTGTCCATCGATAAATTCCATCGCAATGTACGGCTTTCCATCCACCGTTCCCACTTCGTACACTTTGCAAATGTAGGGGTGTTCCAGCCGTGCTTGAGAGCGCGCTTCTTGCAAAAAACGCTGCGTAATTCCGGGGTCGTTTCCGTGGATGAACTTGAGCGCAACCGTCCTGCCCAGCCGTCGGTCATGTGCTTTGTACACCGCCCCCATTCCGCCCCGCCCGAGGAGTTCTAGAAATTCGTACTTGTCCCAATGCGGAACAGGGAAAGTCTGTTGGGGTGATTGTGTGAGAGCCGCGCCCTGGACCTCACTTTGGAGCGTCTGCCCAAGACTCCCATCGACTGTGCGATCCAGTGCGGACTGTTCTGCATGGTGCCCCTTTTCTGTCAAGGAATCCCGCAATTTGCGCACCGTATCGTCGGTGATTTTGCCGTGTGCGATCAGGACATCCAGCACAGGACCCCACTTTCGTTCGACTGTGCCCCGCGAACGTTCCTTTTGCGCAGCTTCAACGTCCGAATCGGTCACAAGACCCTCGGCCCGTGCCCGATCCAAGAGCACCCCTTCAGCGATCGACAGCAGCATGAAACCCCACCCGAGAAAAAGGTTCAGCATACCGCGATTCCCTTTCAAAAACGCATCTTCTGCGCAACGGCATGGACTGCAAACGTCGCACACGCATCCAACTCCTGAGCAACGCCTGGCCATTTCCTGGCCTACTCCCTGGCCTACTCCCTGGCCGATTCACATAGCTGTAAGGGTTCCGGGGTTTGCGTGGCTTGGCGTCAGGGTTTGATGCGGACCACATAGGGGACGTTGTCTGTCCGTGGTCTATCGTCTGGTGGCGCGAGAATCCGTATCCTGACACGACCCCTGTTTGCCAGAAAATTGATTTCCCAAAGCGCCCCTAAGCGTCCCTCTCGCACCCCATCCGCCAACCCCTGGTTATGTTGGATGCGTCTCT
>DAOLIT010000081.1:0-23093 GCA_035328405.1 Pseudomonadota bacterium | reverse complement strand
AGACCTGAAGCCGGAGAATGTTTTTTTGGTGAGGGACCCGGATGTGGATGGGGGAGAGAGGACCAAGCTTTTGGATTTTGGTTTGGCGCGGTTTTTGGATTCTTCGGAACGGCGAACCTCGGCAGGGATGACTTTGGGGACCCCGACGTACATGTCACCAGAGCAGTGTCTTGGGTTGGATTCGATTGATGGGCGTACGGATGTGTATTCGCTGGGCATCTTGATGTATCAAATGCTCGCAGGGGTTCCCCCTTTTGTGGGGGAAATGGGAAGGGTGATGCGGGCACATTGTGGTGAACCTCCGAAGCCGGTGAGTATGTTTGCGCCTCACCTGTGGGGACCGGCTGCGGACTTTGTGATGTCCTTGCTTCAAAAGAACGCGACGCTACGCATGACCATGCGACAAGCGGAACAGGCGTTGGTGGGCTTCCTTTCGCGGGGGGAGTTGGCGAAGGAGGAGGTTCGGAATGGAGCGCCGGTGCCGGCTTCGGTTGCAGCACCTACGACGCTGTTGGCTGCCCAGAACAACGCCAACACGGTAGGACCACGCGCAGCGGTAAGGAACCCTTGGAAAATCGTGGCGGCTGCTTCTCTGATCGCCGGGATAGGGGGCGGTTTTGTTGTTGGGCGAGCGAGCCAACCGCGAACGGAGACTCGGAAGGAGACCCATACAGAGAAAGGAAAGGAGACGATCCGTTCGCAAAATGTGAACAGAACTCCAGAGGTAGTCTCCGGTTCTCTCAAAGAAAGCGATAAGGCTTCCGGGACTGAACCATCGAAACTCCCTCGAAAAGGGAAGGGCGGAAAATAGACCTTCGGGCTACGTATCTGGATGGGAACTAGATATTAGGCAAAATAGAGGAAGCTTTGTACGCCGATGGCGACGGCGATGGGAATGGTGAAGTTGTCATCAAGGTGCGTTGAGAAGAGTTCAGTAAGGGCTCCCACAGCGGCAGCCGCGAGCGCGACAGACAGCGTTTGGGGCAATCCCAAAGGAAGTGCAACGGTTGCAATGAGGAGCGACACCAGAAACGCAGCACAAAAGAATGCAAGGCTTCCTTCCAAAGAACGCCCTGCGCGAAGAGGGGTCTTCCCATAGCGTCTTCCGATCAATGCGGCGATGGGATCTCCGATTCCCAAAACGGCTACGGAAAAGGCAGAGACTGCGGGAGTGGTGAAGACAGACAGTAGGAGGAGGGCGGTCGCGTACCACGTCGAGGAATTGACGCGATGGCGCTCATGAACGTGGGCCACTCTTCCGAAAAAGCGCATCAAGCGATCATTGAGATGGGGGGAAAAGCGACGTCCGATTTCCAGACTCCACGCGGTCAGACAAAAGCAGGCGGCGGGAAAGATGATGAAGCCCTGGGATGGGGCGAGCGCCACGACTCCCAACGCGACCAACGCCGAAGTTACATGAAACAGATTTCGATAGTAGTTGGTGGGTCGCAGGCTGGGACAGACGACATGGGCGGTGCGAAGCCAGGCGGCGAGTTTTTCATAGGCAGGATGGACCTCGTGTAGGAATGCGGCCCAATACTGTTTGGGAGAAGCGGTTTGAAACTCCTCTGCTCGTTGGAGCGCAGACAGAAGCTGCTCAAGGGAATCAGACAGAGGAGTCACTTGGGGCGTTTTGGGGGTTTGTTGTAAGGCCTCTTTCAACGAAGCAATCCGCGCTCGGATGCGGTTGAGTTGGGCTCGGGCGTCTGCTTCCCATTCAGCGCGATAGGTGGCTGGATCAACCTTGCGAAGTAGGGAGTGAAGATCGAGGGTGGTCTTTTGGGCTTGGATAGAGAGTGCTGCTTGCGACACGCCCATACTGCACTCGGAAGTCTGTCGCAGTAGGAACACGAGTTTGTCACGATTTTGTAACGACCGATGAAGTGGTCTGTGGGCCGGATCTCATTGCACTTTGCGGACGGGGGGAAGTATGGGAAAAGCACCTGGATGAAAACCCGTGTGCTGTGGTGTCAGATAGCGGTTCTGTGTTTCGGGCTGCTGTGTCCGCGTTCCGTCCGCGCGCTTCCCGAGGCTGATTTTCGACGTTTTACAGATTGGTTGTGGTTGCTTGGGGGTGTGGTCACTGGTTTTGTTGCGCACGAAGGGGGGCATTTGATGCTCGACTTTGCGGTGGATGCAAAGCCGGAGTTTCGGCCTGTATCGACGGGTCCGTTTCCGTTTTTTGCGATCCAGCCATCAGAGCCGGAGTTGTCGCCTCGTTTGCGGTACGCGATTCCGGCAGCGGGATTGTCGATGCAGAACCTGTATTCAGAGCTGATCTTGCGGATCGATCCGAGGCTTCGGGAACACCACCATCCTTTTCTGAAAGGAATGCTGGGTTTTCATGTGGTGCTGTCGGTGGGGTACGCGATTACGGGGTTTGCCTCGGTGGGGCCATCGCAGAGCGATGTTCTGTCGATGTCGCGGGCGAGCGGGATTCCACCGTATGGCATGGGACTTCTTTTGCTGGTGCCGGCGGGGTGTGATTTGTATCGGTATTTTGTGCCGGACTCGCGGTGGGCACCGTGGGTAAGTTTGACGGGGAAGTTGACGCTTGTGGGAGCGGCTGCGGCGTTTTGAGGGGTGTTTTGGGATGGGTCAGGATGTCTCAGTGAGCGGTGCCACCGAGGCCACGAATTTGCTGACGGACACCTTCTAGCTGAGTTGGGTTTTTGTTCCCAACCAGGTCGATGTACTTGTTGAAAGCTTCAATGGCTTCTGGTTTTTGGCGGTCCTGCGCGAGAAGCACTCCCAGGTCGTACCAAGCGTCGGCGTTTTTGTCGTCCATTTTTACGGCATCTCGGTAGGCGGCAATCGCTTCGGTGGTCTTGCCTTGCACTCGGAAAATGGCACCCAGGTCGAATCGGAGGTTGCTGTCATTGGGCAAAAGCTGGATGGCCTGGCGAGTGACCTGGGCAGCCTTGTCGAGGTTTTTCGCCTGTCGGAGGGCGACTCCGTAGTTTCGGAGGACATCGGGATTGTTGGGATCGAGCTGGGCGGCTTTGTCCAAATGGACTAGCGCCTTGTCAAACTGCTTGGCGCGTCGGTAGAGCACAGCGACGGACGATCGCCACTGGACTTCGTTTGGAGCAAGCTGCACCGCTTTTTCCAAAGCGACAATTCCGTCGGCGTCTTTGCCTGTTCGTGCGAAGCAAATCCCGAGGTTTCCGTGAGCAAAGTGGTCGTCGGGTTGGAGCCGAATGGTGGTTTGGTAATGGGGAATGGCCTTGTCACACTGCTGTTTTTTGCGGAGCACGTTTCCCAGAGTCAGTTCCGCCGCTGCATAACTGGGTCGGAGTTTCAAAGCCTCCTCGAGAGCCGCTTGGGCATCATCGAGTTTGCCAAGCTGCATGGACTGCAAGCCCTTTTGGTATTGGGCCGCGGCCTCATCGGCATGGGCCGAAACGGGAATCGTCACGACGGACAGAAGGAGCAAGCCAGAGAGCCATTTTCGCAACATGTTTTGGAGCGTAACACGAGCAACTAACCGTTCCTGCGGCAAAGTTTGCGAAACACAAAGACCGATTCACAGGCACCGCGCTTTTGTTGCTGCGTCGCACAGTTGCCCAAACAAAGTTTTTTATTCAAAGGCGGGATCGTACGGGGAATGGCTCAGCGCGCGGTCAGGTGTGAGAACACGTTTGGGCCCAAGCGACGGATGGCCGGAACCAAACCTCCCTCGCGTCGGAGGGCAGAGACGAGCGGTGTGGGTGTTTGTGCGAGAAAACACTTTCCAGAGGCGACGTGGGTCACTGAACCATCGAGATCGACACAGAGCGTTTCGTTGTCTCGGACAAGATCAAAAAACGCTGGGTCCTCGATAACGAGAAAGGGGAGTGCTTCGTTGACGAGATTCCGTTTGTGGATGAATGCAAAACTCTTCGCAATGACAACTTGAACGCCTGCACCCAAGAGCGCCCATACGGCTTGCTCACGACTGGAACCGGACCCCCAACCTTCCTCGGCGACGACGATGTTTTGCCCGTTTTGACAGGCGGCGGCAAAACCAGGCCGCACAAACTCGAAGCAGTGCTGGCCGAGCTCGGTCCAATCGGTCAGATGACAGAAGGGACCGGGAATGATGGCGTCGGTGTCCACGTGGTTGCCAAAACGAAGCGCGCGACCTACGACAGGCGGTCGGGCTCTCTTGGTTTCAGCGTCGGTGGGAACTTCTTTCTCGGTGACGACTGAAACCGCAGGTTCTTGCACGTCGATGCTGGGGACGGGCACGTTGTCTCGGCGGAGGATGCGGGCGAAACGATCCGGGTCGATGAACGGCAAAAAATCGCGTGGGTCACGAACGCACATGCCCAAAGATGCCGCAGCGACGGTGGGTCCCGATGCGAGCCAAGCGAGAGAGCCTTCTCCCATGCGATTTTGGTAGTTGCGATTTTGGGAAGAAAACCAAGTTTCGCCTCGGCCCGCGCGCTGGCTTGCGACACCCAGGCACATGGAACAACCCGGTGGGTCGATCGCAAAGCCGGCCTGTTCATAGACGCGCAATAGGCCTGTTTCAAAGAGGCGGCCCTGAATCGAAAGGTCTCCGGGAACCATCAACCGGCGACCTGTTTGGGAGGGCTTTTCGCCTCGGGCGAGGGCTTGCTCTAGCAGAAGTCCGGCGAGCACGAGTTCCTCTTCGGTGGTTGTGCAGGCACCAAGGAACGCCCCGTGAATCGGCATGCCGAGGTGATCAACGACGGGCGAAACCTGGTCAGGCGAAAAAGGTTTTGCAACGAGCGGCACGAGCGAAGACAACGAAAGGGCGTGACGTTCGGCGTACTCAGCGTCGGGATCGGCCCGGAAAAACAGAGCTTCGGATGGGGCAGGGGGATTGCTCCTTTGCGCCAGCCAGGCTGCGGTCACTTCATCGGGCTCAAAAATGCCGCTGAAACCGCCAAATTCGGCAGTCATGTTGGCAATCGTAAAGCGCATGTCCGTCGAAAAGGCTTGCGTGGCACCGCGATATTCGACCGTGCGCTCCATCGCGACCGTGTTGCGTCCAAGTTTGCCGAGCGTCGCCAAAATCACGTCTTTTCCGGTCAGCAAGAACGGGACTTGGCCGGAGTATTCAATCGCAATGGCGTCGGGAACCTCGATCCATGTTTCGCCGAGCACCATGGCCGCCGTGACATCGGCCCCCCCGAGCCCAATCGCAAACGCACCAAGACCTCCGTGGGAGGAGGTATGGGAATCTGCTCCAATCACGATTTGGCCTGGCAGCAGCAAATCCCGATAGAACTTGGTGTGCAAAATGGTCTGGTTTGCGTCGTAGAAATGGCGCAAAGAACGCTCTTTTGCGAACCGTCTCGACAGTTCCACAAGTTTTTGCGCACGCGCATCGCTTCGGAGCGTCGTGGGATCGACGGTGTGATCAATCGCGAGATAAAACCGATCAGGCCGAGCCAGTTTGGGCCGCCCGAGCAGGTCATACGTCTTGTCCATCCCATTCCAGGCCAGCTCGCTCGCAATTGTCCAATCGACGCGCACGCGCAATACGTCGTGCGGCCTCACAAAAGGCCTGGGAAGGCCCAAGGCATGCGCGGCCAGAATTTTTTGCGTAAGCGTCATCGGGCGACGCAGGGGGGTCTTTGGGGTCATGTCGTGACTCGTGGGGAAGGAAACAGTCAGGAACAGTCGGGCTGAACGCGGCGTGGGATTAGGTGCCGCCGTCTTTCTTGGGAGAACAGGTGTCGCCTGAAGTTGCCACTCCATACACGCGAATCGCGTAGTTGTTCATGGTGTACGTGGATGGCTTTTCAGGAGAACTGGTCCCGCGCACGACGACGTAGTAGTAGGCGAGGGGTCCTGATGTGGCACCGGTTGGAGGGAGATTCGACGCTTCCAAACAAGCGTTGTCCACTGGCGTCAAATCCGTCAGCACGCGCTGCGGTTTGAGTTCCCCGGTCGCATCGTCCTTTGCCATCCGAAACAAGCCGACATCCAAGTCTCCGTTGGAAACTTTGTACGTCAGACGAACCAACACTTTGGTTGGTTGGCCGATCTTGAATTTGAAAACATCCAAGTCGGGAATGTCTGGCCCCGTTTCGTCCGGGCAAATCTCGTAAGAAGTGCCCGGTGTGGGATTCGGATCGATGGGAAGTTGGCTGCCCAGGCCGACGGCATCGTCGAGGGTATCGTTCGGCTCAAGCTTTCGGGGGCAGCGCCATTGGCCGGTGTCTGGATCCTTTCCAGTCAACATGGGGTCGTTGACGACCCCGGTGTAGTACGTCCCTTTCACGCCAAAATCCCAGTAGGAAACGGGCGTAGACACCATGTCTTTGGGCGGGCGAGGCCTGACGCAGGTGCCCTCCAAAGGTCGCCCCGTGCTCGGATCAATCACTGGCCCTTGTGTAATCGGATCGAGCAACGCATCGCCGCAGACATCGCCGACGCAGCACACGAGATCACCTGGGCAAGACGGTTTGTCATTTACATAGCAGCGGAAGGCCCGCCCCATGTCTTCGTCCGAACTGTAGTTTGGCTTGTAACAGGCCCCAACAAACAGCAGACCCACAAATAGGAGTTTCGCGGAACGCATGCAAAGACCTCTCACTTGGCACTAATAGTTAAAAAGCGAAACGACACCGACCGACCCCGGAGAAACGACCGGTGCAATCAGCCACGAGGTCGCGGGCTCTTCGACTTCAATCACCTTTTTGACCTTGCGGGTTTTGGGCGCTTTCGGCTTTTCCTTCCCATATCGCTTCACAAGGTCGTATGTCAGCATCGCTGCGCCACCAGCGAGAGCCACGCCGCCAGCCACTGACAGCGCGGTACCCACTTTGTCGTACAAAAGACCCTTCTTTTCATAGTCATAAGTCGCCGGTTTCAGCGTCTTGGAAAACTCGGGGTTGTCATTCGGTCCAAAGTGGGGACATTGCGGGACACCATCGACTTTGACTTTGGTGTTGCAGGCAGAATCGCTGCTGACCAAATCGGAATAGCTTGAGGCCATTCCCAAGAAGGCACCGCCAGCCGCCAAGCCTCCCACGCCGAGCAACGCCAGCGCGCCGCCAGACCAACCGAGCGGCCCAAGAAGCGGCTTGCCACGCCCACGTCCCGATTTCTCTCGTTCGCGTTCGCGAATTTGCTGACGAAGCCGAGCCATCGCCGCAGACGGACCTCCAAGGTCAAAACTCGCCTGCTCGTTTTCAATGTCACGAGTCGGTCCCGCTTGCTTTCGCTTGGCAACCTCATCGTCATCCGAGGCATCGGCGACCATTTCCGCGCCAATCATCTGGGGCCGCGCCGTCGGATCAATCAGCACCAGGTTTGGGGACAGTTCGTTGCCGATCGATTTGATGATCGTACCGGCGGGATCTTTGGCCTCAATGTAGTACTGGAACGACCGCCCCTGCGCGACGGAATCTGGAATGCGCGCGACTTTCTCATTTCCGCGCCGCTTAAGCTCTGCATTTTCAAAGGACGCTTGGCCTTCCTTGCGGAAGTAGACCTTGACCTTGACGCCCTTCATGACGGGCATTTGCACGCGAATGTCCACCGGTTGTCCGGGCGGCACTGAGTCGATAGGAGTGTGCGCCCATTCGGTCGCCGTTTTCTCTGTGGCAGCCGGTGCTGCGGGGGCCGTTTCTGCCGGCTTTGCGGCTTCGGGGCTGGCCTTGGCTGTTTCGACGGCAGGTTTGCCGGGCTCCGTTGCGGCTTTTCCCGCTTCCACTGTCGGTTTTCCCGCCTCCAAGACTGGACTTCCCGCTTCAAGCGAGGGTTTTCCTGTCTCGACCGCTGGTTTTGCGGCTTCGGTGGCTGGCTTTGCGGCTTCGACAGCCGGCTTGACGGCCTCGACCGCCGGTTTTGCCGGTGCCAACTGCGGCTGACTTGCGGCCGCGCGCTCCTTTTCAACTTCCGAAATGCCTGTTTCTACGGAAGGTCGCTGTTTGTCATCCGCAGGGGCTTCTACCAAGAACTTCCGATAGAAGTAAATGGACATTTCGTAGTCTTTGGTCTTGCGATAAGTCATCGCAATGTTGACCAAAATGGCGGGAATGCGCTTGAGCACATAGGCTCGCTTGAGTTCCTTGATGGCCAGGTCGTATTTGCCTTCTGCAAAGGCGTCTTGGCCCAGTTTGTAGTGTTTCTTTGCCTCGGCAGTGATCTCAGGGTCTTCTTCCTGTGCCGATGCTGGCTGCGCTCCCAGCCACGAAAACCACGGCGCTTCGTAGGAAAAGGACATCGCTGCCAGCGCAACCGCTGTCGCTGTGAGGAGTGTTTTCTTGCTCATCGTGCTCCCTTTTGGGTTCCTCGTGGTTTGTTACTGGGCAAACGGATCGATCCAGGTCTCGTCTTTCTTTGACTTGGCTGGAGCTTTCTCGCTCTTCTCGGGCTTGTCCGCCGACTTCGGGGCGGCCTCTGTTTTCGGTGCAGCGACGGATTTCGCCGACTTTTCCGGCTTCGCTGGCTTGTCCGGTTTGCTTGTTTTCTCGGGTTTGGCCGCTTTTTCGGGTTTGGCCGCCTTTGACGCCTTCTCGGTCTCGGGCTTTGCGTCTTCGGTGACCGCTGAATCCGTTTTGAGCGCGCGTTCTGTCCTCTCGGGCTTTTCAACTTTTTCGACAGGCTTTTCTGCTTTTTCGGTGGGCTTTTCAGCGTTTTGGACAGCAACGGGCATCGCACTGGACGCCGTTGAAGTGGCCTCCCTCGGCAGGACGCGGTCGGTTGCGGACGGAGCAGACTCGGGTTTGGGAAGCGCGACCTGCGGCGTTTCTGCTGCCGGTGCCGTTTTGCCTGTCACAGGACCGCTCGTGTCCGCAGAAGGTGCAGGCAGGGAAGCCGCCCCACTCGTTGCAGAGGGCGCAGGAGGTATCGAGGGGTCTTGAACATTTTGCGAAGGCTGCACGACCGGAGGAGGCTGTACAACGGGAACCGGTTGAACCACAGGCGGCGGTTGCACGACGGGAGCGGGCTGTGCGACAGACGGAGTCGTCGCAGTGTTCGTTCCCTTGCCGCCTTGCAGGAAGTACATCGCAGCGATGGCGACGCCAGCGGCAAGTGCTATTCCAACGAAAAGCGCACCTCTCCCCCCGGACTTTTTCTCAGCCGACTCGACCGGGATCTTTAGCGGGACGGGCCGCGAAGCGGCAGCAGTGGATGCGGAAGAAGCGGTCTGGACCGGGGCGGATTTCGTTTCGCGGGCCTCGCGAGCGGTTTCCACAGACGACGCAACGGACGGAGGGGTTTCCTTGGTTGCCAGCGATTCCTTCGCAGAAGGGGTTTCTTGCTCTGGCTGAGTGTCGTCCGAAGACGCACTCGACGCACGGGCCTCGGTGCTTCTGTTTTCTGGAGGGACAGCAATCGGTTGGTCGCGCCGATGCTTCCGTTTCTTCCCACCGCGAGCCGAAAACTGAGTTTGACCGGTTCTTGGAGCGTCTCTTTCTTCGTTTTTTTCTTCGCTTTTTTCTGGGGCTTTCTCAGCGACCGCTTCATTGCCCGTAAGAGTGTCCGTTGCCGCCCCGGCAGAGGACGCAGCGAGTTCGGGCTCCGCGCTCTGTGACGATTCGACAGGAATGTGAGGCACCCCGGCTTCGGCTGGATTTGCAGAGGGTGCGACCGACACAGCCGCAGCGGGTTCGGCCAGGTTCTCAGTTGGCACAGTGGCGGGGGCTGGCGTCTCGAGGGGTTCAGAGACCTCAGACACTGAAACCGCGCTGGAAACGATGCGAGAAGGAACCAGTGCATCCCCCGACACAATCACGGACGGAATGTGCGCTTCGACCTTTTCAGGCGCAGTTGCGATGGCGCTGTTGGTTGCCGGTTCAGCCATTTGGGCGTCATGGGAGGCAACCTTTGCTTCATCGTCGATGATTTGCGAGGCATCGACTTCAATCGGCGGAATCAGAAGATCCCACTGGCGCGCCCGAATTGAACTGACACGCTGACTGGCTCGGACAATGAAATCATCCAGCAATTCATCCATCGTCAGGCGACGTACATTGGGGCGGCTGTGCGAGGCCTCCGGCGGGGGCGGCGGAGGCACCGAACGAGGAGTTTTCTCTGGATTCTGCATCGACATCGCTTTCTTGTTTCACCGCATCCCGTCGCACGGCCGTCTCGGAATTGCTTGCAACGACGGGGCCGACTCCTTGAAAGAAGTGCTGACCGCTGCTTTTACCTTTCGAGGCGTGCGTTTTTCAAGCCAAATGTACGTTTGGGTGCGGGGAATGCGCGCCTCTTGCGAGGTGTGGGCTACGCCCGTATGCTCCGCGCCATGTCAACTTTCGATTCGACGAGCGAAACGGGTTTTGAACCCTCGCCCAAGCCGCGCGAGCGTTCGCGCACAAACACCTACGTTGTTCCAGCACCGAGGGTCCGGCGCGGAACATTGCGCCTGCCTTTCGAGGCAGCCCGCCATATTTCCGCCGGGCACCCCTGGGTTTTTCGAGACACCATGGGGCGTCCCCTGTCGGTCGAATCTGGTGAGACGGTCGAACTTTGGGATCCAAACGGCGAATTTGTGGCCAGGGGGATTTACGACGCTGAAGGCCCGATCGCGGTCCGCGTCTTCACTCGTGATCCTGATGAAGCGATCGACAAAAATGCGTTGCTCCGTCGGGTACGCGCGGCCAATCGGCTTCGACAATCGCTGCTGGATCTCGAGAACCTCACGGCGTATCGGGTCATCCACGGAGAGGGAGACTTTCTTCCGGGGATGACGGTCGATCGATACGGCGATTTCTTGGTTGTTCATGTCTTTTCTGCGTCACTCGAAAAACTTGCCGGGACGCTGGTTGAGGTGTTGCAAGAGACGCTTGCGCCTCGGGCCGTGTATTTGCAGAAGCGGTTTCGACCTCTGGGCGGGGAGGGGCCTCGCGAACCTGCGGAGCTGGTGGCTGGCGAGGTGGCACCTGTCGAAATGGAAGTTCGCGAGGGAAAACTTCATTTTGGCGTCGATGTGACCGCACCGCTGGGCGTCGGGCTCTTTCTCGATTTGCGAGAAGGCAGAAGGGCCGTCGAGAAACGGGCTTACGACCGGCGAGTTTTGAACTTGTTTAGTTACACTGGTGCGCTGTCTCTCGCAGCTGCGTCGGGGCGGGCGAGGGAAGTTGTGTCGGTGGATTTGGCGGCAAAGGCTCACGCGAGAGCTCGCCGCAATCTTCAACTTTCGGGCATGAGCGAGGACATCCACGAATTTGTTGCGGCTGACGCGCTGACGGTGATGGCTCGCATGGCGGATCGCAAACGCCGTTTTGACATGGTGATCATGGACCCGCCGGCGTTCGCCCACGGTCGGGACCGGGCGTTTTCCGTCGAGCGTGATTACCAGGAACTGATTGCCGCGTCGTTAAGGCTTTGCGATCCGGGTGCGCTGTTGGTGTGTGCGGTGAATGCCCATCGGTTTTCGTTGGAGTCCTTGTTTCATGAAATCGGGGAGGGAACGTACCGAGCGAAGCGATCCGTTCGCGTCGTGGAACAATTTGGATTGCCGCCAGATTTTCCACTCCCGGCGGGTTTTTCCGACGGGAATTATCTGAAAATTTTGGTGTGCAGCGTGATCTGATCTCGCGTCGAAAAAGCGCAAGAAGGCGTATCTGCAACCGCGTGGGAAGGATCGCAGTGCTTCTTTGTGGCTTTGAAAACTTGGCAGAGGCTCATGTGTGGGTGGGTGTCATGGTTTCGCCCACCGCGAACGAGAAGTCATCTCCTCCGTCGTAGCCGATGGTTCCCACGTCAACTTGTCGGTGCGTCGTTTCGGCGAGTTTCCGCGCCAGCAGTTTTGCAAACTGGTTCAGTTCTTCCGTCGAGATCGGTTCTCCAAATCGCAAGAACAAACGAACAAAGACCGGTGCCTCGAGCGTGATTTCGCCTGTGGTTTCGCCGGGGTGAAGTGCTCGCCTTGCATTCACTCGAATCGGAAAATCGAGCGCCTCGCCTTCGCACCATTCGAGAAGGCTCTCACTGTCGTAGGTCACTGGGCCAACAAGTCTGGTGTCTTGCAGTGCCTCTGCGAGCCACTCCATCTGCCCGGGAAAAAAGAGTCGAAGATCCTGCATCGACAACCAGTGTGGCAAAGGGGAAGAAAAAAGGACAACCGGCGGGCGAAAGGGGAAGAAAAATCCAGATCGGAAAAGCTCGACGACAGACTTACTTTGCGAGCTCTGCCTCGACGTAGGAGCGGAGTTCTTCGACGGAACTGGCTTTCGCCATACATCCGTTTACATACACGCCCGGAGTACCCGCCAATTCCGCTTTTTTTCCTTCTGCCTGGTCCTTTTCAACCCGTGCCTTGGCGGCCTGCATATCGACCCGGAATTTGGTCAGATCGAGCTTAAGTTCCGTCGCAAAACGCTCCAAATCAGCGACGGTCAATTTGTCCTGATTTTCAAACAACTTGTCGTGATAGCTCCAGAATTTGCCTTGCTTCCCTGCCGCCACCGCAGCCTTGGCGGCGTTCATCGCATTGGCGTGCATGGGCAACGGATAGTTCATGAACAGGAGCCGGACCTTTCCGTACTCTTGAAGGATTTGCTTGATTGTCGGTTCGGCAGCCCGACAGGCGGGACACTCGAAATCGGAAAATTCCACGATGGTGACGGGGGCTTTGGGATCGCCGCGCACCGGCGCTTGAGAGGCGTCGATGCTGTAGCACTTCTTGCGCAGATAGCGATCGGTGTATTTCTCCTCGACCTCGCTTTCGAGAAAACCATCCGAAATCAGCTTGAGCACCCACTTTGCGGCGACCACGGAGCCACGGCACCCCGAATCGGTACGCAGCGACACGGCAAGCGAATGTGGTTTTCCGCAGGTGGACGGAAACTTGTCCATCATTCGCTTGAAAAACGATCGATCGCTGTCGGTCAGACTGCCAAGGTTCAGACCGGGATAGTCTCCGCTGGCCGCCGGAGTCGCCGGTTTTGCAGGTTCTCCAGCGGCTGAAGCGAGTGACGAGAAAACCAGTGGGAAAGCGATCGCCAAAAGAACCGCTGTGCGACGAAAAAAAGAAGCTCTGTGCATCATGGTGTTGTGGTGTCTTTGACGGAAACGACCACCCTTTCTATCACGAAATACGTACCGAACCGTCCGCATCTCATCAAACGATGTCCGACCCTTCGTTCGATCAGGTGGGAATCAGGTAGGCCTGGGCGGGTCAGTCCGCGCGCTTTTCCAACTCGGTCAGGATGGGATTCAGGTAGAGCGAATGCCGCTCAATGACTCCTTCGAGTCCGCGCCCTCCGTTTTCGGGCCGTCGTACGTCGGCAAATTCGCCTGCTGCAATGGACGCAAACAAACCTTCTTGGGCAACGACTCGAAGCAGCGACGCAGCAGAAGACAAGACCTGCTGCGCGCGACGAACGACTTGTCCATCTTGTGCAAACTGAATTTCTTTTCCGAGGCTGCGCGCCGCCGTAAACACATAATCGGCACCCTTGATGGCCGCCCAACGGTCCTGAAGAAGCGGGGTGTGAATGGCCTCGGTCATCATGCCGAGTAGTTCGATCGTTTGGCCGGACAGGACGCCCAGCAAATCAAACAGACCGTCGACGCGATGAGACCAAAAAATGTCTCCGGTTTTGTGTTTGGTCGCGGGCATCCATTTGATCGGATGACGCGGAAAAAGCTGACGGACAAGCAGCGCCTGGGCCAGTTCAAGCAAAAAGGAATCGGGCAACGATTTGTCGATTTCAAACGCGTGCCCGAGGCCCATTTGTTCCTCGACGAGGCCCGCTCGGAGCGCCAGGGCTTCATTGATGAATTGGGAAGCCAAAACCGTGTGCGCTTTTTGGACGGCGTCTGCGGTCGTTAGATAGTTGTCCTCACCGGTATTGATGACGATTCCCGCCCGAGCGATGATGCGCCGAGAGAAATACTGGTCGCACAATGTGCGCTTGGGGTTGATGTCTCGGAACAGGATTCCGTACATCGCGTCATTGAGCAGCATGTCCAGTCGTTCGACGGCACCCAAAAAGGCGATCTCGGGCATGCACAAACCCGACGAGTAGTTCACTTGCTGAAGATACCGACCGAGTTTTTCCTGTTCCGCGTCGAGTGCCGCTCGCACGATTCTAAAATTCTCTTGCGTCGCCCACGTCCCTCCGTAGCCCTCTGTGGTCGCGCCGTGTGGCACATAATCGAGGAGCGACTGCGCCGTCGAGCGGATCACCGCAATCACATCTGCTCCCGCTTGGGCCGCAGCCCTCGCCTGATCGGCATCGTCATAAATGTTTCCGGTCGCGACAATCACGTATTTGAGAGGGGGGCCACTCCCAGGTCGAACCACATTTCCTGACGGTTTTTCGTGGGATGGCCCAAGTCCCAAACGATGCCAAGAAGCAAGTCGCCTTTGTCTCGCATCGTCGATGGTTGCCAGCGCAGATTCCGTTTGCGCACGCAGAATCCCCTGCATGTCTGCGTGACGACGCTCGGCCATTAAAAGCAGATCTTGGACGTCAGGAAAACCGTCGGCAAATGCGAGTTCCTCGGCTGCTTCTTGGATCGATGCACCTTCTCGGCGCAACAGAACGGAGGCCAAAAGGGTCGCGATTCCGAAATGCAACACGTTGCGTTCGCGAGCCCTCTCGACGCACCGATTGACCAGTGGAACCCCTTGTTCGTCGATTCCCTGGACGCCGTATGCTCGGAGCACGGTTCGTTCGATGCTCACGGTGGTGTGTGCATCAATGAAACGGTGTACGGAATCTGCAATGGTTTGGGCCAGCACCCGGCACTCATCGACGACGGCAAGTTCAAGAGGCAGAGACGACATGTCCGCAGCGTATGCCCTGGATGAAACCGAATCAACCATGCTTCGTCCATGCTCAACCAAGCGGTGGAATTTGGCCCGGTTGCGATATCATAAACAGAGGCGTTTTCCGACGTTGCAGGCTCGTTCGCATCGCAAAAATGCCACCTTCAGGGGGAATCCTTTCCATGACTTGTTTGAACCTTTATTCCGTCACCCGAAATTCGCTTTGGTTGGCCCTTTGCGCCTGTCTGTGGTGGCCACTTCTTGATGCGCAGTCGGCGTTTGGGAAATCGTGCCCGAATCTGGTCATCCTCATCGATCAGTCGGCATCCATGGCTCAAAACCCGCTGGGCATCTCAGAGCCCCCACTATCGCCAAACTCCAAGTGGAAAATCGCGACGAATGCGCTCACCGCGATGAACAACCGGTACGACGGTCTGGTTCCCTTGGGCTACACGAGTTTTCCGACGGGAGTTAATTGTCCAGTCAGCCCGACGGTGATGATTCCGCCCGGCTACAACAACCAAGTGGCCATCAACAATGCGATGATCGCCTACCCGATAGCAGGGGGAAGTACACCTACCTGCACAGCGGTCACGGCAACGGCAACGGACTTGATTGCCAAAGACAAAACGCGAACGAACTACATTTTGCTGGTCACAGATGGAGCGCCGGATGCGCTGTGTTGCGGTGCCGATCCGGTGAAAACGACCGTTGATGCCATCCGGGCTGCCGCCAATCCAACCCTGCCGGGTGTGCCCAAGGTTTATACGTTGGTCGTTGGTTTCGGAAAGACACTCGACGCAGAACGGCAGGCCCTCAACCAAATGGCGGACGCAGGAGGCTTTCCGGTCCAAGGTGATCCGAACTACCGCTACTACCGTGCGGAAGATGCGACCGCACTCGAAGCGGCTCTGGCGACGATCGTGAAATCCGTATCGAGCGGAGACGCTGGGGCAGAGCAAACCTGTGAAGACGGTTGTTACGGCAAGCCTTGTCCGTCGGGACAGGTCTGCTATCAAAATGAATGTCGAGTCAATCCGTGTGAAACGAAAACCTGTTTGGCGACGCAATACTGCTTGCCGACGTTCAACTCCGACGGGACCAACAGTGCGGCGTGTGTGGATTCTTGTTCGCAACCTTGTCCAGTCACATCTCGCTGCGACAGGGGCAAGTGCGTCGGTGATCCATGCAGCGGGAAGTGCCAGGCAGGGCAACGGTGCGAACCCTACCCCGACGGCAGCGGAGGAGCGTGCATCGTAGAGCCACTTTGTGCGACCACCATCTGTCACAACACGCAAGGTTGTTTTTCTGACGGAAAAGCCAGCAAATGCGAGGACAACTTTTGCAACTACATCACTTGTCCACAAGGGACCGTTTGCCGTCCAGTCAAAGGAAACTGCGAATCGCCCGATCCTCAGCCGGTACAAAGTTTGGGGTCAGGCGGAATCGGTTGCTCGGTTGGGGATGGAAACCAGCCGGGTACTGCTGCGTGGCGGTTGTCGCTCCTTGTTGGAGGTGTGTTCCTGGCGATCCAGTTGCACAGGCGGCGACGCAATCGCACAAGCACGCACTCGTAACCACGGAAGGCTTTGCATGGGCCACGCGGGATGAGTAGAATCCGCGCCCAACATGTCTTCTGCAAAGAAAACCACATCCGATACGGCAGCATCCTCGGAATTTGCTGCGATGCTTGCCGAGTTTGAACGCGAACAGAAAGTCGTACCTTCTCGTCGGAAACAAGAGGGCCACAAAGTGGGGACAGAGGTCAAAGGACGCATTCTGTCGATTGGCCGAGACTCTGCTTTCGTCGATTTGGGGGGCAAAGATGACGGTGCGATTTCTCTCGAAGAACTGCGCGGCCCCGATGGGCAACTGACGGTGCGAGTCGGAGACGAAATTACGGCTCGGATTGTTGAAATCGATGGACGTGGCGGCGGGGTGGTACTTCGTCGCACATTGGGACGCGGCCCAGACGCGCGCGCCGAGCTTCACCAAGCCTTTGAACTGAGCATTCCGATCGAAGGCCAAGTCAGCGCAGTCATCAAAGGCGGCGTTGAAGTGCAGGTCGCTGGGGTGCGTGGTTTTTGTCCCATTTCCCAATTGGACCTGCGCCATGTGGATGACGCCAGCGGCTATGTGGGCCAGCGACTTTTGTTTCGCATTACGCGGCTTGAGGAAACGGGCCGGTTGCTCAATGTTGTTCTTTCTCGTCGGACCCTGCTCGAGGAAGCAGCCCAGGCGCAGGCCGAGGAATTGCGGAAAAAGCTCGCACCGGGCGTCGTGGTTCGCGGGCGTGTGACGGCCCTCAAGGACTACGGCGCGTTTGTGGACATAGGCGGCATCGAGGCAATGCTGCATGTCAGCGAGCTTTCGTTTCAGCGCGCCCGACATCCGAAAGAAATGCTGTCTGTCGGACAAGAAGTGGAAGTGTTGATTCTGAAGATCGAGCCGGGCACCGACAAAAAACGCGGCGAGCGGATTTCTCTTTCGCTCAAATCGCTCGAGAAAGACCCGTGGAGCGACATCGAAACGCAGTTCCCGATCGGGATGCGCTTTCCGGCCAAGGTGCTTCGGACAGAGGCGTTTGGCGCGATTGTGGAACTTGCGCCCGGCATTGAGGGGTTGGTTCACATCAGCGAGCTTGGCGGCGGCAGGCGATTGCGGCATGCAAAAGACGCCGTGCAGTCCGGTGGCAACATCGACGTGGTCGTGCAGCAAATCGACCGAGAGAAACGTCGTCTGTCGTTGTCTGTTGCTGATCCGGCAGATGTGGAAGGGGGCGACCTTGGTTCAAGTGCGCCTCAGACGAGCCGGATGGGGTTTGGTACGCTGGGGGATCTGTTGTCGAAGACGGCCCACAAGAAGGCGTAGCGATGGCGCGCCTAGACCTTGCTGCGCACAGAGTGCGGCTTGCGCGACTTCGGGAAGAGCTGCTTCAACAGGGACCAGCGAAGATCGAGCCGAATCGGAAAGATGCTTCGACCGTGGGAGTCAGCGATGAAGACGAACTGGCTCTCTCGGAAATGTTGCAGACACTTGCTTCGCAGCAGAACCGTCGGCAGGGCGAATTGCTGTCGCAAATCGATCATGCTTTGGCCCGGCTTGAGCTAGATCCCGATCTCCTGGGACTTTGCGAAGAATGCGAAGAGGAAATTGACGAGCGTCGCTTGTCGTTGCGGCCCTATGTCACTTTGTGCGCGGAATGCCAAACGAAACGCGACCCAAGGCGCAACCAAGCGCGCAAAAAACTGACGGATTTTCGGTAAGTCGGATCAAAGAAACTGGCGGAGTGGTTGGTTAGAGAAATCCGTCCAGAAACTGCCACAGAGCGAGTGCCGCGCGCTCTGCGGCAAGGATGACTTTGGTGCGTTCATCGGCGGTGTGTGAGTTTCTGAGCAGCGCATCTTCTTCGACCTGTCGGTGCCACAAGTCTGCATGCTCATGCACGGTGAAAAACGACACGGCGCGGGTGTCTGAAATTCCGAAAAACGTTCGCAAGCCTTCGCGTTTGCTTTTGGCGACCTCGGGAATTTGGGATTCGTAGGCGAAAAGACCGGCGAGTCCTTCCAAGAAATGGCCGTTGCGCGTGATGTCCAAAAAGATCCCCACCGATTGTCGGGTTCGGGCTGTTGGTTCGGCTTCGGCCAACTCGGCGCGAGAGACTCCCAAACTGTCGCAAAAACGTCGCCACAATTCGGGGTGATTGTCGTCGCCTTGCTCTTCCTCGGACAGGTTCTGCAAGAGCATTTGCCGGACCGACAAGTCCTCGCAGTTTGCGTGAACACCGCTCACGTACCGCGGAAACGCAACGACTTGGTGGTAGTACTGCTTGGCGTATTCACGAAGCTGAGGCAGCGTGAGTCGGCCCTGCGACCAAGCGGTGTAGTAGGGGTGTTTGAGCATCGCATGCCGGTTGATCGCCTGGTGTAGAGCTGCGACAAACGTGGCGTTGTCTGTCAAATCAAGGCGTTGGGTCGTGCTGGTGGTCATGAGAACCTCTTTGTTTTGCCAAGGCAGTGGCCAAACGCGAACAGCGAAGAATGTGAACGACACACGTAGGATGCCAACCAGACTGCTGTCGGCTCAAACAGGTGGGCAGAGGCGGAAGAAAGGGACGAAGAGGGTTTGTTCCAGACACTTCAACCGTCGGTTTGTCCCGACGCAACTTTTGCGCGACAGTGTTCGGCGAAGCGCGCGAGGCCTTCAGCAAGGTTGATCTTGGGCGAATATCCAAGCTCGCCGAAAGAACGATCGAGCGATGCGCAAGTGACGGGTACGTCTCCGGGTTGGTCGGGGTGCCATTCGATGCGCGCTTTGCAACCGAGCGCGGCTTCCAGGTGCGACACCAATTCTCGCAACGGGGTGGGATGATGGTTGCCCAAGTTGTAGGCTCGAAAGCACTGCGATGAAACGGACGTTCGATCGAGGGCAGCGACGATGCCATCGAGAATGTCGTCGATGTAGGTGTAATCTCGGGCGCTCTCGCCGGTGCCAAAAAGCGAAATGGGTTGCTCGCTCAGCATTCGCGCCGAAAAGTTCGCGATGGCCATCTCGGGCCGCTGATGAGGGCCGTACACCGTGAAAAAACGCAGCGCAAACAAGTTTCCGCCGTACAAGTCCGCATGAGTGGACAGCAGAAGCTCCCCGGCCAGTTTGCTCGCGGCATACGGAGATGCGGGCCGCGCTACCGGATCATCCTCTCGAAACGGAACCTGGGAATGTGCTCCATACACCGAGCTGGAAGAGGCAAACACCACGCGCGAGATTTCGTGTTTTCGACAAGCATCGAGGATGTTCTGGGTTCCCTCGACGTTGACGCGCAGATAGCGCGTGGCTTGCGTGAGCGACGGACGAACGCCCGCGAGCGCAGCGAGATGCAACACAACGGACACGTCTTCGCACAGAGCGGAAACCAATTCCGAAGACAGAATGTCGCCTTCAGTGAACTGAAACCGGGGATGAGAAAGAAGCGGCGCGAGGTGCGCACGGTGCTGTGCAGCCGGGTACAGCGTTTCGTCGAGCGCATCCAAGCCAACGACTGTGTATCCAAGGGACAGAAGCCGTTTCGCGAGGTGGCATCCAACAAACCCCGCGCAACCTGTCAAAAGGACTCTCATCGTGTGTTTTGGACGGATGATTCGCCGCGTCGGGAACGCAAGCTCAGTAGGTAGTACAGGTTGAGCAAGACGAACAGACCCAAAAGGACCGAGACCGGAATCGCCCACTTGGTTTGCTGCGGTTCTTCCCGGTCGAACAAAACAAACCCATCACTTGGAATCAAGAGAGGCTCGTTGATTTGGATCGCTTGAATCGAGGACCAAGGCAACAGCGTGTTCGCTTGCGAAACCGGTGCGAGCAGCTTGGCGAAGCCAGTGGCAGCTGGAGTGGAAGGTACGGGTGTGGCAGTGGCTGGGGGCGCAACGGCTGGGGCTGTGGGTGCGTTGGCCACAGAAGCCGCTTGTGTCGGTTTTGACACGCTGCCGTTTGTTGCACCTTGGGCGGGCTTTTCTGGGCCGGTCGGTTTGTCGGTTTCGGCAGCCGGAGCAGGCTGCAATGCATATCGCACAGGCTGTTGCATCGAGGCTGGGCCGGGCACAACCACGCCCTCTGCGGTCACTTGGACAAGACCGCTCGGCACGCGGTAGGTCTCGACGCGATGCCACAGCCAAATTCCGAGCGCGTCGATCTGGGAAAGAACTTTTTGACGCTCAGGACCCTTGGGCGGCAGACGCAACACGTAGCCGAAGCCGTCGTGTGTCTCGACGCAAGGACCTCGTGGCAAGCGCAAACGCTCTACGTCGTGCGCTGCATCCGCCTCAGAAGGAAACTTCTCTTTCGAGAGAAGTACTCGCACATCGTCGTCAAAAAGCACGTCGATGAGAAGCTCCTGACCCGCGCCAATCGTCACGGATTGCCCGGCTCGATCGGTTGTGGTGAGCGGGAGACGCAAACTGCCCTGTGGGCCGGTCGAGAGCTTTTCCAAATCCAAGGCACGCAACACTTGGGTTTGTTTGAAATAGCTCCGCAGTGCGTCTGAAAACCACACGTCGGACAGGGTTCGCAAACGACCGGAAAACACGTTCGACGAATCAGCCGTCAGTGCGACTTTTCGTGTGACAAGAACGCGGTTCGAGGTTCCCAGCAAACGAAAAACCTCCACACGCCCCCGTGCACCTTTCGGGTCATAGGAAACCGAGTTGCGATGGTCTGGCACGCCAGAGATCTGCACGAAACGGTCGCGCAAACTCGTCAGCTTCGTCGTGTCCAGCGCATCAGAGGAAGTCACCACCACGGGTTGTGGCGGCAAGAGCGCATATTCAAGGTCGTGACGCATCCGCAAAAGGAGCAACAGCGATACCAAAACAACCGCTGCTGACACAAACGGGTGACGACGGGCTGGCGGTACTTTCAAGTTGATGAGTTCGGGGTCTACCGCGTCAGGTGAAATGGGAGCACCCGGCTCGAAGGAGGTCGCAAGAGGAGGCCCATTGGCTTGGCCTACCGCTTGATCAGGCTCTTGGCCGGGGGAAACATCGGGGCTATCGGAACTGGGTTTGTGGGCCATGCCTCACCGAGAGAAGCGAACGCATGGCCGACGTTATCCGAGCGCGGCCAGAATTTCCAACTCTTTTTGGCAAAGGAACCGACAGGAGTACCGCGAAATCACTCTGCGAGCGCGCGGTCGATCTCGGTCTTGAATTTTTCAAAAGGAAGAGCGCCGCTCAGGAACACGCCATTGACGAAGAAGGCGGGTGTGCCTTTCACGCCAGCTTCGCCGCCTTCTTTCATGTTGTTTTTCACGACGGTAGCTTTCGCTCCAGTGGTCAAGCAGGCATCGAATTTGTCGCCATTGAGGCCCAGTTTTCGAGCAGCGTCTTTGAGCGCCGGTTCGTCGAGCGTGCTTTGGTTGTCAAACATCCAGTCGTGCATTTCCCAGAATTTGCCTTGGTCGTGAGCGCACTGACCGGCCTCGGCAGCTTTTTGGGCTTTGTCGTGAAAGCTCAGCGGAAAGTCGCGGAAAACGACGCGCACTTTGTTGCCGTATTTCGAGAGGACTTCTTCCATGACTTTGCGACCTTGACCGCAGTATGGGCATTGGAAGTCGGAAAACTCGACGATGGTGACTTTGGCGTCCTTGGGACCTTTGGATGGACCGGAAGCGGCAACCTGGACCTTTGGCGCGGCCAAAAGAACCTTGACGCCCGCGCGACTTTTGATTTCTTCGATGACCTCACCGACGGCGCGCTGCCTGTTTTGGCCGGTCAGACCTTTGACGAGCGTGTCTTGCACTTGCTCAAAGGGTTGCGTCGCGAGTTGGGGCGGGAGCCGAGATTTGTTTTCCTCGAAAAACTTGCGCGCAGTCTCGACGGAAACTTCGGGCACACGTTTTTCGACCTGCTGTTTGATGAAAGCCTCTTCGCTCAAGCCTGCTTTTTGGGCCTCGGCCTTGAGCACGCGCTCGCTGATCATGTTCTCGAGCGTCCGTTCGCGCAGTTCAAACAGCTCGCGACCTGCGGCTTTGTCGAGCTCCTCGAGCGTGATGCGCTGCGTGCCGATCATGGCGACGACTGTCTCACCGGCGACAGTGCTTGCGACGGGACTTCGTGAGGTCAATTTCGCGCAGCCGGGCGCAAGCAGAAGAAGAGACAGCGAAAGAAGCAAACGTTTCATCGGGGGTCCTTTTGTTCCAGAGTCGTGGAAGTCGAACCAGCTTTGATACACTGCGAGGCATGTCTATTCTGAGCCGGCTCGGAAATCTGATTAAGTCGAACCTCAACGCTGCCGTCGATAAGCTGTCAGACCCCGCAAAGGAAATCGATCTTCTCATCGAGGAAATGGAAGAGGAGCTGTCGCAGTTGCGCGCCACTTTACGCGACCAACTTGTCCAAGAAAAGCTCGCGCAGAAAAAAGTCGATGAGGAATTTCGCAACGTCCAGAAATGGCAGGACCACGCCGAACGAGCGGTCCGGGCCAGCGACGATGAGTTGGCAAGAGAGGCACTCAGACGGCGCGTCGAGGCCGAGGCACGTTTGGAAGCCAGCGAGAAGGCGCACGCGGAACAATCGCGGCACGTACAAAAACTGACGCAGGATTTGAAGGATTCAGATCGGAAGATAGCGGACATTAAAATGCGGAAGGCGTCGCTCAAACTCCGAGCGAAAACCGCCAAGCAGGCCGCAAATCCAGAAGGCACGGCGATGGACCGTTTCAATCGCTTGGTGGCCGAAATCGAAACGCAGGAAGAACAGGCTGCGGCGATGGCGGAACTCGTGCCGGAGATTGGCGCGCATCGGCAGGACGATCGGGATCGCGCGACAGAAGAAAAGTTCAACCGTTTGCTCGGTTCAGGATCGGAATCCGGCGGCAAAGAGGGCGAAATCGAGTCGAGACTCGCGGCGCT
>DAOLIT010000080.1:0-23455 GCA_035328405.1 Pseudomonadota bacterium | reverse complement strand
GTCCCCCAAACGCAAAATCAGCCGTTTTGGATCACGGTGTATGTTCCCGAAAATGCAAGCGCGGGAGACTACGAAACGACCCTCCATGTCGAAACGGGGGCGGGCAGTTCCGACATTCCGATCAAACTCCATGTGTACAATTTTGCGTTGCCCAAAAAGCTCGGTTTTGATGGCCAATGGAACACGAGTTTTCAAGCCCTCGGTGGCAGTGCAAGCCTGGCCGCCGTCGAAAAACTCAAGAATCACTTTGTGGAACATCGACTGACTCCCACGAGTGTGTCTTGGCCTGCGGGGCTCAATTACAACGGGGGAATCACGTATGATTGTGTGACCGGGACGTTTTCGGAAAAGCCTTCCGACCCCTATGATTTCAGTCAGCTTGGACCCAAATACATTGATGGAAAGGGGTGGAACGGGGTTGGTTTTCCGTCGTTCCAAGCGATGCAATTTGTGAACAACAGTACGCCCAGGCCAGACCCCTTTTGCGGAGTTGCGCGCGGTCCAGACCATTACGGAACGACCGCATACAACGCTGCGTGGAGCAAACTCCTTTCGGCAATCGATGCCTATTTGGTCGCGCGGAATTGGCAAGGAAAGGGGTACTACTATGTCCAGAATGAACCCCAGAATCAGGCCGATCATGATTTGGCCGCCTTCCTCGCCAATTTGAGCAAAACCGCCGCCCCAAACCTGCGCATCGCCATTTCCGAAGAACCCAAACCCGAGATTGCAGAGAACGTGAAAGGGAATGGGAAAAGTTACGACATTTGGATGGCCGATCTGTCCGCGTTCAAGCCCGACTACGCAAAAACCAGACAAGAAAAGGGGGAGACGGTTTGGTGGTACTTTCTGTATGGAGACAGGCCCCCTTATTTCAATCCAATCACGATCGATCACAACGGAATCGAGACGAGAATTCCCTTTTGGGGCGCGTGGAAATATCGGGTGAAAGGCTTTGCGTATTATTCCACGACGGCTTGGGGGTCCGACCCCTACAACAACCCTCGGCCTGCGGGAACGGCGCAAAACGGGGACGGTTTTATGCTGTATCCGCCCATCTCGGGTGAGCTCGTCACTTCGATTCGATGGGAACTTCTGCGCGAAGGAACAGAGGACTTTGAGTACCTCCTTTTGGCCAATGGGGGAACGCTTCCAAAGACCCCTGACCAAGCGGCGCAAGTGGACACATCGGTGTTGTCTGCTGTGACTTCTCCGACGGCATTTACACGAGATGCTTCTGCGTTGCAAGACCTGCGAAATCAGTTGGGTCTGAAAATCGAAGGCAAAGTGAACGGGTGGCCTGTGCTCGTGTCAAAACCGGTCGGTGCTCATCCTCGGGGTTCCTATTTCCTGAATTTTCAGGACCCGGCAGGCAATCCCAAAGCATCACCTTTGTCTGTGAATGGTCATGACTGGCAAAAAATCGGATGGGAAGCGTATGACGCGCAAAAAGGATACGGTTGGTTTGGGCCGTACATTGGGAATGCCACGATCATGAAGTACAACTACTTGTCGTCGGGCCCAAACGAGCTGCAAAAGAGTGTCATCTACAACGACTACGGACGAACAGACACGTTTCAATGGGACATCGAAAACGGTCGGTACAACGTAACAGTGTCGATCGGATGGCAAGGGGGAACGTATTCCAAACAGCGGGTAGTGGTGGAAGGACAAGTCCTGTTTGACAACTATGCGACGACGCCGACCAATTCCTATGCGGTGAAGTCGGTGGTCGTGGATGTCAAAGATGGGAATGTGACCCTCGAGGCAGGACAGTTCAACGAATACACAATGCTGAACTACCTGAGCATCGAACCTGCTCCGTAATTCCGAAGATCCATTCTCTGCAACAGACTCTCTCAGATCCGCCGATACAACCCAATGACAGTGCCCAGAAGGTGAACGGGGCGAAATTCATCGCGACGAATGGCAATGGGGGACATCGTTTTGTTCGCGGGCCGGAACACAATCTGATCGGATTCCGGTTGATAGTATTTCACGGTCGCCTCGTCGCCAATCAGGGCCACCACGATGTCTCCTGCATGTGCGGTGGGTTGTTGCCGGACGAACACAAAATCCCCATCCAAGATGCCCGCTTCGATCATCGACTCCCCCTTTACGCGCAACGCGAACACCTCGCGGTAATTTCCCAACAGCAAACGATCGACGCGCAACCGATCGTCGTACTGTTCTTGCGCCAGCGCGGGCAGACCTGCCGCAATTTTGCCCAGCACGGGAACTTCGATCGTCCCACTGAGCGGTTGTTCCTCTGTACTCTTGTTTCCAAGGACAGGCCGGAGCGCACGCGATTTCAGGTTCTGCTTTTCCAGATACCCCTTTTTTGACAGCGCCTGCACATGATCATTGACGCCGTTTGTCGAACGAATCCCGAGCCGCTTTCCCAGCTCGCGCACCGTCGGTGGATAGCCATCCTTTTTGATGCACTCCTCAATCACGTCGAGCACCTCTTTTTGGCGCTGCGTCAGGGGCTGACGAGTGTCTGTTTCGGCTTCGGTTTTGTTGGTTTCTTGGGATGGACGCTTGCTGCTGGACATGAAGGCCTCGCGCTACTGAACAGCTGAACAGCTGATGAGATATCCTTCCCGCCGCGTTCCGTCAAGTCCCGTTGCGTTTCGCGGCCTCCCCAAAAATCCATGCGTCAAGCGACTCCCAAAACGTCAGCCCGGCGGCCAGCCGCAAGGGCGTCCGGCCAAGATGTGTAGGTGGAGGTGTTTTACGGTTTGGCCTCCGTCGCGACCGGTGTTGACGATCAGCCGATACCCCGTTTGGTCAAAACCCCGTTTCACAGACAGCGTGGTGGCCACCGAAACAAGCCTTCCCAGAAGCTCTGTTTCCCCTGCGCGAGCGGCGTCGCCCACGTCGGAAAAATGCCGCCGAGGAATCACGAGCAGATGATGCGGAGCTTGGGGGTTTATGTCCGAAAACGCGACGATTTCTTCGTCTTCGTACATAAGCGGTGTGGGAATCGCGCGGCTCGCGATTTTGCAAAAAATGCAATCGGTCTGGGTGTCGGGATTCATGCGCATACGGTGCAAAAAGAACCGCCGCAAAGTCAACCACGCAAAGCGACACCGGAACACATTTTGACGGCCTTGCGCGGCATGGGTTGACAGGCGACAAGCCTTGTGTCCTACACTGCACGCCGATGCAGTACATCGGCTCAGGACATTCCGACGGCAAACTTTCCGAGGGTCTGGTTTTGGTTTTTGACACGGAGACCACGGGGGTGTCTGCCGAGGAAGATCGCGTGGTTGAATTGGGCGCGCTGTTTTGCAAACGCGGTTCCCTGTGCGACAAACGCAAAATGCGCCTTGATCCGCAACGGGACATTCCGGCTGGTGCCAGTGCCATCCACGGGATTTTCGACCAGCACGTCGTCGGAAAACCGACGTTTTCGCAGATTGCCGAGCGTTTTGCGGAATACCTGTCCGGCGCAACATTGGGGGAAGGTCAACCCTGGCTGTGCGGATACAACGCGGTCGAATTTGACGGACCCCTGTTGAATCAGGAATTTTCGCGCGCGGGTTTGTCCGTTCGCATTGATGTGACCCAGATCATCGACCCGATGGTCTTTGCGCGTTGGCATTTTCGGCATTTGCGGAGCAGAGCCCTGACGAGTGTTTGCGAACACCTGGGTGTACCGCTTGTGCGAGCACACTCTGCACTGGCCGATGCGCAGGCGACTTGGGAGCTTTTGCAGAAATTCCTGTCGCTGGGTCTTGTCCCGTCTTTGCCAAGCGAGATTCTGAAACAGCAAAACCGTTTCTCAACCATCATGAAAGAGGAATGGGATCGCTGGTCGTATTGGCTGTATCGCGACCGCACGGACGGCACACTGCGGTTTGGTGCAGGCACCCACTGCGGGAAAAGCGTCGAAGAAGTCCCGCGTGACTACACGCAAAATCTTCTGCGAAAAGTCCCCGATCTTCCACAGGAAGTCCGCGCACAACTCCACCCCGCCGCCGCGTAGTTCCCCTTGAAAAAGGACTGTACTTTTCCCAAAGCGACTTCGGGGCCATGATGGGGTCATGCAACAGTGGAACATCGGGCAACTTTTCGGGGAATATCGACTGGACCGCTTGATCGGGGAAGGAGGTGCGGGGGTTGTTTTTCGAGCACGGCATGTTCGGCTTGGTCACTTTGTTGCGATCAAACTGCTGCGCCCTTGTTCTGATTCAGACCAGCACAGGGGGCGGTTTCTGCGAGAGGGACAGGCGCTCGGATTGCTTCATCATCCGGGCATCGGGCGGCTCTTGCACGCGGATTCACTCCCGGATGGCACAGAGTACCTGGTGTTGGAATATGAGAAGGGAGTCACTCTGCGGCAGTGGCTCAGTTCCCAACACGCGCCGCTGCCAGTTGCATGGGTCGCGTCCGTGCTTGCGCAAGTAGCCGATGCGTTGGCCTATGCTCACGCGCAGGGAGTGGTTCACAGAGACGTAAAGCCCGCGAATCTCCTGGTCAGAACTGGGTCGGGATCATGGAAGTCACGGGCGTCAGGGGAATCATCCGAATCCTGTGAACCACACGTCGTTCTGATCGATTTCGGGTTGGCGTGTATTTCGCCGGACCGTGTGCGTCAAACCCTGCCTTGGCCCGATACAATGACGCAACTGGATACCGCGCCAGGGAGTCGCCCAGGAACCCCTTTTTATCGAGCCCCTGAACTGGGCCAGGGCCTTGCAGACACGAGCGAGGGGATTCAGGAAGGTGAAAAGACTCCGGCGCTGGATGCATATGCGCTCGGCGTGGTTGGTTGGGAACTCCTGACGGGCGCACATCCGTCCGAAATCGAGCCCACAGAGGTCGCGCACAGGCTTCGCGTCCTTCGACCGGATGTGCCGACAGCGTTGTCGGGTCTTGTCGCGAGGCTGTTGTCGCCTTCCCCACGGTTGCGCCCTGAATTGTCTGAAGTGGCCGCAGTCTGTCGAACCATTTTCATCCAGGGTTCGCAACCACGCAGGGCCTCTTTTTTCCAAAAAAAGATTGTCCAAATCGCACGCGGCTTGCGTCCTTCCATGCAAGGAATGGCTCTGTTTTTTACAGTCGCAGCGTGTCTGCTGTTTGTTGGGTGGCAATCTCTGTTTACTCAAAGGACAAGCGTATTGCCGATGCAGAAACAGGCTGTTTCGGACACAACCCATCTTGTGCTCACACAGCCGATCATAGGTCTTGTCAGCGACGATGAAATTCATAGAACCATTGGGGCAGAGCCGTCCTCCGTGAAACGCATAGACATCACTCCCATGCAGCAACTTGGCCCGAAACTGCCCATGCTGCACGAACAGGATTGGTCTACGCTCGCTTCGCGACAAACAGAAGCGTTCCGTTTGCGGCTCCAACCCGCGCTTCAGGAGGGCAAGACCCTGCGCCTCTCCTATTTTGGTTTGGCACCCGTGCCACTCGGCATTCATTTGGGCACGCTCCTTGGCGGCTTGGTTCCGATCACGCTCTATCAGCGCCACCACAAAGCCGGAAACTGGGCTTTTCAAAGAACCGGAAAGACCCAAGATATTCTGATTCGGGGGCTTCCCCAGAACGCATCCACCGAGGCCGGGACTGTGGTTTTGCGCGTGTCTTCTTCGGCTCTGGTCGATCCAAAACTCACGCGGCAAGTGTTGTCCGATCCCCTTGCCGAAGTGGATGTTGCGCTGCGCCATCCTTCCCCCGATGCGCTTCTGTCCGAAGCCGATGTGTTGGAGCTCGGCGAAGGGGTCCGGCATGCGCTGGATGAAATCGTGACCTCGCTTCCCAATACCACTGTCGTACACCTGTTTGCGGCGGTGCCAGGGGCGGTGTCCTTGCGCATCGGGATGGTGGTGAATCCGAATGTCCATCCACCGATTCAAACGTATCAGTTCGATCGCGAGCTGTGTCCCAGTTACCATCCGGCCCTGCGCGTGCCGATAGGACAGACAACCCCTGAAGGAGAAACGACCATGTTCGATGCTTCACAAACGATTCTTGAACGTCGTATGGAACACTTTGTTGATTGGTTGAAACCGGACCCCGAAAAGGAAACAGACATGGGTCAGCGGGCGCACGACATTCGAGACAGAATCCGAGCGCAAGCACACGCCGATGGACTTGTGGTTCGTTCGACTCCCAGTGCGGGGTCCTTTGCGAAAAACACGGGTCTGCGCCGGCATGTGACCGGAGGTTCCGATGTGGAAGGACAGGATGTAGACGTTCCGTTTGTTGTAGCCGCAAGAAGCGGGGAAAACCAGCCGATTGGTCGGTTGCTCGATCGCTTTCAGGGATACGCCGATCGCGCGTATCCACAGAATCCCCCCAAAAAGAGCCGAACCAAAAGTTCGATCAAGCTGGAATTTGTGGGCGCAAAACTTTCGTTCGATTTGGTTCCGATGATCGAAGCCTCGGAGTACGGAGAGGGCTATCAGTGGTTGCTGCGCGGCGACGGAACCCAGCGGCTCACGTCCTTGGAGAAGCACAACGCTTTTATCAGGAAACGCACCGATGCGAGCAACCAACGACCGGGGCGCGTGAAGTTCAACGAGTGTGTGCGGCTCCTGAAATGGTGGCGCGAGTTTCGGATGAACAACGACAATCGCTCGATTCCGGGCATTCCCAGTCTTGTTGTCGAGATGCTCGCGGCCCATGCGTTCGATCAAAAAGGAGTCGCCGCAACGTATGGGGAAACGCTGTCCATGTGGTTCGATTTTCTGTATGGCGCGGTTTTGAATCGCAAGCGAATCGGTTTTTCCGATTATCAGCCACCTCGGGGGCGTCGTCATGCCGACCCCACAACGTGGATGGTCATCGATCCCGTTGATCCACAGAACAACTTGACGCACGACTGGATCGCTCAGCATGTGGATGAACTGGCTTTGTGGCTTCAGCGTGGACGGGACGACATGCAGAGAGCCATCGATCTGGATCGGCGGAACAACCCGCAAGAGTCCCTGCATCATTTGGTCCGCATTTTTGGCACCCCCTTCAAGCACCACTGCGGAGACTGACCGGCGTTGGACGGGCGTGTGAAGAACAAACCGGCGGGGGGATCGGACGATTCAGATGGAACCATTTTCAGAGGACATTCTGTCGCCCCCTTTGCTCGATCCTGGCGAATGGGAAGGTGTACGAACGTTGTGGATAGGGGCGGTCTGCACCGTCGAAGAAATCAGGTTGCGGCCCATAGGACAGCTGGCTGTCCTGAAACACATGCACCCAGAACATCGCGCCGATCCGGGGATTGCGGCGCGGTGTGTGAACGAAGGTCTGATTCTCCAATTCCTGCAACAAGAAGGGGGCGGAATCCATGTTCCAACCTTGCTTGCAATGGGAGTCCTTCCCAATGGTTGTCCGGCTTTGATTCTTGCGCCGCTCGGGGAGTCACTGGCCGACGTTCTGGACGGTGAAACGCTGTCGTCGGATCGCGAAAACACTTCGGTTTCCCTGCTTTTGCGAGTCGGAATCGACCTGGCAGAAGCCTTGGGTTTCGTTCACGCGCGCGGTGTGGTTCATCGCGATGTTCGGCCCGAGAACATTCTGTTTGCAAGGAGGACCTGCAAAAAACCAAGCTCTTTGGGGTCGCCCGCGCATCTTGTCGATTTTGGTCTCGCAAAAGTGTTTCGCCCTGGGCTCTTCCTTCCGGTCTCGACGGGAAACGACGACATTTTGGGCACGGACCTGTACATGGCCCCCGAACAATGGGAAACCGCAAAGCATGTTTCAGGGGCGGCGGATGTGTATTCACTTGGTGTGGTGTTGTATCGGCTGGCGAGCGGTCGGCCTCCGTTTTTGGACCCGCGACGACAGGTGCTCATGTACCAGCACCTCGTCACACCTCCGCCCGCGCTCCCGAACACCCTTCCCCCTACATTGTCCCGTTTGATTTTTGCGATGCTGTCCAAACGAGCCAAAGACCGCCCAACCGCCAGCGAGTGCGCAAGAACACTTGTGGCTCTGCGCTGATTTCGATTCCGCTCTTTTCCAGCGACGCAATCGCAGGACGCAGAAACTGCTCCACCCCCTTCTGTCGTTCGTCTTCCGACAACGTGCCGTAAGGGTCAAACCACACTTGCTCGGACTGCTTCTGCTCGAACTGTTTGCTCAGGACGATACCCAAGGCATAGTGCAGCTCTGGAATGTCGAGCCCGAGTTGGATAGCCTGTTGCAGCTCGGACAGCGCTTGGGGGTACTCCTGGAGAGCCAGGTGACCGCGGCCCAGACCATAATGTCCCAGACTCTGGGCACCCTGCCCAAAGGTCGCGATCTGCGCCTGGATGTTTTCCATGCGCCGTCGCACGATCACTTTCTCGCGCTCCAGGTTGTGGATGGGGAGCTGGCGGGCGCTGCGCAAGATCCACTCCAGATCCTTGACCTCTTGTCCCAGCCACCGGGCGACTTCCTCCTGCTGCGCTGCTTGGGCGCGCATCCGCAGGGCCACACTTCCCAACACCAGCACGGCCACCAGCGCAGTCGCAATGCCGGTAGACAGAATCCTGTTTCGCTTTGCAAATCGACCCAGGCGTCGCAGCACAGAGATGGGTCTCGCGGCAATGTGCGCACCATCCAAGTAGCGGTTCAGATCCAGGGCCAGGGCCTGCGCGGTGGGATACCTGCGAGCGGGGTCCTTTTCCATGCAGGTATCGACGATGGTCTCGAGTTCCTTGGGGATTCCGGCGTTCAGTTCGCGGAGTTTGGGAGGCTCCTCAGTCATCACCGCGAACAGAACCGTGGTTGCATTGCCCGAAAAAGGAAGCTTCCCAGCCAGGACGGAAAACAGCGTGACCCCCCAACGCATACACATCGGTTCTGCGATCGAGCTTCTTGATCTCACCGCGCACCTGTTCAGGGGCCATGAAGGCCGGGGTTCCTTCCACTGTGCCCGTGGTGGTGTGAACGCTGGCCGTGATCTCCTTTGCCAGGCCAAAGTCCATCAGATAGGGCCAGAAGGTACCGTCTGGACGCTGCTCGACCATGATGTTGCCGGGCTTGATGTCACGGTGGATGAGCTGACGCTCATGGGCCACATGAAGGGCTTCGGCGATGGTGTGAATGATGGCGACGCGATCCTTTCGAGACAGCTCAGGGAGCCACTGATCAAGAGGACGTCCGTTGATGAGCTGCATGACGATGTAGGGTTGGCCCTCCAACTCTCCTACTTCAAAGATTTTGCAGATATGGGGGTGATCAAGCTTGGCCTGTGTACGGGCTTCGCGTTGAAAGAGGCGAAGCTGCTTGGCATCCATGCCTGTGGTCTGCGCGCGGCGCATGAACTTGATGGCGACGAAGCGATCGAGCCGAAGGTCTTTCGCCTTGTAGACAGTACCCATGCCGCCCTGGCCAAGGACAGAGAGGATCTTGTAGCGATCCCAGGACTGAAGAGGGAGAGAGAGAGAGAAGTCTGTATCGGATTTTTCAGGGTCAGGAGAAGACGGAGAAGGCGGAGAAGACAGAGCAGACGGAGAAGGCAGAGAGGACGCAGAGGAAGAAGAAATATGGGGTTCGTTGCGAGGCAGGGCTGGTGCCGACACCAGTGGCTCGTGTGGCCGGTTCGGAACCCCCATACCGCGCTCGGTCTTTGCCAACACATTGATCGGGGCCCCATCGGGTGGGTTCTGATTCGCAAGTTTGCTCATGCCGACAAAAGCCCCTGAGGAATGAGGTGTGTGTGCAAGGTCACGGGTTTGTGGGTCGCGATGCCGAGATGCAGAGCCTGGAAGCGCAGATCAAGGTATGTATCGAGGAGTCTTCAGCCAGGATGGTGCTGGTCACGGGTGCACCGGGAGTAGGCAAGTCCCGCTTGCGCCATGAATTCTTGCGCCAGGCCACGAAGAGACAAGATGCGATCACCATCCTGCTCGGCAGCGGCGAGTTGATCTGGAGGAACTCATCCGACAAGCGGCTGTCGGTCGATCGAACGAGCCCCCGGAGACCCTCCTAGCGATGTTGCAGGCGCGTGTTGGGGGTCTGGATGCGGGTGCGCGACGGGCGATACGGGCCGCAGCGGTGTTCGGGGCGACCTTCTGTCGAGGCGGCTTGCTGGCGCTGCTGGGTCAGAGCATGCAGACCAAGGCCGTAGACGCGGGGATCGACATTTTGCTCAAAGAGGAACTCTGTGAGAAGCGCACGGAGAGGCATTTCATTGGCACAGATGAATACAAATTCCGACATGCCTTGATTCGAGAGGCTGTCTATCAGTTGCTGGGCGACGAGGAGCGCAAGCTTGGGCACAGGCTGGCCTTGGACCATTTGCAGCAGGCGGGTGAGCGCGATCCCATGATCCTGGCGGAGCACGCCCGGCGCGGAGGCGAGCTTGAGCGGGCTGTGCCGCTTTTTGTCCGCGCAGCAGAACAGGCGTACGAGCGATACGATTTGAAGAACGCACTCAGTTGCGTCAACCAGGGCATTGCCGCCGGAGCAAAGGGGGACGGGCTCGGCGTCCTGTCCGCCATCCAATTCACGGCTGCGATGTGGGGCGGCGAAATTAGCAAGACGACGCTGTCGCTGGGTTTGGAGGCGGTCGAATTGCTACAGAAAGGCGGACGCTGGTGGTGTGTGTGCATGGGGTATCTGTTCGTCCTCTGCGTCAATCTAGGGGAGCAGGACCGCTTCAGCTCCCTGACCCAGCGATTCGCAACGGCGGAGCCGTGCCCGGATGCACGCGGACACTATGTAGCGGCAGCCTCTTGGTTGGTTGCGATGTTTGGTTTTGTGGGGCTGCGGGAACCGGCCTGTCAGTTCTGGGAACTCACCCAAAAGGTGGCGGCACCGATCATGGAGAAGGAGTCCGAAGCAAACACAAGGGGGCTGGCACTCCAAGGGTATGCGTGGTACCTCCGCAACCTCGAGCGGGTGCCATACCAGGCCATGCTCGTAGCAAAGGAGGCTGCACAAGCGTGTGAGAAAGCGGGCAACCTGCGAGACCTGATCACGATCCGAAGCGGCCTGGCGGTGGCACTGTCGGAACTGGGAGATCCGGAAGCGGGCATCAAGCTGCTCCGCGAAACACTGGCACTCCGGCTCTGTAAAGAGGAAGCGACACTCCGGTGGAACGCCGAAGCTTATCTGGCCCTGATTTTGGTGCGGCAGGAAGAGGAGCCGTATGTGGAGGACGCATGCGCGCTCGCGCGGAACGTAATGGATGGCAACATGGGCCCTGCCTATACAGGTCTGTCGAGGCTGGTCCTTGCCCATGCAGCGCTGCTGCGCGCCCAACTGGACACTGCGGAAGTTGAAGTCCGCCTGGCGGCTGAGCTCATGCGACCCATGCGGGTCTACCAACTGGATGCGCAGGGGCTCTTGATTCGAGTCTTGTTGCAAAGTGGCCGCACAAAAGAGGCCCATGCGCTTGCGGAAGAAGTCGCTACGAACGATACCTTGCTTGCGGGTGTTGGCTACGGCGAAGTTCCCTTGTGGGTGGCCATTGCCGAAGCTCGTTATGCCCATGGGGATTTGACCGGCGCTCACCAAGCACTTCGCGCCGCTTGCGGGCAACTTCAACTGCGGGCCGAGCGCATTCCAGATCCCATGTTCCGAGAACGATTCCTGACCAACGTGCCCATGAACGCCCGCGCACTCACCCTCGCCAGGGCGTGGGGGACATTGATGCACACCGTATGATCAAAAAGACAGGCGAGCCCCAAACCGCAACGTCAATGGACTCTGGAACGCGGTCGGTTGTCCGTAGTTGCTGTTCAGGAAAAGTGGGGCACCATCTGCGGTCTTGAGCTGCCGCAGGTCTTCTGTTTTCCCATAAGGAATCGGGAGTACAAACGACTTGGTGTATTCATCGTCCACGTTGATCACTTCCTGCTGATTGAACAGATTGATCACGTCTCCGTAAACGCTCAGTTTCACCAGCTTTCCAAGCTTGTGCTCGTATGCAAGGTGCAGATCGGTCTGCGTCACCGTGGGGGTTCGGCCACCGCTTCCGCTCGGCAGAACGAAGACCTCGCGATATCCATATGCAGGATGCTGTCCCAAGACTTGGATCGGTCTCCCAGAGAGCGCAGTGAAAGTCAGGCTGGTCGTCAGCATTCCGTTGGCACCTATCGGTTGCTGATAGAAACCTGTGAACTTGAAGTTGTGAGGCCGGTCATTGTTCAGGGGACCATTTCGATTGATGACGAGATCGATGATGTCAAACTGAGTTGACATGTTTGGATCGAGCTGATTGTTATACGGACTGTAGGGGCCAGGGTAGTTGCCGGTCAGACGAGAATACGTATAGTTCGCAAGCAGAGAGAATCGGTTTGACAGGCGCTTGTTGGCAGTCAGCGAGAGGGCATAGTACTCCCGCGTGGCCTTTGGAAATGTCGCCTGGGCTTTGTATACGTCCAACCGTCGCTGTGCCAGGTCCGCCGCGTCCTGGAGGGCTTGGTCGTTCGGATTCCCTTCTGCGGCAGTGCGGGCACGCTTGGACTCCTCTGCAAGTTGGGCAACCAAATCCCCGTTGGGGGTCTGTCCGGGGTTCGCAATAAAGTACGTACTTCCCCCATCGACAGACAGATCCTCGACGATACTCCCCAAGCCACGGTAGGTAAAGTATGCGCCGAGCACCAGGTCAAGTCCGACATCTACCTGCTGGCCAACCACGACCTCTTGCAAGAATTGTCCTTTCAGACCCGGTGCTACGGGCGCATACGCTCCTCCGCCAGAAGCCAGTGGGTCTGTGAGAGAACATGGTTTTCCAGCAGCAGCAGCAGGAATGGGCAAGCTTCGACTGGCTCCTGGCGCAAGCGGGGCCGTTGCGCAGTCATCGGTGTATCCTCGACCGATCAGAAGCCCCTGCCCGCTGAAGTTCCGGTCATTGATGTCCATGGGAATGGACTGGTAGAAGCGACCATAGTTTGCATAGATCTTCACCCGTCCAGAACCCAGTGGGTCCCAGACCGCTCCGACGCGCGGCGCAACATCTGCTGCCCCCGGCGCAAGACTGAGCGCGGATTCAAAAGTCCGTCCGCGGACTGCCGTGTTCTGAAGCAGCTCTTGGTTGATTTCGACCCCTGTGTTGGCAGTCGCGGTGTCAATGGTCGGCGCTCGCTCTTTGATTCGGATGACATTGGCCTCCCCGTGAATGAGGCCATCGTTTGCCGTCGAGAATTTTTTTCGCCCTGCGTTTTGGGTGTTTGCGTCTCTTCCTATCATGGGCCTGTCATGGGCCTTTCAACGCCCTGGTTTGGCGATAGGAGAACCTATGAAAAGAAAACACACACGTTGGTTGGGAGTTGTATGTGCAGGCTTGTTCTCGTTGACCGGCTGCGGAGGAAGTGATGGCGGCGGTGGAGGTGGTGGCGGAGGAGGTGGTGGTGGCGGTGGCGGCTGCCCCTCTGCCTGTGCGCGAGGCTTCACTTGCCAAGGAAGCAGTTGTGTTGTAGACCCTGCCGGTTTCTGGATTCTGAGCGTCACTTCGGGGACAGTCGCTTCCCGCAACGCAAGCGGTTCCCATTGGGATGCAGACCTGTCTGCTCCAGATCCCAAAGTTTGCCTGACGATCAATGGGAATCGAAGCTGTACCCAAAGCATCCAGGACACCCTGAGTCCGGTTTGGAACAAGAACTTTCCCGCTGCCACCGCGACGGCACTTCAGGCTGGCGTGTTTATCGAGTACCTGGACACAGACCTGACCTCTGACGATCCGATCTGTTCAGGCACGCTGTCTGTGACCTCTTCCACTTTTGCGAGTGGAAGTTGGGGCTTTTCCTGTCAAAGCGGGCTCAGTCAGGTATCCATTGGGCTCACCGCGCAGTAGGGAAGTGTCCGCGAAAACCGTGGCTTTGGGGGACTCTGTTTGGAGCTCTGCTTGAAGGCTCTGTAACCAAGCCAAGACGGGAGCAAGCAACGCTGCGCAGTCTGCATGAACACGCAAAAAGTCCTCTGTCTTGGGCTCGTGTCCGCGATCGGACATGCGCAGGTATTCGAGCAGAGCCGCATCCACGCGAGCCGCACTCTGTCGTTTGACTTGCGGTTGCTTCCCCTCCAACTTCTGCCGGAGCGCGACAAGCCCCCGCTTGATCAGGCTCGCCACGGCCTGCTCGGTGTCTTCCACCATGGTTGCGATTTCGGACAGACTCCGTTCCTCCAACAAACGCAAGTACAACACCTCGCGCTGTCGTTTCGGCATGCGGGCGATGGCAGCGACGGCCTCTCGATAATCCTGCCGGGCCGAAACAATCTGGCTCAGCCGCACAGTCCGAGCAGTGGGGCTATGGGTGTCTTGTTCCAAACACGTCGTCTTCGTATCTGCACGCCTCTCTGCTTGGCCGTGACGCTGGGTTTGGATGATGGCCGTTCGCAAAATGCAGACGAGCCACGCCCGCAGCTCTGGCATCGATTCCCCTTTGAAATCACCGACGAAACGAATGGCCAAAACACAGGCCTCCTGAACCACATCCGAAGGTCTCCGTCCAGCCGGTTGCGAACCTCGGAGAACTTTTCGGACTTGGCCCAACAGCCAAGGTCGCCAGCGTTCAAGCAGAATTCCCAACGCTGCAACATCGTGCTGCCGAACACGCAGACAGAGTTCTTGTTCCACTGATGAGGTCTACCACATCCTCACAACGATTTTCCTCAATGACTCGCGGTCGGCATGGAAAGGCCCTTCCTGCCGCGTTCTGTGTGGGCTTCCAACGCTTCGGTTTACAGAGATGGAAGGCCGGCGCGTGCGTCGGTGGCCAGGAAACGAGACCAATCGTGCCGCGCGGCCCACAGATCGAAAATCACAAAGTGTCCGTCTTCTTTGGGGGGCGCGACATACTGTTTCAGTGCGGCGGTGGCCTTTCCCCCAGCCACATTTCCCGACACCTGTCCTTTGGCCCAAGACAGACCCGAACTTGAGAAGTGGGGCAGATCGTACAGCTTGGGCTCGACGGGCTGCACCCCCATCGCCAGCGCGAACGCCGCGATGTTGGGCACCGGCGTAAAGTGATCCCACAGGCCCAAGGTTTGGAAAATGCTCTTGGGTGCCATGCCCGTTGGGGGTTCGCGGAAGTACAATTTCCCATAATTGTTCGGGTCCGAGGACTCGAAATAAGCCTGAAGCAGATTCAACAGAGGGTGATCAGGAAACGGCGTTTCCTGCAAAAGGCCACCGACGAGTTCCGCAATGTTGATCGGCTCTGTTTTGTTGAGCAAAGACAGAATCAACACCGAACCAGCGCCAGAAAAAACAGCCGCTCGTACTTTCGGTTCCGCCGCGACAAACAGGGGTCCTGTAAGACCTCCCTGGGAATGTCCCATGAAATAGATTCGCTTTCTGTCAAAACGAATCGGCCTGCCTGTTTTAGGCGCGCTCGGAACGTTCATTTCCTCGGCCAGCCGCAGCAATTGGAAATTGTCTGCCGCCCCCTGTTTTACGTTCTCTTTGGCCGCAAGCAGATTCTGCAAGTTGAAAAACGTGATTTCAGGATCGTTGCGTGAGGGGTCTCTGGGGCCATGCAACACCTGATCGATTCCGAACATCGCAAAACGCATGGGAGGCTGCCCCTTTTGCTCCACCAACGCGGCTCGCAAACCAAGCTGTTCTCGGACAAACGTCTGGTAGTCTCCGCCCGTTCCGTGAGCATACAAAATCACCGGCCACCCGTCGGCAGGCATTTCCGCATTGGGCACCGACAGAGCGAACCGGAGTGTCTCTTGACGCACGATTTTGGGAACCCCTGCACCATCCCAATCCATGCCTCCTCCGATCGACCAATACGGCGGCGTTCCAAGCTGAAAATTCGGTGACGAAAACGTGCCCGCATACAGGTCCGCCAAGCCATCCTGACTTCGCAAATAGGTGAAGTCTTGCACCATGGGAATTGGCGCTTGAGCGTACACCGCTTGCCTCAGCCGGAACACAGGTGCTGTCACTTCCTGTGTCGTAAAAACCGTCGCTGCGGCCACTTCCTCTCCCATTCCTGTGTTCGCCAACCATCCCCGAAGCGGCGCATACAAAGACCATGCTGTTTTTTTTGCGTCCTGCGTGGGAGGCGTATCCGAAAGCATCGCAAGCAGGTCTTTGTCCGGTCGAACATCGCCCCCTGTCTGTGCTTTCATTTTCCGCGTCACGATCGCCGCATATGTGGTTTTCTCGTCGAGCGGAAACCCCGGAAGGGGGCGCAAAGACAGCCAATTGTCCCCGATGTACCGATTCCCTTCCCGATGAAAAGCCGCGATGACCGGGGCAAGCTGGCCATATCGTTTGGAACCCGCAGAGACATCCACCACAAAAGCGGTGGATTCCTTTTGCGTGCTCTGTTCGATGCTTGGCAAAGTTGTTTCATCCAGCGGCGCATCGAAACGGAAAAACACCGCTGCTCCGGTTCCGGCCCCTTGAATTTTTTCGTGCAAAAAGGCGACGTATTTTCCAGGCTGTCCGACGGGTTTTGGCAATTTTGTCAGGTCATACCCCGAGGCCAATTCCGCAGCCCCTACCGGCACCCCCATCGGTGGTTTTTTCGCAAGCCTCACGTCATTTGGAAACGGGAGGGCAAAAAACTCACTCTCCGCGTCGTTTTCCGATCCTGGCAACACATGCAGTGCCAAAGCCCCCTCTTTCGGTTCTTCCATGGGTGGTTCACAGCCCAAAAATCCGGCCAAAGACCACACTGAAAAACCGCAAATCGCTGGCACAAACCAGCGACGCAAAGAGGAAAAACGACGGAACCAACGCGGCGATGTCTGTTGCATGGACGGACAATAGACACAGTGCTTTGTTGAACACAAGCCTTCTGTCCGGTCGGTCGGACAGAAGATGAATCCCCGGACAACGGGTTCCATTTTGTCAGACGAGACAAGCGATTTTTCGTCGCTGTTTTGTTTGGTCTGCATTGTGCATGGCGTGGTTTTCCAAAAAGCGAAAAAAGAAGAAAAGGAAAGAACCATGTTTCATCGCTCGCTGTTGTTCTTGTGTTTTCTGTGCTGTGCCTGTCGAGAAGACGCACCCCTTGGGAAGCCGCGCGTGTTTGATGATGAAGAACTGGCAAAATCACAAATGGCGCAAGAAGCGGACATACGGAGAACCATGGGAGGCCGTTTCCGATACCACCCGGAATTGCGAACCGTTGCAGTCGTGGATTCCTTGAATGTGTCTTTTTCATCCTCTGTAACGGTCGGGACTTCGCTGATTCGGTTTGCGATTCGGTATCCTTCCCTTTTTGGGAGTCGTCGAAGTTCGGAGTTTGATGCAGCGGATTCCGTGACCGAAAAAGATGGTAGCCAACACGTCGTTTTGCAGCAGCGTTTGGAAGATGTTTCGCTGTGGGGTTGCGTTCTGTCTGGACATGTTGCTCCCGACCGAAAACTGCTTCGCATTTTGGCGCGTACAGTCCCCCTTCAGAACTTCCGTGCAGAAGCAGAAAAGCCCACTCACACACAAGAAGAAGCCCGGCAACAAACACTCCGTTTGCTCGCGCAACAATCCCCCCAAGTTGCATGGTCTGCGTTGACCCCCAAACTCTATTTTCTTCCCCTTTTCGTTACTCAAAACGGTTTGGGCACGCCGGAAAAAAAACTGGCCCTGGTGTATCGGATCGAAGTTTCAGGACAAGACGGCGATCTCCCTTTGCGGCAGGCATGGTTTGTTTCGGCGCATGATCTTTCCGTGATTGCATCCGAGGATTTGGTTGTCGCTTCGGATGTTCCCGTGCCTGCGTTCGGAAAAGGAATCGGCGTGTTAGGAGAAACGCGCGATCTGTCTGTCACGTTGCGCGGTGAGACGTACTCGATGGAAGACCTGCGACGGGGTGGATCACGGACGACGGTGACCAATGAAGCAGAGCGACTTCCAGGCAAGACCGTACAGAGTGCAAAATCGGATGTTTGGGAGTCCTCCCATGCCGTATCCACGCATGCGCATTTGGCAAGTTTGTGGGACTATTTTTCGACGATGCACCAGCGTTTCGGTTGGGATGGAAAAGGGCGCGGAATGCTTGCTGTGGTGCATGCAGATTTGCGGTCGGTTCCTCTTCCTGTTGCACTCTTTGACGGGCAGCGGATGGTGCTGGGTTTTGGGGAACCGGGCACATTGCTTCCGGCTGGTGGGGCTCTGGATGTCGTGGCCCACGAATATGCGCACGCGGTCATCCGTTCCACAGCGAATCTGGCTGCCGAAGGGGAGGCCGGCGTCCTGGATGAGGGAATCGCGAATGTGTTTGCTTGCTTGGTGGAACAAGCGATTCTGGGAAAGCAAGCAAACTGGACGCTCGGAGAGACGATTTACCGTCGGAAAGACGGTTTTTCCGCGCTAGCAGATTTGGAACACCCTGCGAACACAAACCAAGCGACGACCTTTTCGGATTCCCCTGTGCTGGCCGCCGATTTGCAGCCGTCTCTTTCCCTCCTAAATCGATCGCTCAGGAGATACCGAGCGGGGTATGTGGGGCATGCGGGCTTTTTGATCGCGCAACGGATCGGACACGAAGAGACTGCGGCGATCTTGTTTCGCGCGGTGTCGCTTTATCTCCATCGGTATTCCGATGCGACGGATTTGGCAGACGCCATGATCGCTGCGGCGCGCGACCTGTACGGAGCAGACGCAGACTCCGTTCGCGCCATCCGCACCGCCTGGGAAACCGTCGGAGTACGCAACTTCTTGCCCTAGTTCCCATCCAGAAAGGACTGCGGTGGCCGCGGGCGGTGTCGGCGACAGTCTGCGGCACAAAGTGCGGGGGGACGTGCATACAACCGTGAAGGCTGCTCTCCCCCACACTTTGTGTCGGGGACTGTCGCGCTCGCCCGCCCTCGCCCAACACCAATCTGGGGCTACGTTTCGGGATGGGAACTAGTCAGTTGAGCCAGCGTTGTTCGTTGTTGTTGGAAAAGGGGGACGGTTTTTTGGTGCGTCCGCCTTCGTGAACTTCGAGTTTGGGGGCTCGGGCAGAACGCCATTTGCGCCGAAACCAACGCGAGAGGGAGAGGCCTCCGTGATCGCGAAGCAAAAGAGCGGTTATAAAGAGGGTGGTGAGGTCTGCGCAAAGAAGTTCCCATTCGGCGCGGAACAGGTGTGCGACAAAACCAATCCCAATGAAAAACCACGCGAGTGTTCGACCCGAAGTCTTTTGCGGCACGCCCCAAAGCTGTACGGTCAAACCTCCGTAGAGCTGCGCGAACGCAAAAAACATCATGGTGAAAACGGGACCAGCTTCGATGTAGATGGGTTTGGCGGCGGTGATAGGAGCAAAAAGAGCGTGGATTTTTGCGCAACAGGCGACGACGACGGAAGAAGTCAAAAGAACGACGGCGCAAAACGTCACAAACCGCCGCGCACCGATGCGCTGTTCAATGGCGCTGCCCAAGGACCACAAAAGAAGGCCCAAAAAGAGAAGAGAAAAGGGGCTGAGCACAAACAGGGGTGCGGTGAACAGCCTCCATGGTTCGGGCCAGAGTGCTTTTTGGGGGAGCAACAGGGCGTGATTCTGAAGTACGTCCCCGACGACAGGAAGCAAGGACAGCAAAAACGACAGCGCGTAGACAGAGAAGACGGCGACACAGGCTCGTGTAAACGTCGAACCGAGCCGGACGAGGTTCCTCCCTTCCTTGTGCGAAGCCATGCGTCAGCGTCCAACAAGCCGCCAAATGTCTTTGAAGACAAGGAGCAGCATGAGACCGAGCAAAATCACAAGGCCAACCATGTGGACGATTTGCTCGATGCGATGGTTGACGCGACGGCGCGTAATGACCTCGAAACCCAAGAACACCAAACGGCCACCGTCGAGGGCGGGCACGGGCAACAAGTTGAAAAATCCAAGAAGCGCGCTGATTTTCCCAGCAAATTCGAGGCCTTCGACGAAACGCTCTCCGAGTTGGTTGGCGATCATCTGGGTGATCCCAATGATGCTGGAAAAGTCATCCAGTTTGGCCTTGCGTTTTCCCGAAATCATGGAAAAGAAAACGGCAATTTGATCGACGGTAAGCTGCCAAGGCGCGATGGCGGCGAGCTTTGCGGCGGGCCAGACGCCTAGCCGCTCTCGCTGTTCGCTGGCACCCATATAGATGCCGATGAGAAATCCACCATTGGGGCTCTTGGCGGGAATGACGACGACGTTTTTGAGATCCCCGTTGCGACGTACCTGCATGTCAAGGGGTTGACCTCCGGAGCCGTAAATCATCGGACGGACTTCGGTGACCATTCCGACGGCGCGACCGTTGATGCGGACGATGATGTCGCCGGGCAAAAGACCAGCAGTGTGTGCGGGTTGGCCGCGTATCAGCTTTTGAACCTGGGTTCCGGGCACACCGGCAAAAAAGTTGACGAAGAAAAAAACGAGGACGGCGAACAGATAGTTGACGACGGGGCCGGCGGCGATGGTCAGGAAGCGTTGCCAGGCAGGTCGGTTGATGTAGGAACGCGGGTCGTCGGCGGCGATGGCGGTGTCCTCGGGATTGAGGCCGGCGATTTGGACGTAACCACCAAGTGGAATCGCGCCGACTTGGAAGGTCGTTTCGCCGGACACCTTGCTATAAAGCGCGGGACCGAAGCCGATGGAAAACCGATCCACGCGCATTTTGCACCACTTGGCGACGATGAAGTGGCCCCACTCGTGAACGATGATGAGAATGCCCAGAACGAGAATCGCGAGAGCGATGTAAAGCAGAGTGTGCATGGGCCAAGCTTACAGCACGCGGGGACGGCGTGCGAAAGGTCTTCTTCGTGGCAGGGGCGGAGGCGAAACAAGAAGCGAGGGGGAAATCCCTCAACGTGAGGGGAAAAGGCATCAGGGCAAGGGACGGTGGCGGTCGTTTTAGCCGAAGATGCAAGAGTAGCCGGCGCTGACGCCGGACAGAATCGGCGTCATGTCTCGCACGGCACTTTTCATCCCAAATTCGACTTGAAGCAACGTGCCCTGTTCGCCGGACAGTTTCACAGGCGGCACGTCGGACGGAATGTTCGCAACCTCTTTCCACGGAGCGGCCTGGAGCGCGGCGGCGTCTTTGCCGCTGCGGACGCGAATGGTGACGTGTGTGCCGGGCGGTGTGATCAGGGAATACGCCAATTCAGCCCAGCGCGTGTTTCCAGAGCCAGCGCAGCCTTGGAAGGTGTGCCGCCAGACGCCGGAAGGTGCGCCCGCGTTCCTCAGTTGGTAGCCCGTCATGTCGCTGTAGGTGTACGGCCCAGACCCGACGGTGACTTTCACGGAACTGTAGTCGGCTGGGTTGATTTTGAAGGCGGCGTTTGTCGATTGGCTGATGACCCACGGATTGTTGTCAAAGTCGAGAGCGGCCCCGACGTTGCCGCTCGACAGTTGCGCAGTTTTGCCTTTGTAAACCATTTGAGCACCCGCCCCATCGACGTGGAACATGCCCCAGCTCGTGTCGGTGATCCAGACGCCGTTTTTGTTGTCGACGGCCAAGCCTCGGCCTGAAGACATGCCTTGGGTGCGCAAATCGAGTTTTTCCCAGGTTTCGGTCGCGGGGTCGAAACGGCTCACACAGCTTCCTCCGGCGGTGTAGATGCGGCCCGCAGCGTCGGCGGCAATGCCATACCCACATGGAGGAGCAAGTGTGCCGTTGTACACCTTCACTTGATCGCCCTTGCTGGCGTAGACAACGGCGAGGCTGCCCTCTGCGCCGCGTATCCACACGTCTCCGTTTTTGTCGAGGACGAGACCGTAAGGCATCGCGGGCGAGACGTTGATGGTCTTCATGATCGCGCCCGTTTTTGCGTTCAAGCGGACCAGCTCGCGGCGGCTGTATAGGCCGATGTAGACAACGGTGTCGGTTTCTCCCAAACCGGCATTGAAACCAGCGGCGCGGGGATACGAACCGTCGGTGAGCTTGGTGTACCACAAAATGCACTCGTCATCGGGCTTGGTCGGCTGACCCTCGGCCCACGGCATGGGCGCGCTGTTTTCAGAGGTTTCGATTTTGCCGTTGCGGTTGCGGTCGAGGCACTGCGACTTGTCCCCGGCAATGTGAACGGCTGACGCTCGCGTCGAGTCATACGCGCTGCGATTGGCAACGACGACATCTCCGTTCAAACCGACGGTGGTTCTGGACGGATCGCCTTTTCCGCCGGGATGTGTGTAGTAGCGGCCCACTTCTTTCATCGTCCGCGTGTCGATTTTCGAGACGGTTCCCTCGGAGCTGTTCGCGACCCAAATGACGGGCGACACAGTGCCGCTCATGTTTTTGGGGTCGAGAACAATGTTGCCGTCCTTGTCCTTCTTGACGCCGCTCGATCCATCGTCGGTGGGGTCAAACGGCGTCGAAGTGCCGGGCCCGACTTTGTCGTATGCACCCGGACCACCAGGAGGCGGTTTTGTTGGGTCGCCGATGACGCAGAGTGGATCATCCGCCAGGCAAGACTCGGTGTTTCCTCCGACGTCGGGGTTGCAGGAAAGCGAAAGCAGAGACAGGCACAAGCTGACAGAGAGACGCTTCATCAAAAACCTCCAGGTTTCATGTTGCGGCAAAACCGAACGAAAAACCTAGCAATTTTCGGACCTTAGACCGCAAGGCGATGACCTGATCGGTTTGAAGGGACAGGGGAAACAGCCTGTGCGGTCGGCACGCAAAGAAGTTCTCCTGTTTATATAAATCGATATGAATTTGGTGTTTTTTCTTGCAAAATAGTGGTTTGTCTCAAGTGGGGTGGGGCGATGGAGTGGGTGGTTTGGGCAAAAAGGAGCCAATGACCCATGCGCACGGGGAAACGATTTTGGGGGGAATGGCCTCGGCGGGCGTTGCTGCCCGAGGCAGGTCTTTTGATGGGGCTGTTTTTGTTTCAAGGCTCGGCTTGCAGCCCGATCCGGCCCGAGGAAGCGCCAACGCAGAACAGGCACCCGCTGACGGTGACACTGACGGACTGCCTGCCCGCGAGTTTGATCAATGCGATCACTTCAGCGAATGCGGCGACGGGAGCGAGCACGATTACGCTCAAAGGTGGGTGCGTTTATACGCTGACAGCTAGGCACAACTACTACTACGGACCCAACGGTCTGCCGGCGATTGTCAATGACCTGACGATTGATGGGTCGGCGCAGGGGGCGATCATCGAGCGTTCGACAGTGGTTTCGACGCCCTCGTTTCGTTTGTTTTACGTCGCTGGTGCGACGCTGCCGCCCAACCGACCAGGGAAATTGACGCTGAAAAATCTGACGCTGAGAAACGGTCTGGCACAGGGCGGTGCAAGCAGCTCGGCGGCTGTGACGGGCGGCGGTGGCATGGGTGCAGGTGGTGCGATTTTTGCGCAGGGGGAAGTGACGCTTTCTGGCGTGACGTTGGTCGGAAACCAAGCCATCGGAGGTGCCAGCGCCGCGCCGGGAACCTCAACAGCGTGTGGGGGCGGAGGGGGAATCGGCGGAAATGCCATCACAGCCTTCGGCGGTGGTTTCCGAAATGCAACGACCACGGCGGGCGGCAATGGAATTTCGAACACGGAAGGCGGGCGACCGGCGTCTGCGACGGCCGGTGGAGCGGGGGGGACCAATGCTTCAGGAACAGAGGCAGGCAGCAATGGGGCGGCGAGCGCGGGCGGGGCTGG
>DAOLIT010000079.1:21429-23560 GCA_035328405.1 Pseudomonadota bacterium | reverse complement strand
GGCATATTCTGGAATACGCCGGATACCCTTCGAGAGGGGGGTCGGCATATTCTGGCGCGTTCGACCTACCCTTCGCGAGGGGGGTCGGCATATTCTTTGGCAGGCGACCTGGGCGTTTGCAGGTGGGCGAATGGGGTTTTGTGGGGCACTTGGCGAAACTCGACGACTCGCGGCTGGATGCACGAAGCGACAATTTTCGTGTAGGAACCGACCATCCGGATCGTCAGGACTGCGACGCGATCCCGAGTCACCGTCTTCACGGTCGGTGACCGGGGCCATATCACGTTCCACGGGCACAACACAGCCACTCAGACGATGCGTTGGGGCGCAACGTGGTGGAGTTGGGACTGGATAACTGCTGTGGGAGGATTTGCATGCCAGCAGTCAAGCATCGACCGGAAATCGACGTGTGGAAAGCGGGGGACAAGGGGGCACAGGTTCGTGAAAAGTCGGCGGCGCCGCCTGTGAAAAGTGCGGCACCGGCACCTCGCGATGTGCTGTCGCAGGCGCAGGGGCCAGCGCGGGGGCCGGCGCAGGGACCGGCAGAAGCGAACGCATCGAAGCCGCCGCTTGCGGCGATGAAAGCGGTGTTCGGGCACTTGGAGGGGGACAAGGCGGCACCGACCGAGATGAAAGGGATGGAAGCGGCGAAAACGCCGAGAGCGACGGCAGCCAAGACAATCGAGGAGGGAAACGGAGGGGGCGGGAGCGGGGGAAACCAGGAAGCGGAAGACCCGCTGGTTCGAGAGCAACGGCTGATTCAAAACGCACTGACGACAGGGCCGAATGCGGAACGGGCTGTGGCGGCGTATGCGGAAATCGAGCGGCTGCGGCAAGAAAATCCAGAGGCGGCGAGCCGGCTGACGCCCGAAATGGTGGCGATGCTGGTGAACGGGGTGGCGAATCCTCGGAGCAACAGCGATCGGGGGCAGGCGGGGGTTCTGGGGTCGGATCAGGTGGGAGAAGCGGCAGAGGCGCTGCTGAAGATGCCAGAGGAGGCGTATGCGCAGCTGAACACGACGCTGAATCAGGCGGGGCTTTCCGCAGAAGGGCAGGCGATTGCGGGGGCGGACGCGGGCGCCGAGCAGGCGCTGATTCTGAAGTCGCTGGCGTCGCGGCGGGATGCGCTGACGGGGGACCCGGCGGTTGCGGCGGCGACCATGGCGGAAATCACGCAGTTTGGGACGACGATCCGAGGCACAGAGCGGGATACGCTGATGGCTCGGACGACACTTTTGGACATCCACGATGGGACCGGGGGAGCGGCGGGCAACGACGATGCGCTGCGGCAAACGTATACGAAGTCGTGCGCGCCGAGCGTGGCGATCATGTCGCGGGCGGAAATGGACCCGATGTTTGCGTGGAAAGTGCAGACGGGCCAAATCGATGCGGCGCAGCTCCAGCTTGACTGGATGACCGAGGACGGCGAGGCAGCGATGCGTCGCGAGGCGAGACCGGACGGCACGGTGAAAGACAACGCAGCCACGGGGAATGACGGGACGAATGTGCGGGGAGCGTATCGGTTCCTGGGGGCCGCAGGCGCAGCGAACATCAAAGACCCGCAGGCAAACCGGGGGGCGACGAACATCATCGGGATCGATTCGAGCCAAACGGCGGCGATCGACAGCGCGCTCAAAGAAGGACAGCCGGTGCCGCTGCGCACAGAGGCTTTCGGGGGGCATTTCATGCTGGCGACGGACGTGCGGGGCGAGGGCGATGCGAAGCAGTACTTGGTCACAGACCCGTGGACAGGCAAAACGGCTTGGGTCAGCGAGACGGATCTGCAAAGCGGCGAGATCGGCGACACGTTTGGAGACTCAGCAGTCGAGGGCAGCCTGACGGACGCCTTTGTCGAACCGTATTGATGCGCGCGTTCCAATCCCCACGTTTCGGCACGCCTATCCGAGGCTTCCTTTTCCACAACACAACAAAACATGCAGGGTGTTCTTCTTCTTTGGATTCTTGGTTTGGGTTCTTGGTATGTTGACGGGGCGCTCGGGTTTGTGAATGGAAGACTTTGCGGGTCCGTCAGACGAGCGGAGCAGACGGACCCAAGATGATGGGATCGCTTGGCAGAAAAAACCGACAACGCAAAGACACCGAAAAGCCTGGACGCAGGCTCGGACACAGG
>DAOLIT010000079.1:7672-21329 GCA_035328405.1 Pseudomonadota bacterium | reverse complement strand
CAGGCTCGGACACAGGTTCGGGCGGTGCGGGGAATGCACCGAAGGCGGGGCCTCCAAGCGAAGAACGCCGGGCAGAAGCAGAACTGGTGGAACGGTGCCGGCGGGGGGACAAGCAAGCGTTTCGGTCGTTTGTCGAGCGATACCAGCGGCGGGTGTTCTCGCTGGCGTTTGGGCTTTTGAAAGACGCGGACGAGGCGCGGGACATCTGCCAGGAAGCGTTTTTGAAGGCGCACCGAAACTTGGGGACGTTTCAAGGGGCGTCGAGTCTGTATACGTGGCTGTACCGGATCACGGTGAACTTGTGCATCGACCGAAAACGACGGGTGGGGCGGGGAAGCGAGGTGGAACTCGACGAACGGTTGCCGCACGACCGGGCAGGGAATCCGGCGGACGTGCTGTCGGCAGAGCGGCCCTCGTTCAATCCGTTGCGGGTGGCGCAGTCGTCGGAATTGCGGGGGCGGATTTTGGCGGCGCTTTCGGAACTTTCGGTGGAACACCGCTCGGTGCTGATCCTGCGCGAGGTGGAAGGGTTATCCTACAAAGAGATCGCGGATTCGATGGATTGCCCCGAGGGAACGGTGATGAGTCGGCTGTTTCATGCTCGAAAGCGGATGCAGGAGCTTTTGGCAGATTTCGCGGACGATGCAACCCAGGAGGGGGCGTAAAACGCCCTGGGCAAACATGGCGACAACAGACGACAAACTGAGCAGGTTGTTCGACGGGGAACTGCCTCTGGGCGAGGCGGAATCGCTGCGCCGCGAGCTTGGGGAAACGGAACGCGCGAAACTTGCGGCGCTTTCGGCGCTGTCGCAAACGGTGCGGGACGCGGTGCGCACAGAGGCGGATGGCTACGATCTAGATGTATGGTCGGCGATCGAGGATCGAATCGAGGCAGACGTGCCGAATGTGGTGCCGCTGCGACGCAAGATCTTTTTGCGAACGACCGCCGCATTTTCGGCGCTGGCGCTGGCGGCTGCGATGGTGCTGGTGTTTCGGCCCACGGCGCCTCGGCCTAGCAACTGCGAGATTTTGGAACTGGAAGTGGTCGGGTCGGGGGCAACGGTGATGAAGGTGCCGGACGAGCACGGCAACGAAACGACCCTGATTTGGTTTGATCACCAGGAAGACGACGAATGGGAAAGCTTGTAGGAAAACGTGTCGGGGCATGGGCGCTGTTTTTGTGCTGCGCCGGATCTCCTGTGTTGGGATGGGCGCAAACTGCGGAGTCGGCGAAACCGCCAAAGCCTGTGCCAGCGCCGCTGGATGACCGAACGAAGTGCCTTGTGCGGGTGATTCACGCGACACCGCAAGGGCAGAAGTTCGACGAGCGGTTGGGGGCGTTGCGTCCGCAGCTGACGAGACCTCCGTTTTCGGCCTTCTCGCAGTTTGCGCTGCTTTCGCAGCACGAATTGCAAATGGCGCACGGGCAGTCGCAAACCTTTGCGGTGCCGGGGGAACACAACGGCACGCTGACGTTTGAGGGGTTCCAAGGGGGGACGGGGAAGCCGCGCATTCGGCTGAAACTCGAAATCCTGGATGGAACGGCGAAGCTGCTTTCGACGAAATTCCTTGTGAACAGCGGGGGGACAGTGTTGCAAGCAGGAATGAAGCACCAAAACGGCATCCTGGTGCTGTCCATGACCTGCTACGTGGTGGAGTAGGTTTCCTGGGACTTCTTATAGGATGCTTTGGTCGATGTTCCAGGTGGTGTTCAGGGGGCCGTAGCTGACGCCGAAGCGGCCTATGGGCTTGAGTTCAAAGAAGACGGTGCCTTCGGCTTCGACGGGCACGGCGAGAGTGGGCGTTTTTCCGTTGAGCAGGTCGGTCACGAAGGTCACGGCGACCTTTTGAAAGACAGACAGGGCTTGATCGAGGCCCAAGTCGAAGGCGAGGTTGAGCTCGACGTTGCCGCCGGCGGCGAGCAGGGACTTGCGAAGTTCTTGTTCGGCTTTGCCGCTGATGAGGTCGGCGATGAGGCCGGGAATGCGGGCCTGGAAGTCGTCGAGGGTGCGAATGTCCTTTTGGGTCGAGGTACACGCACCGGGTTTGGCGGCACCGGTACAGGTGGGATCTGCGGCACCGCACATGCTCAAGCAAATCGCGCCGAGGGACTCGGCTTGCAGGCCGTCAAACAGGCGCAGCGCCAAAAGAACATCAAGCGCGGGAATAGGCACGTTGTTCGGATTGGTCAAGGTCAGGTGCACGCCAAATTGGAAGGCGAGCTGGCTCTTTTGGGGCGGGGAACCGAGGGTCGCGGTACACAGAAGGCGGAGCATGGCGTCGGTGATGACGGTGGGACAGTAGTACGCGGCAAGCTGGTTCAAACTGGGCCGCTTGGTCATTTGCAAGGCGGACGCTTGCACGGTGGGCGGTTTTTCGACGGTTTGCGAAACGGCGTCGAGCAGCTCGCAACTGGAAAGCAGGGAAAGAAGCGGCAAACAGGCGACGGCCAAACAGCGGAACCAGTTCTTTTTTGCGGAAAGAAGGGACATGGGGACTCCTCGTGTCGGTAGAAGATCACACGACGTCTACGGCGGACATGCTGGGCATGCGGTCATTGGTGGGGCGACTTTCACGTCTTCCCCGTGTGTCGTCGATGAGGGGCAGACCCATGGCCTCGGCCAGGTCGCCCGCGACGGCGCGCTGGTTGCCGAACTCGCCTCCCGAAGACACGCGCCGAAACACAATGGGCCCGAGCGGGTCGCGTTTGGGTTCGGACCAGCACAGAAAAATCGACTGCTGGCGAAACGGTGCGGCAAGTCCGTCTGAGACGAGCTCGGAGCGCAACAGCACGCTGGCAAAGTCGTCGAAGGTGCCGCTGACTTTTTTCTCTCGGAAACCGGACATGACGGTCATTTCGTATTCCCGTTTTTTCAAGTCGGCGGTCATGTCCACAAAGCGAGAGTCCGTGAGGATCGAAAGGGGGATGAAAATGAGCGAGCTGAGTACCGTCAGGCCCAGCCAAATCGCACACAGCAACACGAACACGCGCTCGGAACGAACGGACAGCGCGAGTGTGCCGGCTGCAACGGCGGCGGAAGCCAAGCTCGCGTCTCGAATGGTCCTGAGTGCTGGCTTGCGGACTCGCTGCGGCGAACGAAGCAGCATGGTTTCTTCCGAGAGGCGACAATCCAGCCAATCTTGCATCTTGTGCGCTCCCCTTGCTGGTCGCGACGGCCCTGGGGGCTCTTCTGCGTAGTCAGCGAGTTTCAGTCTATCGCAACTGCTCTTTGATATGCTGCCCGCAAGCAGCGAGCGGCCTGCGGGGGGCATCTAAGGAAAGCAGGAAAGAAGGTGGCCCTTGGGAACGTGTGTTGAGCAACAAAACTGTTCGCTGGGCTGCTGCTTCGAGGCGATGGAGGAGAAAACAAGGTTCATGACGAGGATGTCGTTTCGCGAGGCGCTAAACCAAGCGATGAGCGAAGAAATGGAACGGGACGGAAACGTCCTGCTTTTGGGCGAGGAAGTCGGGCACTACAACGGCGCGTACAAAGTCTCGCAAGGGATGCTGTCGCGGTTTGGCGCGCGGCGGGTGATTGATACGCCCATCGCGGAGTGCGGTTTCGTCGGAATCGGGGTGGGCGCAGCGATGGTGGGTCTGCGGCCCATTGTCGAGCTGATGACGTTTAACTTTTCGCTCGTGGCGATCGATCAAATCGTGAACCACGCGGCCAAAATCCATCACATGTCGGCGGGACAGTTTCATGTGCCGATGGTGATTCGAGGGGCTGGCGGGGCGGCGCACCAACTGGGAGCGCAACATTCGAGCTCGTTCGAGGCGATGTATTGCAACGTGCCGGGGCTCAAGGTGGTGATGCCGTCTACGCCTGCGGATGCCAAAGGTCTTTTGAAAACGGCGATTCGGGACAACGACCCGGTCGTGTTCATCGAAGCCGAGATGCTGTACGGGGAAATGGGCGAGGTCCCAGACGGCGAGCTGCTGATTCCGCTTGGAAAAGGCGACATCAAACGGCCTGGGAAGGATTGCACCATCGTCGCGTACTCGAAAATGGTGGGCTTGTCGTTGCTGGCGGCTGCGCAACTTGAACGAGAAGGCATCGACGTGGAAGTGGTAGACCCAAGGACGCTGCGTCCGCTCGATGACGAACTGATTTTTTCGTCGGTGCGCAAAACGGGCCGTCTGGTCATCGTGCAGGAGGCGACGCCGCACTCGAGTTTTGGGGGTGAAATCGCGTACCGGGTGCAAAAGCACTGCTTCGACGATTTGGACGCGCCGGTAGAGCGTGTGGCGAGCGAAGACGTGCCGGTTCCTTACGCGCTGAATCTGGAGGCTTTGGTCTTGCCGGACGTTTTGCGGGTGGTGGCGGCGGTGAAGCGCACGTTGGAGTAACAGGTTTCAAACGAAACATCGAAACGGCAGCTAACGGAAAAAGAGACGATTCAAATGGCGACACTGATTTTGATGCCGCGCCTGTCTCCGACGATGGAAGAAGGCGTTTTGGCGAAATGGTGCAAGCAAGAAGGCGACAAAGTGAATCCGGGCGACATCATCGCCGAGGTCGAGACGGACAAAGCCAACATGGATTTTCCGCTCGAAGAAGAAGGGCATTTGCTGAAGTTATTGGCGCAGCCAGGTCAGACGGTGAAGTTGGGCGCGCCGTTGGCGGTGCTCGGGGAACTCGGAGAGGACTTTTCGGCCCTGATCGCTGCGGGAAGTGATGCGGCAAAGGTGTCGGCTGCACCAACAGCGGAACCGGCGAAACCGGCGGTGGGTGCGGGGGTTTCCGTTGTTTCTGTGGCGCAACCGGAAAACCAGGCCGCAAAAACGGGGCCCGCGAAACAAACGGATGCACAGACGGGCGGGCGGGTGAAAGCGTCGCCGCTGGCTCGGCGGATTGCGGCGGATTTGGGCGTCGATTTGCGAAAAATAGACGGCACAGGTCCGGGCGGGCGAATCGTGAAACGCGACGTGCTGGCGGCACCTGCGCGGGCGAGTTTCCAAGCTGCGCAGCCCGAACATTCGACGCAGGAGGAACCGCTTTCGCTTCTGCCGGGCGATTCGCTTGTGCCGCTGTCGATGATGCGGCGGACGGCGGCGCGGCGGCTCCAGCAATCCAAACAAACGGTGCCGCATTTTTATCTGGTGTCCGACGTGGACATGGAAGCTGCGATGACGTTTCGAGAACAGCTCAACGCGGCGAGCGAAAAAACCGGCGGCGAGAAAGTGTCAGTGAACGACCTGATTTTGAAGGCGCTCGCGCGGGCGTTGCGGCTTTTGCCGATGGCGAATCGGTCGATTGCGCCGGGTGGCCAGCAAGCAGTCGCGCACGAACGGGTGGATGTGAGCGTTGCAGTCGCACTCGACGACGGTCTCATCACGCCAGTCGTGCGAAACGCGGACCAAAAATCGCTTGGGGCGATTGCAAAAGAAGTGCGGGATTTGGCCGCGCGCGGTCGCGAGAAAAAATTGCGACCCGAGGAGTATTCGGGCGGGACGTTCAGCCTGTCGAATTTGGGGATGTACGGGATTCGCGAGTTTGCGGCGATCATCAATCCTCCCGAAAGCGGCATTTTGGCGGTGGGTCGGGTTGAAAAACGGGCGACTGTCGTCGAAAAAAACGGGCAAGACCACATCGAAGCGCGCAAGAAAATGACGCTGACGCTGTCGTGTGATCACCGAATCCTTGATGGGGCGCTGGGGGCGCAGCTTTTGGCGAAAATCGTCGAGGGTTTGCAGACGCCGTGGCTTCTGGTGCTGTGATGGAAAAAACCGCAGCGCCACAACAGCCTGTGTCGAAAGCAGAGGTCGTGATCGTCGGAGGCGGTCCGGGCGGATACGTGGCCGCGATTCGGGCCGCGCAGCTTGGGAAAAAAGTCGCCGTCGTCGAGCGTGCGCACCTGGGCGGCATTTGCGCAAATTGGGGGTGCATTCCGACGAAAGCGTTGCTGCATTCGGCAGAACTTTTTTCGGCGTTAAAACGCGGGGCGCAAGTCGGTGTTGTGGCAGACGGTTTGCGGTTCGACTTTGCGGCGGCGATTGCGCACAGCCGAAAAGTTGCGGACAAACAGCGACGGGGCGTGAGCGCGCTGTTTCAAAAAAACGGCATCGAACATGTGGAGCAAACGGCGACGCTGCGGCGCGAGGCGGGGAAACTCCGATTGGTCGTCGGTACTGAGGTGGTTTCTGCACCGCACATCGTGTTGGCCGTGGGCGCAAAACCGAAAACGCTGCCGGGGCTTGTGCCGGACGGAAAAAACATCCTCACGTACTTTGAGGCGATGAAACTCGACAAGCAGCCGAAGTCGCTTGTGGTCGTCGGGGCGGGCGCGATTGGGATCGAGTTTGCGTACTTCTATAACGCCATCGGAACCGAAGTGACGGTGCTCGAAGCACTGCCGCAGATTCTTCCCGCCGAGGATGAAGAAGTTTCCGAGGCGGTGAAGCGCGACCTGCAAAAACAAGGCATTCGTTTTCACGTCGGAGCGCGGTTTGAACGAATGGAAACCATCGAGGCGGGCGTGCGGGTGGCGTTTTTGGATGCGTTGGGAAAACGGCAAGAAATCGACGTGGAAAAAGTGCTCTCGGCGGTGGGTGTGACGGGGAATTTGGATGCGGTGGGGGCGCAAAAGGCGGGTTTGCGGATCGATCGGGGTTTTTTGGCGGTGGATGACGAGTTTCGTTTGCTCGACGATGCAGGTCGGCCCGTGCCGGGTTTTTACGCGATTGGCGATTGCAAAGGAGGTCCTCTGCTGGCGCACAAAGCTTCGGCGGAAGGCATTTGCTGCGTCGAACACATCGCGGGGCTTCCGTCGCAAGAAATCCGCCGCGTGGACCTGTCGAGCATGCCGGGTGCGACGTTTTGTCGTCCCGAAGTGGGCTCGATGGGCCTTTCGGAACAAAAAGCGAAAGCGCTGGGGCGCAACATCCAAGTCGGGAAGTTTCCGTTTCAGGCGTCGGGGAAAGCGCAGGCGACGGGCGAAACGCAAGGCTTTGTGAAAGTCGTCCTCGACAAGGAAACGGGCGAAATTTTGGGCGCGCACATCGTCGGTGGCACGGCGTCCGACATGATTTCGGCGTTTTGCGTGGCGCGCAGCGGCGAGCTGACCGCGACAGAGATTTTGCACACGGTTTTGCCGCATCCCACGTATGGAGAAACGCTAAAAAGTGCAGTGGAACAGGCATTGGGCGAGGCGATCGACCTGTGACAAACATGGACAAAACGACGGGGCCTGTGCGGCTTGCCGTGCTGGGTCAAGAACCGACGGAAAGAACGCGCCATCCTTCGTGGGTAAAAGCGCGCTTGCCGTCGGGTGAGGCGTTTTTCAAGGTGCGGGATCTCGTGCGTGGGCAGGCGCTGCACACAGTGTGCGAGTCGGCGAGCTGTCCAAACATCGGGGAATGTTGGAACCGGCGTGCGCTGACGATCATGATTTTGGGAAACATCTGCACCAGGTCATGCAAATTCTGCGATGTGCCGACGGGGAAACCGCTTCCGCCTGACCCGGACGAACCACGTCGCGTGGCGCTGGCGCTGGCCGAGCTGGGCCTGGTCCACACGGTCATTACGTGTGTGGATCGAGACGATTTGAAAGACGGTGGCGCGGCGCATTGGGCGCAGACGATTCGCGAGGTCAAAACGCACTGCCCGAACATGACGCTGGAAGTTCTCACGGGTGATTTCAAAGGGAACACCGACGACGTGGACACGGTGCTTTCGGCAGAACCGGACGTGTTTGCGCACAATTTGGAGACGGTGCCCGCGCTGTCGCGACAAGTTCGGGTCCAGGCGAGTTATCCGCGAAGTTACAAAGTTCTTTCACATGCAAAAACGCGCGGTGCCGTGACGAAAACGGGTTTGATGTTGGGTTTGGGGGAAGACATTGCGCAGGTAAAAGACGTGCTGCACGAAGTGGCGGATCTCGGCGTGGATATCGTCACGCTGGGGCAATATCTGCGGCCATCCAAAACACACCTGCCGATTGCTCGGTACGTGACGCCGGACGAATTTGCGGAATTGCGGCAATGGGCGCTCGGACTGGGCATTCCTCACGTCGAATCGGGGCCGCTCGTTCGTTCGTCCTATCACGCCGACGGACAGGCCGAGCTGGTCCGTGCGTTGCGCGGAAGAACAAGCCGACCTTGAAGGGCGAGTCGAGCAGTCGGCTTGGGAATCAAGCGAGCGCGCCGGTCTCTTTGAAAAAGCGAAGCGCGTCTGCGACGGTTTCGGCGAGCGGGCGCACTTTGTGGGACAGCTCGCGCTGCGCTTTGTCCGAACGGAAATCGCACGGGCTTTGCAAAATCGACAGCGATTGCGGCGTTAGCAGCGGGGACCGCGAAAGTCCATGCGCGACAGCCTCGGCTGCGTAGGCCACGGGTTTCAGGAGCCACATCGGCGCTTCCAAAGACGGTGCTTTTTTCCCGCCGGCCTGCGCGACCAGTTCCGCCAAACGCCGCACCGACGCGACTTCGCCGGTCAGCAAGTACTTTTCGCCGGATTTGCCCTTTTCGAGCGCAGTGATTGCGCTGGACACGACCTCGCGCACATCCACCCAGTTGTAGACGCCGGGCACGAGCATGGGAAAACGCCCTTCTGCAAAATCGAGCAAAGTGCGACCAATCCTCGACGGTGCATGGTCAAAGGGGCCCAAAATTCCAGACGGACTGACGACAACCACATGAAGACCTTGCTTGGCAGCCGACAAAGCGGCCTGCTCCCCCAAACTTTTGCTGCGATCATAGGCCGGTGCATGGCGGGCTTCGGCGCGGACGAGCGGTGTCGTTTCATCCATCGGCTCGTCGTGGGCCCCGGTGGCCAGCGCGTGAACAGAACTGAAGTGAATCAACTTTCGGACGCCGGTTTCCAAGCAGGCCGCAGCGACGTTTTTGGGTCCTTGGACATTGGTCAAAAGGACCTGTTTTTCGTCAAAACGACTGATGGAAATGTGTGCCGCCAAATGAAACACGGCCTCGACGCCTCGAAAGGCAGACAAAAGCGAGTCTTTGGACAACACGTTGCCCGTCACAAATTCAATCGGCGCATGGGAATCGAGCCTGGCCTTGAGGGCTTGCACATCGGGTCCGTCTCGACGGACGAGCGCGCGAACGTGAACGCCTTTGTTTGCCAGTTCGGAAATCAGGTGTGATCCGACAAAACCGGTGGCTCCGGTCACTGCAACGATCATGGGAAGTTTGGCTCCTTGCGGAGCACATGAAACCCCATGAACACGACTACTTCCAAGCAGAGAAATAGTGTTGTACGGTGCCCTTATGTCAAACGGACGCCGCAACAACACATCTTCTGATCCAAACGATGCAGCCCGCGATTTGCTCAACAACCAGCTTGGAGAGTCCGAGTCTTCGGGCTCAGACGACGAGGAGAGCGAGGCTCGGGGTCAATCGGGCACCAAAGGGACTGGTTCTGCAGGCGTGGATGGGGAATAACAAAGCGGAGTAGGAAGGGGGACGCAAGGCGGACTGCGAGGAGTCGGTTTGTGTGTGCCTCTATTCCTGGTTCTTGGCTGCGGTCTTTTCGGGTGTGCCATTCTTGGCGTGGTCGGACGCTGTTTGTTGCAGTCGTTCCGAGATGAACTCAGCCACTTCCAAAGCATGGGCGAGCTGTTTTTCTTTCGGTACAGACAAGCGCGGCATGATGAACACCCGGCCTTGTTTTGGGGCAACAGTGAGCTGGTGCTTCTGATCGACCTCGACGATAAACAGTGCGTCTTGGCCTGATACGCTTCCCATCGCTCGCAGGGCTTCCGCGATGTCCAGCGAAAGACGACCAGGGACACGCAAGTCGTATTGGTCCCGGTGCGTACAGCCTTCGCGAATCGTCATCTTGACCGCGCCCACCGAAAGCTCTTTTGGTTTGTCCATGAGAGCCATTTTCGCGCACGATGCAGAACGGTTCACGGGTTCCGTTTGCGATCCGTTTGTGGCTTGGAGGAAAACGCATGTTCCGGTCTGTTTCCGTATCTTTGGCGCTTCGATGTGGTGTCCTTTCGTTGCTTTTGGTGGGTTGCAAAAAGGAGATTCCGGCGGTTGATCCGGCGGTGCTCGCGAATGCTCGCGAGGGGGCCAAGCAGCTTTCGACAGAGCTTTCGCAGGCGCTCAAAACGGCGCTTTCCTCGTCGGGGCCTGCGGCGGCGATCGGTGTTTGCAAACAACAAGCGCCTGGTTTTGCTCGAGCTGTTTCCGAAAGAACCGGCCAAACCGTGAGGCGAGTGAGCGCCAAACAGCGCAATCCGGCTGCGACTCCCGACGAATGGGAAACGCGGGCACTCGCGACGTTGGAAAACTTGCGAAAAGCCGGGAAAAAACCTGATGAAATCGAGACGTTCGAGGTCACAAAAACCGAAAAGGGGGTTGCGTTTCGGTACGCGAAGGGGCTTTTGATCCAGCCTGTGTGCCTGACCTGCCACGGGAGCAAAGAAACTCTGTCCGAGGAAGTGCGCGGGAAACTGTCGTCCGACTATCCGTCGGATCAAGCGGTCGGATATTCGGTCGGCGATCTGCGTGGTGCAATCAGTGTGGAAAAAAAACTCTGATCGATTCGGACGGCGGATCGCTTTTCCTTTCGTCTGCTTGTCGCGTCTTGTTTTAGGATGCGCGGGATGTTGAAGAAGAAAGACAAAGAAAAAGGGGGGACCAAAAAAGCTGAGGCACCGAAAGTCACACGCAAGACGCACGCGGAACGCAAAGATGAAATCACGGATGCCGCGTTGCGCTTGATTGCCTCTCGAGGACTTGCTGCGCTCACCGTGACTTCGCTGTCGGCAGAAGTGGGGTTGACTGGCGGTGCGCTGTACCGACACTTTCCGTCCACCGACGCGATCATCGAGGCCGCTGCTGAGCGCACTGTCGTCTTGCTCGAAGCTTCCTTTCCAGATCCGAAGTTGTCGCCTCCTGAATGGCTGGATTCGTTTGTGGAACTGCGGACCAAAGCTGTTTCGGGGCACCAAGGTGTGGCGAGCCTGATGTTGACCGAACAGCTTGCGCAGGCCTTGCCAGAGACGGCGACGAAGCGTTTGCAAGGCGTTGTGCGAAACACGTTTTCTCAAATCCGAGACACGCTGCGCCGGGGTCAGGCAGAGGGTTCGATTCGCAAGGATTTTTCTGCCGACGACTTGACGATCCTTGTGATGGGGGTCGTGCAAATGACGGTGTTGTCCCAGACAGGCGCGCTGTTTGGCAAAACGGTCAAAACCAACCGAGCCTACGCGACCCTACGTTCGCTGCTGGCTGCATAAAACGACTTGCTTGTGGCGTTGGCGTTTCGATATAGTCGTCGGCGTTTGACGGTTCACCCGACGCTTTCGTTTCTTTTTTCGGGGGAATAGCTCAGTTGGTAGAGCACCGGCTTTGCAAGCCGGGTGTCGTGGGTTCGAGTCCCATTTCCTCCACACACCGTCGCGGCTTTGTGATGTGCTCATTGGGGCGGTGGTTTTTGGGGGTCTTAGCGGTTTCCGTCGGGGTTGCGCAGCAGGTGTTCTTTGCGCAGTTGTCTCAGCTCGCGACGCAGCTCGGCCCCAGGCTTGAGAGAAGCGGGTCTCGGTTGTGGGTCTGCCGCCTGTTCCTTTCCTGCTTTGCCGACATCGGCTTTGCGAAGTTCTTTCGCCGTGTCGCGCAAATCCCGTCGCAAGTCTCTTCGCAAATCGAGAAGTTCCCGACGGTCCACTTTCGGTGAATTGTTTTCGCGCAGTTGACTCTTCTCTTGGGCGATTGAATCCAGTTTTTGCGCAGCAGGCTGCTCGCTGGGCTGGCCAGCCGGTCGTTCGCTTCTTTTGGGCTGCTCCTGCGGATGTGCCGAGGACGGATTCCGTTGACTCGGCAGTCTGGGCGCCTTTGTGGGATCATCAACCACCCGAACCGACGTGTACGTCCGCACCTGCGGCGGTCGGGCCGGGTCTTTTTTGTCCGTCTTTTCTTGCGCATGCAAAAGCGACGGTGCCAAACACGCAAGCAACCCGCCCGCGCAGAGCATGTTCCGCAAGCCCTTCATGACTTCACCACCTCGAGGACGACTTCGTGCAGCACCGAGATGTTCTTGCCTCGTGCCTGAGCGACGACGCGATATTGTCCGGGCCGAAGACCTCTCACTGCGACGGGAATGGGGTTAGAACCTGCAGAGAGCGAGCCGCGCCACGTAAGTTTGCGTTCGGAAATCGGTTCGCCACCATCGACAAACTCCAGTTCTTTTGGCAAGGAAATCTCGAAATCCACCTCGCTCACCGTTTGGTCCGCCACAAAGTCCAGTTGCACGACGGCCACGCGATGGTTCGGAATGCGAAAGGAAGCCGCAACTCCTTCATCGGGCAGAAAGAGGACGGCACGGTTTTCTCCTCGGAAGCGCAGGGTCGCGAACGTGAGCAGGAAACAAGCCGCAACCATAGTGGCCGCAAAACCGAGCCGACGACCGCTATCCAAACCCATCGACTCCAAACGCCGCCAAAGTCGCGTCGCAAACGGAATGGACGGAGGCGGTTCCAGCACAAGTTTTGCGTGCAGCTCGGCGTGAAAGTCCCGTCTGACGGTCACGGAACTTCCCAATTCGCGCATCCATGTTGTGGTCTGTTCAAGCTGGTTTGCATGCGTGCGACAGGTGGGACAAACGGGCAGATGTGCCTCGATCTGAGACTTTTCCGTTTGAGGCAATTCTCCGCAGAGCAGCGACGGAATCAACTTCTGGAAATCCGCGCAATTCATGTTTTTTTTCCTTCAACAGTTTGGCTGTTTGAAAACGCGCCCTGTTTCAAAAGCACTTCGCGCAAAAATTCCCGACCCCGATTCAGCCTCGACTTCACGGTGCCAACAGGAATGTTCAGGATTGCGGCGACCTCGTCGTAACTCATGCCTTGCAAGTCGCAAAACAGGAGCACACTCCGAAACGATTCCGGGACCTGGGACAGCGCCTGCCAAAGCTGTTCCTTTCGCTCGTTTGCCAGCACTTGCGCTTCGGGATTGCCCTCGGAACAGGCACTCATTTCGCTGTCGGGAGTGTGGTCAATCGACTGTTCGCGTTTTCGTTCTTTGCTGCGCCGACTCTTTGCGTAGTCCAAAACAATGTTGCGCACGATGCGGAACATCCACGTTTTGGGGGACGACTGGAAGCGAAAGCCGCCAAGCGATCGATAGATCCGCAGCATCGCGTCCTGGGCCACATCGTTGGCCTGTTCCGCGTCGGACACGAAGGCGCGAGCGTAGCCCAGAATTTTCGTTTGATAGCACGCCATCAGCCGTTCAAAAGCAATGAGGTCCCCGTGCTGCGCTTGTTGAATCAGCGTCGCGACAAAATCCTCAGTGGGAGGGAGATCAAGCACGGGCGGGGAAGACGGTTGATCCGATTTTGGGCGGTCACGGCTCGGAAAGCGAAGAAGAGCTTGCATGGGATCTCTACAGAGGGACGAGGTGTCGCGCAAAAGTGTTCCGCGAATCCTCTGCCCAAGAGAAGAGACCGGGGATGAATGCGTTCTGGCTACTCCTTGAAACGCACCCGCAGCACGCCCCCGTCGTCGCTTTAGAGGCCAGGTGCGGGAACAGCGCGAGTAGGTCCGCCGCCGCCAAAACGAGGAGGCTGGCCACCAGGCGCGGGCGGTCGATAGCCTCCGGCGGGTGGTGGCGGAGTTGGGGCCGGATAGCTCGGCGCGGGCGGTCGATAGCCTCCGGCGGGTGGTGGCGGAGTTGGGGCCGGATAGC
>DAOLIT010000079.1:0-7572 GCA_035328405.1 Pseudomonadota bacterium | reverse complement strand
GTTGGGGCCGGATAGCTCGGCGCGGGCGGTCGATAGCCTCCGGCGGGTGGTGGCGTGTACACGGGCGCGGGACGCACAACAGGCGCGGGTGCGACCGGAGGAGAATAGACCGGCGCGGGACGATACATGGGCGCGGCGGGCGGAGGCGTCACAACCGTCGGGCCTCCATACACGGGCGCGGGACGATACACGGGCGGTGGCGGAGTGACCACCGTCGGGCCTCCATACACGGGCGCGGGGCGATACACAGGCGGTGGCGGAGTGACCACCGTCGGGCCTCCATACACGGGCGCGGGGCGATACACAGGCGCGGGACTCACGACGGGCGGATAAGCGGGGGCACCATAACCGGCAGCGGCCCAGTGCGCCCGGTGATACATGCCCCCCATCCACCTGGGCCCAACGTAGATGTAGCCCTGGCGAGCCGGCGAACAATATCCGCGAGCCCAATACCATCGTCCCGACCACTCCCAGCGACCCGGCACGTAAATCGTCCCGTAACCGCAAGTCAAAACCGCTTCATACCGAGGCGCGGGAGGCGCGATCGTCACCGAAACCGGTGCTGGCGGACCCTCGGGAATGTACTCCATGGTCGTCCCGTATTCGGGGCCCGGTGTTTCGACGTAGGTTGTGCCGTAGCAGCCGCTTGCTCCGACGAGCGCACACAGCACTCCAAGAACTCGCTTCATGATGTTTCTCCTCTTTGGTCAATGGGCATTTTACTTTTTCCGACGGAATGCAGACCATTTTTCTTCAGTCCGTCGCGTTTGTATGGGTTCTGCCCAAATTCGTGAATGTTTTCTTTCCAAGTTTCCAAAACGATGACCGTTTGACAGGGGGACAATGCGCGCTGTAAGCATCTTTTGCGCCATGGAACAAAAAAACGTGTCCCCTGCACTTTCTTCCCTCGACCAAGCTACGTCCGCTGAGGCTCGTTCCGAGTCGCGCCGTGAAACGGTGTTCTCTGGAATGCAGCCTTCTGGGGGCTTTCACATCGGCAACTACCTGGGAGCCGTTCGCGATTGGGTCGCGCTGCAAGAACAACATCATTGTTTCTATTGCATCGTGGATTTGCACGCGCTCACACAACCCTATTCTCCGACCGAGATGCCGTCGCGCGTTCTCGACATGGCGGTTGAACTGCTGGCGTGCGGAATCGACCCCGAACGCTCGACTCTGTTTGTTCAATCGCACGTTCCCGAACACACCGAGCTTGCCTGGATTTTGAGTACGGTTGCTCCTTTTGGCGAGCTGTCTCGGATGACCCAATTCAAGGAAAAGGGGGACCGCGCGGAGTACATCAATTGTGGTCTGTTCACCTATCCGGTGCTCATGGCTGCGGACATCTTGCTGTACAAAGCAACGCGCGTCCCCGTCGGAGAAGACCAAATTCAGCATCTTGAATTGGCACGCGAAATCGTGCGGCGCTTCAACGCTCGTTTCGGAGAACCCGCGCTGTTTCCTGAACCTTTGCCGCTTCACCGAACACCGTTGCGGATCATGGGACTCGACGGCAAAACCAAAATGTCCAAATCCCTGGGCAACTACGTCGCGATATCCGATGAACCTGATGTGATCCGCAAGAAAATCGGTTCTGCATTCACCGACGAGCTTCGCCTGCGCAAAAAAGACCCCGGCCATCCCGAAAGTTGCTACGTGTGCGGTCTGGAACCGTTCTTTATGCAGCCCGAGCAAGTCACGGAATTGCAGGAGGGCTGTCGGTCGGCTCGCATCGGGTGTGTGGACAGCAAGCGCGCACTCGCCGAGGCGATGATTGCCAAGCTCAAACCCATCCAAGATCGCAAGGCTCAGCTCTTGTCCAAACCCGGTTTCGTCGAGGAAGTTCTACGTTCGGGGGCCGCGCAAGCGCGCAAAGTGGCCAAAGCAACCGTGTCCGAGGTCCGGGATCGCCTGGGTCTTTTCCCGATGGGTCATTCTGCGTCCGTGTGAACCCGCATGCTGCTGCGAAGGAGCGCAGAAGTCGTTTCGTACAGTTCTGTCACATGCGCACGCAGGTCGGGGTCCAGCGATTTCTTGTTTCGCAGCGCGGCACAGTTCTGCTGCACATCCAGCAATTCCTGTCGCGTTTGCGCCCTCACGTATTTGTTTCCGGGGTTTTTCTGGAGCAGCATTCGCCCGATGCCATCCACGTATCTGAGCTGCATCTCACGGCGCAGTGGAGACAACGCGGACGGATTCCCCTGTTGACATTCTGAAAAGATCGATTCGGTCAGCTTGTGCAACATCTCCCCGACCGTCAGAACCTGATCTTTCCCAAACGCTTGTTCTCCATCCACCATTTTTCGCAGTTGGAAAGGAGACAGAAGGTCCGAAAGCAATTTCATTCTGTGTTCCAAGCGTCTACGCCACAGCGGAAGTCGATCCTGGTTCACCGCGCCGCGAATCCCCAGGTTTTGGTAGTCTGTTCCCATTCTCTGTGCCCATTCCCCCGTGATGGGAAGTGCATCCTCTGCAAGCACAGCGGCAGACAGGAAGGCAAGGGCTTCCAGTTGCTTCTGTTTTTCAACCGGACGTGATGCTGGTTTCCCGCCTTCGTCCCCGACGTGATCGCGCGAAAGATATCGGCCCCCCACATACGTCCTTGCGACCTCCCCTAGGCGCTCGTGTTCCTCCAGCAAAAAGGACAGCCGTTCCGTCAATTCCGCAGGTCTCTGTCCTGGATTTGGGTCCGCTTGCAGCAAAGCCACCCACAGTTTTCGCAAAAGAGACGCTCTTCCCTTGGCCCATTGCAGCGGGTCACTTCCCAAGTCCCATTTTTGAACCAGAGGATCGAGCCCGAAAAGTTCCTCTGCATCACCCCCAAACAGATATCCCCAAGATGTGGCCTCCTTTGCAAGCTGCGCTGCATACAAAGGATCGGGCGTGTAAAGAAACGCGATGCTCACAAGGTCGGAAGGGCCGATGGTCGCGGGATAGTACGGAAACGCCGGGTCGGGTCCTTTGTCCGTAAGCAGGCTTTCTGCCGACGGAAGATTCACAGCCGGATACTCCATCGCAGAAGCGAGCGCATTGTGGCCCTTGAGCCATTCCGGATCGGTCAATTGATCGGCGTGTGCAAGCGTGCTTGCGCGGAAATTGTGGCAAAGGCCCAAAACATGACCCGCTTCGTGCATCGCGACAAAACGAAGCTGTTGTCCGGTCACAGCCTCGGAAAAACGGGTGTCCTGTGGCCGAGCGGTTGCGGCCTGAAAAGCCGTGTGAAGCACACCCAACTGCTGTCCCATCGCAAACCGGAAACCTTCTTCTTCCTCTTCTTCTTTTGGTTCTTCTTTTGGTTCTTCTTTTGGTGCCCCAGGCGTTTCCCCGGCAACCTCTTCCGAAAGCGAGCTTGCGCGCGATGGAACACTGTTCCGCCAACTCCAACCTTCTTGCATCGGAGACGCGGACAAAAGCAACGTCGCGCCGATGATCTCTCCCGACCGTGGGTCGAACAGGGATTGACCTCTCCCGAGCAAGGAATGTTCTCCCGTATCCCAATGCACAATCGCCAGGCGTGGATCGTCCGCCGAGAGGTGCGCTGGGAGGATTTCCGCCCTCACCGCTTCTTTCCATCCAGCGGCTTCAAACGCTCTGTTCCACTGTCGGATTCCATCCAGGATGTACCCCTGATACCGTTTGGGAGTCGCTCTGTCCAAGTAAAACACGATCGGTTTTTTGGGAACCAGAAGGTTTCCTTCCCGATGATCGGGTTCCAGCCGCCATCGCTTCACGACATGAGACGCAAGCGCAGGACTTGGTGAATCGTAATCGCGAAAAGCCACACTGAAGGTACCGACGCGATCATCCGCTTTTCGTTCGGGAAGCGGTTTCTCTGGCAGCGCAACCAAGGAATACGTAATCCCGACCGTATTCACATTGTGGCCCAGGTCGGTGAGCACTCCCTCTTGGAACCCCACCCGCGCCCTGATCGACGTACTGACCTGGGTTCCACTCGTCTTTTCGATGTAGCTGAAACGACGTTGTACTTTCGGCCCCCCACGCGAAGACATGTAGTTTGGGAGTTCCTCCAGCAGCAGCTCCTCCACGGACACCAGCAAGTCTTTTGTCTTTCCCTCCCGGTCCTCTGCAACGATGGGGAGGACACCGACCACTTCAGAGGAAAACGTCTGTTCCGCCGCTTTGCGGTATCGCGCCTGCGAAAGGTAGGCGTGCGGCTTCTGGATCAAAAACAGTCGATTGCCGTGCCGCTCCAGCGTCACGAGTTCTTGCAAGACTCCGATGCCGGTCAGTTGCCCGAGCAAAGACCCAGCCCGCCTTCCAGAACCGTGACTGACAAGCCCGGCCAGCAGAAAGGGTTTCCCCAGTTGTTTCTTTTGCACCAAAAGGTAGGTTCTCTGTTTGTGTACATACGTCACGAACAGACCCGGAGTCGCCCGAACCTCTTTGTCTTTGAAGAATGCGGACAACGAAGCCGGCGGCGGATCGCGGGAGTCGCGCGCCAGAACGGAATCCTCTGAGGAACTCCGGCTCACCGAACGACACGAACCCAGGAAAGCCAAGACCACACCACACAACAGACCCAGCACAAGCCGACGAGACGCGCGCATAAACCCCCCCAGAGCTTCGCGAATGGCCCTCGATCATGCCACAGTTTCTCGGCTTTTTTGTTTGTGGGGTGTTTCTGGACTGGTTGGAGGCGGTTTCCGGCCTTGGGCACACGGCCCGTTTACGCATCGGGCTCGTAGGTACACAGGAGCGGAAAACCCGCCTCTTTGGCCGCAGCCAGAACTTTCGCCGTTTTCGACTCGGCAATTTCGTGCGTAAACACACCCGCCACACCCACACCGTTGTGGTGAACCTGCAACATAATTTTCACCGCTTGTTCGTGCGAATGATGGAAGAACACTTCCAGCGCAGCGACGACAAAATCCATCGGCGTGTAGTCGTCGTTGTGCAAAAGAACTTTGTACATCTTGGGAGGGCTGACGGTCGTTTTTGTCTTCCGCTCCATCACCACGCTTCCGCGACTGCCACCATCCTGCTCTTGTGTTTTGCGACTCATGCGTTCTGCTGTCGTCATACGCGAAAACGACCCGCCGAACAAGGAAACTTGCCCCCCACGTCTTCCCCAACTCCCCAAAGCCTCTCAACCAACCGGCCAATCCCACCAGCATTTTGGAGCTTGTGTATGTGCAAAACGCAGTATGCTCCGCCGCATGCGACGACGACACAGGGTTCCTTCGAGTTTGCCTCTGGCGAGTGTGTTTCTGGCGAGTGTGTTTCTGGGCTTGCCCGCCTGCGAACGCACTCCCCCGCCTGCCTCGTTTCAAGTCCGAGAGAGCACCCGGCAGCTTGCCGTGACGCATGCACCGCCGGGTTCGCCTCTTGCGCTTCTGGACCCAGCGGAGCAAGTCCTGCAAACCGGTGTGGCCGACGAGCTGGGCAGCAAGGTCTTTCGCAACGTCCCGCCCGGTTCCGGTTACTCCATCGTCCGCCAGGATGCCGCAGAGGAAGACAAAGCGCGCGCCCTGACCGTTCCGTCCGTGGAATCCAGCCGCAAAGACCCTTCTTTTTATAAGAGCCAAACACTCGAAGCGGGTTTTGGCTACCTGACGATGCGCGATGGGACCAAGCTTTCGGTGTATGTGACGTTTCCCGCGTCCCTCGACAAGGGTCCCTTTCCGACCGTTGTCAACATGTCTGGTTACACGCCTTCTAGGCCCCCCAAAAAGGACGATACCTACATCGGTCTATGCACAGAGTGGCCGGCGCTGTGCGAGCAACCGAGCGACCCGAGCGCGCTCATTTCCGCCATGGCCGGATACGCCACCGTGTCCGTCAATTTGCGTGGAACGGGGTGTTCGGGCGGCGCGTATGACTTCTTTGACACGCTGCAAAAACTCGACGCCTACGACGTGATCGAAGCCGTGGCCGCCCAGCCCTGGGTTCTGCACAACAAAGTCGGCATGACTGGCCTGTCTTACCCAGGCATCAGCCAGCTTTTTGCCGCAGCACAGACCCCTCCAAGCCTGGCCGCCATCACCCCCCTGTCCGTGGTCGGCGACATGTACATGACCGCAGCCCCAGGAGGCATCAAGAACGTCGGTTTCGCCTTGAATTGGATCACGCGCGTTCTCGACAAAGCCGGTCCCTACAAACAAGGTTGGGAGCAGGCCCAAGTCGATTCTGGGGATGCGGTTTGCGCCGAAAACCAACTTCTGCACGGACAAAAGGCCAACATCATCGACGTCATCAATGCGCAGACGTATTACCCGCCTGAACTCGCCGATCCCATCAACCCCGAATTGTTTGTGTCAGACATCCAGGTCCCCGTCTTTTTGGCCGGGGCGTGGCAAGACGAACAGACCGGGCCGTATTTCTTCGCGCTGCTCGACAAGTTCAAGAAGGCCCCGACCACCCGTTTCGTGCTCTACAACGGCGTTCACCCCGACGGGTTTGCCCCCCAGGTTTTCCATGAGTGGAAGACCTTTTTGGACCTCTACGTCGCGCGCCGCGTGCCCAAGATTGACTCGCCCCTGCGCGTGCTTTTGCCGATTCTGTTCAAGGAATTTTTCCAAACCACGCTCAAGGTGCCTCCCGATCGGTTTGCGCACCTTTCGACCCCCGAGGAAGCGCGCAAAGCCTACGAAGCCGAGCCTCGGGTTGCCGTGCTGTTTGAATCGGGCGGTGATGTGACCGCGCTCGGGGGCCCCCAGGCCCGCATCAAAGCGGAATTTCCGACCTGGCCCATTCCCAATGCGCCGACGCGGTACTACTTCCGCGATGACGGCTCCATGCAGCCCACGCCGCCCACGGCCACCGAGTCGTCCGCATCGTTTGCTCCCGACCCGACTGCGGGCAGCCGAAGCAATTTGGCCAAAGGCGCAGACCTGTGGTCGCCGCTGCCGAAATGGGATTGGAAACCGCTGGCCAAAGGCAAATCGGTCGCGTGGCAGACGTGGCCGCTTCGAGGCGATGTGGTTCTCATCGGCACGGCGAGCGTCGATCTGTACGTGAAATCGACCGCCGAAGACGCCGACCTGCAAGTCGTGTTGAGCGAGATTCAATCTGACGGCTCCGAGGTGTTCGTCCAAGCGGGCCTTCTGCGCGCATCAAACCGTGCGCTCGATTCGCGCACCACACCGCTGTGGCCCTCGCACGCCCACCTTGAAAAGGACGCCGCCAAACTGCCCAAGGACAAATGGACGCTCGTCCGCGTCGGCATTCCCGCGTTTGCGCACGCCTTTCGCGGGGGAACGTCGATTCGCCTGTCCGTCGATACACCGGGCGGCAATCACGCCGAGTGGCGTTTCCAAAACCTCTCGTTGCCGGACAGCACCGTGCATCAAATCGGTCAAACCGTCACCGAGCCGTCGAGTGTTCTTTTGCCGGTCGTTTCGTCTGTGCCCGTCGCGTTTGTCTTCCCCCCGATGGGTTCCCTGCGGGGCCAGCCCGCCCGCAAAAACGACATCGGCCCCTAGTTCCCTGCCAGAAACGACTGCGGTGGGGGCTGGCTATGTCAGCCGTGCTCACAGCCCAAAGGCTGCTGCGCTCGCCTGCCTACGCCTTCCCCCATCCTCGCTACGTTTCTGGCAGGGAACTATCTGATTC
>DAOLIT010000078.1:0-23625 GCA_035328405.1 Pseudomonadota bacterium | reverse complement strand
AGCCCGTTCCCACGCCAGCGCCCATCGCTGAGCCCATCGCTGCGCCAGCGCCCATCGCTGAGCCCTCTCCCTCGCCCGTGCTGCGACCGACGGTGACATCGCACTTCGCATCACCGATTCTGAGTCTGCGCAAGCTGACCGCGTGTGTCGAGGGACGCACCATTTTGCGTGAACTTGATCTCGAGATCGGTCTGCGCGGGGTCTACGCCTTGATGGGACCCGGCGGCAGCGGCAAGTCTTCGCTCATCGGCATTCTGGGTGGTCGCAACCGCGCAGGTTCTGGCTGGACGATGACGGGAGAGCTGCTCTATGACGGCGCGCCGCTGGGTTCGGGGCTGCGCCCACCCGTCGTCGGGCAGAAGCTACAGCGGTCTGCGTTGTCCGTGCGCGCCTATCTCTTGGCCGATCTAGACGACGGCATCGCCGCATCCTTTTCCGATGGGCTGGCAAAAGCACTTTTGACTCGTGTTGACTTGTCCCGCCTGCATCGTGAGCTGACCACCTCGCTCGCAGCGCCATCCTGCCGTTTGTCAGAGAGTGAATGGTGGCGGCTGGCCATCGCGCGCGAGCTGGTCTCTGAGCCGAAGCTGCTGTGTGTCGATGAGCCGACGGCTGGCATGGAAGAAGCCGAGGCCGCGCCCATTTTGCAGCTTTTGCGCCAAGAAGGCAGAAAGCGAGCGGTGCTGTTCGTGACCCACAACCAACAGCACGCACGGCTGTGCAGCGACCATGTGATCTTGCTGGCTGCGGGCCAGCTTCAAGAGATCCAGCCGACTGCGGACTTCTTCGCGTCGCCGATCAGCCAGACCGCTCAAGACTATGTTCGTACGGGTGGTTGCTACATGCCTGTTGCCGATGCCACCGCTGACCTCGAGGCAACCCCCGAACCGACTCCCAAGTCGCTCCCCGAACCGACTCCCAAGTCGCTCCCCGAGCCCGCACAGGTCGCAGCCTCCGCGTTGGTTTCTGCCGTGCCGTTGCTTCCGGTCGCCGAAGCACCGCAGGTCATCCCTCAAGGCACTGCGGGGGACGTGTTGTGGTCCTGCGCGGCACCCCACATGTCGCTGCGCGGGGTTTCCTTGCGCGTCGGTGGACGCGATGTTTGGTCCAACCTCAGTTTCGACATCGCAGAAAAAGGAAGCTACCTGATGGTTGTCGATGACAACACGACGCGGCGCTTTCTGATTCGTGCCTTGTGTGGTCCGCGACCCAGCCATTTTCAATGGAGCGGAACACTGCTGTTCAAGGGCCAGGATCTGCTTGATGCCGAAGGTCCAGCGACGCCGCAGGCCAGCGCGCAACTGCTCCTGATGAAGGCAGGCGAGTACGTGAGCAGCAATCTGCGCTCGCGCGGCGGGCGATCCCAGTCCGAGCTGATCGCTCTGTCGAAAGAGTTGTTCGAGCGCGCCGGAATGGCTGAATTGTTGCTTCACATCGACACCGAGTTCTTCCAACTTGAGCCGCTCGAGCGACGCGTCTGCGAAATCCTGCGCGCCATCGCGCCGGGGCCTTCCTTGCTCGTGCTCGATGATCCGCTGGCGGGGCTGTCCACGACGGCACAAGAGCGACTGATTGCGCTGCTGACCGCCCAGGCGCAACAGCGAGCCATCTTGATCGTGGCACCCGCACTGGCGTCGTATGCTGCGCTGCCAAGCGCAAAGAGCTGGCTGGCAGGTGGCCGCTTGCTCGCCTCACCGCCGCTGCCCGAATCGCAGCACGCACCTGTGGCAGAGAAGCCTCAGCCCTCGCAGCCCCCGCAACCCTCGCAGCCCTCGCAGCCCTCGCAACAACGCAACGAAGTGGCAACGACGCCTCGTGTACCCATCGAGACGACGCAGCGCGCACGCGGACAGGGGCCGCGAGGGTTTCAGTGGCTGCGCTACGGAGTGCTGGCCGGAATGCCAGCACCGGGTCTGACCCATGATCTGGCCTATGATCTCGATCTGATTCGCCAGGCCGGCATCCAGGTGCTGGTGACGTTGACCACCGAACCGCTGCCCGCTGAACCACTTGCCGAGCACGGTCTGCGCTCCCTGTTCTTCCCCATCGAAGACATGAACGCGCCGACTGAACAAGCCGCAGCTGAGCTGGCATCCAAGGTTGCTGAGTTCCTGTCGCAAGACCAGGCAGTGGGATTCCACTGCAAGGCTGGACTGGGACGCACCGGCACCATGCTGGCGGCGCAGCTCATCTTTGAAGGCAGCGATGCGGCGGCGGCACTGGCCCAGGTTCGCAGGGTCGAGCCGTCCTGGGTCCAGTCCGACAAGCAAGTTCAGTTTTTGCACCGCTATGCCGAGTGGCTGCATCGGGAAAAGCGGCCGCGCAGCTTGGGCCAAACACAGGAGGCCACGCAGTAAGCAAGGAAAGTCCGGTCGTGATCGGCAGGACTCCGCAAGCAAAAAGACCAAAACCAAGGACGGAAGGAGCACAAGACATGAATTCACTCGACACTGCACTAGCGAAGGCGATCCGAGACATTCCAGACTGTGTGGCTGGAGGTTTCGTGGACATGACGACGGGTATGCTGCTGAGCATAAAGACCGTCGATTCACACCCCCGCGAGGTTCTGGATCTGCTGTCCGCAGCCACCGCAGATCTGTTTCAAGGCAGCAACGTGGTCGCCATCGAAAAGATGTTCAAGAAGGCGCGCGGACTCAAGGATGACGGCCATCATTACTTTCAAGAGATGATCGTCTTCTCGGACAATCTTTTGCATGTGTTCATCCGGGGAAAAAAGAACCAGGAATACGTGGCGTGTTTCGTCTCAAGAAAGAGCGCCAACATCGGCATGGTCTTGTCCAAGGCGCGGCTGGCGGTCCCGTCTCTGGAGATGGCTGTGTAGGGATTCACGATCCTTCGAGCACATTGGACATGGACCCTACGGACCACCTCCCCCTTCTCAACAGAGATGTAGCCATCGCCCGCTTGCTCAAAGACCGCACGTTGTACCTTGCCCTGCTTCGCCAGTTTCGACAGATGCACGAACACGACATCGACAAGATAGAAGCGGCGTTGCGCACAGGAGCACCGAACCAACTGCACAAGTTGGTCCATGGATTGCGCGGTGCCGCCAGCATCGTGGGCGCCGAGCGGCTGAGTGCCATCGCCTCTGCACTGCTCAAACCGGGAGGCAGCGCCGATCCGACGTTGCAAAACAGGCTGTGCTCTGTCTTTGCGCTGACGTGGACCGCCGTTGGGCGCGAACTCGGCGATCCCGAGTAATCTCATTCCCGTGCCCGGACGTTCCGGCACGGAAAGGAATGCCGTGTTGGTGCTGATCGTGGAAGACGAACCCGTGGCGGCAATGTTGTACATGGCTGTGCTAGCGCGCATAACCCAGGTGACGGCCATCGCAGCGAGCACAGTGGCCGAGGCGCGCTCGCGCATCGCGGTAGACCCGCCCGAGCTCGTCATCCTGGACATGCAGTTGCCCGATGGCAGCGGTCTCGATGTGGTCGCCACCCTCGAGGCGCAGCGGGTCAATGCCGTCCTCATCGTCGTGACGGCTTTTCTCAACGACGAGCAGGCCGTGTGCTCCACAAGCGAGCGCATCCATGTGCTGGGCAAGCCCGTCTCGGTACAAACACTGCGGCAGCTCATCGGAAAGACGCTTGCGAAGAGACCCCCGGCAAGTCCCCTGTCCCCTGTCGATTGCGCACAGCTTGCTTGCCTGGGGCAACACAGCGCCGTCATCGAGTGCCTGAGCCCCTGCGGCCATGGGGAGATCGTGATCCAACAAGGACAGTTGTGGTCCGCGCGCGATGAGCAAGGCGCTGGCGTCGAAGCCTTGCATCGGCTGGCGCTGGCCAAAGGGAGTCCTGTGCGGGTTCTCCCAGCCCCAAAAGAACCAGGCCCCCGCAACCTCGCGTCTTATTCTCTGGCTTCGGTGCCGTACCGTGCGGACAATTTTGGCTCCTCGTGAGAGTGTGTACTACCGCAAACGCGCCGCAGTTGCCGTGGCCGTTCTTTATTGTGCGCGTTTGAGCGCGTGCAACAGCCAGGGCGCGTCTGTGCAATCGAGCAGCTCGGTCATCTCGCGCAGAACACAAAGGGGCGGCGTTCCGCACGGACCATATGCCACAAATTGATGTAGGTCCTGCGTCATGCAGTTCGCCGGTTCCCCCTGTTGCGAAAGGTGCCGCCCCCACCACCAAGTGAGGTGTCCGCGTTTGGTGTGAACGCCCGCGATGTGCGTCTGCTTGTCCGGCCACTCCCACGCGCGGGGAGGCGAAAGCGGCGGTCGCGGATACAACAAGCGCGCATACAGTTCCTTCAGCTCTCCGTCCAGCATCCAGGGGCCCAGCTCACTGCCCGAAAAATCCATCTCCTGTTCAAGCGCGATGCGGAGTACGTCCACCGCCTCTGCAATGCACTTCTGACGAACCAACGCCCGAGCCAACTTGAGCCCCACCGCCCGATCCGGTGCCGTCTGAAACTGCTTCCGCAGCCGATCTGTTGACCGATCTGTTGACCGATCTGGCGACCGATCTGGCGACCGATCTGTTGACCGATCTGGCGACCGATCTGGCGACCGATTTGGCGACCGATCTGGCGACCGATCTGGCGACCGATCTGGCGACCGATCTGGCGACCGATCTGGCGACCGTGAGCCGGAATCCCCGGAATTCATCGCTGACTCCTTCTTCCCCGTCTTTCCCTTCTACCCCGGTGCGCTGACCTGCACTTCAAGGACGGTCGCGCCGAGTTTGGTGAGGAGTTGTTGATAATAGGCGACGGCGGCGGCGGTCTCTTGGGGGAAGGCTTGACAACCCCAGACGACCGAGAGTGTGGCGATGGTGGCCGAATGGGTTTTGGTGCGTTGGGAGTCCTTGACGGCGTTTGCACAGGGGCCTTGCGCGTCGCACAGACACAGCAGGCCGGACAGGTCGATGCTTTGGCCCGAGGCGTTAAAGACGTAGCTTTCGCCAGGTTGGCCCAAGCGGATGGAAAAGGGCGGCTCGGCCAGGGGCAGATCGACGACGCTCACGGGAAAACCGGAATGCAGCGAGATGGCGTTGCAGGCATCGACGGCCTGATTGATAGACGAGAGGGCACCCTCGGCCTCGGCGCGAAGCAAGTATTCAGAGGCGGGTTTGCCGCGTCCTGTGGGTTTGTAGCCTCCGTGACGCAGCAGTTCGCGAATCGCCTTTCGCAACGCATCGGAGGACTGAAGCGGCAGGGGTGCGGACAGTTTCAGAAGGTCCGTCAACGAAGGGGGCGACGCACACTCGGACAGCGGGGCAGAAAACCGGGTCACGAACGCTCGCGCAAGGAGCAGTGGAGGGGAACAAACGGACAAAGCCCAAGAGGTCATGGGCGACATCCTAAACGATGGACCGCCGCAGGGTCACGCCGCCTGGTGCACAGGGAGTGCATCGGGCGAGGAGGTCGTTCTGGGCAGATGAGCTGGACTTCGCGAAGAAACACTTTCAGCAATTCCGTCTTTGCGGATTTTCTTGTGTGAAATTCCTGCTTTACGGAGTCCTGGTTTTTTTGATATGGTGACGCTGCGAACATGCGTACACATCGTCTTTGTCAGGCCCTCCTATACCGTGCTTTCTGGACATTGGGGTTCGTTGTGGTTTCGCTTTCTGGACCCACAAGAGCCGCTCCCCAAAACACACAGGAAGCCACACCCAGTTTCGTCGTCACGGCCCCATGGGCCCTTGAGGGAAACTACCACCCCGTTCGGACAGAGCCCGCTCCCAAGTGGACTCCTCCCGTTCTTTCGGAGGCAGCACCACCTCTTCCTTTGTCAGCGGAACAACAAGTTCTCGTTCAATCCACGAAGCAAGAGACACTCCCAGAACCAACTTGGGCGCGGTATGTGATGTCAAATGAATGGCGACATGACGTTCTGTTTCCCAAACTTGCCGGTTTGGGAGGCGTGTTTGTCGGGGTCGCCACGGATCAAAATTACACGATGGCTGCTGCCGCACGAGCCGAACTCCTCGTGACCATGGATTACGATTCCGATGTGGTCATGACCCACCGAATTTATCACCACTTTATTGGCGCTTCTCCGACGGCAGAAGAACTCCGTTCATACTATACAGAGGGAGGCGCGCAAAAAGCGATGGCCCTTCTGGATCAAGTCGCAAAGACGCAAAAAGAGGCCGCGCATTTGAAGCGCGTGTACTTGCGATATCGGCAGCGGTTGGCGATCTATCTGCATCAAGTGGCCAAACTTCGCGTTGGAGCTCGAAGACCCACTTGGTTAGGAGATCCAACGGCCTATTCCTACATTCGTTCTTTGGTCAAAGGGGGCCGAGTCCTCGCCGTTCAGGGGGACCTCAATGGAACGACCACTTTGCGCAGCATCGGAGAAACGGCCAGGGCGCTGAAGTTGCCCATTCGCGCGGTGTACACCTCGAATGCGGAAGGTTTCTTTTCGTACAGCCAAGCCCTCAAGGAGAGCCTGGCCTCTTTGCCGCACGATGAAAAGACCGTGATTGTCCGAACGTACAAGCGCGGAATGGCGGCCCCTGAGGGAGATCTGTGGCACTACAACGTACACAAACTCGATGACTTCCTGTTGCGGAGTGCGACCGCTGGATATCCCAACGTCGCGGCCATCATGACCGATATGCGCACTACGCAAGAAGGGCGCAAACGAATCGAACCGGTGGGGGTCTCTTACTATGATGAGGGAGTTCCCAAAGCACAAACGCGCACCGGAAAAACTGCGACTCCCAGTGCAAACAAGACTGCCATTCCGATCACGAACGGGAAAGAAAAAGCAAGCAGTCCGCTCGCTGCCCGATTGTGAGTCTGGGAACGGTCACATACCGATGGTGATGGGAGGAACCAGCACCGTCGGCGCAAGGCCCGTTTTCGCTTGATACTCCCGTGCAATCCGTTCGGCAGCAGCTTGGCTTTCTTCGGGTTTTGTCAGCATCACCACAGAGCCTCCGAAACCACCTCCTGTCAAACGCGCCCCAAGGACAGCGGGGTCCCGTTGTGCACACTCAACCAACTCATCCACTGCACGCACAGAGACCTCATAATCATCGCGCATCGAAGCATGTGATTCCGAAAAAAGTCTCCCCAACGCCCTCGCATCCCCTGACCGCAACGCAGCCACCGAAGAAAGCACACGCGCGTTTTCCGTAACGACGTGTCGAACCCTTTTTCCCAAAGGAGGAGGCAAGGCCATCGCGCGCGGCAGGTCTTCGACAGAGAGTGCGCGTAGCGACGGAACACGCAGCATTTGTGCAGCCAGCTCGCATTCCTGTTTGCGCGTTTTGTAATCGCCAGCCGCGTGGTTGTGGGTCACACCAGAATGAACAACGATCCACGCAAACCTATCGGGGATGAGAATGCACTCTGTCTGTAGGTTCTGGGTATCCAAAAGGAGTGCGTGCTCAGCGTCACATAACGCGCACGCGAGTTGATCCATATAGCCCACCGGCGCGCCCACAAACTCGACCTCTGCCCGCCGAGCCAGACGAGCCAAATCGTTTTCCGAAAGGGGCAAGGAAAGCAACACCCGCAGCCCACGAAGGAGACACACCAGCAGCGCGGCGCTCGACGACAAACCACTTCCCACGGGAACTTCGGAATCGATCGCCACACGCACCCCTTTCAGGCGCGCAGAGTAACCCTCATCGCGCAACACCCACGTCACTCCACTTGCAAAATCGGACCAGTCTCCTCGTCGTGTTTCCTCTCCGAGCCGATATGTCAGCGGGGGTGTCTTTTCGCAAAACGCCTGGCTGTGGACCTGGACCAGGCCGTCTTCTGTGGGGTGAATGGCGACGAAGGTACGTTGCGGAATCGCCGTCGGTAGCACAAAACCACCGTTGTAATCGGTGTGTTCACCGATCAAATTCACTCGCCCCGGTGCAGACGCAAGCGTCGTCGGAAAACAGTCATACAGCGCCGAAAAGCGAACCGACAGCGACGACAGAATAGACATCATGAAGCACTCTCCTTTGGCTTGTGAGGCGATCCAGACTGCGACTCGGTTGGTTCCTCTTCTTTTTCAAACAAACGAAAGATGGTTCTTGGATCGACATCCAACAAATGAGCGGCTTGTGTTCGATTGCCATCACAGAACGCAACGGTATCGCGAACATATTGACGAGCAAAACGCTCTTTGGCGACAGCCAACGGCATCAATTCATTCCGCGTTTGTGTAGACAAGCCCAGGTCTTCAGGTTCCAATGGTTCTCGATCGGCCATCACGAGAGCTTTCTTGATGTGATTTTCCAGTTGTCGAACATTTCCCGGCCAAGAAAAACGCCGAATCGCGCTTTCCGCCGAAGCCGATAACGTCCGCTTGGGAAGTTGCAATTCTTCTGCAAAACGACGCAAAAACGATCGAGCCAAAATTAGCACATCGTCTCCGCGTTCTCGCAACGGAGGCAAGTGAATCGGTACTACATTTAATCTATAATAAAGATCCTCACGGAATCTTCCTGATCGAATCTCGGAAGGTAGATCTCGATGTGTCGCAGAAAGAACGCGCACATCGACGGGTTCAGGTTTTGTTTCACCCACGCGCAAAACAGATCTTTCTTGCAAGACGCGAAGCAATTTGACTTGAAGTGGAAGAGGCATTTCGCCAATTTCATCCAAAAAAATCGTTCCGCCTTGTGCGGCCTGAAAGCGACCGGCTTTGTTGGCGACTGCACCGGTGAAAGCGCCGCGCACATGTCCAAATAACTCAGATTCGAGCAATTGCTCGGGTATGGCACCACAGTTGATTGCAACAAAGGGTTTCTTTGCTCGAACAGAACGTCGGTGGATTTCCTGCGCGACCAGTTCTTTGCCTGTTCCAGTCTCGCCTGTAATCAAAACAGAGACTTCGCTGGCTGCCACTTTTCCGACGGTGCGCATCACTCCTTGCATACACGCAGAAGCGCCCAATCCAATTCCAACATGGGCCGCTGCTTGGATGCGCATTTGTTCCAATTCAACGCCCATGCGCTGATTGTCTCTTCGCAATTCGGCCAACAAATGCGCGTTTTGCAATAGCAACGCAGCCTGCGCGGCAATGACGGTCAAGGCCTCCAAATCCGCTTCTCGAAACAGACGGCGCACGTCGCTCGAACCGACGTAGAGCGCACCAAGGAGCTGTCCTCGCTGGCGCAAGGGCACGCACATCACGCTCGAAAGCCGCAGGTGCATGACCGATTGCGCGTTTTGAAATTCTGCGTCCTTGCAGGCGTCGCTCACGATCACCGGTTCGTGCGTCCGCAGCACTTTGCTCACGATCGAATCGGACAATTCAGCGTCGGGATCGCGAATGGGAAGTTGCCCTTTTTGCCGTCCCAACTGGATTCGAGGGGGAAGGCCAGGCTCGGCCAAAACCAAAAAACCATTGTCCGCCAGCGTGATTTCGACCACCGCGTCCACCAGCGCCGCCCACAGTTCCTCGGGTTCATACGGGTTTAGCAGCCGTTCGGAAAACAAATGCAGTTTGCGCAGCGCAGAAAGAACCTCTGCGTCGCCGCCGGTTCCTTTTTCTGGTGGTCTGTCTTGCGTTTTGGGACCCGCGAGCGATGGATTCTCGTCGCAAAGTTCGATTGCGCAGGCACCTAGAACCACTTTGCCGCCCCGCAGAAGTTTGACTCGACTCTTCTTTTTCCCGTCGCACAGCACGTCGCCATCGACAGCAACCACGAGGACCTCTTGACCGGTTACAGAGAAGTAGGCGTGGTTTGGTTTTGCCTGCGGATCTTTGACAACAATGTCGTTGTCCGCAGACCGACCCACCGTCGTGATGGGCTTCACAAGTCGCACAAAACGAGGGTCGGATCGGCCTGGTTCTAAGAGACGTAGCGTCAGCATGCGGGCCTAGCATGCCAAATTCTGTTTGTCCTTGGGGGAGTGTTTGCGTTCAGTCGTCTGGGTTTTGGAAATCACAAATCGTTGAAGTCATAATCCATGAAAGACAAGTTCATAATGATTCCATAAAAATGTTCGATTCTTAGATGTCCATTTTCTAACCTTGGAGTTCCTAACCCATTGGAGATTCTGTTGATTCTGTTTTTATGATAAAAGCGTACCCAATCAGAAAATAAAATATGCTGTGGTTGTGTGTCTCCAAACATGTCCTTGTCAATCTTTGGCAAATGATACCATGGCGCTGAAAACAGATAGTGGTGTGCATTGTGATATCCATAATTTAAGAATAGCACATTCCAAATGCTTTTCTGTCGGCTGAATAGAGATGAAAATGTGTGTTCTTGTTCGTATGGATCAGGCCGTGACTGTAGTTTTGTGCCAAGCGGAACCAAATCAAAATTATGATGATAGCAGTCGTACAGTCTAAATACATTTATCATCAATATATGAGAAATAAACAATGAAAGGAGCGACCATGGATTGATTTTGTAGAAGAGAAACAGCGCAACTGCTTGAAAAAGCAAGGCAATCAGGATTCGCCTTCTCAAATGATGATATTTTACATTCCAAAATGGATAAAACAAAGCTCTGGTTCTTGAGAAAATAGTCAGAATCGGAAAATAGAAATACTCAAGCGTTATCAGAAATGTTTGAGTGAAACGAGACTTGTTTTTGAACCATTCTGTGATAGAGAAACCATCAACGCCAACTTTGTTGATATGATGAGCCATGTGTTGGCGTCTCAGGAGATCGAACGGGATATAACGCGCACTATTCAATAGTGATACGACACTTCCCAAAAAATCATTAAATCGAGGACTCCGAACCACCGAGCGATGCATCAATTCATGGTTCAACAGGCCAGACAAAACGACGGTATGTGTCAGCAAAAGGATGCCGAAAATGTTGATTGGTAGTGAACGAACCAAGATACAAGCAAGAGCGGCGAAGTACCCGAGGAATGTGTACAACAGGACAATCCATGATAATGCGGGCCTCAAGGCCAAAGCTGCTTGTTTTTGTTCGCGCGTCATCTCTGCGTAAAACATATGTCGGTTGTCCGGGGAATTGTTTGTGTACGCCTGCGTGGGAAGGCATAGCCTCAGGGGACCCAGCGCGGCTGCTTTGCGCGGCTGCCCAGCGCGGCCACCCAGCGCGGGGACCCAGCGCGGTTACTTAGATGCTCGGTGCCAAAAGAAGGCGTCAGACGATGGGCGTTGGCGGCAAGTAGACCTTGTTGGTGGGTCTTTGTTGGTACGGGGCTGTTTTCGGTTTGGCTTTGACGTGATAGATGGTGTTTGGGAGTCTGTCTTTTCATGCGTCGTGTCGGGTTTGGTTCTTTGTGTGCGGGTGTTTTGTGTGCGGTGTTGGCGGGGGAACCTGTTGGTTTTGCGCAAATTCCACCGCTCCGGGGAGCGTATCCGGCGCCTCTTGCACCGCCGCCGGCTTCTCCGCTCATCGGGAAAGACCCTCGGAAAATGCGTTTTGGAGCGTTGATTTGGGCTGCGGGATATTTGCCGGCATTTGTCGTGCCGCTGGTGATGTGGCCGCAAGTGGGAACGGAAGGGGGTCCGACGGCGGTTTCGACGTATTCACTGCTTGTGCCGGTTGCGGGGCCTTTGGTTTCGGCGGTCGCGGCACCTTTGGAAGCACCGGACGGGGCGGGAAGAGCAACGATGTCCACTTGGAGTGTGCCGTGGCTCCTGACGAGCGGAGTGCTGCAAGCGACGGGTTTCGCGGTGTTCTTGCGGGGCGTGCTTCCGAACTATCGTCCCGATGACAGTTTGGTGTTGGTGCCCACGACGAACGGAATTTCGGCGCTCGGTCGGTTTTGACTTGGGCTTGACGCGGGTCGTTGCTTTTTGGGAACGTGCGCTTTTTACCCACCTCGACGTGGGCAGGAGGCGGCGATGGAGCGAGCGAATCGGTCGTTTTGTTCTGGGTTGTTGGGGGGCGCGTGGTTGTGTGCGCTGCTGGGGCTTGTCAGTTGCGATGTTCCACCTGGGGGCGGTCCCGATTCGGGGCATTCCGACGATGCGGGCGTGTACGACGCGGCGTGCGTGGAGTGCGGCGGGGCCTGCGTCGATGTGATGTCGGACCCGCGCAACTGCGGAAGCTGCGGGAAGGAATGCGGACCGGCTGCGCATTGCATGGGCGGTGTGTGCGAGAACCACGGCGTACACGACTTGTCGTTGGATTTGCCTGTGGACTCTTCTGTTGCGGACCTTGCGTCGTCCGACGGCGGGATGACGCCGCGCAGGCTGTGTGATGCAACGCCTCCGCCGGGAGCGAAAGTGGCCCCGCCTCCGCCGACGTATCAGGGGACGTGCCCAAGACTCGTGGCCGGAAAAAACACAATCGTGTCGTCCGGGGCAACGCGGTCTTTCTTGTTGGCGGTTCCAACGGGGCTTCTGCCGACGGAAAAACTGCCTGTGGTGTTCATGTGGCACTGGCTGGGGGGCAGCGCGGATTCCTTTTATAAGAAAGGCGAAGTGCAAAAAGCGGTCGATCACCAGCGGTTCTTGGCGATTTTGCCGGAAGCGAAAGGGGACATCCTTTGGAAATGGCCGTTTGACGTGTTCATCTCGGCGGCGCGGCAAGAGCAGGAATACAAGTTCTTCGACGACATGCTGGCGTGCGCAGCGGAGCAGTTTGCGGTGAACTCGAATTGCGTGTCGTCGGTGGGCGTGAGCGCGGGGGCGCTGTTCACGGATCAGTTGGCGTCGGGCCGGAACAAATATCTGGCCTCGGCGGTGTCTTTGTCGGGAGGCGTCGAAGGCGTGGCGAAACCGTGGGGACATCCTCCGCGCAAGTTGCCGATGTTGGTGCTGTGGGGCGGGCCGAAAGACATCTGCGCGGGCCTGGTGAACTTCCAAACGGCGTCGAAGGCGCTGGAGACGCAGCTTGTCAAAGACGGGCACTTTTTGGTCGAGTGTGTCCACAACTGCGGGCACGCGGAACCGCCTTTGGAAGTGCCTGGAGCGTCGAGTCGGTACGCCGCGTTTTGGGAGTTTGTGTTCGCGCACCCGTACTGGCTGCCCGCGTCGGATTCGCCGTACAAAACGAGCGGTCTGCCCGCCGATTTTCCGGGTTTCTGCGGCGTGGGCGCAGGCTCTGCGAAAATCCGAACGGGCGCGTGCCCCAATCCACCGGGCTGCTGACGTTCGGTCCGCCCAGGCTGGAACTTGCCTAGTCCAATGCCTACATGCGGATCAGCGTGGGTGGATGTGGGCGCTATACGGTGGCGAGGAGGCGGGCTTCCACGGGAGTTCCTGCGTCGAGGGGCTTTGGGCCGGGCGGGATTTCCAGCAGCGCATTCATCCCGACGAGCGAACTCAGCATGCCGGAACCCTGGTGAGACAGAGGTTTGGCAAGCAGCGAAAACGGCGGTGTTTTTTCGCGCGAAACGAAGGCCCGCAAGAAATGGGTGCGCTCTCGGTCGGGCATGACAGGGGTGCAAAGTTGCACGAGTGCTTTGGGATGAGGGGCGTCTTGCGCGGCGTGCCCCAGCAGACGACGCAGCGCGGGATAGACAAACAGCTCGAAACTCACCAGGGCCGAAGCCGGATTTCCAGGCAACCCAAACCACAACGTCTTTTTGGGCGAATCCACCGTACAAAAGACAAGCGGCTTGCCCGGCTTCATCGCGACCTTTGCAAAGTGCTGGGTCGCGCCGATGGTTGCCAGCGCGTGCTTCACAAAATCAAAATCACCGACGGAAACGCCTCCCGATGACAACACGACATCGGCAGAAAGCGCAGCACGAAATGTCGGCACAAGCGACTCCAACCGATCGACCGCGATGGGCAGAACACGCGCGTCGCATCCTGTGCGTGCCAGCAAGGCCTGCAAACAATGGGCGTTGCTGTTCACAATCTGGCCGAACGCGGGCGAAGCGTCTGCGGGAACAAGCTCATCTCCCGTCGAAACGATGGCCACGGTAGGCCTCCTGTGAACCTGCACAAGCAACTTCCCGAGGGCAGACAAAAGACCAATTTCTCCTGCGCCGACGACGGTGCCCTGTGGCAGAGCCAACGCGGACAGCGCCACGTCCTCGCCTTGTTTGCGGATGTGTTGGCCGGTTTTCGGCTCCTTTTGAAAGGTCACAAAACCAGCTTCTTCGTGCGCTTCCTCGCGCATGATCACCGCGTCGGCCCCTTCCGGCACGGGCGCACCGGTCATGATGCGACGCGCAGTTCCCGCAGCGAGCGGCGTCTTCGCAGGATGACCCGCCGCGATGGTTTCCTCGACGGGCAGGGGCTGGCCAACCATCACATTTTCTTTGCGCACCGCGTACCCATCCATCGCGGAATTGTCCCAAGGCGGCAGAGCACGACACGCGACCACGGATTCCGAGAGCACACGGTCGAACGCGCACGACAGCTCGACTGTTTCGGCGGGCAGCGGCGCGGTCTCCGCCAAAATGCGTTCTTGGGCAGACCACCAATCCAGGGCAGGTTCTTTCGGTTTCATGTTGATTTCCTACGAGATCTAAAGGGACGCGGCGTGCGAAAGGGCCGACGCAAACTGGGGCGAAAGCAGCGCAGAAAGCTCACGGGCGAACCGGTAGTGTTTCGCAAAGGCGTACCGCGACAAAAGAGGCGCAAGGTCGCTCGTTTCCTCGGCGGGATGCACCATGATTTCCGTCACACCAGGCCGAGCGGTTTGCACTGCGGACAAAAGGGCCGCGAGCGTCATCTGACCGCTTCGCGAAAAACCCACAAAGTGGTCCGCTGTGTCCAAACCGAATCGCACCACCGTCCGACGCGCCGCCCACGCGAGACCTGAAAGCGGAACGTAACCGAACAAACGCTTGGCAGCCTGAGCCGACGGTGTTTCGAGCGGCGTGCGGACATACGGAATCCGGTACGCGATCGCCAAACGGCAGATCAGGTCCGCCAGCGGCGGCAGCACATGGACGTGTTTGTGACCATCTAGGTGCGACAGCGATAGTCCAAAGCCCAGCGCGCGTTCGATTTGCGCACGCCATTCGAGTTCAATCGCCGACAGCGGCAGTTTTCCCCGGAAAAAAGTCTGCACAAGCGGCGAAAAACCGTCGCAAAACGCGCCCGACGGCTGGACCAGCGCCGTGCCCGACAGCGACGACGTGAGCGGTTGGCCTTCGTGAAGTTGCAAATGCACTCCGACGCCGAGCTGCGGCAGTGTGCGAGACAGCTGCGCGGCCTCCCGAGCCGCCAGTCCGCCCGACAGCAGCGAAGCGTGCGTCAGCACACCGGCTTTCACCGCCCGCTCCACCGCTTGGTTGTGCGCCAACGTCCAACCGAAATCGTCGGCGGTGATGCGAAAAAAGCGAGCGTGAGTCTGTTGTGCCGTGCCGGTCATGCGAGCCGGACAATCGCAAAGTTGTGCGAGGACGGCAAGGCATCCGGCAAAAAACCACGCACAAACAGCCGTCGTGTGTGCGCAATTTGTGGCATCGAAACAGCGTTTCTAAACCACACTCGAACTGCATTCCAAAAAGGAGAACGCGCATGTCACACACCCCGAAGAACTACGACCGCCTGATCGCCGAATGCGGCGATTTTCTGTCGGAAAATCAGCTCAAAGCCCACTTTTCGCTCTACCAGGGCTACGTCAAAAAGCTAAACGAGATCGAAGACCGGCTTGCCAAAGCCGATCCAACCACCGCCAACTATTCCTTCAGCGAATACTCGGAACTGCGTCGGCGAGAACCTGTGGCCTACAACGGCACGTTTTTGCACGAGCTGTATTTCGACAGCCTGGGGGCCAAAGGCCAAACACCGTCGGACGCTTGGCGCGCGGCCATCGAATCGAGCTTCGGCTCGTGGGACGCCTGGGTCGCCGATGTCAAAGGCATCGTTGGCTCTGGCCATGGCTGGTGTTTGGTCACGTATGACTACAACCTGCACAAAATCCGGAACAGCCAGGTCCAAGGCGAACACCACATCGGTTTGCTGGCCAACCAGTGGATTCTCATCGCAATCGACGCTTGGGAGCACGCCTACTTTTTGGACTACGGCACTCGGAAACCGGACTATTTGGCCGGTGTGCTTTCGCACCTGAATTGGACTGCGATCAACGCCCGCCTGCCCGAAAAAGCCAGCCAAAAAAGGTAGCGTTACCGCCAAACTGCACACCTTTTTTCACGCTTCGTGCATTTTCCCTACACAAACCAATAGACATGTATTGCAAGGCTTGCTTTTATGCCTGCGTTCCATGACAAACCGCTTCTCCACACAGAAACATGCTTCCTCGAAACGCTGCCAGAGCGTCGGGGCATTGTGTTGTGGCGACGGGATCGGTCGTGGACGTGCTGGTCGGACGTTCGGCGCGCGCACGTTGGCTGGCACGGGGAGTTTGGGACTGTTTTTGGGTTTATTGGCTCCGCAGCAGGGTGCAGTGCTCTGTGGCGGGACCTCTTCTCAACGCACGCAAGGAGGTGTGTACATGGCTATGGATCGAACTGGAACCTTTTCGGGAACCTTTTCCGGAACTTTCGTGGGCACGTTCGCCGGGACTTTCGCCGGCACCTTCGTCGGCACCTTCGCCGGCACCTTTTAGGAGGTAAGTCATGACTCGACATGAGCAAATTGGAACTTTCGCCGGTACGTTCGCGGGCACTTTCGCCGGTACGTTTGCAGGTACCTTCGCCGGTACGTTCGCGGGCACCTTCGCCGGTACGTTCGCGGGCACCTTCGCGGGCACCTTCTAGTCGCGCCAGCGATCTAGCTCCCGCAGACTTGCACCCGCCGGGCGGCCTTTTGCGAGGTCGTCCCCGGACCTGGGTTTGGACCCGTCGGTACTGAGGCTTGTGGCCTCTGGTGCCGGCGGTTTTTTTGTTTTTGGGGTTTGCGTTGCGCGCTTTGGGGGCGTTCGTGGTCGGCTTGGGCACTTGCTGGGTTTGGGTTTTTGAAGGTGTTTTGTCGCGCTCCGTTGCGTGAAAATGGAGGACACCGTGTCACCTCTCCCTTGGCAAGACTACGAACCGTTTGTTTCCATCGGCCTCGCGCTCGCCGCAGGTCTCCTCATCGGTTTTGAGCGCGAGCAATCCCAGCCCGCTTCCACTCCCTCAGTCGGTTTTCTTGGCGGTGCGCGCACGTATCCGCTGTTTGCCCTGGTCGGCGCGCTCTCCATCTTGCTGTCCCAGGTCGCCGCGTTTCTTCCCGTCTTGTCTTTTGCCGGGATGATCGCCTTTGTCACCCTGTCTTACGCCGACGATGTGCGCAAAGAACGCGATCGAGGTCTCACCACCGAAGCGTCGCTCCTCACCACTTTTTTGCTCGGCGCGCTGTCCGCGACCCGCACGCTGCTTGTCCCCGAGGGCCGAAAAGTCATCGTCGTGTTGGGTGTTGCGGTCGTCGTGACGCTGCTTTTGTCCGCCAAACCGCGGCTCAACCGCTGGATTCAGCGCGTTTCCCCTGACGATCTCTACGCGACGCTCAAGTTTCTCATCATCGCCGTCCTGATTTTGCCGCTTCTGCCCAGCGCCTCGTTCGGTCCCCTCGATGCGATCAACCCGTTTCAGATCGGCTTGATGGTCGCCCTCATCGCGGGCGTAAGTTTTGTCGGTTACGTCGCCATTCGCGTCGTTGGACCGGGCCGGGGCCTGGCCGTGACCGCCCTCATCGGAGGTCTTGTGTCCTCCACCGCCGTCACGATGGCTTCTGCTGGGCGAGCCGCGCACGACAAAGACCTGATTCCGTCCGCCTCGCTCGCGATCGTTCTGGCCTCGACCATCATGTACATCCGCGTGCTCATCGAGGTCGCCGTGGTCTATCGCCCGCTCCTCGTCGTGTTGGTCTTTCCGATAGGGGCGATGCTGCTCATCGGCATCCTGGCCAGCTTGTTTTTGTACAGGCGATCGGTTCGTCAAACCGACGCGCCGTCTTCGCAAGATGTGAACTTTCAAAATCCGTTCGAGCTCGGCTCTGCGGTCAAAAGCGGCGTGCTGTTTGCGGGCGTGCTGCTTCTGTCTAAGGCTGCGCAGAAATACGCAGGCACCAAAGGCATGTATGTCGCCGCGCTGTTTGCCGGGGCCACCGATGTCGATGCCATCACCTTGTCCACCGCAAACCTGGCCCGCGAAGGCTTGACCCCTGTTGTCGCCGTCACCACCATTGCGCTCGGCGTCATGTCGAACACTGTGGTCAAAGGGGCCATGGCCGTGGTCATCGGAGGCCGCCGCCTGGCCCTGCCGGTCCTTGTGCCGTTTGGCCTGATGCTCCTTTCGTCTGCCGCAGGCCTGCTGGCCGCTTCCCTCCGCTGACGCACCCGTCCCCACACGTCCCAAAGCCAATGCGCCACACCCCAAACGCACCCGCGCCCCACCGCGCCCGCGTCCTTCGGGGCGATCAAACGGTTTCAGAAGAAGAGAGAAAAGAAAAAGAAACGAGGCGGGAGGGGGACGAAGGCTACTGCGACATGTTGGCGGTGTACGTGATCGTGCAGCTTCCCGTGGCCGGAGGCTTGCAAATCGTGCCGCTCGCATCTTGCTTGAAGTTGCTGCGCGTTTGCGTGACCGCGATCGTCACTTGGTTGGCTGCCGTGACCGTCATCGCAACCGAGGTCGAGCGCGAGAAATCACAACCAGCCGAGTTCGCGATGTCGCTGGAGGTCAACGTGCCCTGGTTGCATCGGACGGGGCCGGTGCCCAAAGCGGTTTTCGGTGAGGTCGAGAGAGAATAGACCGTGATGTTCCCTTGGGCATCGTTCGCAAGCTCGCGATCCGTCTGGAGGCTCGCTGCCGTCAACCCAAGACCGCAAGTCTCGTTCACGCTGGGCACACTGCCGGTTTTGTACACACCCGTCTTGACTTGGTACGGCGTCACGCCCGCAGTGCAATCCGTCTTGCAGCTCGGATCGGACGGAGTCACCAGGCAGTCCACGCCGCCACAACCGAGGGCAAAAACAACTGGGGCCAGCAAGAGAGCAAACTTCTTCATGAGACTAACTCCTTCTTAAAGGATTAAGGCTTTGGACGAGCACCCCCACCATCGGGGAGCTCATCCGACTACAAACCAGCAGCCGGATTGCCCGGTGCGAGTTTCACGGGATTGGCCGCAGTGCCCGCCGGTTGCGTGGTATCACGCGGCGGTGCAGCCGGAACTTTCGGTGCTGCTTTCGGTGCTGCTTTGGCGGTTTTGCCGCCGGCTTTCGGGGGTTCGGGGGCGACGGGGGCGGCGGCGGGTTGGCAGGTTGCGAGTTTCGCATCCGCTTCCTTGAGTTTGTTTTCCGCGTCCGTCAGTTTCGTCTGCGCGTCTTTGGCATCTTGCGTCGCTTTGTCGATTTGGCCCTTCATCAGGTCGCGCTCGGCGGTCACTTTCGCCAGCTCCACCTTCGTCTTGTCGAGTTCTTCCTTCGACTGATCACAGCCCTGCAAAAGTGCCACACCCATCACAAGCGCCATCGCGGTTTTGATTGCCTTCATTGCTGTCTCCTTTGTTCGTTTCATCGTTGCCATCTGTCGTTCGTTTCGTCGTCGTTCCGGTGTTGATTCCGGCTCTTGTCTGTCGTCGGCTGCTTCCGAGCGTATCCGGGGGCCGACCCAACCTGTTCAAAAAACGCTCTACTTTGCTAGCACGTCCCTTGCCAACCTCCAAAAAAGCGGTTGCCCCGATTGTGCTAGTACACGCGCTCGTGGGGCAAGTGATCCCTGGGTGATCGAAAATGTTGGAACGGTGCGTACTGTAGAAAATTCGACACCCGGCTGGTGTACACACACGCGAAGTCTTCCACCTGTTGTCCAAAGCGCGAGTTTTCTGCCGCCGCCTTGAGCAAAGGTCCCCAAAACGGATTGAACGCCTGCTCGATGTCCTGTTCCAGCCGGTCCATGTCGTCGTCCGTCTCTCGCAAGCGCACCCGCAGCGCGTCGCTGTGCTTCCTCAAATCTGCTTGCACCTCTTCACCTGTCTGTTTTTCGACATCCGACCCTGTGTGCGCCCCAAACAGCGGAAGCTGCGCGTCCTCGTGACCCTGTTCGATCACCGTCCGCCACAGCAACCGGTTGTATCGCAGGTCCGCTTCCAGCCGGTGCCGCCGGCGTTCCAGCGCCTCTAGCATCTGCAATTCCGCCTCGACCCGTTTCTGGTTTTGAATTTCCGCTTCGAGTTCTTGAATGATCATCGCCGTGCGCCACACCGACGCACGTTTGGCACGGTACATGTCGCCATAAATGTGATCGCCTACGTACAGCACCCTGTCCCCGCGCAGCCCGAGCAGCCGATCCAGCGCCTGCACATTCCCGCCCTGGCACAGCCGCCCCCGAGACGCCGCTTTTTTTCCATCGATCTCTCCCACCGCCTTGCCGTCCGCATCGAGCTGCAAAAGCGGCGCTTGTTCCGTGAAAAACGACGGCTTCTTCGCATCCACCACAATCACGTCGAAATAACTCCGCCACGACGCATAGCCCGACAGGCGTTTGTCGAGCAGAAACGACATCACCGCCTGCGTATAGTCAAGCCCGCTGTTCGTCAGAAGAAACAACCGTTTTCCCGCCGACCGGAACCTGTGCAGCGTGGCCGGCAGATCGGGATCGAACACGATGTACTGCCCCGGATCGGCCTTGATCACCCTTTTGATCGAATCGTCTCTGTGGGCTTCGTCGATGCTTTCCCGGATGTCCGCCCAGATTTGGCTGTATTTTTCTTTCTTCTGGTCGCCCGGCAGCGCCAAAAACGCAGCGTCTTTTTCGTAGTGATCGACAAGCTGCGCATACAGCACCGCTTCCGGCAGCGCGAACAGCGTGTCCAGCCACGCATAGTGCGTCGGCAAAATCCGCACAAGCTGTTCCCGATACAGTTTCCGCCGTTCTCCCCGCGAAAGAACTTGCGTCCCGTGATACGCCCGCCCCACGTACCCGTAGCGATCCATTTTCAGCAGGTTTCCCCGGTCCCGGTCCACCACCAGCCCTCGAATCGCCCGCCGCGCGTCATACGGCAAAGCCCGCAACGCCTCGGGATAACCCCGCCGCGCGATCATTTTGTCGATCGTGCAGTCTGCCGACAGCGCCTCCAGCTTCGGCTGGTTGTACAGCGCCAGCGTGTAATCCATGTCGAAGCCGATCACCTCGATGTGATCCATCCGAAGGTGCCGGTTTACAAACACCCGCCGCGTCATCTCCGGGCTTAACGTCTCCAAAGGCAGCAGCGAAAGCCCAGCAGGCCGAGCCACCCCTGGCGAGCTGCTGGAAACTGGTGACTTCGCCGACGGAACCAAACCCCCATGAAACAAGTCTTTGCGCATCAAACTCCCAGAACACCAAACTATATCGCGTACCCTGACCTAGCGCGGCATCGAAACCCAAAGGAGCACGCATGTACGGTCTTCTGAACAAGGCCCTCGAATCCCTCGTTCGCACAAAGCACGGCGATGCGGCCTGGGACAATGTTTGCAAGCTGGCAAAGCTCCACATCGGCACCTTTGTTTCCATGGAGCAGTACCCCGACGACCTCACCTACCGCCTCATCCAAGCCTCAAGCGAAGTCCTGTCCATCCCCACTGCCGACTTGCTTTCCGCCCTGGGCCAACGCTGGATCGAGCACACCGCCCGCGAAGGCTACGGCGAGCTCATTTCCATGTTTGGTAGCACCCTGCAAGAGTTCCTCGAAAACCTCGACAACATGCACGCGCGCATCGGCATGAATTTCCCCAAGCTTCGCCCCCCAAGCTTCGTCCTTGTCGAGCAAGGGCCAGGGCTTTTTGACCTCGAATACCACTCAGAACGCGAAGGCCTCGCCCCCATGGTGGTGGGACAGCTCAAAGGTCTGAGCAAACTCTACAACCAACCCATCACCATCGAGCACACAGGCACCCGCGCCGAGCTGGGTCACGACCTGTTTCGCCTCACTTTGCTCGATGCCCCTTTGGAATAACCACCCATGGCCGTGCTGTCTTTGCCTCAATTTGATCGCTTGTTCCCGTTCTTCATTTGTTTTGATGAAGCCCTGCACATCGTGTCCATGGGGCGCTCTCTCAAGAAGCTTCTCCCTCCCGCCGAAACCACCGGACCTTTGTTTGCGCGGTTCGAGCTGCTCCGCCCTGCCCTCAAAGACCTTCGGTTTGCCACCCTCATGCAGCGTGCAGGCAACCTCGTCGTCCTCGCCCTCCGAAGCGGCAGCCTCAAACTCAAGGGCGAGGTCTTGCCCCTCGGTCAGGGCCAGGGCCAGGGTGATGGCCAGGGTGATGGCCACGGCCAGGGCGGACTCTTTGTCGGCACCCCTTGGGTCAAAGACTGGGCCGAGCTTCAGTCCACCGGCATTGTCCTCAAAGATCTCGCCGTTCACGACCCCACAGCCGATTTGCTCATCGCCCTCAAGTCCATGCAGACTTCCGTAGAGGATGCCACCCGCATCACCGAGCAGCTTCGGCAAGAGGCCGCGCAGCGCGAGAGCCTGGTACAAGAGCTCGAAGCCCAAGTGCGCCTGATCGAGCAGCAGCGCCAAGCCCTGCACGCCCTGTCCGCCCCCATCCTCAGGCTGTGGGAGGGCATGCTCGCCGTTCCCCTCATCGGGCATGTGGACGAAGACCGCGCCGCCCACCTGAGCGAACGCCTGCTCCAGGCTGTCAGCGAACAGCGTGCTCGGTTTGTCATCCTGGATGTCACCGGTGTCGAGGCCCTTTCCAACGAAACCGCCCGCCACCTTCTCCAATTGCTCGCCGCCATCTCACTGATCGGGGCCACCGGCCTCATTTCCGGCATCCGCGCCGCTTTGGCCAAAACCATGGTCCCCCTCGACCTCCAGCTCTCCCACGTCCAAACCTTCGCCACCCTCAAAGACGCCCTCACCCACTGCCTCCCCAAACTCACCCAAACCGGTTGGAAAGCACCGACCTAGGCCACGGCAAGCCAGTTCACTTCTTTAGGCTTCGTCGCTGTACCTGCTGCTGTGCGAGCTGGATGCGCCCCCTGACTTCATCACTACCAAGGCTCTCGTCTAGAGATGCAGCCCACTTGTCGATGTAGGGCTTGTCCACCTTGCGCCCGCTGTGGCGGAACAAGGCGACCAGATCCTCGAAGTCGCGCTCACGTTCAGAGAACGCCTTCAGCAAGATCAAATCTTCCGGCGAGATGAGCCAAACCGCGCGGCCTTCCAGCGTGATGCAGCGGCGACGGTCCAAGATGGCCTGACCGAGTGGGCCCGTGGCCGAAAAGATGTCCAGGAAGATGCCATGGTCGCGTGAGCGCGAGCGGAAGACGCCAAACTGCTCAAGTTCTTCGGACATCGCGGGGACTTCAAAGCCGTGCGTCTCAAGCGCCCGCTGCACTTGTGGCTTTTTCGCAGGGTCCAGGTCGGCGTACAGATCCACATCGCGCGTTGCTCGCGGCATCGCCCATACGCTGACCGCCAGACCGCCGACAATCGCGTACCGCACATCCAAGGCTTCAAGTGCCGAGATGCCATCGAGGAGCGCCCGCTCAACCTCGGTGATCATGCCGACTTCGCTTTGCGAAGTGGAGCAATGTACCTGCGCGCTTTCTCGTCGAGGTCATAGGGCGCAGAGACGATCCAATCGGCACCAGCGGCCTGGGCCAGTTTGCGGGTCGCTGCGATGAGTGCCAGCGTGATGCGCAGCCGTTGGCCAGGTGTCTCTTGCGCGAATGCAGCCGCGTCGTCTTCGGCTTCCCGTTCCGCCAGCAGACGCAACGGGTCTCGCTTCATCGGCAACAGCATGGCCCGACTATAATGATCTCTGTGCGTTCGTCAACGCGATGATTCGACCCGACCGGACGGCTCATCATGCCTGACGTATGCCTGACGTATGCCTGACGTATGCCTGACGTATGCCTGACGT
>DAOLIT010000077.1:0-24016 GCA_035328405.1 Pseudomonadota bacterium | reverse complement strand
AAGGTTCAAACCCCTGGGAACGCCGTGCTGCGGGCTTTTCGCGAGTTTGGAACCCTTGGGGACGCCGTGCCGCAGGCTTTTCGCGAGTTTGGAACCCTTGGGGACGCCGTGCCGCAGGCTTTTCGCGAGTTTGGAACCCTTGGGGACGCCGTGCCGCAGGCTTCTCCCAAGTTTGAGACCTTCGGGGACGCCGTGCTGAGCACCTCCAGCAAGTTTGACAACACTCGTTTCGCCGCTCGGCCCCCCGCATCGACATGCGGCGCAGCCCACGCGACGAAGGCCCAGGACAGAACCGACAGCAGAACAAAAAAGGCCAACAACCGACGCATGGAAGGCGCCACATACAAAAGCCCCCTGACTTTCCGCAAACCTTTTCATGCGTTGAGCTGCTTGAAATCCACAGGCGCAAAACAGCCGCGCAGCGGAGGCGTTGGGAGCGGTGAACGGAAAACGACGCGCGATGGCGACTTCCTGCGAAGGTTTTGCGTGGCGCCGCGGGGCGATGACGGCATGGGGTTTGGGGCTGTTGAGGTTGGGTTGACGTTCGACTATGCTCCGCCCGATGCCGACTGAAACAGACGACAGACGCTCGACAACACCCGCCAGGGTGTGGAACCGGTCGCGACGGGGTTTGCAGAGGCGCTGGGATGGCTGACAGGGTGACAACCAAGGCGGATGGGGTGGGCCAGCCGACGCTTTTGCCGTGGACCTTCGTGCTGGCGTTCGGACTGGTCAGCCTGTTTGCGGACATGGTTTACGAAGGAGCGCGGAGCATCATCGGGCCGTACCTGGCGACGCTGGGGGCATCGGCCACGATGGTCGGCTTGGTCGCGGGTGCAGGGGAATTCATAGGATATGGGCTGCGCGTGGGGTCGGCGTATCTGGTCACGCGGACGCGACATTACTGGACCTGGACCCTTGCGGGGTACGCGCTGACGGTGCTGAGCGTGCCGCTCATCGGCGCGACGGGGGCACTCGTCCCTGCGATGCTTTTGTATGGGGGGGAACGCCTGGGCAAGGCGGTGCGTGGGCCGGCCAAGGACACGCTGTTGTCCCACGCCTCTGCCGCGACGGGCCGGGGAAAGGCGTTCGGCGTGCATCAGTTCATGGACCAGCTCGGGGCAGTCGCTGGCCCGTTGCTGCTGGCGGCGGTGCTTTCGTGGCGAGCCAACGACTACAGGGCGGCGTTCGCAACGCTGGCCGTCCCCGGAGTCCTGGTGCTGGTGATCCTGGGGTGGCTTCGTCTGCGGGTGCCGGACCCGTCGGTGTATGAATCCGCGTTGGAAACCCCCGTGAAAGACCCCTCCGAGGCCGCATCGGAGGCCCCGGTCCGCGTCGCGGATGCGTCGGATGACCGCCGTCCGGGGAACGGGTCGTCCGCGATGGGTGGCAGGCCGCTGCCGACTCGGTTTTGGGAGTACGCAGCCGCGATCGCCGTGCTCTCGTGCGGTGTGGCCTCGTTCCCGCTCCTTTCGTTCCATGCCCAGGCGAAACACCTGCTGTCCGACGCGATGGTGCCGGTTCTGTTCGCCGTCGCGATGCTGGTCGAGGGGGTCGCGGGGCTGATCGTCGGTCATGTCTATGATCGTCACGGACCGAAGGTGTTGCTGGCGGTACCGCTTTCAGCGTGTGGCGCTGCGGTTGCGTTCGCTGACACCGGGTGGTTTTTGTGGCTCGGCGTGGCGGTGTGGGGTGTGGTCAATGGAGTGCTGGATTCGACGGTGAAGGCGGCTGTGACCACGATGGTGGCGTCCAAGTCGCGTGCGCTGGCGTTTGGCTGGCTGTCGCTTTCGCGTGGATTGGGGTTGTTGCTGGCGGGAGGCCTCCTGGGGGCCGCATACGACCGCAGCGTGGGGCTCACGGTGGGACTCATTCTGGTCGCGAATCTGGTCGCGCTGGTCGGGCTCGCGCGCGTCGTGCTGGGACCCCAGGCAACGAGCGATCCCTCCTGACTTGGTTTGCGCGTCGGCTGGCATCGCGCACGCGGGGCTACGTTGGGGCGGGTGTTACTGGCCCTGTTTGGCTTTGAGTTTCCGCTCGACCTTGCTGAGCACGTCTTTCCATTCGGTGCGTCGGCTGTTCCATTTCGCGTCGGACAGAAGCTGGCGGGCTTTTTGGACGGTGGCCTGGGCGTCTTGGTAGCGTTCATCGGCGACCTGCGCCTCAGCCAAATAGATGTAGTTGAGCGGATGATCAGGCACCGCCGAAACGGCGCGCTGCAAAAGCCCGACGCCCTTTTCGGGATCGCCGAGGGCCACGGGCGGCGCGGGCGCTCGCGTGTACACAGTCCCGAGCATCCTGAGCGGCCCGGCAGAATCGAATTTTTCGTTGATCTTGATGGCGGCCTCGGCCTCGACAACAAGTTGGTTGAGCATCGGTTTTACGTCGGCACCGCGCTGGGTCTGCGCCGCAAAACCAATGAGCTGGGCCAAGTAGTAATGCCCCTCAACGCGCTCGGGTGACAGTTCAATGGCGCGATGGGCCGATTCGGTGCCTTTTTGCAAACCGGCTTGGCAGGCTGTTCCCTCGTCGAGCGCGCATTGTTCCGCAATCGCTTGGGCCAAACGGAAATGCGCATCGAACGACGCTTTTTGCTTCGCCCATTCCGCATCGCCGAGCGCCTTTTCCATGGCGAGCTGCGCGTTGCGATATCCCACACCCCCGAGTGCCAATTGTTCATCCGCAATCTTGACGAGCGCAGCCGGGTCCTGCGGCAGGTCGGCCAGTTTGGTGGTCGCTGCGGTATCGGTTTTGACCTCTTGTGCAGGCGGACATCCCCCGGCAAAAGAAAGCGCGAATAGCCCCACAGCCCATAACCCACTTCGTTTCATGGTTTCTCGTACCTTTTTTCCGTGTTTTGCAAAAGTGCTGCGTTTGCCTGTTCAAATTTTTGGATTCGCATTTCCTTGCAGACCGGGCCTCCGGTCGGGGTTTGGCACAGGCCCAAAAGCGTTTGCCCGAGTTTCTTTTGATCAGCCAAAGGCAGCGAGGGAAATGCGACGACGAGCAAGCCAGGCAGCGCTTCTGAGGTGTACACCGTGCGCAGTGCGTCGCCGCCTTCGAGTTTTTTCGCTTCGACGAGTTGTTCCGGGTCGAGCAGCATCGCGTCGGCGTCTCCGCGCAAGACCGCCCGGACGCCTTTCATGATCGCGCCGACTGGTTTGAGCTGAAACCGCGTTTCAGCAGCGCCTTTTCCGTCCAGGACGACGTTGCTCAGGTACTTTCCCGCGTCGGCGAGTTGGGTGAAAACCCGTTTCCCGTTCAAATCCGCAAGCGTCCGAAACGCGGGATCTTTGGCCACGACGACGATTTGCGGGGTGTTGAGGTCGCTGCTCGCCACTTGAGCCAACACGGCCACTTTGTGTTGTTTGCGCAGCTCGAAATACAAAGACGGCTCGACGACCGCCCAGCCCGGTTTTTGTTGTTCGATGGCGACGAGGGCTTCTTTGCGCGACACGAAAAAGGCTCCGTTGGCGCTTTTTTCGGCCAGCCCGAGCGCGGTTTCCAAATGTCGCGCGAACCTGTCTACATACGGTTTTGCGGCGGTGGCATCGCCTCCCATGCGGATGGCGTAAATCGTGAAATCGTGCGGGGTCGCCCTTCCGTCGCGCGGAGCAGACACGAGCGCGCCTGCGAGAAAAAACAAACGGAAAAGAAAGTTCATGGTGCGCATTCTCCTAAAAGAGTCCGTTTCGGTAAAACCTTTTCGCTGTCGGTGTCGTGACGAGACACCAGAAACCGTTTCTGGTTCAGACGGTGGTCGCGCGCGGTTTCTTTCGTGAGACACTGGCTTTCCCGCGTGTCGGCAAAAAGCGGCTTTTCGCACACCGTTCGCACATCCCCAAACACGCCAAGACACGCCAAAACCGGCCAAAACCGGCCAAAACCGGCCAAAACGGCCACCCACGGGCACGATGGCCCACGCAACGAGGTTTCATGCCGCTCGAACAAGCCAAACACCTGCTGATCGATGCCTACGATTCCGTACTCAAGGCGTATGCGCTGATCGGGTATCCGACGCAAACAGACGAGAATTTTCGCGACACCGCAGAGCGTGCGGCCAAAGCCGCGCTCGAAATGGTCCGCCCCGTCGGTGAAATCGAGCGGGAAATCGACGAACTTTTGAACAACTCCTATCCCGCGCAGTACGACCAAATGGTCGTGAGCAAACACAACGTTTGTTTCGGCCTGTGCCCGCATCATCTGTTGCCCGCGATCTACCGAATTTCCGTGGCATACCTGCCGAGTGATCGCGTCGTCGGGATCAGCAAACTTTCGCGGCTGATTCGGCTGTTGTGCAAGCGGCCTGTGTTGCAAGAAGACCTGACGCACGAACTTTCCGAAATTCTGTGGTCGCGTCTTTCGTCGCGCGGGGCCGGGGTTCACATCGAGGGCATGCACCTTTGCATGGCGGCTCGAGGCGTTTTTGCGCACGAAGCCCGTTTGGTGACGAGCGCGATGCGCGGGCTTTTCGCAGAACAAAGCTCTATACGCCAAGAGTTTCTGAACATCGTCGCTGCTCCACCGCTCGGACCGCTGTAACGGATTTGATTTTTTTTGCGACAATGAGGGCTGCATGCGGATAGGTTGGCTGGCGGCAGTTTGTTTGCTCGGCGTGATCGGTTTCATCGCGACCGATGCGCCGTCTGCGCACGTCGTCCTTTTGCCGCACAAACCCGCGTCCCCCGACCGAATGCTGCGGACGCTCGCACCGCCAAAGTGGGAGTGGACGCGACCCGACTTCGACGACAGAACGTGGGTCCCGCTTGCAGACGAAACCGCAGCTCGCAAGGCCCAGGCTGATCCGGGGGCCGTTTTGGTTCCGTCGCTGTGGGCCGAAGAAACGCCTCCGCGTTCGGCAGCACCGAATGCGCCGATTCCTGCGTCCCAGGCCTCGAATGCAGCGATGTTGTCGGATTTGACACACGCGCGATCAGTCGATGCGCCGGAACCCGAGGTGCCGCATCAAGAACCCGTGTTGGACACCGGTTTGCCCGATTCGCCACCCGTCGCAACGATCGAAATGCCCGGAGCACTTGTGCGAGGTGCACTTTCGGCGACGTTTCCTGGCGTCCCGTTTTTGGTTTCCCCCGCGCAGAGCAAGCGATCCGGTCGCGCCGCGTTGCCCGATTCGTCACCGCTTTTGCCCGCCTGTGCCGGTGATTTGTACGTGCGGCGAAAGTTCGATTTTGTCGGGTCGGATGTTTCAGGTCGCCAGGGCACGTTGCTTCTGCGGGCTCGGTACGCCGACGGTTTTGTCGCGTATGTGAATGGCGTCGAGGTCCTGCGCCAGCGTTTGTCCGAACCAGCGCCGGGCGACGTGCCGCTTTTTGCAAACGATCGCGGGCCGTCCGATCCCGAGCGGTTTTATGTGTCGTTGGGGTCTTCTGCGCTTTCCGCTCGCAACAATGTTCTCGCGCTGTCCGTGCATCCGAAAAGTCCGCTGCGTTGCCCCCAAATCGAAGCGGAACTTCTGTGGTTGCATGGACCCCGTTTGCTACGGGGGCCCTACATCGAACGGCTCAGCGACTCGACGCTCGACCTGACGGTGGAAACCGAACTGCCATCCAGAGTCGTCTTGCGATACGGAAAAGGGGAAAAGCCGCTTTCGCGTGACCGCGAGCTGGCTTCGACCGACCCAGCGAAAACCACGCATCGGTTGAGGCTTTCCGGTTTGCGTCCCGCGACGCTTCATCATTATCAAGTCGCGTTGCTCGGCGAAGGCAACGAGCGGACGGACTTGCCGGTTCGATCGTTTCACACGCTGCCCGACGGACCGATGCCCCTGCGGGTCGTCGTGTATGGCGACAGCCGTTCCGGGCATCCGGTTCACGCGCAGCTTGTGCAGGCGATTTTGGCCGAAGACCCCGATTTGGTGCTCCACACGGGCGATTTGGTCGAGCGCGGCACGGAAGAAAGCGGCTGGGACCGGTTCTTTTCCATCACTGCGCCGCTTTTGGCCCGCATTCCGGTGTATGTGTCGCCCGGCAACCACGATTACGCTCTGCGCAAGCAGGGTGCGCTGCGCTTGTTTTCGCTGTTTGAAACCCAGTTTGTCCCACAGCTTCCCAAAGACGATGCTCCACGCCTGCCTTCCTCGCGGGTGCTTGCGCATCGGGTGGACCCAAAGCCGCCGCTTTCCGATTTGTCCCATGCACCGCGCGGCTACTACAGTTTCGATGCGGCTGGCGTTCACTTTGTCAGCCTCGACAGCAACCAGACCGGCAAGGCCGAACAGCACAAATGGCTGGAACAGGATTTGACCCAGGCCGCGTTGCAAAAAAACAAACCTCGCGCCGTGGTCGTGTGGATGCACGAGGGCCCCTTTTCCATCGGTTGGCACGGCGATTTTCCGTCGGCCATCAAACACTTGGTTCCCATTTTGGTTCGGCATCGCACGACGGTTCTGTTTTCCGGGCACGACCACGATTACGAACGCGGCGAGCGGCAGGGTTTGCGCTACGTCGTGACCGGTGGCGGAGGCGCGGAATTGCGTCCGCTGCGCTGCGATCCTCGTCGTCGGCACTGCAAAAACCAGCCGCAGTTTTTCGCGAATGAACACCACTATGTCCGCGTGGAAATTCTGCCCACCTTGATGCGAATCTGTCCGCGCCGCCTCGATGGCACCCCGCTCGAAGAATGCCAGCAAATCCCGCTGTAGGTGGGTGTGCGCAGAAAGACACCGCGAGCCGGGTAGGTTCAAGTTCCAGTGTCGCCAAAGAGCGGATGAAAGTCGGCCAGGTCTTCTTCTTCTCGCAGCAGCGTTCGCAGGGCCGCACGGAGTCTGCGCAGCACTTTCTCGTCTTTTGGCGTCGCTGCCAGCATGGTCTTCAGCGGCAGGCCCGTCAGCATCATCAACCGCGCCACTTTCAGCGAGCTTCGCTTTTGTTCCAAATACTTGACAAAACAAAGGGTATGGAAAGTCAGCACCGCCGAGTCTTGCAAGCCAGCTTCCTCTAAAAACACAGCCGCTAGCCCGTGACCCCGTTGTTTGTCCTCGTCGGTGAGCAAACTGTACGCAGCTTCCCGCAATGCCGTCGAACGGAACGCAAATTCCTGTTGGCCGGGCAAGCGGCTCTCTGCTTCCGGCGCAATCATTTCGCTTTCCGTCAGAAGTTGCAGCCACCTTTCGATTGCATCCTCTCCAAGTCCAAACCCCGAGATTTGCCCGAGCAGACACAGCACCCCGTTTCGCCAAAACGTGTTGCCAAACACGCTCGCCGCCCGAAGCACCCGCCGAGCCGCCGGTTCAAGCTGACCCAACCTCGCTTGCAAAATCGCCAGCATCGTCTCTGGCAGCGCATCCAACTGCCCGTCGGCCACCGCCCGAATCATCTCGACCAAAAATTGCGCGTTTCCCTGCGAAACCGTCACCATCCGCGCCAGCATCTCTTGCGACACCTCCTGACCCAGCGCGTGAATCACCAAACGCTCGCACGCCCGTTTGCCCAGACGCGCCAGCCGGATGTCCTGAACTTTGCTCGTCCACAGTTTTGGAAACAGCCGCTCCACTTCCGGGCGACCAAATCCGAGCAACAGAAACGGTGTGTCCTGCAACGTCCGCAACGCTCGGTCCAGCACGCGCAAAGACGGAGCATCTGCCCACTGCAAATCATCCACAAACACGAGCAGGGGTCTGTCTTTCGCCAGTTCTGCAAACCACGATACAAACGCTTCCGCCGTCGCTGATGCACACAATTCCGCCAACTTCGGAGAAGCATTCCCTGCTCCAGCAAAACGCCGAATCATTTGAACCAACAGTGCGTGAGGTGTTCCGCTCGACAACGGTTCTGCCGTCGCTGATAACAGCGTGACATCGCGACTTTTCATGCGCCGTCGAAACTCGCGTCGCAGCCGTGTTTTGCCAACCCCTGATGGTGAAAGAACCAGCACTGCCTGCGACTGCGATTCCTCGATACAACCCGACAAGAGCGCCTCCAGCACACCCAGTTCTTGCTCTCGTCCCAGACACGGTGACGGTTTTCCGAGCAGCAATTGCGCTTCGTCGTTTTCCTCCCGCATTCCCCACAACACCGGACCTTGGCTGCTCGGACGCAGGTCAAAACTTGCGTCCAAAAGCCCCGCGCTCACCGAATCCAACAAGATGCCCGGTTCCTTGTTTGCGCCGGCCTGTTGCAAACGCGCCAGGTATCGCCCTGCCCGGTCCAATGCTTCCCCTGTCAAATGTGTTTCCGCTCCCAGACGTTCGCCTCGCCCCGTTGTCATCACCAAATTGAGCGCCGGCCACCGCCCAAACAACAGCAACGCCACCCTCGCCGCTTCACGAACCTGGTCCGTTGCTTGCGTCGCTTGCGGCACTGCCACAAACAGAGAGCCATCCGCCAAGCGCTCCAGTTTGATTTTTTGCGCCGAAAGCGAGGCTTGCAGAGCCAAAAGTTCAGACTCTGTTGGGAGTCCTGCCGGATTCCGTACTTCACCTGTCGCTTCTTCCTTTTGTGGCTCTCCCAAAATCACGCAAAACAGTTGCTGTTCTGCATGTGTCAGACCTCTGGGGGTTCCCCCACCAGATCTCACCGGACCCGTACTTGTCCGCAACCGTTCTGCCACCTTTGCAAGCAGAGGCAGCAGCGCCTTTGCGTCCGCAGGGCGAGCCGTTGCCTCTTTGCTCAGCATCGACAAAAGGAGCGTCTCCAACACCTCCGGTGCCGATGGAAACAGCGAACGCAACGGAGGTGGCGACTCAAACAAAATTTTCGTCAACAACGCCGCCACATGATCCCCCGAAAACGGCGGCCTCCCCGTCAAACACGCATAAGCAATACAAGCCAACGCAAAAACATCCGTCCCAGTCCAAACCCCCTTCACCCCCCGAGCCTGCTCAGGAGCCATGTACTCAGGGGTCCCGATCAGCAGCCCTGTGCGGGTTGCTTGGGCGGTGGGGTGATCGGTTTGGGCGATTCCGAAATCGAAGAGGGTGGTGCTCTCGATTTTGTTGCCGCGCAGGAATAGATTGCTGGGCTTGAGGTCGCGGTGGACGATTCCTTTTGAGTGGGCGGCGGAAAGGGCTTCTGCGGTGGTTTGAAGCAGGGTGACGGTTTCTTGAAGGGACAGAGTTCCTCGTTGCAGTCTTTTGCCGAGGTCTTCGCCGTCCAACCACTCCATGGCAAGGTACAGACGACCATCGGGGGTCTGTCCGTGGGCTACATAGGAGACAATTCCGGGGTGCCTGAGTTCGGAAAGGACCTGGGCTTCGCGGAAAAAGCGGCTGGAGTCGGACCGAGATCCGCCGGACGTGCCGACGTGCAAGAGCTTGACGGCGACGCGCTGGTCGGTGCTTTGGTCGCGGGCGGCAAACACCACCCCCATGCCTCCTTCTCCTGCGATGCGTTCGAGCTTGAAGCGATGTGCAATCAAGGACCCGACAAGGTGGTCGGGGCTGCTGTTGGACATGGGCAACCTTCCCCTAGGTGCTCCCGTTTCCAAACAGTGTAGGGAATTTGCCCGGCGCTGTCATTGAACAAACCTGCGAAAAAAAAGAGGCCACCATTTCACCACATTACGCGCACACCGGACCGCACCGGGTCCAGCAACGGTGAATGCCCTGGACGGGAACGGGCCAGGCCGAGTGTGATTGCCCAAGGTGCCGGTTGGGCAGGTTTTTGACACACGGGTTTGGGCAGACCGTACTATGAAGGACGCGGGTCGAAGTTCCGGGGGGACGACTTTTGGACGGATCACATGGACGTGTGCGTGGGAGAGGCGTGTCCTTTCCGCTGACGCTGTTTCTGCTTTTGCTTCTGCCTCTGTTTCTGCTTCTGGCTGGGTGTGTGCAAAAGCCGGTCGTGCCCGCAGACGGCCAAGCGGCTTCGCAACGCGGGACGCAGCACTTCATCGCGCGGGTCGAAACGCGCAGCCCTGAGGAACTCGCACGGTTTGATTTCACAGACAAGCAGCTTGCGGAATTTCATGATCGGCTCGAACAGGCGTTGGCGACGGCGCTTGGGACGGAAACGGAGGCGCGGACGGTGCAAATCCAGGTCACGTTGTCTCCGAAAGACGCTGCGACGGTCGATCTGGCTGCGGACCCCAAACTCCCGCAAGGATTGGAACACCGCCTGCGGGTTGCCGTGGAACACAGCCAGCCACCGCGCGCAAAACTTGTGCCGTTTTGCCTGCGCTTTTTGGTGAAAGTGGGCGCGGGTTCACAATCGGGGGAATCGGCCATCGCGCCGAAACTCTTGTCACCGCATGAAAAACGGCTGGCGGAACTTGCGCGGGTTCCTCTCAAAGACCGGTTGCAGATCATCCAAACGTGGGTCAGGACCGAGGCGTTGCCGCTGTGGACGGTTCTTTTGGGAACTGCGAGCGCGGATTACAAAGGGTTGCCAAAGCTCGCGCGGCGGCTGGTTGCATCGGACCCGCAAAAGGTCAGCGCAGAGGTGCTTTTGGACCACGACCCGTCGTATTTTCAGGCACTGCTCGAAATGGCACCGGGCGATCCGCTCGTGGCGGCGACGCATGTGCTGTGGCCTGCGGCGCGGGGAGAGCTGGACCTTGCGTGGCAGTACTTCAAACCGGTCTATTTCTTCTCGAAAAGCGACAACCTTTCGCACCACTACTTGGTGCAACTTCGCGATTACTTGCGTGTGTTTTTTGATTTGCTGGAACAGCAGCTCGCGGTGGCCACGGGATTGCACGATCAGGGGGAGTTTGCAAAAGCGATTGAGCTGTACGACAACATCCTATCGGCGTACCCGTGCTCGTCGCTGGCACTGTACGAAAAGTGGTATTCGTCGTTTGAACAAGCGAAACGGACGGACGAAGCACAGGGGGCCCCGCACATCGAACGCCTGATGGTGGAGTGGCGGCAGACTCGGAAGCAGGTGTTCGCGTGCCTGCCGATGTTTCGCATTGATGCAGTCGCGCACGGGCAAGAAGAACAGAAACAAATGTTCCGGCGGCTGGCGCAAAAAGAGCTGTGGACGCGCAAGGGAGAAGAAAAGGAGGACTTCCTTTCGCTCGCACAGATCGCGCTCGATTTGGGGGAATACGCGTTTGCTGCGCATATCTATTTTCTGTCGGGCGTGGCAGTGACCGAACAGGAATTCGCGGAACGAAAGATCCTGGCTCACTTTCTGTTCGCGCTGGAACGGCTGGGCGTTACAGAGATCAAAACGATTTTCAAAGGGGACCCGGCCCAAGAGTTCGGTCCGATCCAAAAACAGATCGAAAACCGGCTCAATCGTGCGTTGAACCAGCAGAAGTAGGCACCCCGGAAAGCTGGTTTACGACGACGCTGGCGCAGGCGAGGCCGAAACTTCCGGTGACAAAGCTTGCGGTTCCGTAGATGAGTCTGCGTTTTTCGCAACTGTGGTGGTCGTTGTTGCCACCGGGACAGACGCAGGAAAAACCGTCCTCTCCATCGAACTGTACGTCGCAAGGGGGCTTGGGTCGCTCGATGGAATAGACAGAGGGAATGCCAAAGGGGCCGTCTTTGGGAAACCCCCATTTGGTGCGCAGGATTTTGCGGACTTCTTGCGCCATAGGATCGATGCGGGTCTGGGAAAGGTCGTCGAGTCGCAGCGCAAAGGGGTCGCTCCGGCCTGCGGCACCCAGCGCCGTGACGACGCGCAACCCGTTTTCTTTGCACGTCGCCAAAAGGTGGCCTTTGGCGCTCAGGTTGTCGATGGCATCGACCACAAAATCGGGCTCGCACGACAGGATGACACCGCTTGTCGCAGCATCGTAAAAACGCGGGACGACGGACAGCACCAATTGGGGATGAATCAGGGCGAGCCGATCGGCGAGCACCTGCGCTTTCAGTTTGCCGACGGTGCCGCGCATCGCTTGGAGCTGGCGGTTGGTGTTCGTCACACACACCCGATCAAAATCGACCAGGGTGAGTTTGCCGATGCCGCTGCGCGCCAAAGCCTCGGCAGCAAAGGAACCCACACCTCCCAAACCGACGACCAGGACGTGGGCGCGCTTGAGGCGCAAAAGACCTGCGTCGCCGACCAAGCGGGCCATGCGATCGAAACGGCGGTGGTGACGATACGGAGTTTCGGCCTCATCAGGCACAGCAGCGGAAGGCGTTTTGGGGTCTTGGGTCATGCAGCGTGTGACTTAAACCGGCTGCGGAGCGGAAGGCAAACGAAACAGCGCGCGTGCGTTGCGTTCGGTGTGCTCGGAAAGAACAGAGATCGGTTCGTTTCGGGCCAACGACAGCGCGGACAAGACGGCAGACAACACCGCAGACCACGGAAACGGAGCGGAAGCCGTTTGGCCGGGCGCGGGCCGACATTGCGCGGGCGTTTGAAACGGCACGTCCGTTTCGACAAGCAGCCGGTCGAGCGGAACGGTCCTGGCGGCTCGTGCGAGCTTCGGCGCAGACGACCGAGCCAACGCGCCGGAAAAGGACATGCAAAGACCCAGCGAAAGGTATTCCCGGCAGACCTCCGCAGACCCCGAAAAGGAATGCACCACACCGCCCGCTGCGGGCAAACCTTCCTGTTTCAGCAGGCGAAGCGCGTCGGCATGCGCGGACACGATGTGCAACACCACGGGCAGGTTCTGCTCGCGGGCCAGCGCAAGCTGAGCGGAAAACGCGCGCGTCTGCTTTGGCAACGTGCCCCTGGTCGCAGGATGGCGCAGGTCCAGGCCTAATTCACCGACGGCATTGGGTGCGGGCAAGCCGGCAAGATCGGAACCGAGATCGGAATCGGAAACAGGCTGTCCGCGCACGGCCCGGTGCAACGCCGAGAGCGCATGCGACAGGTCTTGGGCAGACATCGCCGCAGCACAAACCGGATGGACTCCGTACGCAAGACCCACGCAAAACGTCGGGCTGTGAAAACGCGCCCGCAGCACCGCTTGCGCCCGCCAAGTCGAAGGCGTTTCGCCCGCCAGGAGCACGCCCCGCATCCCGTCCATTTGGGCATGTTCGACCACCCTCGGAAGGTCCGCCGCCAACCGGTCTTCATACAAATGCCCATGCGAATCAAACATCACCGTAGCCAAACCCCTCAATGTGGGCAGGCGTGGGGGTTTGTGCGGTAGACACGCAGGGTGTGATCAAACCTGGCGTGCTTGGGCAAAAATCGGCCCTGTCCAATCGGAAAATCCGGGCCCGCCGCGACCCACTCGAGCGAAACCACACCCTGGCGTTCGGCCTCTTTCACAAGCGCGATTTTTGCAGCCGTGCCGCCTTCACTCGTGACGACAAATGCCGCCGAACACAGGTCTGCTGGCTGCAGGATGGTGTTCAGGTTGCGCACATACAGCGGCCGTTCCAGATACCCATACTCGGGCCGTGCCGCCATCGCATTCCACATCGGAAATTCAGCCACGACCAGCGAAGGCCGCTGCTTGGCCACATAGCGGGCGACCCGAACCTGCTCGGCCAGCAAGTCTCGGTAGGCCAGGTTTTGCTCGATCTCGAACGGCGGGTTCGCGTGAAACGAATTCGGCACATAGCCCCACGCAAGACCCGCCAACACGAACGCCCCGAACGCAACCGCTCGGCGTTTGGGCAAACCCGCAAAACAGAGCGCGCCCAGCGCACACAACGCAGGCAGGCTCGGCAACATGTAGCGCGGCAACACGCCCGGAAACGCAAACGGCAAAAGACCCCACACAAGACCCGTCGCCCACACATCCGCACGCGAAGAAGCCTCGCACAGCGCCCGGCTTTTCCACAAAAACAAAAGCGCGCACACCGACAGCGGCAACCGGCCTCCTTCCACAACGTTGTGTTGGAGCGCCTGCACAAGACCGGACAAACCGAGCGCAGCGGTGTGGTCAGCGGCAATCATCGAGCCCGTGAAGTACCGATGGACCAGCAGCCACAAAAACAACACAAACCCCGGCACCGCAGCGGGCCACAAACAAAGCCACGTTCTCCACAGGGTCCACGTTTTCCAAGACCCCTGCACACCGGCTTCCGACCGCCGCGCGAGCAACAGCAACGCAGCCGGAAGCGCGATGTAGTACGTGCTCTCTTTGGTCAGAATCGCCATCCCACCGAGTACGCCATAGACCCACATGTGCCCCCGCAAAAGACCCACAAACGCGAGCACGCTCAGGCCCGTCGCTGGCAAATCCATCAGCACCAGGCTCGACTGCGCAAAACAAGCGGGCGTGACCGCGCACAACACCGCCGCCCACCCGGCGATCTTCCGCGAACCAAAAAGCTGGCGACACAACGCATACGCCGACACAGGTGCCAGCGCCGCCGCCGTCAGCACAAACACGCGCACCGCCTCGCGCGAAGGCCCGACGACGTGCCGAAACGCGGCCAGCACCGCCGTAAAAAACGGGGCGCGGATGTACGCCGGACGGCTGCGCAAATAGTCGAGCGGTCGCTCGGCCAGTTCCAGGGTTTGGCCAAAGTAACAGGCCAGCTCATCCCAGTAGTACGGGTCCGACAAGCTGAACGCTTTGCCGCACAAAAAGAACAGCCACACCGCCACAAAGCAAACCACAAGCTCCCACAGCGACCAGACCGGCTGCGGGCGCGGGTCCCCCATCCCCAAACCACATCCCGCGCGCGCGTTCTGACCCAAATCGCCCGGACTGTGTTTCGGCTGCATGGCGCGGATATTCCACATTTTTGTCAAAACACACCAAACACAAAACATCCCACCCGCCCAAAGTTCTTGCAGCGCAAGCATTTTTGGCGGATGGGTTTTTTTGTGGGCCGGGGTGCGGCTTCGCACGGCGAGGGGCTCGCATGGCCAAAGCGCACAAAGCTTTTCTGCTGGGGGCAAGTTGTGGCACACAGGGGCACACTTGCCTCTTTTTGAGGTGCGGACTTTTGCAAAGACCCTAGGAGTTTTTATGGCGTCAACGGAACGAGAACTGGAACTCAGCCAGCAGCAATTGATTTCCCGGCGGAAAAGCGAGCACCTGGAGTTGTGTGCGTCGGGCAAAGCTGACTTCAAGCGCAAGACGGCGCTGTGGAACGAGGTCGAGCTTGTGCATCAGTCGCTCCCCGAGATGCACCTGGGCGAAGTTGACATGAGCACGTCGATGTTTGGGAAGGTGTTGCGTGCGCCGCTGTTCATCAGCGCAATGACGGGCGGGACCGACGAGGCGCTCAAGATAAACCGGGAACTCGCGCAGCTGGCCGACGAGCTGGGCATCGGTTTTGGGCTGGGTTCGCAGCGCGCGATGGTGGTCCGGCCCGAGACGAAGTGGACGTTTCAGGTGCGGAAGTGGGCACCCAACACGCTGATTTTGGGAAACGTCGGGCTGGTGCAGGCGGGGAAGATGCACATGCACGAGATCCTGGGGCTGTGCCAAGCCGTGGGAGCGGACGCACTGTGCGTTCACCTTTCGCCGGCGATGGAAATGGTGCAGCCGGGCGGAGACCGGGATTTTCGGATGGGGAAAGAGAAGCTCGCGTGGCTGGCCCAAGGGTTTCCGCTGCCCTTGATTGTGAAAGAAACCGGGTGCGGCCTCTCGAGGCAAGTGGGCCTGACGTTGCGCGACCTGGGCGTGAAAAACGTGGATGTGAGCGGCGCGGGGGGCACGTCGTGGGTCGGGGTGGAAACCAACCGAGCCGCAGGGGCCAAAGCACTTGTGGGTCAGGCGCTGTGGGATTGGGGCATTCCGACGGCGGCGTCGGTCGGGCTTCTGTCGGATTTGGGGTTTGACATCATCGCAACCGGGGGGCTGCAAACGGGGCTGGACGTGGCGGCGGCGCTGTCGCTGGGGGCGAAAGCCGGAGGCATCGCCGGGCCGGTGCTCAAAGCATGGAAAAACGGCGGACAGGACCGCGCGCGGTTGCTTTTGGAAGGCGTCATCGAGACGCTGCGGACGGTGCTGCTGCTGACGGGCTGTCGCACTCCGGGCGAGCTGCGGAGCGTTCCGAAACTGTTGGGGCCCAGACTGTCTGCGTGGCTGCAAGGAGCGAGGTAAGAGCGATGGCATCTACAGATGGGTCTTGGGAAGAGAGCGCGTGCGGGAAAGTGATTCTGCTGGGGGAACACGCGGTGGTGTACGGCGTTCCGGCGCTGTGCGGGGCGCTGGCCGAGGGTGCCACGGTCAAGGCGGTGCCGGGCACCGGGCGGCTTCGGGTGCCCGCGTGGGGTGTCGTGACCGCGCCGTGGTTTGCGACGGATGGCACGACCGAAAGTGAATCGAGCCCAACGCTGTCCAAAGCCTTTTCGGCAGTGGTGAAACAGGTGTTTGCCCAGGTTCAACAGACGCCCGCACAAGACGCGCTGCCGTTTGACTTCGAGGTTCGCTTTTCGATCCCGACCTCGGCGGGCTTGGGGTCGTCTGCGGCGATGTCCGTGGCGCTTGTGCGGGCGGTGTGTCGCGTCCTGTCGTTGTCGCTTTCAGAGGCGCAGCTCGATGCGTGCGCGCTGGCGGCAGAGACCGTGTTTCACGGGTGTCCGTCGGGCCTGGACCACACGCTGGCCCGGCTAGGCGGCATGGGTCTGTTTCGCCGAGCCGAGGGCCTGACACCGCTTGCAGACGCTCCGACGCTGCGGCTGTGCATCGCGAACACGGGGAAAGAGCGCGATACGCGAGGCCGTGTGGCTCGGGTGAAGGAACTTGTTGACGAAGCACCGGAACGCACGCGCCAGGTGTTCGCAGACATCGAGCGGTGGGTGATACGGGCGGTCGAAGCGCTTGCGGCGCGCGACTTTTTGGCGCTCGGGGCGGCGATGAACGAAAACCAACGCCTCTTGGCCGAATTGGAAGTGTCGTGCCCCGAAATCGAAGCCGCGTGCGCGGTCGCCAATGCTGCGGGGGCGCTGGGCGCAAAGCTCACGGGCGGGGGCGGAGGCGGTTGCGTGATTGCGCTGGCAGCCCCGGAACGCGAAGAGGCCGTGCTCGCCGCGTGGCGGAAGGCGGGTTTTCCGTGTTTTGTGACGGACATCCGGCCCGGCCCGGTACACGAGCAGAAGCCGGCACGCGCGCGAACGGACGCTGCGGTCAAAGCGGTTGCGACGGCGAACACGAACATCGCGCTCGTCAAGTATTGGGGGAAAAACGATACCGCGCTGAACCTGCCTGCCGTGCCGAGTTTGTCCCTGACGCTGGCGGATTTGACGACGGTCACAGAGGTCACGCTCGATCCGCGTCTTCCCGAGGACGAATTGCACCTGAACGGCCAGCGCACGGACGGCCCGCGCCTGCGCAAAGTCACCGAACACCTGGACCTGCTCGCGCGGGAGCTTCGCCGCTTCCCCAGGCCGCGCGCAAACGTCGTCACGCACAACAATTTTCCCACGGCGGCGGGTTTGGCCTCCTCTGCGTCGGCTTTTGCTGCGCTCACGGTTGCGGGTTACGGCGCGCTGGTGGGCGAAACCGCGCTCGCGTTGCCGCTCGATCGCACGCGGTTGTCGATTTGGGCGCGGCAAGGTTCGGGTTCGGCAGCACGGTCGCTGTTCGGAGGGCTGTCCGTCTTGTGCGTCGGCACGCCGGGACAGGTCGATTCGGCCTTTGCCCAAGGTTTGCTGTCGCCGCATGCGTGGCCCGAGCTGCGCCTGGTCATCGGCATCGTGTCCGACGAGGAAAAAGCCACGTCGTCCACGTCCGGCATGACGCACACCGCGAAAACGTCTCCGTACTTTGCGCCGTTTGTGGCGGCGGCACCGCACGATCTCGAAGCAGCCAGCCACGCCATCGCCGCGCGGAATGTGCAGGCGCTCGGTCAAGTGGTCGAACGCAGTGCGCTGCGCATGCACGCTTGTGCGATGGCCGCCGATCCCGCCGTCGTGTATTTGCGAGGTCCAACGCTGGAAGGCTTTTTCGCGATTTCGGCGCTGCGCAAACAAGGCATCGAAGCGTATTTCACCTGCGACGCAGGCCCGCATCCCAAGGCGCTCACGACCGCGAAACACGCGCAGCAAGTCGCCGCTGCGCTCGCCAACGTGCCGGGCGTCCGACGCACGCAGATTGCCGAACCGGGCGAAGGCGCGGCGCTTTTGTCGGTCGAGACGCTGCCATGACACGGGCCGTGCTCGCGCCGGGCAAAGCGATGCTCATCGGGGAATACGCCGTGCTCGAAGGCGCGCCAGCAGTCGTTGCCGCCGTCGATGTGTACGCCAAAGCCGTGCTTTCAGACCGCCCGCCCGCGTCTCCTTTTATAGAAGCCGCGATGAGACACGCCGCGCGGGAACTGTCGGACGCCCCGTTTGGGCCTTATCCGTCGCCCAACTGGCCGGTTCCATCGGTCGATACGACCGCGTTTTTGCAAAAAGGAAAGAAACTCGGGGTCGGTTCGAGTGCTGCGGCGACCGTGGCCGCGACAGGTGCGCTGTTTTCGGGTGCGGGTTTGTCCCTTTCGGATGAAACGGTCCTCGCTCGCGTGTACGACACCGCCAAACGCGCCCACGACGAAGCCCAAAAGCAATCCGGTTCCGGCGCGGACTTGTGGGCCGCGACGTATGGACGTGTGCGTGTGCTCGGTCCGTGGGATCGACAGGTCGAATCGCGTCCGATTCCGGCCCATCTTCGCTTTGTGGCAACTTCGACGAGCTGTTCCACCGCACGGCTGTTGGCTCGGTATCGCCACGTTCGCGACCAACTCGACGACGCGATTGCAACACTTGCCGACGCCGCCAAGGCGTTTCTGGCCGCGTGGCAGCACGGCGACACCCGCGCGCTCTTGTCTGCGGTCGAGGCCGCCAACCTCGGTTACGAACGCCTGTCCGAGCCGCTTTCAGAGACCCTTCTGACCGCCGAACATGTGCGAATTCGCGACGCCGCGTTGCGCGCAGGCGGGGCCGCAAAACCCTCTGGTGCCGGTGGAGGCGACTTGGCCGTCGTCTTTTTGCCGACCTTGGAAGCCGTCAAGACTTTCGAGGCCGACGTGCAAACGCTGCCGCTTTCTGTGAGTCCCGTCGGTCTCTGCCTGGAAAAAGAAAACCCCGTTTGAGAGAAAACATGTCAACCAAGAAACACCACGCCTCGCCTGTCCGCCCGCCGGGTTGCGACCCCGAATTGATTTCGTCTCGCGTGCCGGGTTTTTACAAACTGAGCGTGCGCGAGCGGGTGCTGTTCATGCGCGACTTGCTGGGTCTGCCCGACGAGGCCGTCGCCGAATGGGAAAAAGGCGGCTTGTCGGTCGAGCAGGCCAATCACATGGTCGAAAACGTCATCGGGACGTATGCGCTGCCCCTCGGGCTCGGGCTGAATTTTCAAGTCAATGGGCGCGATTACGTCGTGCCGATGTGTGTCGAAGAGCCGTCCGTCATCGCTGCTGCCTCGAACGCCGCGCGGATGGTGCGCGAAGGCGGCGGCTTTTTCGCCGAGGCCGACCCGCCCGTCATGATTGCGCAGGTTCAGCTGTACGACGTGCCCGACACGACGCGCGGCACCCAGGCGATTTTGGCCGAAAAGGCCGCGCTGCTGGCTGCCTGCGACAAAGCCCAGCCCGGCCTGGTGAGACGCGGCGGCGGGGCTCGGGATCTGGAAGTCCGCACGCTTCTGCCGTCTGGCGAAACCGATTGTGGCAAAACCGATTGTGGCAAAACCGATTGTGGCAAAACCGATTCCGGCATGTTGGTTGTGCATCTGCTCGTGGACTGCTGCGATGCCATGGGTGCCAATTTGGTGAACACGATGGCCGAGGCGGTCGCCCCGCTGCTCGCCTCGCTGTCCGGCGGTTGTTTCGGGCTGCGCATTTTGTCGAACTTGGCCGACAAGCGGTGCGTCCGCGTCCGTTGCCGTGTTCCCGCTCAGGTGTTGCAAAGTGAACGCTTCGACGGTGTGGCGGTTCGAGACGGCATTGTCCTCGCCAGTCGCTTTGCCGAACTTGATCCCTATCGCGCCGCGACCCACAACAAAGGCATTTTGAATGGCATCGATCCCGTCGTCCTCGCGACCGGCAACGATTGGCGCGGCGTCGAAGCCGGCGCCCACGCCTTTGCCGCCCGGACCGGCGTCTATCGGCCCCTGGCGACGTGGCGAGCCCAAGAAGACGGCTTTTTGCACGGGAGCCTGGAACTTCCCCTGGCCGTCGGCACGGTCGGAGGCACGTTGCGCGTTCACCCCGGTGCCCGCTTGGCGCTGAAACTTCTGTGTGTGCGGTCCGCGCAAGAGCTGGCCATGGTCATCGCATCGGTCGGTCTGGCATCGAACTTGGCCGCGTTGCGTGCGCTCGCTGCGGAAGGCATCCAGCAAGGTCATATGTCCCTGCACGCACGCTCGGTCGCCGTGTCCGCAGGCGCGACCGGTGAATGGGTCGAACTCGTCGCTGCCGAACTTGCAAAACTCGGCGACATCCGCCAAGAACGCGCCGAACAAATCCTCTCCCAACTCCAAGGCGACCCCCAAAGCCCCCCTTCCTAGACCCTCCCAGTGAAGCGCATGGCATGACGTTTGCCGTGTAGCCGGGGGTCTTTCCTCACCAGCACGGAGGGTTTGGCATGGACTCGTTTGATCGGTCTTTGAAGCATTTGCTGGCGCTCGCCCCCGACGACCTACTCGAGTTTGGACTCGGGCAAAAAGTACACGTCGTCCGCCCGGTCAGCGCGACGCTCGCCGGGCGAGGGCGAGAGGTGGACGGGTGCTACCTCATCGACGAGGACGGAGAGCGCCGCATCGTTCACATCGAATTTCACCGTCGCCACCAAAACCTGGAGCACCTCGCCATGGAGATCGCCGAGGCGCAGATTCGCTTGTATCGGCGCGAGCGCCTGCCTGTCATCACGCTCCTGTGGGACCTGTACGGTCGGCCAAACAGGGTCCGGCTGACCGGACAAAAGACTGTGATTGGACCTGACGGGCCGCGCCTGCGGTGTTGCTACCACCGCGTCAATCTGCGCGCGATGGGCTACCGCGAACTGCTCGCACAAGGACCGCCGTCCCTTTGGCCCCTCGTCGCGCTGACCCGCGATGGACGCACACCCGAAGCCCTTCGCAAGACCTGCCAGGCCATCGAAAGCCGCGGTTTGCCCCCCCAGGACCTGGCGGACCAACTGGCTGTGATGTGGCTGGTTGCAGAATCGGAGCAGATTCCGATAGATTCCCTGAAAAACCTCTTGTTGCAGGAGAAGATCATGCCAAGCACTCTCTATGAACAAATTCTCGCCGACGGAGAAGCTCGCGGAATCGTGCTCGGAGAAGCTCGCGGAGAAGCTCGCGGAGAAGCTCGCGGGGAAGCTCGCGGAAAGATTCTCGGGCAGCTTGACCAGAAGATGGACGCGATCTTGCGGGTGTTGACGGCGCGGCTGGGGGGGACGGACGCGGCGGTGCAACGTCGCGTCAAGGGTCAGACGAGCGACGCTTACCTGTCTGCGTGGTACGAAGAGGCGCTGCTGTGTACGGACGCAGTAGGCGCGCAACGGCTTGTGAACAGAATCCGCAAAACTCCTGCCACTCGTACTAGGAAGTGCTCGAACGACCAAGGAACCACGCTCTCCTCGTCCAGCCTCTAAAAAGCCCGAGCGTTCCAGCCTCCCAAACCCAAAGCCCTCAAACCAAACCCTCACCCTGAATCTAGGTGGCTGGGTGGAGTTCGGAAAAGGGGGGTTCGGAAAGAGGGGGCGCGGCTATTTCGATAGGAGAACGGCACCGCGTGCGGGGACGGTGATGGTGGGGCCAGACACAGAACCTCCGGTCAGAAGGTCGGTGAGGGTGCTCGAGGGCAAACCGGAGACGGTTTTTGCAGAATCCGAGCGATTCACCGCGACGTACACCGTATCGGTGCCGTCCACCAGGCTGTACGCCCAGGTGTCATCGGCTTGCGAAAGCGTGGTTCGGTTGCCTCGGCGCAAACTGCTGTGGGCTTTGCGAACCGCGCCGAGCTTCTTCATCCGCTCGAAGAGCCACTTTTGCCCCGCGTTGTACCCGGCCACGTTGAAATCCATCATCCGTCGGTTGTCCGGGTCGCCCGCGCCCGCGAGCCCAATCTCATCCCCGTAATAGATGAGGGGCACGCCCTTGTTCGTCATCAAGATCGTCATCGCCAAACCCAGCCGTTCGTACGCCTCCGTTTCGCCGACGATGCTGGGCCGGTTCGGATCAAAATTTTTGTCCTTGCCGCCCGCCCACATGTCTCCCCACAGCGGCGTGTTCTGCGCCAAATGAATTGCACGCGGCACGTCGTGGTTGCCGATGAACGTCGAGTTCAGCCCCGCGCCGTAAAACGTGTCGTTCGAGTCCATAAAGGCCACAAGTCCCTGCATCTTGTCTTGGCGCAACAGCACGCGCCGTCCCAGCTCGGACCGCAGCGGAAAGTCGAATTGGCCGTCCAGCTTTTTGCACGGATCGATGAACGACTTGATGAGGTCGCGGTTCCCCGTGTACGTCTCGCCGACCAGGTACATGTGCTGCTTGCCGACCGCCTCGACCTCTTTGGTGATCTTGTCGCGCACGTCCAGAAGCCAGGATTGTTCGATGTGCTTGACCGCATCCAGGCGAAACCCGTCGAGATCGTAGTTTTTCATCCACCACAGCGCGTTATCGACCGAAAACGCCCGGGCCGCGCTGTTTTTGAAATCGAAGTCCGGCAGGTAATCGCGGAACCAGCAGACGGCGGCTTTGTCGCCCTCCCACGAACAGTCCGCCGAGCCGCAAATGCACTGCTTGCCCCCGCCCAAATCGAGCGGATTGAACCAGCTCTTGTTCGCCGTGTAGACGGGCGAATCTTTGTGGACGTGGTTCATCGCGTAATCCACCAAAATTTTGATCCCGCGTTTGTGCGCCTCGGCGATGACCGCTTTGAGCTCGGATTCCGTCCCGAAACGGCGCTCGGGTTTCGACAGGTCGCGCGGCCAGTATCCGTGGTAGCCCGTGTAGTTGCGCCCGTCGTCCCCAACCCCGATCGCGTCCGTGTTGTCCATCGGCACCGTCAACCACAGCGCGTTCACGCCCAGCGCCTCGAAATAACCGTCCTTGAGTTTCTGCAACAAACCCGCCCAGTCGCCGCCCTTCCAGTTCGCGCTCGGGTCGAGCCCGCCGCCCGTGTACGGCGCATTGTTGCCGGGGTTTCCGTCGAAAAACCGATCGACGAACACGAAATACATCACCGCGTCCCGCCAATCGAACGAACCGACTCGCGCGTCGCACTTCGGCGGCGGCGCTTGGCACGAATACTTTTCGCACGTCACGTTGCTGCCGACCGAATTGAAACTGCCGTAGCCGTCCGGCTCTTTGTCGGGGTTTTGGTCGTCGTATGGCCAGCTTTCTTTGCCCGCCGCGTCGATGACGTGGAACTTGTACACGTACTTCAGTTTCCACGGCACCGTCGTGGACAGCCGCCAGCCCTGCCCGTCAAACGCGAGCTTTTCGCCCGCTGTCCAACCGTTTTCCCGGTAGTCGCCGCGCAGCTCGACAAGCTGTTCGTCCCCCTTGGTTTTGACGCCGCCAAAGCCTTTGTAGAAAAACTCCTTGGCACAACGCCGGTCGCTTTCCTCGCACAACGGCGGCGGAGGAGGCGGCGGGTCCCCCGAGCCCGAACCCGAACCGTATCCAGAGCCTTCCTTGCGCGGTCCTGGGTCCCACGGATCGTCCAGAGGATGCTCATAGATGGTGAAATCGTTGCACGCAGCGATCCCAAAGAGCCCCGACAGCAAAAAACCGATCAGACGGGCTCGACCCGAGTTTCCAAGCACGCATCGCGACATCGCAGACCTCGCAGACCCAAAGGCGTTTTTGTTTTTCGCACCTTATCGGAAGACGCGCGTGCGGTACGCCTAAAAAAGCGCCCCCCTCGCCAGGCCCCAGCACTTCCAAGCCCAGTCTTCATCGCGGCGCGGCGCACAACCTTCGCCCAAAGTCGTCCTCGCGGCGCAACGCACAACCTTCGCAGGAAGCCGCCATCGCGCGTCGTTTTCCGTTCACCGCGCCCAACGCCTCCTCTGCGCGGCTGTTTTGCGCCTGTGGATTTCAAGCAGCTCAACGCATGAAAAGGTTTGCGGAAAGTCAGGGGGCTTTTGTATGTGGCGCCTTCCATGCGTCGGTTGTTGGCCTTTTTTGTTCTGCTGTCGGTTCTGTCCTGGGCCTTCGTCGCTTGGATGCGGCGCACATCGATGCGATCTCTCAAGGTGGAAAACCCCGATGGGGTTGCTTGCCCTCGCCGACAGGCGGGGGTTCC
>DAOLIT010000076.1:0-24118 GCA_035328405.1 Pseudomonadota bacterium | reverse complement strand
CGTGCTCGCCGCCGTCGCCTAATCAACCCCTTCAACACCCCAACCAAACCCCCCGAACGCCCTGCCAAGCCGCTGCGCGGCAGGGCCGGAGTGCCTGCGCCTGCCCGCTTTGAACTGGCTACCAGATGGGTGTCGAGCGAAGGAGTAGGCGGGCGAACGCGACAGTCCCTAGCACGGAGCGTGGGGGCGGCTGTGTGGGAACTACGCCGGGGCGACGGTCAATGCTGCGGCGTCGGTGGGGAGGCCCTGTTCTTCGTCTTTCACGACGCCGATGAGGCGGTATTCGCGGACCTCGGGGGTGCCGGGGGTCGCCAGGGGGCGGTGGTCGTCGTAGGGGGAATGCGTGTCCCGCGCCAGAAAATGCCACGCGCTCTCGCCGCGCAGGCGCGCGTAGACGTTGACGCTGTCAAAGCCGAGCTTGCGAAACGACAGCCGCACAAAACCGGGGTGAGCCTCGGCGGACAGGCTGGGGCTTTTGTTGCCTTGCGACGCGGTGCTGCTGCTCGACCCCTCGATTTGCAGGTCGGCTTTCATCGCGTCGGTACACCCCGGATTCGCCTTGATTTCGCGAATGAGTTTGCGCAGGTCCGCGACGGCGGTTTTCTCCAAAGCTTCGTGCGCGGCGACCTGGGCCTTGTACGTTGCATACGCTTTGTCCTTGGCCTCGAAACTCCCGACGAGCCCGTCGAGCCCGTCCACAACCCCCTTCACCCGTTTGGCCTCAAACCCCAGCCCCTTCAAATACCCCTCCACCTTCCCCCTCACATTCCGAAGCCACAACACCCGTTCTGCATCCCGATTTGGATAGAAGTCTGCACCCGATGACATGAGAACCCTCCTTTTGAATGAGCCCCAAGTGTGTCGAAGTCGCACAAGGTTTTCAAGCCAGGCCGGCCCCTCGTCGGAAACCGAGCCCTCCCGACAGGGCAGCCGCGCAGATTTCTCAGGAAGCCGCGCAGATTTCTCAGGAGCCCGCGCAGATTTCTCACGAACGCGCGCAGATTTCTCACGAACGCGCGCAGATTTCTCAGGAACGCGCGCAGATTTCTCACGAACGCGCGCAGATTTCTCACGAACGCGCGCAGATTTCTCAGGAAGCCGCGCAGATTTCTCAGGAAGCCGCGCAGATTTCTCACGAGCGCGCGCAGTTTTCTCACGAGGGCGCGCAGATTTCTCACGAGCGCGCGCAGAAACGCGGCGGGGGGTTCCTTGGGCTGTTGCGTCGGTGCGGAGGGGGCGGCAAAGGGGTCTATCGACAAACCGGCGCCCCTACAAGACGCAGGGGCCATCTGCGCCACACAAAGCGCGCTTTTTTACACGCGGACAGTTCAAAGGGGAGAGAAACGCTGGCCGTTGAGCATCAGGCGGTCAGGCGGCGACTACTTCGGAGTCGGTGGTGGCGGTGATGGGGCGGTGACTGATCGACGGGCTGATCGACCGATCGACTGATGGGAGGTGCGGGGTTTCAAAGGTGAGGCGATCTCATTCCTTGCCGGAGGGGCTTTCAAAAACTAGGATGGGCCGGTGACGCTGCGCCGCTGGTTTTGTGGTTTTTGTGTCGCGCTGGCGGTAAGCGGTCCGGCGATGGTGGAGGCTTATCCTCACGTCGCGCTGCGCCCGGCAGACACGGTGCTGGCGAGCCCGACAGACGGGCACCTGGCGTCTTTGTATTTCAATCCGGCGTCGATTCGGCTGTACGCGGGCAGCGAGCTTTTCTTTCAAGGGGGCGTACACGGTTTTGTGGGTGACTTCCAGCGGCGGGAGTCGCTGCCGCCTGGTTTTTCGCCGGGCTCGGGGGCGACAGGGGCGCAAGCGGTGCCGATTCGGTGGATGAACCCGCAAGCGATGGCGGCGGGGTCGTGGGATTTGCGGAAGGATTCGGTGACGGCGGCGCTGGCGTTTGCGACTCCGGCGATGGACCGGACGGACTACCGAAGCGATGCGATCCCGCTGGAACAGCTTTCGACGCGGTATCACTCGGTGTCGGAAACGAGCTACAGCCTGTGGTTTACGTTGGCGATAGGGCTGAAGCTGAAAAAATGGCTGCACATGGGCGCGAGTTTCCACGTCGGGTACTCGCGCTCGAACCAGGTGTTTCTGCGGGGGGTGTGCGAAGCGGGGCTGTGCGGAGGCGAGACGGAGAATTGGAATCGGCGCGAGCTTGTAGAGACGAACGTGGGCAACTTGGGGTACGGCTTCTCGATCGGCGCGATTGTGGTGCCGATCGCGGACCGGCTGTGGCTGGGGCTGTCGTACACAAGCGCGCTGCTGAGCACGCAGGGCGACTGGGTGCCGCTTACAGGACAGCCGGTGCAGGCGTCGTGGGTGCCCGATGCGTGTACGCCCGGTTCTGAGGGGGCCCGGATCGAAAACCACGAGGGGACGCAGCGTTGCGGGGCGGCGCGCGTCTCGCTGCCGTTTCCGCACACGGTGTATGTGGGAGCAAGGCTGCGTTTTCCCAAAGGGGGACGGCTTTCGGAACAATCGAGACCGTTTGAGCTGCGCGCGGTCGAGCTGGTGAGCTGGATGCGGCTGCTTGTGCCGGGCCACGCGGATGAGGAAATCCAATGGGAACGGGCGCTTTCGGGCGCAGGGGCGCAAACGCTGACGTACAGGCCGCTATCGGGGACGGCCTCATTCGCGATAGCATGGGGAGTGCGCCAATCCTTTCGGCAGGTTGTGATGGGCCAAGAGTTCTTGTACGAAACCCCGCGCGGAGACGTGGGCGTCGCATCGCCTGGGAATCTCGATGGACACAAGCTGGACCTGTCGTGGTCGGTGCGGGCCGAGCTTCACAAGCGGGTGTCGCTGCTCTTTTCCGTGGGGGGGACGTGGGTGCTGTTTCCGCAGGAGACCGGAAGCCTGTTCGACCCAAACCTGCAAGTGGCGTGCGGACGGAATGGCTACGACGTGACGACCAGCGAGTGCGCGATGGTTTCGCGAGGGCTGGCCGTCTCGCCTGCGCAGGGAACGTACACGCTGGGGATACCGCACGGCAGCGTTGGCTTGGAACTACACCTTTAGATGAGGGAAGACACGATGAATCCGTTTGCGTCTTGGTCTTGTTCGGTAGGGAGGGCGTTTTTGGCACTGGTGCCCGCCTTGTTTGTTTCGGGGTGTTCAAACCCGACGACCCACTCAACCAGTTGTCGAACGGTGGCCAATTGCACGCTGGACAGCGCTCCGGTGTGCGATGCGGCGTCGCTTGTGTGCCGAGCCTGCACGATGGGCGTGGATGACCTGGCGTGCAAAAACGGTCGGCCTTCGACGCCTCGGTGTGGTCCGCAGGGGGCGTGCGTGGCGTGCATGCAGAACGTGGATTGCGCGGCCCGAGATTTGCGCAAACCGGCGTGCAGAAATTTCGCGTGCGGCCCGTGCAAAAGCCCGGCGGACTGCCAAAGCAAATTGTGCAGCGCGGACGGAAGCTGCGCGCCGGTCGAGGAAGTGCTGTACGTGGACAACAAGAACGGAAGCTGCTCGGGGTCTTCCCACAAAGGCTCGCAGGAAGATCCGTTCTGCACGCTCGCGGACGCAGTTGCGATGTCCACAAGCGGCGGGAAAACGATGATTTCGGTGGCACCGTCGAGTCAGCCGTACGCGGCGCTTGTGTTCAAGCCGTCGGGCGCGCTGCAAAGCTTGACCGTCTCGGGGAGCGGCACAAAACCATCGGAAACCCGGGTCGAGGGCGTGCTCGACGAGTCGGCCATCGACCTCATCGGGGACGGCGCAGGCGGAAAGCCGGTGGTCACGGTGCGCAACCTGGAGCTGCGCGGCGGCAGCGGGGCAAACTCGGCGGGCCTGGGCTGCAAAAACGGTGCGACGGTTTCGCTACACAACGTGCGGCTCAGAAGCAGCGGCGGTTGCGGCGCGAGGGTTCAAAACTGCAACATCACCGTCGAATCGAGTGAGCTGTTCGACAATCACTTGTGCGGCATCACGCTCACGGACAGCACGTTTGCCCTGTCTAACGTGATGCTGTGGAGCAACCGCTCGACGGGCATTTCGCTGGGAACAGGCAACACCGGCACGATGCGTTTCTTGACGCTCGCGGCAAACGGCAGCCTGACCAGCACGGCACCCGCCGGGATTGACTGCGGCTCAACCCCGCACGTCGTCGAGCATTCGATCGTGTTCGACAACTATTCGCGCGCCAGCGGCACGTTTGGCTTGGACAAACAACTCGTGGGCTGTTCGCTCACCAACGTCGTGACGAACGATTCCAAAACCAGCGGGGGCGTGTACAAAACCGCGCTCGAATTTGTGACGCCGTCGGCCCCGGACATTGCCAACATCGACCTGCACCTCATCAAAGACAGCGCCGTGAACAAAGACGCCTGCGTGGACAAAGTGGCCCAAAGCCCCGTGGACCACGACATCGACGGCACCCAAAGGCCGCAAGGCGCAGCCTCTGATATCGGGGCGCACGAAGTCCAATAGGACCGCGAGTCCACGGCGGGCAGGGCGGGCCAAGTCGCGTTAGGGGCTGCTCAGCAACGCACAGGCGCGGCTGGCTTGGGACATCATCGGGCTCTTGTTCTGTTCAAACACAGTTTTGAGCCCGCAATGCACGCTCGGGTCGAACGGACTTTGTGAGATGGCCATGTCGAGCGCCGCCTCGGCCTTTTTCCACTCGCCCTTTTTCAAGTACGCCGTCCCGAGCGCGGCCTGAAGCCCCGCCCAGTCTGGATAGAGTTCCGTCGCAGGCAGAAGCGCCGCCACCGCGTGGTCCGCGTCGCCCATCTCAAGGTACGTGCGCCCGAGTTTCAGACTGACGAGCGGATGCGGCGTGCTGGCTTCTTTGGCTGCTTTTTCATACTCGAAGGCCGCAGCAGACAGCCGCCCACGGGCCCGCAATAGACCGCCCAAACGCACAAACCCGCGCATTTTCGGGTCGGCGACATCGCCGGTTTCGTTTTCCTCGGCGGCCCCGGCTTTGTTTCCCCGCTTGAGGAAGTGCAGTTTTTCGAGCGTGAGCGCGGTCTTGCTCCGAACCCGCCGGTTGCGCAGGGAGGCGCGCCAGTTCTGATCCAGCTCGTCGAAACTTGCGGAATACGCAAGCCGAAGGGCCTGGCCTTCGGAATGGCCGCCAGAAAGTGCTTTCACAAACGCCCGAATGCCCGGAAAACCGGCTTTCGCGTGCAGATACTCGACAAACGTGTACACCTGCGCGAACGCGAGCGCGGCATCCTCTTGCGACGGAAGTTTCGCAAGCGACGGCGACATGCTCGAAAACGGAATCAGCCTCTTTTTTGCGACGGCGGTCACAAGAAGCTGCTCCATCGCCGGGCTCAAGGCACCGCCAGGCGGACCTTTCCACCGCTTCTCCATCCATTTCGCGAGCCCTTCGTGAAACCACAGCGGCACTTGCCCTTTGCCGGTTCGCGACACGATGTAATGCGTGTACTCGTGCGTCAGTGTGTCGAGCCAGGGATAGCCTCGGAGCAGGGCTTTCGGAGACACAATCATCAGCCGATTCCATTTGCACAGCGCGATGGTTCCCGACGTTTCGATTTCCTTTTGCGACAGCGTGGACACGCGCGAAAGGTCGGCGATTTCCTCATAGATTTCGACGCGCACCGGGCGTTTTGGAGTCGCCGCATCGGGATCGCTTTCATCGGCCAGGTCCGCAGACAGCGCAGCCCACGCTTTGTCGAGCGCCGCACCCGCATGCGGGATCAGAACTTCGTCTTTTCCTTTGCGGAAACGGAACACAAAGTGTCCGCTCGGCGAGGTCTGTTCCGCAAAACCGCGTGTCGCATCCGCCGTCGCAGTCGCCAAATCGAGCAAGGCCCGCGCCTCGCCGAGTTCCGCGCCCGTCAGCCGATTTTCCGAAACCACTTTCCGAAGCGTTGTTTTCGCGTCTTCGTACTGGCCCAGTTGAAATTCCACGTCGCCGCGCAAAAACAAAAACACAGCATCTTGGGCGTGCGTGGCCTCGACGGTGCGAAGGGCAGCTTGGGCTTCGTCAACGCGGTTTTCCACAAGCAGACGGCTGGCCCGATGAAGCGCCGGATCGAGCGCCCGCGCCGAAACGGACATCGAAAAACCGAGCAGGCTGCACAACACACACGCCCACCACAAACCCCGCGCCCAAAGCACGTTTCGCGCCATCACTTGATCAGCTCCTCGTAATAGCGCCGGACTTGCTCACGATATTCGGCGGGCGGTTCGCGTTTGGCGGCATCAAGGATGTCCTTGCGAAATTCCTTCGGCGGTCGGTATTCGTCGGCACCTGGAATCTTGATGGGTTCGCGTTCGGATCGCATGCCTGTTCCGTCGCTGTGCGGTCTTCTCGCGTTTTGCATTTCCTTGCCAAGCTGCTCAAGCTGTTCCAGCGCCTGCCCCTGCGCGGTCGCTGCGCTGCGCGGCCTCAGTTTCTTGAGTTCCCCCTCGGCCTGTTCCATGAGCGTCCCGGCCTTCTTCATCGCGCCGTTTGCATCGTTGCTCAGGCGCTCCAGCTGCGGCGCATCTTTGGTGTCTTTGGCGCGCCTTTGCAGCTCTTTCAAAAACTCGTTTGCGCGTTGCCGAACCTGCTCTTGACCACCCTTTAAGTCGCCGAGTTGGCGCCTTTCCGCAGGCGTCAGCAAGTCTTCCGGGTGCGGCAGTGCACGGTCCAATTCACCCACGATGTCTTTGGCGACATTTTTTCCTTGTTCCGCCTTGCTGCGCGATTTTGCCAGCCGTTGCCTTTGGCCCCAGCGCGCGGCTTCCTCCTCGGCGCGGAGCTCGGTTTCCATCCGCGAAAGCGACTGTTCGGCTTCCTGTGCCATGGCTTTGGCTTCTTCCAAATCGCCCTGTTCGAGCATGCGCAACAAGTCATCGAGCCTTTGTTGAACCTTGGCCATTTCGTCTTGTCCCCAAGGCCCCAGCGGATCGACATCCACATCATCCAGAAGCCGACGCAGTTTTTGCACTTCCGGCAGAAGTTTCCTCGACAGCTGGTCTGCCCGGTCGCGCAAAAGTTGGCGCGCTCGCAGGTTGGCGCTGCGTCGCACTTCCTCGGTCCGTTGTTTGATTTGTTGTTGGTCGTGACTCAGGTCGGCAAGTTGGTTCTCGAGTTCCGACAGAGCCTTTTCCTCGGCAGAAAAACGCTCTCGACGATAGCCCTGCAAACTGTGCTCCATGCCGCGCACAAGCTGTTCCAGCGACTGCGACATTCTTTCCAGCTCCTCGTGTGCTCGCTGCAAATCCCCTTTTTGCAGAAGTTCTCGCAGTCGATCGACGCGGCTCTGCATGTCGTTTTGTCCAAGCGCCTCACGGTTTACAAAATCGTCTGGCATCTCGTCGGACAGTGCCCGAGCTTTTTCGGCAAGCTCGGCCATTTTCCGTTCAAAAGCGCGCAGCTCTCGCTCGATTTCTTTGCGCAGCGCGTCATTCGGTTTCTTCTTGTATTCCGCAAGAAGTTGTCTCAGTCGATCTCGGTGCTGCGTCATCTCGTCGCCAATCGAGAGCAACTCTTCCAGCCGTTGCCGCCCGATCAAATCATCGAGGCGCAGCACATCGTGTTCGAGCGACGGAATGTGCCGTTCGTTTTCCGAAACCATGTCTCGGACCGCGTTTCGACCAGGCCGCGCCGGATTTTTCGCGATCGCTTTGCGCAAATCTTGCAAAAGCGTCGCTTCCTCCTGATTGAGCTTGCCGACTCGATTCGCAATCTCTTGGAGCGCCAAATGCAAGTCCTTTGCATCTTTGTCCCGATTTCCCAAGTCCTGCTGGATGCGCCCGATCAGCAAAAGAAACGTCTCGCTTTTGCGATGCACCGCTTGTTGCCGCTCCATCGCGTCGAGGTTTGACTCAGCCGCGTCTTTGGATTCGGGGCCTTGCGTCGGCAAAACACTGCGAACGAGCCCACGCAGAAGATCGATGCGGTCGCCCAAAAGCTGCACGGCCTGTTCGCGAAGCTGGTTCTGACTCTGAAGCAAAGCTTCCTGACGCTGACGCGGGCTTTGCACAAACAGCGCATATTCCCGAGACCGACCAATGCCCGGCCCCGACACATTGTTGAGGTCGCGCGCCTCGGCAAAGTACGTCACGCGCACACCTGGCGACAGTTCCAGATCGCTCAAATCCCACTCGATTTTGGCCGCCAAATTCCGTGGAATCGAAGGCGGCGCAAGACCGGGCTTGTGCGACGTTTTTTCTTCTCGTTTTGTGTCCGCAGTCTGGGCCGAACGGAGCCGTTTTCTTTTCTCGGGTCCTTGGTTCACTCGGTACACCAAATCGATGTCGCCAAGCCCCAAATCGTCCTCTGCGCTGTAAGCAACCTCGATTCGTCTCGTCGAGGTCACCTCCAGTTCAGGGGCCGGCGCAAACAAATCGATCCGTGGCGGATGATCGGTTTCGATCGCGATTCTGTGGTTCTGCGCCTCGCGGAGCAGCGAATACCGGCTGTTCTTGATCTCAAAAAAGTAGCTTCCCGCTTTTTGCACGACGAAACTCGCCGACAAAAGAGGCAGGACATCGCGCTCGGTTTTCGGTTTTCCCACCTGAACGGGCTGCGTCGTGGCCAGCCCGTCCGTCGTGACCAACAAACGCGCCTCTTCCACCGGCAACAGCGCCCACGCCTCGATCCGAACCTGCGTGCCCGGCAGCGCCAAAATATCTCCCGTCGAGCCCGGAATCGTTCGCTGCGGCAAACCGGTGTAGTTCGGGTAATGCAGAAGCAAGCGCACGTCGCCAAGCAAGGGTTCGGCTGCGATTTGCACAGGCTCGGGCAGCGACGGAGTCCACAGCGTTTTGAGCCCTTGCCACAACGGCAAAGCCCCAAAAGCCTGAGCCCACGCCGCAAAGAGCAGGAGCAAAAACGCCCGAAGCCCCGCGTGAAACAGCGCCGTCGTCGCAAGCAACGAGGCTGGCGGCACCGTTCCAAGCGCCGCAAGCGTTCGCTGGGTCAGTTCGTCGCACAACGCACGTTCTGGCTCATTTGTCAAGCTTCGGTTCAGTTCTACGGTCGATAGCAATTCCGAGCGCAGATCGGGGACTTGCTTGCCCACAAACCGAGCGATGGCTTCGTCGCTGTTTCGCATTCTGTGCGCACGAACCAACAAACCAAACAAACCCAAACCCGCGCCGCCCACGCACAGAAGAACCATCGGCAAAAGCAACTTGTGCGGACCCACAATCGAGAAAAACCAAAGAAGAACAATCGCTCCGAACACCGCGCCTTGGAGCCACAGCAAAAACAGACGCAGCTTCTCTCGCCGACGAAGCCTGACGCGCAAGTTGTGTAGATAGTCGGAAAGGTGCTCAAAAGGCAGCTTGGGGCTCGGCGCAGGCATTGCCACAACCGTGACCTCGGAAACAACCGGCTGCGAATCGAACATCTTGGACATATGCGCCATTATTCCCAAGTTCTTCGCCAAATGTGCGGTCCAATGCGCAACACAGGTCAGCGCCAGCGATAGCCCAGGCGTTTGTTTGATAAAGTGGCGCGATGGAGCCAGCCAACAACCACGAAACGCCTCGTTGCCTCGATTCGGTGCGCGTCGTGCTGGGCATTTCGGGCGGAATCGCCGCGTACAAAACCCCCGAGCTGGTTCGCTTGCTGCGCAAAGCTGGAGCGCACGTCCGCGTTTGCATGACCGAATCGGCACAGCAGTTTGTCACGCCGCTGGTGTTGCAAACGCTATCGGGCCATCGCGTGGCGACGCAATTGTTTGATCCAACAGAAGAAAGTGAAATCGGCCACATCGCGCTGGCTGACGAAGCCGATGTCCTGCTGATTGCTCCCGCCACGGCAGACGTGCTCGCAAAATTGTCGCTCGGTTTGGCGGGAGACATTCTGACGACGGTGGCTTTGGCGTGCAGAGCGCCTTTGGTGCTGTGCCCGGCGATGAACGTCCACATGTGGGACAAGCCACAAGTGCAAGAACACATCGCGCGTCTAGTCGCTCGCGGGGCGCATGTTCTGGGACCGGGTGAGGGTGAGATGGCCTGCGGTCATGTGGGCAAGGGGCGCATGGTCGAGCCCGACGAGATCGTGCGGAGCGTCGCGCAAACACTCAGACGCAACCCGCCCGAAAAAAAAACGCTGATCGGGCGTCATGTGGTCGTGACGGCAGGACCGACGATCGAACCGATTGATCCGGTGCGTTTTTTGGGAAATCGGTCGTCGGGAAAAATGGGGTTTGCCTTGGCTGCGACGGCGGCGGAACTTGGGGCGCGCGTGACACTCGTGACAGGTCCTGTGGCGCTGGCAACACCCACAGGTGTGCAGCGAATCGATGTCGAGACAGCGCAGGACATGCAGACGGCGCTGCTTTCTCTGTTTGGCAAAGAGCCTGCGCCGGACTGCATCGCAATGGCCGCAGCGGTGGCCGATTACCGACCGGCGGAACGGTCGTCTCAGAAACTCAAGAAGCACACACTGGGAGAACATCCCGCCCTCGCGCTTTCCAAAAACCCGGACATTTTGCGCAGTCTGTCACAGGCTCGACGGGGAAAAATTCCGTTTTTGCTGGGTTTTGCAGCAGAGACCCACGACATCGAAGCGTTTGCGAAACGAAAACTTCTTGAAAAAGGCTGCGACGCGATTGTGGCCAACGATGTGACCGAGGCAGGCTCGGGTTTTGGATCGGACACAAACCGCGTGGTGGTGTTTTTCAAACCGGAATCGGGCGAGCCAGACGCGGTGAGGCTGCCGGTGTTGCCAAAAACAGAGGTCGCCCGCGAACTTTGGAAGCTTTTGGCACCGCACTTTTCCCTTCCGTCTGGCGCTTCGCATTCATGACGCCACTCGCGCACGGTGCCGCGATCCTCGTTTTGTTGTTCGCCGTCGCTGCATTCGCGAAGCCTGAACCCACACATGTGGGTCCTCTGCCCACACAAAAGGAACCGGTGGTGCCCAAAGTGCCGCCGATTGTCAGTGGGCAATTTGTGAAAACAGCCGGAACCGATTTTGTGGTCGGTGGGAAGGTGTTTCGTTTCGTCGGCGCAAACATTGATCCCATCCACGGCGATACGGTGCGCGGCCAGGTCGAGCGGTTGTTTCAGGCACTTTCGCACGACAGCCTCAGCGTCGCGCGAGTTTGGGCGCTAGGGGAAGGCCTCGAGACGGCGACGGAATGGGAACAAAAGTACGCGCTGTTTCGAGCCGGACCGATGAATGTGTTGGAAGCTTCAGCCCTTCAGTTGGATCGCGTGCTGTTCGAGGCACAGCGGGCCGGCGTGCGGGTCATTGTGACGCTCAGCAACCATTGGCCGGACTACGGTGGTGTGCCGATGTACCTGCGTTGGCTGGGCCTGCCCACAGAAGGTGTCGGGAAAGAGGCGTTTTATTCCGACGAACGCGCACATGCTCTGTTTCGAGCACACGTCGGAAGACTCCTTCTGCGCAAAAACAGCCTGACGGGCGTGCTGTATCGCGACGATCCAACGATTTTTGCGTGGGAACTCATGAATGAATCCACGGTGGACACAGAAGCAGGGCGAAAGGCGCGTTTGGCGTGGGTCCGCGAGATGTCCGAGTTCATCAAGCTGTTTGACCGCAATCATTTGGTCGCCGCAGGGCTGTGGGGTTATGCGATGCGGTCCGAACGGGCAGATTTCATCGAAGTCCACAAACTCCCGAGCATTGATTACGTGGACAGCCATCTGTATTTGCAAAACAGCCAGGGCGGCGTTTCGGTCAAACGGCTGTACGATTTTTTGGACGACCGCGCGCAACTTGCGCGGTTTGTCGTCGGCAAGCCGCTGGTTCTCGGAGAATTCGGGTTTCGCACGGACACGGGGCCGAACTATCTGGGCTGGCCGCGCGCGCGCTGGTTTTCGGCACTTGTGGAACATCACTTCTATAACCGTGGCGCGGGATCATTGGTGTGGATTTACGAACCGTACAGCGGCAAACCTCGGGATTTTGGGATCTACATCGACAGGCCGCATACCGACGATGTAAGGAAGGCGCTAAGAGATGCGGCGGCGTTGTCGCTGGCACCGCTTGGGCCCCATGCCAATCCGCGCCTCTCCCCTGAAAAAGGCACCGAACCCCTGTATCAGGTGGAACAGGTGTTGCGCGGAACGTCCGGGAGCCCGGCGCGCTGGCAGAAGGAGCCGAATGGCGACTTTGTGTTGCGGCTGGCACCGTCCGCGTTTCATACGGCTCGGTTCGAGAGGCTGGGCGTGTGGGACGGCAAACCGACCCAGCATTTCTACGGTGCAGAAAGCGGAGAAGTGGTGTTTCGTCTGGATGCGCCGAGAGGAAAGAATCTTCCTGCGCTTGTCGAAGTGGAAATCCGCGCGCGGCTTTCGTCGGAATGGCCTGGCGCAGAGTCACCCAAGGACGGCGGGTCGATTGTGCGGGTGGATGTGGACGACGTGCTTTTGGGAGAAGCAGCGGTGGTGCCAGACGACGGACGCGGAGCTTGGACGGTGTTTCGGTCGGCAGATCCCACACTGGTAAGCAAACTCAGGACAGGCACCCACAACCTGCGCTTTCAAGTGCCGCAGGGAAAAAAGGCTCACGGGTTGTGTGTGTACGGGGAAGCGCGCGATCCGGCGCTTGGGAAAGAAGTTTTCGGCCCGCTTTCGATTCGACTTCGCGTCAGGCAGTAAAACCGCGTTTACCAGCCCGAAAATACTTTGCCGACGCCTTTGGCAATCGAGCTGCCGACCGATTTGGCACCGCTCAGAACGGAACTCCCGACCGATTTGGCACCGTTCAAGATGCCTCCGCCGACTTTGCCCGCCATTCCGGCCAACGAACTGCCCGCCGATTTCACACCGTCCCAGGCTTTCCCACCCAAATGAGCGAGCCCGGCACCCGCGACGTTGGCGAAACCACCCGCCGCGCCCAAAATGCCCGGCAAACCCAAACTGCCGATGTGCTTGGCCGCGCCAGAGATGCCGCCCCACGCCTCTTTTCCGGTGTTGGCGAGCCAGCTTCCAGCGCCCTTGATGCCCTGGCCGATGCCTTTGGCAGCGTCGCCGAAAGAGCCCCAATTTTTCGCGCCGTTGATGAAATTGCTGATGCCGCCCGCAGCTTCACCCGCTTTCCCGCCAGCCCAGTCGATCGCGTCTTGGCCCATGACCCGAGCGCCGAAATAGCCTTGCAGACCCTTGGCATACGTTTTCGATGTACCCGAATACTGGTCGCCGTTTTCGGCCATCTCATCGCGGACATCGTTGACCAACCGACGATCGGCTTCGCGCGTGGCCTGAAGCCCCTCCCAGCCGAACATCGAGGGCCCTTTGCCGCCTGGCCCGAGCGCCTCTTGATAGCCGTGGTCATGGTGGAACGCCGCTGCGTCCATGCCATCAACCGGCTTGTACCTGGGATCGTCCGTCAGGGTTTTGTCGTGGTACGGATCGTAACTGGGGTCCTTGTCGCGTTGGGCCTGGATGTATTCCTCGTTTTCGCTTTCCATGCGATTGCCAGGCCCGGCCCAGTTGCCGTAGCTGACCAACCGGCCCGGATCGAGCGGCCCACGCCAGGAATCCCCAAAGCCATGATACCCGTCGCCTTCTTGTGGGTTCCATTCACCCATAGTCGTCCCCCGGAAAAGATGTTTTCGTTCTGCCAGCCGCCGAACGGGAAATGATCCGCGATCTGCTTTGCATTGGCCGTAAAAAAGTTATCGCCGAGACACCCACTCTGTTGTGTTTTTCCAAAACCCAACTTTTGTAGACTTGAGCGCATGTCGTCACGCAAGTTGTTCGCAGGTCTGGCTGCTTTGGCTGTGGGTGTGGGTGCGTTTCTGTGGACACGAGAAAAGCCCATTTCCTCGGAAAAAAACAAATCTGATTCACAAGCGACCTGGACTCGAGCCAAGCGGTTTGCGGGCCCCATGGAACACCCGCGAGGCATTGCAACCGATCAGGATGCGGTTTTTGTCGTGACCGGCGGCTTTGAAAAAGCCGACAACGCCGTGTTGAAAATCGATGCGAAGTCCGGGCACATTGAGGTCCTCGCGCGCCAACCACATGTGCTGTCCGGCGAGCTTTCGCTGTCTGTGCAGCATGTTTACTTTTCAACGACGGCAGCCGGCGCGATTCTGCGAGTAGCCAAGGCGGGCGGAGTGGCCGAAGTTGTGACAAAAGCACCTGCTCCGACTCACCTTTCCGTCGATGAGACAGCCGTGTATTTTGCCGCGCAACACGAAGGTCATTCCGCGTTGTTCCGTGCCCCTTTGTCCGGCGGACCGACTGAACGGCTTGTGTCTGGTCAACCCGTCATGAGCGACCTTGTGCTCGACCAAACGCACGTTTATTTCCGCAGCAATTCCGGCCTTTGGAAGGTGGACAAAAAAACGGGTGCAGCGTCGTGTCTGCTGCCGACTGAGCCACAACGGAATGTCGGACGACTCGCGATCGACGACCAATACCTGTTTTTTCTGCTGGAAACCGACAAGCGAGGCAAATATGCCGTGTCTCGCATAGCCAAACAGGGCGGAAAACCTGAAACCATCGGTCCTGTCGCCAACTTGACTGGGCGGCTCGCTCTATCCGACACGCATGTCTATTTTTTTCGCGAAGTCGATCTGACGACCGACGCGCTGGCAAAAGTGCCCAAAACCGGGGGTTCCCCCGAACTTGTGGACGGCGCTGGATACAGCACGGGCTATTTGGCGATTTCGGGTGGAGATGCGTATTTCGCAGACTCCAAGCACCTGTATCGCGTCCCCAAATAGGCCGTCACGCTTTCGGAGGAACCACATAGCGGCTGATGTGGGCCAAGCTCCTCCCATCGTGTACATCTTCTTCCAAAAGCGGAATCTCACACAGCGGCGGCCCAACTTTCTGCGACAACCGCAAGATGGATGTCGCGTCTGCCTGCGAAAGCACGCGCTGCTCCGCATACGTCAGTCCCAGCGCCCGAGCCAGCTCGCGCAAGTCGTCCTCACCAAAGCCCGCAAGTTCGGGCCGCGCGGACAGAAGCGCAAGCAGGTTCTTTGGTTCCTCGGGAAGCTCGCGATGGACGCGATTCACAACGCAGCCCGCAAACGGAAGTCCGTATCGCAACAGGCGCTCATGAAAATACAGCGCTTCGTCGATGCTGAGGGATTCTGGACTACACGTCAGGACAAAGGACACATCGTCTTTGTGCAAAAGCGCGGTGACTTTTTGCGCACGCTCTTTGAAACCGCCGAGCACCTGTTGAAACTCGACAAAAAACTCGGCGACTTGGGTCAAGAACGCCGAACCAACGAACCTGGAAAGCCCGCGCAACACGATCGCGCCCCCGACGCCCAGAAGCCGCCAAGACAAACTCCCAGCCTGCTGCAGCACCGGCTTCATGATCCATTGGATGGTTTCCGAATCGACCGCCTTTTTCACTTTCTCAGGTGCCTCGAGAAAATCGATCGCGTTCTCTGTCGGCGGCGTGTCCATCACAATCAGATCGTATCGGTCCGTTTGCGAAAGCTCGTACAGCCGTGACATCGCGGCGTATTCGTGCGAACCCGCGAGCGCCGACGAGATTTGTTGATAAATCTGGTTGCGCAGCACCCGGTCGAGCATCGCAGGATCTTTGGCGTGTTTTTCGACCAAATCGTCGAACGCGCGCTTTTGGTCGAGCATCATCGCGTGCAAAAGCCCGCCTGGAACCGGCGTTTCGCCTCGCTCGCTTGCGACGATGGACAACCGTTCGGGCGGCACTTCCTGACACTCGTGCCGCAGCGCGGAAACCCCGAGCGCATCCGCCAACCGCCGGGCCGGATCGATCGTGAGCACCAACACCCGTCGGCCTCGCAGTGCGGCCAAAAGACCCAGTGTCGCCGCTGTGGTTGTTTTGCCAACACCTCCCGACCCGACGACCAACAAAATTCGTTTGCCCACAAGAAGTTCAGACAGCGTGGCGCGATTTGGGGCTTTCTCCTTCGTATCCGTCATCATCCTCACACCGCGCGGTCGAACACTTCATCGAGCGCACGTTCCGTCTCCTCGATCATCTGGTTGTTGTTGAGCGTCCCACCCAAAATCCGCCCGCTGTTCACAAGATGCAGCCGCCCCGGCACGAGCGTCACCGGCAAACGCAACTTGTCGTATCCGCACACCGGAATCGGACTGACAAACCGAGCCCGAAAAAGCTGCGCATGCACGATTTCATCGACGCAAAAACCGCGTCGGTGAGCAACACGCGAAATCCCCGACAGAAAACGCGGAACCAGCACGTCGTCGGGCAAATCGAAATCCGGGTGGTCATCGGGCAAATACCGGGGCAAATACACAAGATGCTGGCCTGAAAGCTCGCTCGGATCGACCAGTGTCGATAGACCGATCACGCCCGTAAACGGCAGCGTCGAGTCGATCAAATTCAACACGTAATACGGCAAAAGAGGCCGCAGCAGCTTGATCGCGAAACACAGCACGCCCAAATACCGCACCGTCGAAGCCAGCTTTCGCAAGGCCGGAGGCAAAAGCGAACCCTCGCACAAAGCGGGCAACGCGCGGCAAGGCCCGGTGAAAAACACCTCGTCCGCGACCAACGTGTGGCCGTTTTCCCCACCAACACGGACACACAACCGGCCATCGGTACCTTGCGCAAGATGCTGCACGGGAGCTTCCTTGCGAACCGTCACCGACAAACCAGCCAAGTATCGTTCCGCCGCCTCGAACACTGTTTTGTATCCCCCGGAAATGTACCCAAACGCCTCTTTTTGGTCTTTTCCCTGTCGCGTGGCAAACAACCGCCGGATCGTGGACGCAATGAACATGGCCGCCGTTTCGTTCGCCGCCTCGCCCAGTTTTGCGCGCAGAAGCGGAGCCCAAAACTTTTCCACCACTGCGTCGCCAAACACCTCGGACAGCCACGTTTTCGCGGACACGTCCCACAACCGCGCCTCTTTGTGTACAGGCAGGCGCACCGCATAGAAAATCCCCGCCAAAAGTCGCGTTTTTTCCAAAAACGAAAGGGGCGAAAAGCGCAAAAAATCCAGCGGCGAATCAAACGGAAAGAGTTTTCCGTCCACAAAAAAGCCCGTGTGAACCGATCGAAACCGCAACCGGTCCGCACACCCTATCCGTCGCAGAAAATCCTCGAGCAGGACATCTTGCGGCGTCACAACGTGATAGAAGCGGTCCCAGCCAAGCTCGTCTGGGGCGCTGGCCACTGACAAACCGCCGAGCGTCTTCGACCCCTCGAGCAACGTGACCGCATCGTCCGGTCGGCGCTGCCTCAAACGCTCGGCCAGCACGCAGCCAGTCACGCCACCGCCTATGACCACGACGTGTTTCCGCAAAGCCGACCCACTTTCCCCTGCCATGTGCGGCGCAGTATACAAGGTTTCCCAAAGCCCCTTTCGCAGTGTTATTCACCGACCATGAACATCGTGTGCGTGGGAGGTGGTCCCGCCGGGCTTTTCCTGAGCCTCCTTCTGAAGAAAGCGGACCCTCGTCACCATGTCACGGTCATCGAGCGGTGTTTGCCTCAGGAAACCTACGGATTTGGCCTTGTGCTTTCGGAAACCACGCTGGCTCGCTTGCGACAGGAGGACTCGGAAATCCACAACGCAATCCTTCGCTCGTCCTGTCCTTTCGACCGCCTGGAAATGGCTTGGAAAAACCAGGTGATTCCGACCTCTGGCCCTGGTTTTTTTGGCCTGAGCCGCCGATTGCTCTTGCAAGAGCTGCGGACGCGCGCAGAAACACTCGGCGTCTTCTTTCCGCCAAGCCGCGAGATTCAATCGGTGGATGTAGACAGCTTTTTGGATGCCGATTTGGTCGTCGGATCGGACGGTCTGAGCAGCGTGGTTCGAGCCCGTTTTGCCGATGCGTTTGCTCCACAAATCGACTGGCGACCAAACCGTTTCGTTTGCCTCGGAAGCACCAAGCCCTTGTCTTGCTTGACCTTTCTTTTCGACGAAAACGAGCACGGCCTTTTCCGTGTTCACGCCTATCCACACACACCACCACACACTTGGCCGCACTCGCCCATCGAACCCAGCTCCACCTGGGTTGTGGAATGCAGCAGCGACACGTTTTTGCGTTCCGGCCTCGATCCGGCAGACGAAGAAGCCACCCTGGCGTACTGCGAGAAACTGCTCGGACACCGGTTGGGAGATTTTCGCCTGCGCAAAAATCGGTCCATTTGGCGAAAGTTCCCAACGGTGACGTGCAAGACCTTGCATCATCGAAACGTGGTCCTGCTTGGCGACGCGGCACACACGTTGCACTTCTCGATTGGTTCAGGAACAAAAGCCGCTCTCGATGACGCGGCCTCGCTGGCACACGCGCTTTTCAAGCATGCTGGAAACGTGGCTCAGGCTTTGTCTGTTTATGAAGCCGACCGTCGCCCAGCCATCGACGCACTAAGTCAAGCCGCGCACCATTCCCAGCGATTTTTTGAGCACACCGACTTTTACCGTTCGTGCGAACCGTGGCAATTTGCGACCCATTTTCTCACTCGAACTTTCCGGCAAACCCTCGACACGTTGCGCAAACACGACCCAGATTTCGCCGCTGTCATCGAAAACAGCGCTGCACGCGATGCCGAAACACGCACAGGTTTGACGCTGCCCCGCCCTGCCCCACCGCCTGTGCGCACACCGTTTCGAGCTCGCGGTCTCGTCCTCCAAAACCGTGTCGTCTTTCCGCCGACCTTTCAATACCGCGCCGAGGACGGCATGCCCAACGACTGGCACTTGGTTCAATTGGGCAGCCGTGCCGTCGCAGGCGCAGGCCTCGTTTTCACCGAAATGGCCGCTGTCTGTCGCGAGGGCCGGGTCACGCCGGGTTGCGCGGGCCTTTACAAACCTGAGCATGTACCCGCTTGGCGACGAATCGTCGATTTCGTCCACAAACATACCGACTCGAAAATCGGCGTCTCGCTCGGCCACGCCGGTCGCAAAGCCGCGATTTGTTTGCCAAAAGTGAAAGCGGGCCAACCGTTGCCAGAACACGAAAGTTGGCCGCTCATCGCCGCGTCGGCAGTGCCTTGGAACGAACACAGCCAGATTCCGCGCGAAATGACGGGCAAAGACCTCGAATCCGTGCTCGCGGATTTTGTGTCTGCGACGGAACTTGCCGAACAGGTGGGTTTCGATTGGCTCGAACTTCACATGGCGCACGGCTACTTGCTGGCCGGTTTCATTTCTCCGCTGACCAACCTCCGCACCGACGAATGGGGCGGACATTTGGCAAGCAGAATTGCATTTCCGATGCAAGTGTTTCAAACCGTGCGCACCGCCTGGCCCGACGAAAAGCCGATTTCTGTTTGCCTTTCCGTACATGATTTCGCGCCCGGAGGTTTGCTTCCCGACGAAGCCGTCTCGCTGGCTCGTTTGTTCAAAGCGGCGGGCGCAGACCTCATCCATGTTTCGTCAGGTGGCACCGTGCCCGAGGGCCTCTCGCCTGGCGGTGGTTTGCATCAGATTGCATTTGCTGAGGAGATTCGCTTTCGTGCGGACATCGCGACTTTGGTCAGAGGCAACGTGGGAACCGACGACGAAGCCAACACGCTCGTCGCGGCAGGCCGAGCAGATTTGGTTTCCGTGAAAAGTTCCTCGGAAAGATCAACCGAGCGGTAGTTTTTTCAACCGGGCTGGATCGCAATCGCGTCGATTTCGACGAGCGCACCTTTCGGCAGACCGGCGGCCTGAATCGTGACCCGAGCGGGAGGTTCCGACTGAAAATAGCGACCATAAACCGCATTTACCGTCGAAAAATCGCCCAAATTTGCCAAGTAAATCGTACATCGGACCACATGCTCGAAGCCGCAACCCGCCTTCTGCAAAACCGCTTCTAGGTTCTTCATCACCTGTTCGGTTTGTTCCGCGACATCGCCGGCACCAACAAGGAAACCCGATTCCGGCGAAAGCGGAATTTGTCCTGAACAAAACACAAAACCCTGCGCCACGACTGCCTGCGAGTACGGCCCAATCGCTGCGGGCGCTGCATCCGTCGAGATCACCGTCTTTTTCTGAGTCATGGCGCAGCTTTACCACAGGTTGATTGCGTCGCGTTTGGCGGCGTATCCTGTTCCGCCATGAGCATCGTTCACAGACACGTCACAACCCCTCGGCTCGACCAAAAAATCCTTGATACCGGCGGCAAGGGCGCACCTGTTGCCTTCATCCACGGCAATATCTCGACGGGAGAGTTCTTTTCCGACCTGCTCCTCAAACTGCCTCCGCCTTACCGAGGCATCGCACCCGATTTGCGCGGTTTTGGGGACACCGAACCCAAGCCCATCGATGCAACGCGCGGCGTCGATGATTTCGTAGACGACCTTCACAGCTTGTTTGAGACGCTGGAAAACATGGCGGGCCAACGTGTAGTGCTGTGTGGGTGGTCCGTCGGTGGAGCCGTTGCACTCCGTTATGCGATGAAGCATCCAGAACGTGTGGCGGGCTTGGTGTTGGAAGCACCCATGTCTCCATTTGGGTTTGGAGGAACACGCGATTCCGTCGGGACGCCATGTTTTTCGGATTTTGCGGGTTCAGGTGCGGGCACCGCCAGTCCTCCCTTTGTCGAGCGGCTGACGCAAAAAGATCGCTCTTCTGACAGCGATTTCTCTCCGCGCAAGATCGTCCGCAGTTTCTTCGTACACGCGAACAATCAAATTTCCGTCGAAGAAGAAGATCGTTTGGTGGACGAAATTCTCAAAACCCGCACGGGCCCCGCGCACTATCCCGGAGACACCCAAAATTCGCCCAACTGGCCATCGGTGTCACCCGGTGTTTCGGGTATGAACAATGCGATCTCGCCCAAATACCTAAACCTATCCGCATTTGCGAGCATCCAGCCCAAACCCAACGTGTTGTGGATTCGAGGCAAGGATGACCAGATCGTTTCCGATTCGTCGCTGTTTTGTTTCGGCTTTTTGGGAAAACTCGGCATCATCCCAGGCTGGCCTGGCGACGACGTTTTTCCTCCACAGCCCATGGTGTCTCAAACGCGAAAGCTGCTCGACCAATACCGAGAAAACGGCGGGAGATACGAAGAAGTCGTTTTTCCCGATTGCGGACATTCGCCCCATCTCGAAAAACCGGTGCTGTTCAAAGAAAAGTTGCTGACCTTTTTGTCGGAACTTGGTTTTTAGACCGCTCATTCGGTCGAGCAGCCCGAAGGTTTACGAACCATGCCGAACGTACTAGCTTCCTCGCCCATGAGTTTTCTGCGGAACAGTTTTTCATTCGGTCAAAAGACCTGGCACGACGCCAACCGTCGGCTTCGCACGCTAGAAGAGGATGTGAAGGCGCGAGGCGAAGCGGATTTTTCTGGAATGGCGAACGGCCTGCGTGCTCGCCTGGTTGAGCAGCTTGAACTCACCGATTTGCCCATCGACGCAGACCTGCGACAACATGCCTTGCCGCTCGGCGTTGCAGAAGTCAGCGCATCCGCCTATCGCAGCCCCAAAGTGCGCAAAATCGTCATGAGCCATGTTCTGGTGGGCGCGTCGCGACTTCCCGCTATCGAAGGTTTGGCACTGACGGTTTTTCCTGAATACGAATGGGATTTGCCCTGTTTTGCCGCAGATTTTTTGGCCTTTCCATGGTCCGTTTCCGTTCACGCAGATGTATATGGACGCGAGTGGCAAACACAAAAAGTGCTGTCATCGCTTCAGCACGCTTTTTTGCGCTTGGGCAGCGGGCCTGGCCCGGTTTTTTGCGCATCCCTGGCTTCGGGAGACGGTCTGCATGCTCGATTGCGTCCTCGTCAAATGGAAGAAGGGTTTGCCGCGCTTTTGCAGGCACTCAAGGCGTATTTGGACCTGTTCGCCGACCCACCGCCGGGCCGTTCGCAAAGCGCCCAGCAAGAAGTGTTTGCGGTGTTTCACGAGGCCGGCCCGAAAAAACGCCTGCGCCGCTTGTTCGGAGAGGCTTTTGCGGAACGCTATAGCCGTTTGCTATTTGAATAGACCGGAGTCTTGACACTCGATCCTCACAAAGATAGCGTGAGGAACCAAACGATTTTCTAAAGCCCGCCTTTGCTGTTTCGTCCCTACTTGTCAAATCCCACGTTTCTTGTTTCGCGGCAGTCGCGTCTTCGCGAGGTCAGTGCACGGGGTACGCTTCTATGTAGGTGCGGGTGGTTCTTTTCTCACCGGGGATTGGCATTGCTCCGACGGTCGGATGCAGTCGTGACTTGTCCCCAACAACTGCGGTTCTTTTCGGTCGCTTGTGTTGCCGCCGTCCATCTGACGAAGGTGCAACGTCGGCTCAAGCTGCCACATCGTCTCGGCCCCGATGGCCGACCGAAGTTTCAAAAGAATCGCCCCAAGAGGTTTTTATGCAAGATCAAGGTTTGCCCAAAGACGAGGTTCTGCTCGTCCAGGGCGCGGCGGATGTACAGGCCGCCGCCAACTCTCAACAAGATGTCGGCCCTACCAGCCCACGAGTGACCGCGAAGCAAAGTCCCGAAGTCGAACATGCACCTCCTTCCCCTTCTGGAACTCCCGATTCTGCATCCGGTTCGACGGCAGAGCCGCGCACGCTGACCGAGGCCGATTTTGGAACGCCTCCTCGGTCCTTTGCCGAAATGGACCTTGCCGATGACATTCGCACGGCGTTGACCGAGATGGGTTTTTCGGAACCGATGCCCGTTCAAAAACGGGTCTTCCGTCCGATTGTCGCCGGCACCGACTTGATTGTGCAGTCGCGCACGGGCTCGGGAAAAACCGCAGCTTTTGGCATTCCTTTTGTCCAGTCCGTACTCCGCCTCGACGCAGACGTAAAAAATGGTTACCCACAGGTCCTCGTCTTGGGTCCGACGCGCGAGCTGGCGCTGCAAGTCGCGAACGAAATTGGCCGCATCGCTGCTCGTCGGGCGTTGTCGATTGCGGCGGTCTACGGTGGCGCGCCCATGGGACGGCAGGTCGAGGCTCTCAAAGCGGGCGTCCATCTTCTGTCCGGTACTCCCGGTCGCGTTCTCGATCATTTGCGACGAGGCACACTCCATTTGTCCCGGCTGCGCGCCGTCGTCCTGGACGAAGCCGATGAGATGCTCTCGATGGGCTTTCTCGAGGACATTTCCGAGATTCTGCGACGTTGCCCCACCGAACGGCAGACACTCCTGTTCTCCGCGACGATTCCCGACGATGTGCTCAGGCTTCAGCATCGTTATTTGCGCTCGCCGCTGCACATCCAGCTTTCCGGAGACAGCATCTCCGCTGCTGAAATCGTCCATGCCTACTACATGGTCACCGGCATGGGCCGCATGCGCGACCTTCTGCGCGTCATCGAAATCGAGCGACCCGAAAGCGCGATCATTTTCTGCAACACGCGCGAAGAAACCTCGGCGGTCGCGGAATTTCTCCGCAATCAGGGCCACGACGCTGAACCGATCTCGTCGGATTTGTCCCAGTCTGAACGCGAACGGGTCATGAAGCGCATGAAAGCCAAAGATCTCAAGTTTTTGGTTGCCACCGACGTGGCCGCGCGCGGCATTGACATTTCCGATTTGCCATTTGTCATCAACTACACGTTCCCGGAAACGGCGGAAGTCTACGTCCATCGCACAGGTCGCACCGGCAGAGCAGGCAAGCGCGGCGTCGCGGTTTCGCTCATCAGCCCCCGAGAGCTTGGCAATTTCTATTACCTCAAACTCACGTACAAAATACGACCTGAGGAACGCGCCTTACCGACGGAAAATGAGCTGCGCACATTGCGCGAAGGCCAGTACGTCGATCGGCTCGGCAAGGAACTTGCGCACCTTCATCCCGAACCGGAATTTCGCTCGCTTTTGCGGCGACTTCTGGCCAGCGACTCAGGCGAGACGATTCTGTCTCTGCTGTTGCAACAGCATCTTCGGTCGCACGAACCGGCGCGGGCCTCGCATGCACACGACACGTCTTCCCATCGGGCTTCGCGTCCCAATCATCGGGCGGAGCGTCCTTCAGACGACCATCGTCCTCGGAGCGACGCGCGTCCACATCGCGATCGGACCGAACCTGCTCACCGAGAGACGGAGAAGCCGACGGAACTTTCCCCCAAAGAAAGTCCTGTGCGTGTGCAAACCGGCGGCACTCCGGTTGCTCAGGGCAGCGTGACCCCTCCGCAACCTTCTTCTGTTGTTTCGGAAAACAAGCCCTCAAATGCCCCGCATGCGCACAGCCTCGATGAGGAGCGCCGAGCCAAAGAGCCACGAACACGCGAAGATCGCAAAGACCGACCAAGAGACGACCGCCCCAGAGACGACCGTCCAAGAGACGACCGTCCAAGAGACGACCGTCCAAGAGACGACC